>NZ_JAOXLZ010000002.1:0-679000 GCF_025792345.1 Virgibacillus sp. LDC1
TAAGACCCCTTGAAGACGACGAGGTAGATAGGTTGGAGGTGGAAGTGCAGCAATGCATGGAGCTGACCAATACTAATCGGTCGAGGGCTTATCCAACATATTTCAATGTGCTGCAAATTTCGTTTCGTATCTAGTTTTCAGGGAATCAATCTCTGTAACTGCATACAAGTTATGATGGAGAGATACCCAAGTGGCTATAAGGGGACCCTCTGCTAAGGGGTTAGACTGCGTAAGCGGTGCGAGGGTTCGAATCCCTCTCTCTCCGCCATTTGAATAACTTGAACGCAAATAGGTTTATATGGCGGTGTAGCTCAGCTGGCTAGAGCGTACGGTTCATACCCGTGAGGTCGGGGGTTCGATCCCCTCCGCCGCTACCATACATACCTGGAGGCTTAGCTCAGCTGGGAGAGCATCTGCCTTACAAGCAGAGGGTCGGGGGTTCGATCCCCTCAGCCTCCACCATGTACTATTTTTATCACCTTACCATGCCGGTGTAGCTCAATTGGTAGAGCAACTGACTTGTAATCAGTAGGTTGGGGGTTCAAGTCCTCTCGCCGGCACCATTTTTAATAATGTGGAACTGTGGTGTAGAGGCCTAACATGCCTGCCTGTCACGCAGGAGATCGCGGGTTCGAATCCCGTCAGTTCCGCCATTATTAATTTTAAGGAATAAAAATGGTCGGTTTTCCACAGATTAAAGTGGGAATCCGTGCTTTATTTTTATGTAAGGCTCGGTAGCTCAGTCGGTAGAGCAGAGGACTGAAAATCCTCGTGTCGGCGGTTCGATTCCGTCCCGAGCCACCTTTATATCCTGGAGGATTAGCGAAGTGGCCAAACGCAGCAGACTGTAAATCTGTTCTCGTCCGAGTTCGGTGGTTCGAATCCATCATCCTCCACCAGTAATAAGAGCCATTAGCTCAGTTGGTAGAGCACCTGACTTTTAATCAGGGTGTCGAAGGTTCGAGTCCTTCATGGCTCATCCGAAGAGTCGTCAACAACGTTGACGGCTCTTTTTGTGTTGTTTTTAAGCTGTTTTTCCCCAATGTAGGTGGATATAGAGAGAAGGCATTGTCGTTTGTACAGGGTGTTATGCTAAAATAAGAAAAAACGATAAAGTGGTGGAGTCATCAATGGTGGAGATGGAGCACATCGTTCAGAAACTAGAGCAGACCTTGGGTACCTCACTCGGTTTAAAAACATTGAATGATCAGGAAGCAGCATGGTTAACACAATCAATGGCGACCTCACCGCAATTCGGTGATCGGATTGTTCATGAGGAAGGAGCCCAGGGATCGAGTAACCGTAATGGAACCTCACAGAAATCACGAAGGGTTCAAGGCATCTATGTACACAAGGATCTCGGTGAGATTTGGATTCCGGTGAATCAACAGGATCCTCGCCGGGTAATCGTAGCGGATCAAGGTACTTTGACGGAGTCGGAGATTGGGCTTATAACTCTGCTATTGTCCAGCCTTCAGGATACGACGCCAGGGTTAACGTCAAAGAATGCCGGTAAGGTAGAAGAAGAACGGCGCGCCCAACAGTTGGGTGGTTGGTTAAAGGAACGCCTGCAGGCCGGTGAACTGCTAGCGGAGTTACCAGAGGAACTGTTGATTCGGACAAGCTTGACGGAGGACATGGTTCCCTTTCTTCTTATTCATGAGAGTGAGCATGCTCCCACTCCAAGTTATAAGGCGCTGCATCGGTTGTTGCGAAGCTATTTTGACGGGGACATCATTTTGGTGCCACTGCTTGATAAAGAATGGATTATTCTAGCCGACCAAGAATTGCTGGACGGTATAACGACCGATGATAAAGAGGATACTCCGGCAGAAGGCGATCAGGATTTACTCTCCTTATTCTGTATGGGGCTCTACGAGCTTATCTCAACGGAATGGGTGGGGGATTTCCATATCTCCGCGATACCGGCAGTTAATGCTCTCCATGCTCTGCCACAGACCGTTAGCATGTTAAGAGAGACCATGACCATCGGCCGTACATTCCAGGTGAAGGAACACATCCATCTGTCGACTGGACTTCATCTGGAGCGTCTGGTCTATAGCATTCCCGAGTACCAGCGCAATCAATTCCTGCGAGAGTACGCTGCCGGACATACCGATTTATTCGAGGATAGTGAGACCTTGTCAACGCTGGAGTCTTTTTTCGAATTGGATTGTAACGTGAGTGAGACGGCCAAGCACCTGTATATCCACCGTAACACGCTGCTGTACCGCTTGGATAAGATCAAACAGGAGACGGGGCTTGATGTTCGCAGCTTCAGTGATGCGGTTTTAGTGAAAATAACGCTTCTATTGTATAAAGTGACGAAAAGGAAATAGGTTTTTTGTGCAGATTGTGTATAGCAAGTCAGGTGCCTATGGGGTAATATAAGATTATAAATTAATTGTATTCGATTTCATAACATTCATATGAGGGGGCAAATGCACATGGCTGGTGTACGCTTAGAGCATATTTACAAAAAGTATGCAGGTGCGGATAAAGCAACTGTAATTGACGTTAATCTGGATATTAAAGATAAAGAATTCTTGGTATTGGTAGGTCCTTCCGGTTGCGGTAAGTCCACAACACTGCGTATGATCGCAGGTCTTGAGGAAATTTCTGAGGGTAAACTTTACATTGGCGACCGCGTTGTTAACGATGTAGCACCTAAAGATCGCGACATCGCGATGGTATTCCAATCCTACGCCTTGTATCCACATATGAACGTATATCAGAACATGGCATTCGGTTTGAAACTCCGTAAAGTGAAGAAAGACGAAATCGATAAACGTGTACGTGAAGCAGCGAGAATCCTGGATATCGAGCATTTGCTTGAGCGCAAACCAAAGGCTCTGTCCGGTGGTCAGCGTCAGCGTGTTGCCTTGGGTCGTGCGATTGTCCGTGATCCACAAGTCTTCTTGATGGATGAGCCGCTTTCCAACTTGGATGCGAAACTCCGCGGTCAGATGCGTGCCGAAATTACAAAGCTGGTTAAGCGTCTTGAAACCACTTGTATCTATGTAACGCATGACCAAACAGAAGCTATGACGATGGGTGACCGTATCGTTGTTATGCAGGACGGCATTATTCAACAAGCGGATTCCCCAGAGCAACTGTACAACAATCCGAACAACCTGTTCGTTGCTGGTTTCATCGGTTCCCCAACCATGAACTTCATCAACGGCAAATTGTCCGAGCAAAACGGTGGCGTATACTTCACTTCCCAGGGCTTGAACGTTCAAGTACCAGGCGGTAAAGCACAATTGCTCAAAAATAAATCCATGATTGGCAAAGAAGTAATCATGGGTGTTCGTCCGGAAGATATTCATGAAGAGCCAGTCTTCTTGGAAGCTTCTCCGAACACAATCTTCACTGCAAAAGTTGACGTAACCGAGAACCTTGGTCACGAAATGCTCTTGTACCTGAGCGGTTTGGGCACCGATACGGTTATCGGCCGTGTAGACGGACGTTCGACTACTCGTGAAGGCGACAATGTGAAATTGGCACTCGACATGAACAAAGTTCATATCTTTGATAAAGAGTCTGAATTGAACGTATTGCTCGAAGACTAATCTTCAGCAATCGGGATCTCTTGGAAACCGCCCCCTCAAGGGGCGGTTTTTTTAGGAGGAAAAGACATAAATCAAGGTAGTATTCGTATTCACCCCTAAAGAAGGTGTAAGGCGCTTTACGCGGAAGGTAGTAGATATATTCAATGGAATAGCAGATTATATAAAACAGTAAACCCGGAGGCGGAAAAAGAATAGAGTTAATAATGCCTTTCGTAATAAAACATTACATTTATATTATTCAAGTTATAGTACGTAATTGTAGCGTCGGTTCACCCCGATATGAGCCGAATGTCCCTAGCGAATAGTCGAAGAGAATTGCATTCATTGGCTTTTTTCGATAAGATAAGCACAAAGCAAGGGATACATAAGTATGGATCACATGGGATGTTGAAGCGTATTTTATGCTAAGTAACAAACGGCTGTACGGCATGTGAAGCATTGTTTTGTAGAAGGACATAACCGAATCATGAAATATATCATCATAAGACGAGCCGTGGTGACGGTTGCGTTGTGATGTCAACATACAATGGAAGAAGAGGGGTAAGACCATGGCCAAGAAAGTGAAGGTATCCGAGCTGGTCCAGCAGTTTCAGCTGGAGGTCATCGCAGGTGAGGAAGGCTTGAAACGTCAGATTACAACGGACGATCTGAATCGCCCGGGATTGGAAATGGCCGGTTATTTTGAATACCATCCGCGGGAACGGGTTCAGCTAATGGGGCGCACGGAGTTGGCTTTCTTCGGAATGCTGAAGCCAGAAGAGCGGAAAGAGCGGATGCGCAGCCTGTGCACGGAAGAAACACCTTGCATCGTGGTTACACGTTCCTTGGAAGTGCCGGAAGAACTGGTGGAACTCGGGAATGAGAGAGGTTTGCCTGTACTGCGCAGCAGCATGGCGACAACCATTCTGACAAGCCGATTCACAAGCTTCCTGGAGCGTAAACTTGCACCAACTACAACCATCCACGGGGTATTGTGTGATGTTTATGGCGTAGGGATGCTGATAACAGGCTCAAGCGGTATCGGGAAAAGCGAGACGGCACTGGAGCTCGTCAAGCGCGGACACCGTCTAATTGCGGACGATGCGGTGGAGATACGTCAGACATCGGATTTTCAGCTTCACGGAACTGCGCCGGAGCTCATTCGCCATCTTTTGGAGATTCGCGGAGTCGGTATTATTAATGTGATGACGTTATTCGGTGCAGGAGCCGTTCGGAATAATAAACGGATTACGCTTGTTGTTCGATTGGAAGCCTGGCAGCAGGATAAACAGTATGATCGTCTGGGGTTAGATGAAGAGACAACACGAATTATCGAGACAGACATCCCTCTGGTCACCATTCCGGTTCGTCCAGGACGTAACCTTGCGGTTATTATTGAAGTGGCAGCTATGAACTACAGATTGAAACAAATGGGACTGAATGCTGCACTGCAGTTTACGAACAAACTGACAGCTACGATCGCTGAAGATATGGACGATTTGGACTAGGACTAGGGAGGTTATAAAAGATGCAAACATTGCTCATCGATCCGGTGGCGTTCTCCATCGGATCGCTGCGTGTTCATTGGTATGGCTTGATTCTGGGTTTGGGTGCTTTGGCGGGCCTGTTACTGGCCATACGCGAGGGGAAGCGTTTTGGCATTCCGCAAGAATTTTTCATGGATTTGCTCCTGCTTGGCGTTCCTTCCGCTATCATTGGTGCGCGTATTTATTATGTAGCTTTTAAATGGGAAGACTATAAAGACAACTTCCTGGATGTGTTCAAAATATGGAACGGCGGGATTGCCATATTCGGTGCCCTTATTGGTGCCATTATCTGTGCGTTGATCTATGTTCGCCGCAAAGGCTATTCGTTCTGGCGGATTGCTGACATCTGTGCTCCGTCCCTGTTGGCCGGCCAGATCATTGGACGCTGGGGGAACTTCGTTAACCAGGAGGCTTATGGCGGTCCTGTAAGCGAGTCCTTTTTACGCGGACAACTGCACCTGCCTGATTTCATCGTCAATCAAATGAATGTACAAGGCGTATTCCATCATCCTACCTTCTTATATGAATCCTTATGGAACTTGGTGGGTATTGTCATACTGCTTATCCTCCGCAGACAGAAATTCCTGCGCGCAGGCGAACTTTTCATCGGATATTTCATCTGGTATTCCATCGGCCGATTCTTCATTGAAGCGGTGCGCACGGACAGTTTGGCGTTCCAAGGAGCCACCGGACTTGCCGACTTCATTAACAATACGTTATGGGCACCGATGACTTGGATGGGCTTTGAACTGGGCCATCTGGATCCGGCTTACGGCAATATTAGGATCTCCCAGCTGCTGTCCGTATTGATTGTCATTGGAGGCATCGTACTGATCATTGTACGCCGCGTGACAGGTCGCGCCAATGTGCGGTATTTGGACCCGATCGTGTCGACGAAGACCGGAGCAGGCCCTACGCCTGAAGCGGACCTTCAGACCAATAAAGCCGTGAAGCCATCCGCGCAGGCACCTGCTAAGCAGGACAAACCGGCAGCAGATCCAGAAGAGACGGCTGATAAAAGCTCTCTAACCCAGGAGACGGAAGTCAAACCGTCCCGAGTAGAAGATACTCCGGCAATAAAACCGGATACGGAGGACAAAAAGGAGTAGTTGCAGCATGATCGAAACCGTACTGTTTGATTTGGACGGAACCATTATCGATACGAATGAATTGATTATCTCGTCGTTTCTGCATGTCTTCGAGGCTCAGGCCCCGGGGCCGTTAACCAGGGAGCAGATCATTCCACATATGGGAACCACGCTGGAACAGCAGCTGCAGGCGTTCTCGGGAGGCGTCGAGGATGTTAGTCCGCTTGTCAAAGCCTACCGCTCCTTCAACACGCTTCATCATGATGAGATGGTGAGACCGTTCCCCCATGTAAATGAAGTCGTGGAGCGTCTTCATCGTCACGGGCTTTCGCTGGGAATTGTAACCACGAAGATCCGTCCTTCCACGATGATGACTTTGGAAAAGTACGATCTGGAGCGTTTCATGTCGGCGATTGTTACGGTGAACGACGTCGAGCATCCGAAGCCGCATCCTGAGCCCGTTCTGACGGCGATTGAGCGGCTGGGCGCCAATCCGGCTACGACATTGATGATCGGGGACAGCCCGGTTGACATTCAATCTGCCAAGGCGGCGGGCGTGAAGGCCGCCGCTGTAGCTTGGTCCCTGAAGGGTGAGCAGAAGCTGATGGAGTATGGTCCGGATTATGTTTTAAGGGATATGAAAGACCTGTATGAAATCGTAGGACTTCAAGAGGAATAGGAGTTTTGGCAGCATGGCCAGAAAGATTACCCGTTATCCTGTAGAAGGGCCCAACGCGTTATGGCAAATCTACCGCACCGTGAGCCCGTTCAAGGGCGTCAAGAACTTCATCTTTATCCAGTTGGCCCGCTATTGTCCTATCCTGCCCTTGAAGAACTGGATATACCGCCATATGCTCGGGATGAAGGTGGGGAAGCATACCGCGTTTGGATTGATGGTCATGGTGGATGTGTTTTTTCCGGAGAAAATATCCATCGGCGAGAATTCGGTCATCGGCTACAATACAACGATTCTTGCTCATGAGTATTTAATAAAGGAATATCGTTTGGGTGAAGTGCGGATCGGGGAGAACGTGCTCATCGGTGCGAACACCACGATTTTGCCTGGCGTAACGATCGGAGATGGAGCGGTTGTTGCTGCAGGGTCTGTCGTACATAAAGATGTGGCACCGGGTGTTTTTGTAGGCGGCAATCCATTGCGAGAGCTGAAAAGGACATCGACGGAAAGTGAGTCAATTTGAGGTAATGTGACAAGTTAGGTTCTCAATCTGCCTGAATTATTGTAGAATGAGTAGAGGATAACATGACACAAAGCGATTCTATAGTCCCCTGGGTATGATAGCCTTGAGGGACTTTTTTGCCCGCCTATCCTTAAACACTGGCTCTATGAAAATACTTGAAATCAAGGAGGCGACGCCTGACATGAGTGCAACGCTGAACAAAAAGGAAAGGCTCCCGCAGCTCGATATTTATCGTGCGCTGGCCATCCTGGGCGTGCTTCACGTTCATGCGACTTCATTTGCAACGGTTGATGCGATTGATTCGCGATTCTATTATATTATTAATTTTTTGAATATTTTCTTTAAATACGGTACACCCTCGTTTATATTCCTAAGCAGTTTTGTGCTGTTCTATAACTATGCAGACCGGCCACTGACCAAGGATCTGATCAAAAACTTCTACAAACGGCGGCTCTTGTATATTTTGCTGCCTTATGTGTTGTTCTCGATTATCTATTTCTTTGTGCGGATGTATCAGAACGGGCTGCTCAACAGCTCATTTGATCTATGGGCACAGATGCCGATTTTCTTTGAACGTTTAATTCGGGGACAGAACTACACGCACTTATATTTTGTATTTATCAGTTTGCAGTTCTATATCCTGTTCCCGATTTTCCTTAAGCTGTTCAAATCGTCACGGTTTCTTGTACGGTGGGCGGTTCCCATCGGGTTCCTGCTGCAATGGGGCTTTATCATTTGGAATAAATACGAGCTGCACTACACGTTTAAAGGAAGCTTGGCCATCTCGTATTTAGCCTACTATATGCTGGGTGCTTATCTGGCGATGAATTATGACAAGTTCAAGGGCTGGCTAACATCATCCTGGAAAAAGCAAACTTCAGGTCAAAGAGCAGGTACGATCGTGTTATGGGCCGGCTGGCTCGCGATGGCGCTAACGCATGTGCAGATTTGGTACAATCAGAGATTGCACGGTGCCAAATACGATTCCCTGTTGTACGAGCTGTTGTGGAATCTGCACACGGTTTTCTCCGCGATTGTGCTGATGCAGCTGGCCAGCTGGCTGTACAACAGCGGTTGGAAACTCATCGTAAGGGTTCTGACACGTATTGGCGAGCTGTCCTTCGCGATCTATCTGGTGCATCCTCTTTGGCTGTTCCTGTATCGGGAGTACGATCTCAAGCTGAATCCGGTAACCGATGACTATCTCATCTGGATATATGGCGGCATGGTAACTGCGCTCATTGTCAGCGCACTGGTGGTACAAACGGTGTTCCGGTGGATTCCAGGCTCCTGGATGCTGCTTGGCAGCGTTCCACGATCATTGAAGCCATCATCCAAAGCACCGAAAGCACCATCGCAGAGAAAAGACACCGTTGCAGGCGACAGCAAGAAATCAGTTGATCTATAACCAAAGCAGGCATACTTTTTTCTTTTCTATCATCATGAAGCAAAGCCGTCCGGCAGCCGGGCGGCTTTTTTTATTATGCCGCATGCACATAGCAGAGTTCATCCATAGACAAGCAAGCCACTCCAGCATGTTCTTGTGTTACAATTATACCCAGAAGTGAAGCGGATTCTTTGGCGGCTAGGCTGGATGACAACTGAGAACGATACATAAGCAGAACGCATCCCTGATGCATTGACGATCAGGCTGGGTTCATGGTAATATAGCCAATATCCTTTAATTTATTAGCAAGGTACCACTTTACCATATTAAAGACTTTACTGAATTTGAGGTGGAGCTTCATGTCTAAACCGAAAGGCTTCGAGAAACCGGCAGGTGTTCGTGATTATCTCCCTCATGCGGTCACCAAGCTGCGTCGGATTGAACGCGAAGTGCTTGCATGCATGGACCGCTGGGGTTACCGGCAGATTATGACACCAACGATGGAATATTACGATACGGTAGGCGTGGCAAGCTCTACGTCGGACCAAAAACTGTTTAAATTATTGAATAAACGCGGGACGACGATGGTGCTGCGGTCCGATCTGACCGCTCCCATAGCACGGGTTATGTCGTCGCTGCTGAAGGATGAGCCGCTGCCGGTGCGTTTGTCTTACCATGCAAATGTGTTTCGCGCAATCGAAGAGGAAGCAGGCCGGGAGGCTGAGTTCTTCCAGACCGGCGTCGAGCTTGTAGGCGATGATACGCCGGAGGCGGATGCCGAGGTGATTGCGCTGGCCATCGAATCCCTGAAGGCGGCAGGCGTGGAGAAATTCAAAATCGCGATGGGACATATGGGTTATCTTAATGGCCTTCTCCAGGAGGTGCTGCCTGAGCGTACGGAGGATCAAGAGAGCCTGAAGCAGGATCTGCTGAACCGCGACTATGTCGGATACCGAAATACCATTGCCAGTCTGCGCCTTATGGAGTCACAGCAGAACCAGCTGGAGGGAATCCTGAAGCTGCGCGGGGGCAGGGAGATTGCCGGGCAAGCACTTGAGATTAGCAGCAACGATCTCGCAAGAGCTTCTATTGAGCACCTGTGCAGAGTATGGGAGGTGCTGGAGGCTTACGATGTCTCCAGGCATGTTCTGTTTGATCTGACGATGCTCGGGGACTTCTCCTATTACACGGGAATGACGTTCGAGGGATATGCTGCCGAACTGGGCTCGCCCGTCGCAAGCGGTGGTCGTTACGACAAGCTTCTGCAGCAGTTTGGCCGTGCGGTTCCGGCAACCGGCTTTGCACTCAAGACTAATCGCATTCTGGATGGGGTGCAAGGGGAAGAGATTGCGGAGGAACTGCCGATTCTGATCCGGTACACGGCCTCCTATCGCAAAGAGGGATTGGCAAAAGCATCAGAATTGCGGGCACAGGGCCATACCGTCATCACCTCGATCATGCCGGACTCCGCGAGTGTCAGCGATGCGGGGGTACCCGTAGTATCCGGCAGTCTGCTTAATCGAGGCTATCGGGAGATCATTACCCTTCAATAGAACGCTGATATATCACTCTATTTTATATAGGTTAAGGTCAGGAGGATGTGAACGTGGCGGAAACGTTGAAAGTAGCGATGCCCAAAGGGCGTATTTATAAAAAAGCATCCGCGCTGTTCCGTTCAGCCGGACTTCCGATTCCCCTCGATGTGGATGAGACGCGCAAGCTGGTCATTCCCTTGCCGGAGGCAGGAATGGAATTTATTCTGGCGAAGCCGGTGGATGTGCCGACTTATGTGGAATACGGTGTCGCGGATATCGGAATCGTTGGCAAGGATGTGCTGATGGAAGAGAACAAAGACGTATATGAGCTGCTGGATCTCGGCATTGCGCGGTGCAGGATGTCGGTTATCGGCTTGCCGGACTGGAAGCCGGGCATACGTCAGCGGGTTGCCACCAAATATCCGAACGTGGCATCACAATATTTCCGTGAACAAGGCCAGCAGGTTGAAGTGGTTAAGCTGAACGGTTCGATCGAGCTTGCACCGCTAATCGGTTTGGCGGACCGGATCGTGGATATGGTGGAAACGGGCCAAACGCTCAAGGAGAACGGACTTATAGAGATGACCAGCATTTTTGAAATTACAAGTCGCCTGATTGCCAATCGTGTCAGCTATCGGATGAAGAATGATGAAATTCAGGCATTGTGCGATCGGCTGCAAACGGTCATTATGTCTGAGGGAGCCGATATACAGCGATAAGAAATGAAGGTATAAACAAAGATGTGCATGGATAGATCGGACAAATAGATTGACGATTCGTAAGAAACGCTAAGCGTGTATCGAAACAAGATGTGATGCAAGCAGCGGGATTGGGGGAGATTAAGGTGAAGGTTGTATCAGCACGGGACTTTCAGCTAAAACGGGAAAATGATTACGGCACACCAGAGCAGAATGAAGTCGTGAAGGCGATCGTGCGGGATATTCGGTCTGAAGGAGATGCTGCATTGCTGCGGCATACCGAGCAATTGGACCGTGTCCGTCTGACCGCAGATCAGCTTCGAGTTACGGAAGAAGAGCTCAAAGCGGCTTATGATCATGTGGAGCCCTCGTTCGTGAGGGCGATTCAGGCCGCGGCGGATAATATTCGGACTTTCCATGTGAAGCAGAAGCGAAATTCCTGGATGGATCTACAGCCGGATGGCAGCATCTTAGGACAAATCATTCGTCCGTTGAAGCGCGTGGGTGTATATGTACCCGGTGGAAAAGCAGCCTATCCTTCGTCCGTACTGATGAACGTGATCCCGGCGCAAGTGGCAGGCGTGCCCGAGATTGTCATGGTCACCCCTCCGGCTACCGGCGGGAAGGATGGGATTAATCCCTATATCCTGGTCGCTGCGGCCGAAGCGGGTGTTACGGAGATCTACCGCGTAGGAGGAGCTCAAGCGATTGCAGCCTTGGCCTACGGCACGGAGACCATTTCCCCCGTTGATAAAATCTGCGGTCCCGGCAATATTTACGTTGCGCTGGCTAAGCGAGAAGTGTACGGGGCGGTCAATATTGACAGCCTGGCTGGTCCGAGCGAGATTGCGGTATTGGCCGATGACAGCGCAGATGCTTCGTATATTGCGGCGGATTTGCTCTCCCAAGCAGAGCATGACGAAATGGCATCCGCCATTCTCGTGACGCCTTCGCGCAAGCTGGGCGAGGCTGTTGCCACTGAAGTGGAGCGGCAGCTTGAGCTGCTGCCGCGGCGCGACATCGCCCGAGCTTCCGTTGACACTTACGGTGCGGTGATCATAACGGAATCCCTTAGAGAAGGGATCGAGGTTATTAACCGTTTGGCGCCGGAACATCTGGAAATCGTGACGGAGGAGCCGATGGCGATTGTGGGCCAGATCGAGAACGCGGGTGCAATCTTCCTGGGGCCATACAGCTCGGAGCCGGTAGGCGATTATTTTGCAGGACCGAATCATATCATCCCGACGAATGGGACGGCACGGTTCGCATCGCCGGTTGATCTGGACGATTTCATTAAGAAATCGAGTTTGATCTACTACAGCAAGGAAGCCTTGCTGCGCGACGGCGAGCAGATTATGGAGCTGGCCCGGCGCGAAGGGCTTGAAGGCCATGCCCGGGCGATCGAGATTCGGCTTGAACAGGAGCGTTAAGCATCAAAGAGGAACTTGAATGATTCGTGCATACTAGATACGTTTAAGAGGAGGCAATCAACGTGAGCAGTTTGGATGCAGCAGCAAGATCAGCCGGCGTGAGCCGTAAAACCAATGAGACCGACATTGCCCTGGATTTCAATGTCGATGGAACCGGGATTTCGGAATTGGAGACCGATGTGCCGTTTCTGAATCATATGCTTGACTTGTTTACGAAGCATGGCCAGTTCGATCTTCGCGTCAAGGCGAAAGGCGATATCGAGATCGATGACCACCACACGGTGGAGGATATCGGGATTTGCCTGGGGCAGACGTTCCGGGAAGCGCTGGGCGATAAAAAAGGGATCAAGCGGTATGCCAGCGTGTTTGTACCGATGGACGAGGCGCTTGCTCAAGTCATTGTGGATATCAGCAACCGCCCGCATTTTGAGTATCGGGCCGAGTATCCTTCGCAGCAGGTAGGCTCTTTTCATACCGAGCTTGTCCATGAATTTCTGTGGAAGTTGGCGCTGGAAGCCCGGATCACGCTGCATGTCATCGTTCATTACGGACACAATACCCACCATATGATTGAAGCGGTGTTTAAGGCGCTCGGCCGTGCATTGGATGAGGCGACTACCGTGGATCCGCGAGTGACCGGCGTGCCATCCACGAAGGGAGTGCTCTAATCGATGGCCATTGCAATCGTGGATTACGGCATGGGCAATCTGCACAGCGTCAGTAAAGCAGTGGAGCGGCTTGGATATAAGCCACTTCTGACGGGGGAGCGTGAGGAGATTCTGGCGGCGGATGGCATCATTCTGCCCGGGGTCGGCGCGTTCGGAGATGCCATGGAGCAGTTGCGCGAAACCTCGCTGGACTCGGTCATGAAGGAAGCTGCGGAATCGGGGAAGCCGCTGCTGGGGATTTGCCTCGGCATGCAGCTCCTGTTCAGCCGAAGCGAGGAGCATGGCAAGTATGAAGGACTGGATATTTTGCCCGGATCGGTTGTACGGTTTGCGGGTGGTGACTACAAGGTGCCGCATATGGGCTGGAATTCGTTGCAGTTCGAGAAGCGGGAGCATCCGCTGTTTGCGGGGCTTGAGGAAGGTCATGTGTATTTTGTCCACTCGTATCATGTTCTTCCTGAGGTTCAGGCTGATTTGCTGGCGGTTACCGATTACGGTCAGCCAGTGACGGCCATCGTGGGCCGTGGTTCGGTGTACGGCATGCAGTTCCATCCCGAGAAGAGCGGGGAGCTTGGGATGAGCCTGCTTCGGAATTTTTTAGCTTTAACATAGGCTTTAACGTAATGTAAGGCGATCAAATAGACCAGAAGGAAAGTGGGAATGGGGATGTCCTCTTTTATCATATATCCGGCAATCGATATTCGTGGTGGCAAATGCGTCAGGCTCGTGCAAGGTGATTATAATCAAGAAACGGTATACAATGACAATCCGCTCGAGGTAGCCAAATCGTGGGAAGAGCAGGGCGGCACCTTTATTCATCTTGTAGATTTGGACGGAGCGAAGGCTGGTCATCCAGTGAATGACGATATCATCGGGAAGATCGCATCCAGCGTCCAGGTTCCGGTTCAGGTAGGCGGAGGCTTGCGTACGCTGGCGGATGTGGAGCGGCTGCTCTCGCTTGGCG
The DNA here is from genome assembly GCF_025792345.1 of Virgibacillus sp. LDC1. NCBI lineage: Bacteria > Bacillati > Bacillota > Bacilli > Caryophanales > Bacillaceae > Virgibacillus > Virgibacillus sp. LDC1. The sequence continues at coordinate 14,068 of NZ_JAOXLZ010000002.1, forward strand.
TCAGCCGGGTTATCATCGGTACGGCGGCAATTGAAGACCGTGTCTTTACGGAAGAGGTGCTGGGAAAATACGGCGATAAGGTGGCCATCGGGATCGACGCGCGCAACGGATACGTCGCAACAAGGGGCTGGCTGGAAACGTCGGAGGTTCAAGCCGAGGTGTTGGCTAAGGAGCTGGCAGCCAAAGGAGCGGAAACCTTCATCTTTACCGATATTTCCCGCGATGGGATGATGCAGGGGCCTAACGTAGAGGCGATTGTCTCGCTTGCCAAAGCCAGCGGCCGCTCGGTCATCGCTTCGGGTGGCGTGACGAAGCTGGACGATCTGCTGGCACTCAGCGCGCACAGCGGTGACGGTGTAGGCGGAGCAATCGTAGGCAAGGCGCTGTATACTGGCAATATTGACCTGAACGAGGCCATTTCGCGAATCAAGTGAGGCTGGACCTTGGGTCCGTTCAAATAAGCGATGGATTGATAGAGTTCATAGGGGAAGAGGGGAAAGACATGCTGGCAAAACGGATCATACCTTGCCTGGACGTGAAGGACGGCCGGGTGGTGAAGGGCGTAAATTTTGTGAATCTCCGCGATGCGGGCGATCCCGTGGAATTGGCGGCGCTCTATGACCGGGAAGGCGCAGACGAGCTAGTCTTTCTGGATATATCGGCTTCGGTTGAAGGTCGGGCAACGATGGAAGAAGTCGTTCGGAGAACGGCAGGGGAAATCGCCATTCCTTTTACCGTGGGTGGAGGGATCTCGTCCGTCGAGGACATGAAGCGGATTCTGCGGGCGGGCGCGGATAAAATCGGGATGAATACGGCCGCGGTCAAGCAGCCTGAGCTGATCTCCGCCGGAGCACGCAAATTCGGCTCCCAATGCATCGTCGTGGCGATCGACGCCAAGTACAACGAAACGTGGGGAGAATGGGAAGTGTACACGCACGGCGGACGTACGCCTTCCGGCATCAAAGCGCTGGATTGGGTAAAACAGGCGGAGAGCCTGGGTGCGGGCGAGATTTTGTTGACCAGCATGGATGCGGACGGTACAAAGGATGGGTTCGATCTGTCGCTAACCTCTGCCGTATCTTCGACGGTGCAGATCCCGGTCATCGCGTCCGGCGGCGCCGGCAAAGAGGATCACTTCTATGACGTGTTCACCAAGGGGAAGGCGGATGCGGGTCTTGCCGCAACGATTTTTCACTATAAAGAGATCTCGATTCCTCATCTGAAGTTGCATCTTAGTCAAAAAGGAGTGGATATACGGTGAGCGAAAATATGTTGAAGGATTTATCCCTGGAGCAGGTCAGCGAGCACATCCGTTGGGATGCCTCGGGCCTGGTGCCGGCGATTGTACAGGATGCACAGAGCAAGCAGGTGCTGATGATGGCTTATATGAATCGGGAGTCTCTTCGATTGACGCTGGAAAGCGGCGAAACTTGGTTCTGGAGCCGTTCGCGCGAGGAGCTGTGGCATAAGGGGGCAACTTCCGGGAACGTCCAGACGGTAGTATCCATGACGTACGACTGTGATGGAGACACCCTCTTACTGCAGGTGAATCCGAAGGGACCGGCTTGTCATACCGGACAAACGACCTGCTTCCACAATGAGATTACCGTTCAGGGGCAGAAAAGCGGGTCAGGGAGTAATCCTGCAGCTGCTGAGAGCGGGCGGTTTGCGGTTCTTGCCGAGTTGGAAGAGGTCATTGCCCAGCGTGAAGTGGAGCGGCCTGAAGGGGCTTATACGACATACCTCTTTGATAAAGGGGTGGACAAAATCCTTAAGAAGGTGGGCGAAGAAGCCTCTGAAACGATCATCGCCGCCAAAAATAAAGACAACGCCGAGCTGAAGCTTGAGATCAGCGATCTGATCTACCATCTGCTGGTGCTTCTTCAGGAGCGGAAGCTCCCGCTGGATGAGATCATGGATGAGCTGAGCCGCCGCCATGAACGGCCGCGCCGCGATTAGGAGGCCTGCTCGATGCATATTGATTACCATACCCACCATGCCCGGTGCGGGCATGCCGAGGGGCAGCTGGAGGAGTATGTTCGGCGCGCCATTGAACTCGGGTTGGATCAATTGGGCTTGTCGGATCATATGCCCTTGATTCACGTCAACCCGGAGACGTATTATCCGGAGATGGCCATGCCGATGGACGAGCTGCCGCGTTACGTGGAAGAGTGCCTGCAGCTGAAGGAGCGTTACAAAGGACAGATTGACATTCGGATTGGTATCGAAGGCGATTATATCGAGGGATATGAAGAACAGATCGAGCGGATCGTGAAAGACTATCCGTGGGATTATGTCATTGGCTCCGTTCATTTTCTTGGTGAATGGGATATTACGGATTACCGCCAGACCCAAGGCTGGGAGGGCAAGGATCCGCTTGAGGTCTATCAACAATATTATGATGCGGTGCAGAAGGCCGCCGCGACCGGCTTTTATGATATCATGGGCCATCTGGATGTGATTAAGCGGTTCGGATATGGGCCAGGACCTGAGCAGAAGCCGGACGTGATCGCTCTGGAGCAAGCCGCGCTTGCGGCCGTGGCCCAAAGCGGGCGAGCCATGGAGCTGAACGCCTCCGGTTTATCGAAGGCCTGTGAGGAAATGTTTCCGAGCCGCCGCATGCTGGAGGAAGCGATGAAGCTTGGCATTCCGTTGACTTTAGGGTCGGATGCCCATCAGCCGATGAAACTGGGCGAGCATCTGGACAAGGCCCGGACACTGCTCTGGGAGCTTGGCGTTCGGGAGATCGCGACCTTCCGTAACCGGAAGCGGGAGATGGTGCTTTTGAATGTTGAGGGAAACGATGTATAATAAAGAAAAGCTCTAATTGCAAACAGGTTTATTGCAGACGGCTGTTTTCTACTCCTAGAGACCTTCTTCGAAGAGGTTGAAGGAGGCGGGAACGGCCTGATTTGACGATAGCGCTTTCAACGAGATCGCTGCATCAGCCGACATTATCAACCACTCTCGTCAGGAGGTCCTCATGTATCGTTCATTACGATTGTTCGCCGGAACTTCCAATTCGACGCTTGCCGCAAATATCAGCCAGCAGTTGGGAGTTGAACTGGGAAAGATCAAGATTTCCCGCTTTCAGAGTGGCGAAGTTTATGTACACTTTGAAGAGAGCATCCGCAATTGCGATGTTTTTCTACTGCAGTCCTTTTCTCACCCGATCAATGAAATGTTCGTAGAGCTGCTGGTGATGATTGATGCCGCAAAGCGTGCTTCCGCCAGAACGATCAATATCATTGTGCCTTACTACGGTTATGCCAGACAGGAACGAAAGTCAGCGCCGCGTGAACCGATATCGGCCAAAATGGTAGCCGATGTGCTGACCACAGCCGGGGCCAACCGCGTGATTACGATTGATCTGCATGCGCCCGCCATTCAAGGTTTCTTCAATATACCGGTGGATCATCTGACTGCACTGGATCTGATTACGGAGTATCTGAAGTCCAAGAATATCGAGAACCCGGTCATCGTATCCCCCGATGCCGGGCGGGCGAAGACAGCCGAGAAGCTCGCAAGCCGCTTGGGATCGCCGTTTGCCATGATGGTCAAGCAGCGTCCTGCCCATAACGAAGCCGTTATCACCCATGTGATTGGGGACGTGGCAGGGCGTACGCCGATTATTATCGAGGACTTGATTGATACCGGAACCACCATCGTGCAAGTGGTCGAAGGTCTTAAGGAACGGGGAGCTAACGATGCCATCGTTTGTGCGACCCATGGGCTCTTCTCCGGTGAAGCGCTAAGCCGTCTGGACCATGCTCACATCGAGGAAATCGTGGTCACAGACTCCATCGTGCTCCCGGATCATCACTGCAAGATGCGGCTTAAGGTGCTGTCTGTTGCGCCCATGTTGGCCCAGGCAACCCACATTATTATCGAGGGCGGATCGATCGCCACTTTATTCAAAGACGCCGGTGTGTAAACTGGTGTCTTTTTTCTGCAAATGACGTTGAAACTTGTGTTATACTGTTGTGGATAGAGGAGCAAGTTAAAGGAGGTGCCTTGCTTTTCGTGAATGGTCATCCATATGGGTCCAGTGACCCCCACAATGTTATATCTATCGAGATGAATGCCAATTTCTTCTTCGATCGCGCGGTTCGTTCGCTTGATCGTTTCCAATATGACAAGGCTCTGAAATATTTTCGCAAAGCTGTTGAATATGAACCGGATAATCCGGTGAATCATTGCAATATGGCGGGTATATTATCAGAGACGGGAGATTATAAAGCTTCCAACGATGTGCTGGCTCACGTTCTGGAGCAGGTTGACCCGTTGATGACGGAGTGCTATTTCTATATGGCGAACAACTACGCCAATATGGAACAGTTCGAGAAAGCGGAAGAAGCGCTTGTCACCTATCTGGAGGAGGATCCCAGCGGTCAGTTTCTGGATGAGGCCGAGGAGATGATGGAGCTGCTTCATTACGAGCTGAATCGTCCTGCCAAGCTGAACCGGATCAAGAGTCGTGAAGGCGTGGTCGAGCATGAGCATGCCCGGGCACTGCTTGAGGAAGGGAAATTCGCACAAGCGGTCAAGCTGTTGGAGGAAATCGTCAAGGATAATCCGGATTTTCTGGCTGCGCGCAACAATCTGGCTCTGGCTTATTATTATATGGGGCGCTTTGATACCGCGAAGCGCACGATTGGCGAGGTGTTGGATCAGGAGCCGGGCAATCTGCACGGTCTATGCAATCTGGCTATCTTCTTTCAGCATGAAGGAAATCAGGAACAGCGCGACCGATTGATGGACATGCTAACGGTAACGGTTCCTTTTCATCAGGAGCATGTATTTAAGCTGGCGACAACGATGGGAATACTGGGGCAGCATGAAATTGCCTACGGTCATTTTCGCCGCTTGTTGAAGGAAGAGGAGTTTAGCGGAGATCCTAGTCTGTATCATTATACGGCTGCTGCGGCTTGCAATAGCGGTTATTATGATAAGGCCGAGAAATATTGGCGGCAAGCATTGAAGCTGGACGGAGACTCGGTGATTCCGAATTTCTATCTGGCACAGCTGCAAAAGCGTAAAGAGACCGGTACGGACCAGATGAAGGTAAGTTATCACTATCATCTTCCATTCGAAGAGCAGTTCAAACGCTGGGAGCATGACGGCGACAAATTGACGGAGGAAGCGAAGCAGAATCCGCTGATTCGATCTTCGTTCTTCTGGGCGCTCCGACATGGCGATCCCCATACCAAGCTGCAGGTGATCCGGACGCTGGAATTGATTGCCGATGAAGAGGTGCAGCATGCGCTGCAGTCGTTCTTGCAGGAGCCGGGAGAGGATGCGGAGCTGAAGGATGCCGCCCGCCTGGTACTCCAGCAGATGGAGGCCGCAAGCAATCGGCTGAAGGAACGCCGCGACGATCGCGATGTATCCAGCAGCAAGACCCGCGAGGTGCTGCCGGATTGGCTGCCTTCCTGGAAAGCGGTGCTGGAGAAGGCAGAGCAGACGATGGACATGCGGGTAGACGCTTTTTGGAAAAAAGAGATGGAGAATCTCTGGTCCGATTTCCTAAGCCGGCTGTATCCTGATATTCCGAACATTCGGAATGTGGAGGGCTGGGCAGCGGCATTGGAATATCTGACGGCCAAGAAGCGCGGACGAACCCTGACCTATGAACAGGTGGCTGTCCGTTATGGTATATCGCCATCAACCGTTAGCCGTTACGCACGTCAAATGGATAGCGTATGTGAAACGAAAGCACAGCCGGATGATAATTTTCGGCCATTTACGGAAAACATTTAAGTAAGAACCCATATTCGGATACTTAGGAGACCTTGGTACATGAAGATTCCATAAGTCCAGAATAGAATGAAGCACGCAACAAAAATCGACACCTTAAAGGAGGCCGTATCTATGTACAAATCAATCGTAATCGGAACAGGACCTGCCGGATTGACGGCAGCCATCTACTTGGCACGCGCGAACTTGAAGCCGCTCGTTATCGAAGGAATGCAGCCGGGCGGTCAACTTACGACAACGACGGAGGTTGAGAACTTCCCTGGATTTCCGCAAGGAATCATGGGTCCTGAGCTGATGGATAATATGCGTCAACAAGCGGAGCGCTTCGGTGCGGAGTTCAAGAGTGCCTGGGTCGAGTCCGTTGATTTCTCCGAGCGTCCGTTCAAGGTGAATGTCGAGGGCATGGGCGAGCTTCTGGCTGAGTCCGTGATTATCTCGACAGGAGCTTCCGCGAAGTATCTTGGAATTCCGGGAGAGCAGGAGAACGTTGGCCGCGGCGTAAGCACATGCGCAACATGCGACGGATTCTTCTTCCGCGGGAAAAAGATCATTGTCATCGGCGGCGGCGACTCCGCGATGGAGGAAGCCAGCTTCTTGACGCGTTTTGCTTCCAGCGTAACGGTAGTGAACCGTCGTACCGAACTGCGTGCATCCAAGATCATGCAGGATCGCGCACGTGAGAACGAGAAGATCCAGTGGGCTCTGGACCGTACGCCGGTTGAGGTGGTTACCAGCGAAACCGGTGTTAAGGGGCTAAAGGTCCGCAACAACGAGACCGGAGAAGATGAACTGATTGAAGCGGAAGGCGTGTTCGTGGCGATCGGCCATACGCCGAACACGGGCTTCCTTGGCAATCAGATTACAACCGATCCGACCGGCTACATCCTGGTTAAACCGGGTACGACGGAGACGAACATCCCGGGCGTATTCGCCTGTGGTGACGTTCAGGATACGCGTTACCGTCAAGCGATTACGGCTGCAGGCACAGGCTGTATGGCCGCTATGGACTGTGAGAAATATCTCGAGGGTCATATGGTGCATGACTGGAGCGAAACGCTGAATAAATAATCCCTATCTTTTTGAGGGATGATATGTAAATTAGAAAAAGCCTCTGAGCTATACAGCTGACGGTATTGGCGAGAATAACATCTCGTAAAAACCTGTCTTGTGTAGCCCGGGGCTTTTTTGCTGAGGTTAGAGACTTAATGCCTTGTTGGCATTTTTCACGTCATTCTCCAGCAGCTGCTTCAAATTGTAAGATGGATACAGACCGCGCGCATACATAAAATAGAAGACCTTCCCGTGCAGCTCAATGGCTTTGTTCAACTGCTTCTGCAGGGTTTCTCTTACGCTAGGCGTTGCGGCTTCGGTAATGGCAATAGCGTAGCTGCGGACAGAGGTTTTGGCAAAGCCCAAGAGATGGCCAGCGTAATACGCCGTCATATCGGCACCGGAAAGACTACGGGTTCCGGTTGGGGCTTCCGAATAGTAAGGTAAAAGCTCTCGTAAGTTTTGTTCTACTCCTTGGATCGCCTCGGTGTATAGTCCATGGAGCTGAGGATCTTTAATATCATGCAATGACATTTTGAACCCCATCAGGTGGTTAGCCTGAAAGGCGGTTAATTCATGAATCTCCAGCGTTTCATGCCAAGCAAGATGCCTCGGGTTTTGACTCATGCTCAATAGATTCTCCTCCATAATCAATATGCGATAGCCTATTCACCGAATGAAGGAGTGGTGCATAGCCCAGCCCCGAAACCTTACAAATCTAACGACAACCGCACCATGTCGCGCAGCAGCATGCCGTTCTCATAGATTTCCTCTTCGTAATGACGGACAAAAAAGTCCCGATCGATGCCTGTCATCCGAAATCCGCATTTCTGATACAGCGCCAGCTGCGCCACGCCGGTACTCCCTGTGCCAACTTCAATCGTTGCATATCCCAGCTCTCGTGCTTGCCCGATGGCATGATTCACGAGCTGTTTGCCATATCCCTGGCCGTGCAGATTCTCGCTTACGGCAACGTTAACCAGCTCGATCGTATCGGGCCTTGTCGGCAGCAGAACGTAGACCCCGATTGGATGCGAGTCCTCTTCAGCCACATAGCAATGACCTCGTTTTACATAGTCCTCTACAAGCCTGATCGACGGGTCTGCAAGGAGCAGCAGGTCCATAGGGGGTTTTTCATGAGTATTCAGCTTTCTAATGTTCACGAGCGTTCTCCCTTATTATCATCTATAGTGATTTTAAAACAGGTTTATTGTAACATGCCTGGGCACTGAATTCCTGAATTTGGATGATTTCAACTGGCGGTTGAATTCTTCCGGGATTCAAAGATCGGGTTATTGTGTGCCCCGTGCAGGCCCCCTACAATGTGGTTATATAGGAGTGTGATACGTATGAGAGACATGTTAGCCAAAAATATTCATCGTTACCGCAAAGAACGGGGGTTTACGCAGGAGGGATTGGCCCACAAGCTGGGCGTTACGTTCCAGGCGGTATCCAAATGGGAAACGGGACAGACCATGCCCGATATTGCGCTGCTTCCCGAGCTCTCACTGCTGCTTGATGTCAGCATCGATAAGTTGTTTGGTTATTCTGGGGCGGGCAAGCCGATCAGCATATATGAAGAGGAGTATAAAACACCAGGGTACTATTGGGGCACGGAGCCGAACGCAGCCTGTTATCAGGTGCTTGAAATGATCCCGCCCACAAGAAGGGTAAAGCTGCTGGATATCGGGTGCGGTGAAGGGAAGGATGCCGTGTTTTTTGCCCGTAACGGCTATGATGTCACAGCATTCGACATTTCGGATGCGGGGATTGAGAAAACGAAGCGATTGGCCGATCACATCGGGGTTCACGTGAACGTATTCAAGGCGGATATTTCCGATTACCGTCTGGACTCGGAGTTTGACGTGCTGTATTCCAGCGGCGTGCTGCATTATATCCGACCCGAGTATCGTGAAGAGATCTTTGCGAATTATAAAAAATTCACGTCGGCAGAGGGACTTCATTGCCTTAATGTGTTCGTACAAAAGCCGTTCATTGCGCCTCCTCCCGAGGATGAGCCGTACGCTTACGACTGGAGGTCCGGGGAGCTTATGATGCATTATCACGATTGGTTGATTCACAGCTGCCCTGAGGTGATTTTTGATTGCAATTCGTCGGGTATACCGCACCGTCATGCGATGAGTAAGTTGATTGCACAGAAGGCGTAAGGAAGGCGACTTGAAAAGCCGAGTATAGACGGTTACCAATCCGGGTACGGCAAGAATGGTAATCCACCAACGAGAAGATGATGCTGGAGAGCTAACGATTAGCATCAAGCATCATCACAACCGCCAATTTGGCGGTTTTCTTAAGATATCAGAAAGTATACACTTCGAAGCTTGTGACTTCCTGATATCGCAAGAAAAACTTCTTCTAACTGCGGTCTGTCATCTGTGAAGGTGCGTCGATAGACGTTTTTCTTGCTTGTTGGTATAAATATGAGGATTGTTAACATAGCGGCTCCTTCCCGGACATACATAAGGGTGTAGGATTAATATTGGCATGGGAGGTCTTTCATGAACAACCATAACAATCTTGGTTATCCAGCGCCGTCTGCGGGTTATGCACCGGGTTACTATGCCTATCCCCCGCCCCAACCTATACCGCCGTATTACGCGCCGCGTACCCCGGAAATTCCGCAGCCAGCCCACTACGCAGCGCTGGTTGAACCGGTATTTATTGAGCATCTGCTGCGGCATAAAGGAGCCAAGGTGGTCATCATGACCACCGCGGGGAAAGTCGATGGGATCTTATCCGGCGTTGCGGTGGACCATCTCCAATTGACGGTCGGGGATCATAAGGCGCTGCACATTCGGTTAGCCGAGGTGGTATACTTCGAAGGCGTTCCGTACTAATAAACAGGTGAGCAAAAATAGTTTAAACGGAAAATTACCGGCTGGAAAGGAAGGATTAGGCCGGCAAATCGCCAATTCATACAATACAGATCCGAAGGCGTTCCGATGGGGACGTCTTTATTCTATTGAACTGAGGCCGACCGATTGGATGGGTCGGTGTGGAGGAACGATGAAAAAAGTACGCATTCCATTCGACATCATGACGCTGCCTGTCAGCTTGCAGCCATATATCCAGACAGCTGTCGTCTATGACAGCAGCTCCTCGGAACAGGCCAGAACCCTGTACATCGAGGGAGCGAACCAATCGATGTTTTTAAAGATAACGAAACGGGATGAACTTATGAGAGAAGGGTTGATGTCGGATTATTTACACGGAAAAGGCCTGGCTCCCAAGGTGCTGGCTTATGAGCAGCATGGCGAGAACGATTACCTGCTCACCGTTGCGCTGCAAGGGGAAGATGGAGTGTCCGGAGGTCATCTGAAGGATCCGAAGAGGCTGGCTTCCGTGTTCGGGGAGAGTTTGCGTTATCTCCATTCTGTATCTGCAACTGATTGTCCCTTTCCGAATCGAACGGCTGAACTTGTCCAGGAGTATCAGGAAGGCATCATGAACAAAATGGAAGATGTCAAAGGGTTTCCGGGTGGAAGAGAACAGGCCCTATTATGCCTTGAGAAGCTGCAGGGAACGGCTGATCATGATGTGCTGCTCCACGGCGATTATTGCCTGCCGAATTTGATTATGAGAGATTTCCAGCTTGAAGGTTTTATCGATCTGGGCAATGGCGGGATCGGGGACCTTCATTACGATCTCTATTGGGGAATATGGACGCTGCGATATAACCTGGGGAGCGATGACTACCAGGATATTTTTCTCGACCATTACGGTCGGAACGATTTTGATCCGGAGAGATTGGCGTTATGGACCGCATTGACGGATCGTATCTAGGGTGGAAAGGAAGATGCACATGAATTCATATCATATTCGAGTCGCTGGCCGGGAGGATGAATCCTTTTTGCGGGAAATGCTGTATGAGTCTCTGTATGTGCCCGAGGGAGAGGAGCCTTTTAGCCGAGACATACTCGAAGAGCCGTTCATGAAAAAATACGTGGAGGACTGGGGGCGAGCGGGCGATCTGGGCTACATTGCCGTGAATGCCGCAGGCAAGCCGGCAGGCTCGATTACCATCCGTTATTTTGATGAAGGGAACAAGGGGTTCGGTTACGTGAGCGATGACATCCCGGAGCTGGGCATGGCGCTGCTGCCGGAATCCCGCGGGCAGGGGCTTGGAACGGCCCTGATGAAGGAATTGTTCAGAGGAATGAAGGAGCAGGGGATTCAAAAGGTATCGTTAAGCGTCGCTCCGGAGAATACAGCAGCTATGAAATTATATGAGCGTTTCGGATTTCAAGAGGTAGGCATGAGCGGAACCTCTATCACGATGGTTGCGGATGTCATCTGAGACACGGGAATTGGATGATCTAATAAGGAAGATGGGGGATTACGATGCTGGTGTACGAGGCAGGGCCGATAACGGTTCGCGAGCTGGAGGAGAAAGATGAATGGTCCTTAGCTTCTTGGCTGTCCAATCCGGATGTGCTGCAGTATTATGGGGGGCGGGACCATCCTCACGACGTGGAGCGGGTGCGGGAGCATTTTTACGTGGATGATGATGAGACTCGCTGCATCATTGAATATGAGGGGAAGCCGATCGGGTATATCCAGTTCTATCTTTTGGATGAAAAGACGTTAGGCGAGTATGGGTATGATGGGAGTGATTCGGGCGGAAGAACATTTGCCACGGATCAATTCATCGGGGAGCCGGATTATTGGAACCGAGGCATCGGTACGAAGCTCGTGACTTCCATGGTGGATTATCTCGTGTTTCAGAGGCAGGCCGATCGGATCGTAATGGACCCGCAGGCTTGGAATGAACGGGCGATTGCCTGCTACGAGAAGTGCGGTTTCCGGAAGGTCAGGCTGCTGGAGAAGCATGAACAGCATGAGGGAGAACTGCGGGACTGCTGGATTATGGAGTATCGGGCGGAGCGAAACTAAATAGATTGGGCATTGAAGGGATGGGCCTAAGCGGCTGAGTTTTCAGTGTAGGTAAGAAGCAAAAGAGTACGGTCCTAGGGGATACCGTACTCTTTTGCTCTTTTTCTTTAAAATACTCATATCATTAGTAACCGTTAGCGGTATTCCCTTGGGATTCGGCGCGCTACCCCGGTTCGGATGGCTGCCTGGATGACAAGGTCCCGGATGCCGCTGACGACTTGCTGGTTGAATACACTCGGAATGATGTAATGCCGGCTCCGTTCCTTGTCCGTGACCGCCGAAGCAATAGCTTCGGCCGCGGCGAGCTTCATCTCCTCGTTGATGGTGGAGGCTCTGCAGTCCAGGGCGCCGCGGAAAATTCCCGGAAAGCATAACACGTTGTTGATCTGGTTCGGATAATCCGATCTTCCCGTTGCAATGACGCCTGCGATATCCTCGGCCTCCTCCGGCAGAATCTCCGGGATCGGATTGGCCATCGCGAAGACGATAGGATGCTCTGCCATCGCTTGAACATCCGCCCTCTTCAGGATTCCGCCGGCAGACAAGCCGATAAACACGTCGGCGCCTTGGATGACGTTTTGGAGTGATCCGGAACGCCGTTCGGGGTTGGTATGGCTGGCGTACCACTGCCACATGGCATGGTCATACGTCTGATCAGCGGTCAGCGCGCCGAGGCGATCGACGCCGATGATGTTCTTCACGCCCGCTGACATAAGTATTTTGCTGCAGGCTATGCCGGCGGCGCCAATGCCGCAGACGACAACCTTCAGATTATCCACGGATTTACCGACGACCTTCAGCGCATTGATCAAGGCTGCATACAGGACGACGGCAGTTCCGTGCTGGTCGTCATGGAACACCGGGATGTCCAATTCCTCGCGGAGGCGCTGCTCAATCTCAAAGCATCGCGGCGAGGAGATATCCTCCAGATTGATACCGCCAAACGCGGGAGCGATCGCTTTGATCGCCGTAATGATGCCCTCGGTATCCTGCGTATCCAGGCAGATCGGGAAGGAGTCCACGTCTGCCAGCTGCTTGAAGAGCATCGACTTGCCTTCCATCACCGGCATGGCCGCATAGGGGCCGATATTGCCAAGCCCCAGGACGGCGCTGCCGTCGGAGATTACGGCCACGGTGTTGCGCTTTACGGTTAGCGTAAAGGCCTTGCGGGGCTCTTCGTGAATGGCCATGCACACGCGCGCGACATCCGGGGTGTACACGCGGGAGAGGTCGGCGCGGTTCTGGATCGGCGCTTTCAGCTTGGTCTCGATCTTTCCTCCCAAGTGCAGCAGGAAGGTGCGATCAGATAGATGCAGCAGCTGAACGCCGGACATGCTGCGAATGCGCTCGGCAATAATGTCGATGTCGACGGTGTCCATCACGGTGATGGTAACGTCTCGAATCGTGGCATGCTTGCTCGTCTGAATGACGTCAATGGCGACGATATCGCCGCCTGCCTCGAAGATGGCGGCCGCGACTTGGCCGAAGTTGGCTTCTTCCATATGCATTTCGATTCTTGCGATGACACTTTTGCCGCCTAATTTGCTGGTATTCATGACTGCCTCCTTGGCCTACGATATACGTATGATGGTTAGCCTTCTTCGTTCACGACAACTTCCTTGCCTCTTCGCTTGAGCAGAATCGGAACGATAATCCAGAACAGGGCGATGATGAGGAATGTCAGCGACATCGGCTTCTGCAGGAAGATCATAAAGTCGCCGTTGGATGTGGTCAGCGCCCGGCGCATATTGTTCTCGATCATGGGACCCAGCACGAGTCCGAGCACCAGCGGCGCGAGCGGAAAGTCATTGCGGGCCAGCAGGAAGCCGGCAATGCCGCAGATGAGCAGGAGGACCAGGTCGAAGATCTGTGCTTGAACGGCGTAAACGCCGAAGATGGAGATGGCAATAATGATCGGAATGAGATATTTGGCCGGGGTCTGGATGACCTTGGCGAAAACCTTGACCAGCGGCATGTTCAGCACGAGCAGAAGCAGGTTGCCGATAAGCATGCTGGCGATCAGTCCCCATGCAACCTGTGGGTGCTCTTCGAACAGCAGCGGGCCTGGCTGGATGTTGTACATGATGAGCGCCCCCATCAGGATGGCAGTTGTCCCGGAGCCTGGAATGCCAAGCGTCAGCAGCGGGATCATAGCGCCTCCTGATGCCGCATTGTTGGCCGATTCGGGTGCAGCCACGCCAGCGATGTTGCCTTTGCCGAAGGATTCCGGATGCTTGCTGACCTTTTTCTCAACGATATAACTGAAAAAGGAAGCAAGCGTTGCGCCAGCGCCCGGCAGAATACCGATAAAGAAGCCGAGGATCGAGCCTCGGGCAATCGGTCCCGCGCTATCCTTCAGGTCTTGGCGTGTCGGCAGGATGCGGCCGATCTTGGAAGTTGGACCTGCTGCGTAGTCTCTCTCCAGAATGGATTTAAACACTTCGCCAAGGGCAAACAAACCGACGGCAATCGTTAGAAATTCCAGTCCGGAGTACAGGATGGGGATATCAAAGGTGAACCGGGCGACGCCGGATACGGTATCCATGCCGATGGTAGCAAGCAGCAGACCGAATACGGTCATAATAAGTGCCTTCGTGATCGATTTGCCTGCAAGTCCGCTTACTGCACAGAGTCCCAGCAGCATGAGCGAGAAATAATCAGCTGGCCCGAATTTAATGGCTACATTGGATAATGGCTCCGCCAGTGCGATCAATGCCACAAGCGCGAAGAGCCCGGCTGCGAACGAGCCGATCGCAGCGATGGACAAGGCAGGGCCTGCCCTGCCTTGCTTCGCCATCTGGTAGCCGTCCAGCGTCGTAACGACAGACGAGGACTCTCCCGGCGTGTTCAGCAGAATCGAAGTTGTAGATCCGCCATACATAGCTCCGTAATAGACGCCTGCCAGCAGAATAATCGAGCTGGTTGCTGCCGCTTCCGCCGGCAAGCCGCTAGTCATGGAGGCGGTGACGGGGATCAGAAGCGCGACGCCGCTCATCGGACCGATGCCGGGAAGGACCCCGACCGAAGTGCCGATCAGCACGCCTAAAAAGGCGAAGAGCAGATTATGCCACTGCAAGGCGGTCATAAAGCCATCCGCCAAATAATCCAGAACGTTCATTGTAGATTCCTCCCATGCTCATGATAGCCAAGACGGGAAGCCCGGCATGGAGCCTTCCAGCAAGATAACAAAGATGACGTACACGCCGCCGGAGAACAGCGCGGAGATTAGAATGGATTTCAGCCACTTGCCTCGTTCCAGCGTCTGAAACGCAAACAGGAGGAACAGGAAGGTACCGATGATATATCCGATGAATTCCAGGAAATAAGCATAGAGAAAGGCTGCCGCAAAAATCATGAAGAACCTTCTGTAGTCCAGTTTCTCTGTATGGTTCTCCGTCGGCTTGGCTTTCAGGGCTTCATAAAACAAACGAATGCTGAGCAGCACAAGCGCCAGGCCGAGGCCGAACGGGAATATGTTAGGGCCGACGGTGCTTCCGTACGCGGATGAGCTGATCTTGGCGCTCTGCCACATAAAGCCGATGCCAAGGAGCAGGAATACGATGCTGGCGTAACGGTCAAACGTTCTGTTCAAGGTTGACACCTCCTCAAGATGAAACGGGAGAGGGAGTGTGCGCCACCCCCTCATTCCAAGGCGTTACTTCTGCATGCCTAGAGCCGTAAGCAGCTCCTGCACGTCTTGTTCTTGCTCTTCAAGGAAGGCCTTGAAGTCAGCGGCGTTACGATACTCACTAGCCCAATCGTTAGCAACGAGCTCTTGCTGCCATACTGCGTTCTCGGAGAGGTCCTTCAGCGTTTTATCCCAGAAGGCCAACTGCTCTTCCGTCAGTCCCTTCGGACCGAATACACCGCGCCAAATGGTGAATTCGGCGTCCAGACCGAGCTCCTTCAGGGTCGGTACATCCGCGAAGTCTCCGCCGAGTCGTTCGCTTGAAGTAACGGCCAGGATCTTGATCTTGCCGGCCTTCAAGTAGCTGCCGAGCGAAGAGATGTCCGTGCCGATCGCATCGGCATTGTTGCCGAGGAGTGCCGCGATGGCCTCGCCGCCGCCATCATAGGATAAGTACTTCACGGTTCTCGGATCCACGCCCGACTTGAATGCAGGCAGAACGCTGATCAAATGGTCCATCGAGCCCGGAGCGGAACCGCCCGCTAGTGTGACGGAGGTCGGATCGGCTTTGATCGCGTCGATCAGCGATTGCAGATCGGTGAATTTGGAGTTTGCCGGTACGGCAATCGCTCCGAAGTCTTTGGTCATTTGGGCGAGCGGCGTCACGTCCTTGTAGCCGAATGGACTGTTCCCTTCTTTTTTCAGATTGTTAATTAGAATAGGCGGGGAGCTGACGAACAGCTTGTAGGGGTCTTCGTTGTCTTTAGCTACGTATTCCGCGAGAAACACGGTTCCGCCGCCGCCAGGCTTGTTCTCAACGGTCATCGTCTGTTCGATAAGCTTGGTTTCCGTTAATACCTTGGTGAGAGATCGGGCGGTTTTGTCCCATCCGCCGCCCGCCCCTGAAGGTGCGGTCACGATAAATGGTTTTTTCGGATATTCGCCTGTGCTGCTTCCGGAAGTACTGCAGGCTGTCAGGCTCATCGCCAGGACAAGCGCAGCGGTTATGATTTTTATGCCGTTTCGTTTAAGCATGGATAAATTCCTCCTTATCGTTGACCGAGAGTTCACAATATCTGTAAGCGCTTACTTAATGAAGTTCCTTCATACTATCATCGAGCGTCTGGCTTGAATAGAATTGCGACATAAGTTGAAAAAACTTCATTTCGCTAATTTTGTTCATAAAATTTACGGCTGATTTTTTTACAGGACTATGTTAGAGGTATGATCTAGAATACAATAGGAAAATCAGAGACATGTGTGTTTAGGCGACCATGCGGATGGGGGAGATTGAATGCGTTTACAGACGAGGCTTATTCTGCTTATTGGCACCCTGTTGTTTGCCGTCATTGTCGCCTTGACCTTCAGTTTTGAGCGACTGCTCGTAACGACGCTGGAGAAGAGCATCGGCGCTTCGGCATTAAAGCTGGCGAAGGCCGTGGCGGAAATGGACGTCATTCAGGATGCGTTCGAGGAGGAGAACCCGTCTGCCATTATTCAGCCCGTCGTGGAGGAAATCCGGCTGGAGACAGACGCCGAGTATATCGTCATCGGTAACCGTGAAGGGATCCGGTATGCGCATCCTCTTGCCGATCGGATCGGCAAAGAGATGGTCGGAGGCGACAACGGCCCGGTATTGGAGGGCATGAGCATCATATCGAAGGCGAATGGCTCCATGGGGCCCTCGCTCCGGGGGAAGACGCCGATTTACAATGACAAGAACGAAATCATCGGCATCGTATCGGTCGGCATTCTAATGAGAGATATCGAGACATCGGCACAATCGTACCGCAATCGAGTCCTGTTCTTTGCGGGAATTGCATTAATCCTGGGGTGCGGCGGCGCTATATGGATATCGTCCAGCGTCAAGCGATCCATTCACGGGCTGGAGCCGAAGGAAATCGGCTTATTGTACCAAGAGAAACGCGCGATTCTGGAAACGATTCATGAAGGCATTATCGCCGTTAATCGGGAGGGCATGGTAACCCTGGCCAACCATACAGCGATGATGCTGATTGATCCGGCGGAGCGAAAGGCGATCGCCGGGCAGTATATTCAGGATGTCATCCCGGGCACCCGATTGCTGGAGGTTATGCAGACCGGGGTAGCGGAGAAGGATCAGGAGATGGTCATTAACGATCATGCGGTTGTGGTGAACCGACTGCCTATCTATGATCATGAACATCGGATTGTAGGGGCAGTCTCCAGCTTCCGCAATAAATCCGAGCTTCTGCGCCTGACCGAAGAGCTTACGCAGGTGAAGAGATATACGGAAGCGCTGCGCGCGCAGACGCATGAATATTCCAACAAGCTCTATACGATTTACGGTCTGATTCAGCTGGAATCATATCAGGAGGCGATGGATCTGATTACGCATGAGACCGATGTGCATCAGAACCTCATTCAATTTCTGCTGCAAGAGATACCGGACCCTATCATCGGTGGTATTCTCATCGGAAAGTTTAATCGCGGAAGCGAGTTGAGAGTGAAGGTGGAGATCGACCGGAGCAGTTCCTTCAAAGACATCCCCGGTCATATTAGCCGGAACCAGTTGGTCACCATTATCGGTAATCTGATCGACAACGCCATGGAGGCGGCATTGGGATCCAAATCGGATAACAGATGGGTAAGAGTAGAGTTACACGACAAGGATCATGAATTAATGATCGAAGTATCCGACAGCGGGAACGGTATTGCCGAGAATGATACGGATCGTTTGTTTGAGCTGGGTTACTCCACCAAAGGGGAGCACAATCGGGGCTTTGGCCTATCTATCGTTAACGGGACCGTACAGCAATTGCATGGTACGATTGCTTACCGTAACGCACCTGAGGGCGGGGCGGTATTCACGGTCAAGATTCCAAAAACAAGGGGGGATATCCATGATTCGGGTCGCAATCATTGAGGATGATGTGCGTATTGCCAGCATTAACCAACGGTTCGTAGAGAAGGTAGAGGGCTTCGAGGTCGTCGGCATTGCAACGGATCGGGCCCAGGCGCATGAGCAGCTGGACATTCTGGCACCTGATCTGGTGCTGCTGGATTTGTATTTTCCGGATATGTCGGGACTGGATCTGCTGCAGCATATACAGTGGGGATATCCGAATACCGATGTTATTATCATAACAGCAGCCAAGGAATTCGATACGGTGCGGGAGGCGATTCGCGGTGGGGTGTACGATTTCATGATCAAGCCGGTGGTCTTCGACCGTTTTCAGGAGAAGCTGAAAGCCTACCGGAAATATTACGAGCAGATGAAGCAGCTCGGCGGTGCGAATAAGCAGATCGACCAACAGGGCGTCGACCAGCTGTTATGGCGTTCCGGTGAACGAATGGACAAAGAGACGTATTTTCCGAAAGGCATCGATAAGCTGACAAGCGAGAAGATCCTGTCCTACATCGAGGAGTCGGAGGATGTGTGGACCGCGGAGGAGCTGGGTAAGCGCGGCGGCTTTAGCCGTACTACTGCTAGAAGGTACCTGGAGTACTTCGTAGAGAAAGGCGTGCTGATAGCGGATATTTCATACGGCACGGTAGGCAGGCCGGAACGGGTGTACCGGAGAGCGTAGGGTTAATTAAATTACCGGATGCGAGACTGGGATATTCCGCCTAGACTTGCAGCTGCATATCGCTTGGATTCTTTCCTTGGTTTCGAAATTTATAGAAAGGAGGGAGTGACGCGATGATTACCACCGTTGTTTTTGATTTGGACGGGACGCTGCTTGACCGCGACACGTCATTGGTTCATTTCGTTCAAGATCAGTATGATCGTCTAGCGCTCCATGGAGGTTTAGTTGTGGGCAGAGATGAGTACGTAAGACGGTTTGTCGAGCTTGATCGCAGAGGTTATGTATGGAAGGACCAAGTATATCGTCAGCTAACCGAGGAGTTTGCGCTCCCCCTGGGTTGGGAAGCTCTGCTGCGGGATTACATATCGGGGTTTCAACAACATTGCGTCGGTTTTCCCCATTTGCATGAAATGTTAGCTTACTTGAGGAGTAAAGGGATAAAGCTCGGACTGATCTCCAATGGGTACGGCGATTTTCAATACAGCAATATCAGGGGACTTGGCATTGAGCCTTAATTTGATATGATCGCGATTTCCGAGTGGGAAGGTTTACGTAAGCCGGATCCTAGGATTTTCCTCCATACATTACATCGGCTTGAATCAAAGGCCGAAGAATCGATCTATGTTGGAGACCATCCGGACAATGACGTAACTGCAAGCCGGCGTATCGGCATGAAGGGCATCTGGAAGCGGGATCCCTATTATGATCAGGACTTCGCCAAGGATGGGGAGATTACCGATTTGCTTGAGATTATCGATTATTTGAAAAATTGAACAACCATTTCATTCTTTTACTCGTTATCATTTATATAAGCCGAATCGAGATAACCGGTTGTTCTGCGTGAGGAGGGTGTCCCCGTGAATCGTAATAAAACCATGACCTTTATAGGCAAGGGTGAGAAGTGGAAAGCGACTTATGCCATTACCCATCAGGATAAGGTCAATGCGAAGTTTACCGTGTTTCAGGATTCGCTTGGCGGAAAGCTGAAGCTGCAGTACTTAGGAAAGGAACTCCTCGACCATGGCAAGGTAGACTATCGGCTAGAAGATATGACGGGCCACTCCATGGAGGGCGGAATTGTCGTGGGGATCGATCATGCTGCCATGAAGGAAACCAAGGGGAAGCTGGATTTTGAGCATCTGCTCGATATGATGAACCCAAACAAGGTTCTAACCCTAAAGATTGAGTGGAACGGGCACCGTGAAGAGTTTACGCTGGGGCTTCCCCGGAAGATCGGCTTTGGAAAAGTGGTCCGTAAGCGGAAGGAATAGCGGGACTTCATGGAAGCAGGACAGGGGCCGACTCTTCCATCATCACTTACGCGTAAGGCGGGTATGACGACCACATTATTCCAATGATATTGCATCAAATGCTTTTTTGCATATGGTGATCCTGCCCACACTGTTGGTGTGGGTTATTCGGTTTTGGGTTATAGCCATAAACCCCCAGGATAACAGCAGGGCTGATTATGACGCGGGTGTGCGTTTTTTAAACGCATTTTAAACGAAGAAATCCCCGTCATTTAAACTTGATCCTGTAATTTATAAGTAGAACATCAATGAGGGAGTGAACAAAAGCATGCTGGAAGCCTACCTGTTTCCAATATCTTATGCATTTTTAACCTTTCCCATAGCGGCTTTGCTGTGCGCAGTTCCCTTTCTGATTGTGCAGTATCGCAAATATGGTTATTTTAATAAATTCCGGGGATTTCTGTTGTATCTATTTTTGCTCTACATGATGAACGCAGTGTATCTGGTGCTCCTTCCTTTGCCTGCCTCGCGGCATAATGCTCCGATGAATGTCGCCTCGGTTATGCAGTGGATTCCGCTGAATTTTATACAAGATATATTGAAGGAGACCAAGGTGGTATGGGGCGAGCCTTCGACTTACATGCATCTGTTGAAGGAAAGAGCCTTCTTGCAGGTCGTGTTTAACGTATTTCTCGTGATTCCGTTCGGCATGTTCCTGCGTTATTACGCTCGGGCGTCCTGGGTTGTATGTCTGGCGGCCTCGTTCGGTTTGTCGTTGTTCTTAGAGGTGACCCAGGTAACCGGCATTTACGGCTTCTATGATCACCCTTACCGATTGTTTGACGTGGACGATCTGCTGATGAATACCCTGGGCGGAATGATGGGCCTTGTGCTCGCGGATTGGATGAAAAACCACCTGCCCCGCCTGGATCGTTTGGATGAGAAGGTGGATCTGTCGCAGAAGAGGGTCAGTTATACGCGCCGGGCCATTGCATTTGGCATAGATGCAGCGGTCATGCTGCCGATCATTGGTGTGCTGACCGTGATGAACGTGAGGGGTGCATACTTCTTTGCCGTGATTTTATATCATATCGTGCTGCCTTATATGATGCAGGGGCAGACGCTGGGGAAATGGGTCGTCCGGGTCCAGATCCGCGGAGCGGGCGAACATCTGAAGCTGAAGGAAGTAATTGTCCGCAACGGCCTGCTGTATGTGGTATGGGGCGGGTTCCATGCCCTGTTCATTACGGTTAATGTCACCGGCTCTCATGTCCTGCTTGCGATGTACGCACTGGGGATATTGCTGCTGGACGGCGTTGTGTTCCTTCACGTGCTGTTATGTCTCATCCATCGCGACCGGAAGCTGCTGCATGAAGCCAAGAGTGGAACAAGGCTCGCTATCGTATTCAATAAACCATTAACCAAGACTGATTAATTAAGGCTACCACAGGGTCTCTTATTTGTTATAATGTGGAAAACGGGTTCGCAAGGAGGAGATATAACTGAAAGGTAAAATCCTCTCCATTTCCGCAATCATCGTGGGGTTGCTGTTTATTTCCAACCAGCATCTGGGCTATTCGTTCGGGGATGATCTGTTCCGCTGGGCAGGGGTCTCGCCATGGACTAAGAAAGGCAATTATGGCTTTCATCTGCCTGTAATTACCGGTCTAATTTTGTTGATGGTCGGTATCCTGTGGGTGGTCCGCATATATCGCCCCCGTTATCCGAAGATCATGAGCCGGGTGATGATCGGCTGCGTCGCATGGATCGTTGTTTTTCCATTCGTATCGGAGTCCGCCATGTTTGTGGCGAACTTCAATTCGAGCGGAATATCCACCGTCGCCTATTCCAAAAAAGACAGCAAATGCGACTATCGTACAGAGGACGATGCTATTCGGGCACACTGCCAGATTCATATTTACAGCTATGGCACCGAGCAACAGGTTACGGTACGACCGCTAAGCGTTGATATTGGCGGGAGGATGGTTGATTTCAAGCCTAAGGTGGTTACGGTTCGGCCACGAGGGGTGGTGCAGGTCCATGAAACCTTCGAGGGTTCAACAGAGCAAATCGATGCTTCATACGGTGTTTCGGGCGGAATAAACGAGCCGGGCATCGAGCTGATCGTGGATGGCAGAAGCAAGCAGGTGAAATAGCCATCCGGTTCTTCAGATAACATGACTCTGAAATGTGGGGTGAACATGGTTGATATTCGCCGAGCGGGTCGGCTTATGCCGATATCGCTGTTCACGCTGCTGTTGCTGGTGATGTGTTCTTCGCCCGCTGCGGTTGCTTCCTGGGCATATCCATTTGTCGTGAATGACGGGAAGATTTTTGTTGTGTCAGAGGACCGCGTGGAGGAGTCCACTCTTGGAGACGTGGTGGGGAAGGTCACCTACCATACGGATCAGGAAGGGACCTACGGCGGCAACTTCTCTAATATTTACCCAAAGGGAACGAAATACTATGCCATCCAAGGAATTGCTCCTGAATCCACCATTGCGGTTGAGACGCAGGAAGGTTATGTCATGGCTCGTTATGAGGGTGAGTATGGCGGGTCTCATGTTCCTTGGGAAGTCATCAAGAATTGGATTGCGGCGGGGCTGATCCTGCTGATCGTTGTGTGGGTGAGTGCCGTTGTTCGAAAGAAGCGGCAGAGTGGCTCATATAGGCGCTAGATGGCTTCGGGAGCTGGGCAGACACTTATTCACGATGCGCAATAACACAGCCGGTATTCTTTGAGCGTGCTCATAGGACACCGGCTTGTTATATTCATGTATCTGTGCGGATTGCAGGTTGGCCTATGGAGGATTTATATTTGCTACAATAGAAAATAGAACTAGAAACCGATACGATAAGGAGACAGCCCATGAAACCGATACGAAACTCGGCCAAGGCCGTTATTATGCGGAATCATCACATTCTTCTAACAAAAAACGTAGACCATTTGGGGGACTTCTATCTGTTCCCTGGAGGCGGACAAGAGAAGGGGGAAACCTTGGTGCAGGCGGTGATTAGAGAGTGCCAGGAGGAAATCGGACGTAAGGTTGAAGTTCGCGATCTGCTGCATGTCCGTGAATACATAGGGTCCAACCACGAGTTCGCGGAATGGGATTCCGACGTGCACCAAGTGGAGTTTTATTTTGAGTGCAGCTTGGCAGATGCAGGGGATACCTTTCTTGGCCATAACCCGGATGAATATCAGGTGGGTGTGGAATGGATCGATCTGTCCGCATTGGATGAGATTCGAGTATACCCTCGCTCCCTGGTCAAGCCACTTCAGGATAAGGCTGCGCGCCCCGTGGTTTGCTATGTTGGCGATACGAACTAATTTTATTTACAGAGATTCTTGAAGTTTGTGGTCAAAAATCAATGGATGATGGAGGATGCTGAATATGGATCAATGGGAATACAAAACGCTGAAATACAAAACCGGAGGATTCCTTGGAGGCAAGGTAAACGAGGAGGAATTCGAGGATTTATTGAACAGCTACGGGATTGACGGCTGGGAATTGATCTCGTGTTTTGATACGAGCGTGCATCAAGGCCAGTCCAGAGACATCATTGCCGTAATGAAGCGAAGAGCGTATCTGGGGTAAGGAAGGAATAGAGGGGAGACGATCTGATGATCATTCGCGAGACAGAGGATGCTTTTGTCATGACGGCCCAGGATGACCATGGCCGATTCTCGGGGGATGTTGCCCGGGGCTTCCGGCGAGACCTGTTTATGGATGAGTCTGTATTGGAAGAAGTACTGCTGGCTATAACCGAGCATGACCGCGCTTGGCTTCGGATGGATGATACACCGATCTGGAATGACGAGAGCCGGACTCCGTTCACTTTTATCGATTATCCGGTCCTGCCAAAAATGCTAATGTATACGAAGGGTGTTGATGAGATCGAAGCGATGAGTCCTTATGCAGGGTATCTCTGCAGCCTTCATTTTGCGTCATTTATGAAAAATGCGACCGAAGCGCCGCTGGTGGAATTCTACCATGAAGAGTTGGATCGGCAAAAACGGCTGCGTGATCAATTTCCATTTCCCGATGAAGACGTGGTTAACAGGCAGTTTGGCCTGCTGCAGCTGTGCGATGATATCTCGCTCTATGTAAACATGAATGCACCCGGTGTTTCCAAGGATCAGGAGCATCCTTGGTTTAAAGAGGGTTTTGATATGTCGATCGATGGGGAACGGGTTATGGCGGCATGGGCCAGCGAGCACGAGATTCGATTGAGTCCGTTTCTGTTCGAACAGCCATGGTCGGCTTCGGTGAAGTGGAAATATGTGTTGAAGGCGAAGATTGATGAACAGGGAGTGGCCAAGGCATTTGATGATGCGGCGTGGACGGAGCAGACGGTTACTTTTGTACCGTAAGTTCATATAAACGATCATACTTCATAAGCAAAAATATGATATGATCACCACAGTGGTTTGTAGACTGAACAGATTTGATTCTGTAGGAATGTAGAGGATGAATAATGAAGAAAAAGGAATTTTTGATCGTTGCGCTGCTTAATTTTTTGGCCGCGATAGCGTTCTTGGTGGTCGTTTTCATTACAGATCGAAGCTCTTGGCAATGGGGATTTGGAATCGTTTCACTGTTGTTTGCGATTGGTGGAGTAGGGAATTTGGTATTGCATGCCAAGAACAAGTAAAACCTCCTTCGCAGGGCTATCACGATAAGATTCATTTTGTAAGGCAGGAGGAGTATGATTTTGATGGAATGGAAGAACCTTTATCGGGGTGTGCTGATGGGAATCAGTGACCTGATTCCAGGTATAAGCGGCGGCACGATTGCTGTCGTGCTGGGTATCTATGATCGTCTGCTCGCGGCTATCAGCGGATTTTTCAGCAGGGAATGGAAGAAGCAGCTGGGCTTTTTGATTCCGCTTGGCGTTGGAATTGGAGCAGCTCTATTGTTGCTGAGCCGCTTGATTGAATACCTGTTGGCAAGCTATTATGAGCCCACCCAGTTTTTCTTTACGGGATTGATTTTAGGGGTGTTGCCTCTTATTCTGCGTAAAGCGGAGGCGAGAACCCAATTCAAAGCCGTGCATGTGGTCGTGTTGATAGTGGCAGCGGGTTTATTGGCTTCCACGGCCTTTCTCAGAACGGATGCCACATCCGATCCGATATCGACACTGACCTGGTCCAACGGGATCGGACTGTTTTTATCCGGCTGGTTGGCCAGCATGGCGATGCTGCTGCCTGGCATTAGCGGGTCGTTTGTACTTCTCCTTCTGGGCGTGTATTCGACTGCCATCTCAGCACTTTCTTCATTAAATATAGGGATTATAGCTGTCATTGGGGCGGGAGTGGTGATTGGCTTCGTGGTTAGCAGCCGGTTGATTCGGTACCTGCTTGACCGTTTTCCGCGTATGACGTATGCCGTTATTATTGGCTTGATATTAGGATCTATTGTTATCGTGTTTCCGGGAATTCCATCCGGAACGGGTATGAAGGCTACCAGTATTGGAACCTTGCTGCTGGGACTTATCGTAGCAGTATTCATGGGCAGAAAAGAATAAGAATGAAGTATAAGACAGGGAGCCGCAGACTTCCTGTTTTTATATTGGCACGGAGCAACGCTGCACTGGAGGAGCGGAGGGTTGAGATGGAATATAAATCATTTATGCCTTTACTTGTTATCACATTTATGTGATAATATTCACAATTAAATGAATTTTACTAAAGTGCTCATGGATAGGATCCGTGAGGATTCCGTCCATAAGACATGTTAAACGATAAAGAAATGCTTAGATGTCGATGTTGTCTTTCCAAGTAAAGGAGCGTTATTCATGAGGAATAATGGGAATTGTGTCAGCTGCGGCGGCGAGGTACACCCTGCCTCTAACAGATGCGCTCAATGCGGAATGCTGCAGACGTTTGGTCCAACCAAGCACACATTCATGCTGCAGGTTGCTTCGATGATTGGTGCCGGGCTTCTTATTTTTGCGGTCCCGGTGATCCTGCTGATGATGTGGAGACATTAGGATAGAAACGAATACATTTTATAATCCCCACTAGAAGACTGTGATCGAAGCGTTCATCAAGTGATGAGGGGGAATATTTCATTATACTGATCTTGTACCGAGACCCTCATCCCGAATCATGTTAAAATACCCCTAACCAGATAAGGGATGGGGTTCGTGATGATACATAAAATGAAGGAATTTGCCGCCAGCATCCGGTTTTCGGGAGCTGTGCTCGTAACAGATGAAAATGACAACATCGTATGGGACGGTGCCTTCGGTTATTCAAACCGGGCCGATCGCATCCCGAATCAAGCAGACACCAGGTTTGGCATTGCCTCAGGCTGTAAGCTGTTTACCGCTATTGCGGTTTGTCAGCTTATCGAACAGGGCAAGCTGTCGCTGGACAGCAAGCTAGGCGATTGCCTGGATATTTCACTGCCTCATTTTAGCCCGGAGATTACCGTTTTTCATTTGTTGAGCCACAGCTCGGGTATTCCGGATTATTTTGATGAAGAGATCATGGATGATTTTGAAGATCTGTGGAAAGCGGTTCCCATGTATACACTCCGGAACGGAAGGGATTTCCTTCCTCTGTTCCAGGATGAGCGCATGAAATTTCAGCCCGGCGAAAGATTTCATTACAACAATGCAGGATTTGTGGTGCTTGGCTTGATCGTTGAACAGCATGCCCGAATGCCGTTTCGCGACTATGTCCAGCAGTATGTATTTCAGCCGTGCGACATGCAGGACTCAGGTTATTTCCCGTTGGATCGTCTGCCTGCGAATACGGCTTACGGGTATATTGATGAGGAAGACGGCACGTGGAGAACGAATCAGTATGCCATTCCGATTCAAGGTTATGCCGATGGCGGGGCGTATGTGACGGCACCGGACATGGTGAAGTTATGGAAATCGCTTATGAATAATACGCTGCTCACCGCATCCATGACGGAGAAGCTGCTGGCTTCACAAATGCAAGTTCCGGACAGTGACCTGCATTATGGACTTGGCGTGTGGATTAGCTTGAGAAATGAGGATGTGTTTAAATACCACGTCATGGGCTATGATCCGGGTGTGAATTTTCGGTCTGCCTATTATCCGGCTACCGGTTATACCCTTGTAGTGGCTTCCAATGCCGGTGGTGGCGCTTTTGAAATGATGCAGTTCATCGAGGAAGAATGGTTGAAATGAGCTTGACCTACATGAAACAGCCCCAGGCCTTGAATAGGCCAGGGGCTGTTGTTCTGTGGATCCCAAGATCAAGCCGGTGTTGGTGGGTTGGTTACGTTTCAGCTTTGAAGTACCGATTCGCCGCGGGTCGGAACATAAAAACCAAGGCTGCAACAACGGCTATAATATGAAGGGTACGGCTGGAGGCAAATAGTATGGAAATATTGTCTGCATTAGCGAAAGCGTTCCAAAGGGAACCTCCTGTAATGAGCCATTTAATGGGGTCAATGATTAGGGAGAGAATGCCAAACCCGCCTAAAAACAAAGCCAGTGCGATACGCGCCCAATTTTTACCCCGAAGCATTCTGAACATGATGTAGACAAGGACAGCGAACATCATTGTTCGTGCTGCTACTTGAATGAGAATACCGACAATTCCAGTACCCGTTAGGCTGGATATCGAATCGATGACAGCCAGGGTCATCTCGAATACCCCTGCACCAATGGCAATGATCCATAACAGAAAAGACTGGAACACTTCATGGGGGACAGCATCCTTTTTCAAGATCCATCATTCCTTTCGTGTTAGAATGATCCAATAACGCGTTGTTAGGAGAAACAAGCTTAAACGATGGTGCGTCTGGCCGTGAACCACCAGCCTCCTGCGAGCAGAACGAGGGAGATGATCAGCGTGAGTCCGAGTCCTTGCAGCAGCGAATCGTTGAAGAGAAGGGCCAGCAAGCCATCAGCCAGCGTATGCCGGAGTGAAGGAATGGATGTAAAGATAGGGATTGCCGCAATAAATACCACCCAGACCACCCAGCCCAGTACATGACGCAGACCGGAAAACAGCAGATTCAGTAACGAAATAAGAAGCAGGTACGCTCCGAATTGATAGAAGAACATGCCAACGATTCCGAATTGATTCCACCCAAAGATTTCAAGGATGTTGAAGGTATTTTCATATTGCCGTATAAAGCCGATCTCCACCTGAAGCCAGATGATATTGAGGACAGCAAAGATGGCGGACCAAATGGAGTAAACCAGGAGCATGCCAATATAATATTCTTTTCGAGTAGCTCCTAAATTCATCACCCGCCGGAACAAGCCTGCCGGGAGTACACTGCCTACAAATAACAGGAACACCGTAAGGAGGTTGGCCGCAGACACCTGCGTATTCTCCGAACTGTCTCCAAGAGACAGGCTTATGATCACATTTGCAATCATACTAATCGCAATGGTGCCGAGCATTACCAAGAGATAAGGTCGAAGCTGAAGAAATGAAGCCCTCATGAGTGCGGTGGTCTTATTCAATGGATTGCCCTCCTTCGATTAAATAGGAGAAAAATTTTTGCAGCGGTAAACCGTCAATAGCAATACCAAGCTTGTTGGCTTGTGTACGATCTGCCTCATGAATGGCTCCATATATCACGGTTAAGGAACCCTTACCGTAAGATTCTTTATAGATCACGTGACGATCCTTCGTAAATTGTTCGATTTGCTCCTGGTTCCCGGTCAACAGATGAGAATTGGCGCGGATATGGT
Organism: Virgibacillus sp. LDC1; assembly: GCF_025792345.1. NCBI lineage: Bacteria > Bacillati > Bacillota > Bacilli > Caryophanales > Bacillaceae > Virgibacillus > Virgibacillus sp. LDC1. Next base: position 42,924 of record NZ_JAOXLZ010000002.1, read on the forward strand.
CAACATCGTCATGCAATAACATAGCGCCGGAATCCATGATATAGACTTTCTCAACGACGGTTGCGATCTCATCAATCAGATGGGTCGAGAGCAGGATGGTCCGGGGATGATTGGCATAATCCTCAACCAGGACGCGATAAAATTTCTCTCGCATGAGTACATCCAATCCCAGTACCGGTTCATCAAATACGGTGATCGGGGCCCGGCTCGCCAGACCGATTATGTTTCCGACCAGAGATTCCATTCCCCGTGATAGCTGACGGATTTTTTTGTCCGGGTTTAGCTTGAATGTCTTCAGCAGGCTCTGGGCATAGTCCCAATCCCAGTTCTCGTGAAAGGCCGAAGCCAGGCGCAACACATCCATCACCTTGGCACCGCCGAAGAACAAATTTTTCTCTCTAACGTAGCAGATTCCTTTGGGAGTTTCCCCACTCTTAAGCGTTACCCCCAAAACCTGAATACTGCCATAGTCGGGAAAAGATCCGCCCGTCATCATATTAAGAAGCGTAGTCTTTCCGGCGCCATTGCGGCCCAGCAGACCATAAATCGTATTCTCTTCCAGTTGGAGCTCCAGATTTCGGACCGCTTCCGTACGCCCGTAACTCTTGCTCAGGTTGGAACAGGTAAGTATTGCGTTTTTATCCCGCTCATCTCCTATCTCTTTGTTTGATCATTTCAATAACATCCTCGGTGGTCAATTCAAGCTTTTCGGCTTCATCAAGCAGCTTCAATACGAGTTCGTTGTAAAACCGATCCTGTCGTTTGGTCAATATGATCTGTTTGGCATCTGCTGCAACAAACATGCCTAGCCCCCTTTTCTTGTACAAAATCCCTTCATTGACAAGCAGGGCAATGCCTTTTACAGCTGTTGCGGGATTGACCTGAAAAGTACTCGCGAACTGCGACATCGAGATAATCTGATCATCCGCTTGGTATGTCCCGTTCAATATGTCATCTTCAATCATATCTGCGATTTGCTGAAAAATCGGCTGTCCTTCGTCAAACCTGGAATTCATGGATATCACCCTGTCGGTATGTTAGTCTTGTAACATACTATAATGCCGGATGGGAGGATGTGTCAATCAAAAAGAAAAAAACAGACCCGAATGGGCCTGTTTGCGCTGTGAAGTACAAAAAGCCCTCGTCTCTTCAAGACGAGGGGAAGGTGTGTGATCAAGCAACAAGGAGGCTATATCCAGCCCTTCTCTTCCGCCATCGAGATGGCCTCGATCCGGTTCTTGGCATTCAGCTTGCTTAAAATCTCGGACATATAGTTGCGGACCGTCCCGTAGGATAAGTGGAGCTTCGACGCAATTTCATTGGAGCTGTTACCGTCTGCAGCCAACCGCAGCACTTCCCGTTCGCGTTCGGTCAGCGGGTTGGCACCCGCACCCGAAAGCGTACCGAATACGAGCTCAGGGGAGACCTCCCGCCGTCCATCCATTACCCGGCGGATGGCTTCCGCCAGCCGTTCACTGGGCTCGTCCTTAAGCAAGTATCCCTGAACCCCCGCCTGTACGGCCCGCTCGAAATAACCGGGTCTGGCAAACGTGGTCAGGATGATGACCCGGCTGGCATAACCGCGCAGCTTCACTTCCTCCGCCACTTCGAGACCGCTGCGCGCAGGCATTTCGATATCCAGCAGGCATACATCGGGTTGATGCAATGCAATCAGGGATAGAGCTTCATCGCCGTCGCCGGCTTGACCAATCACATCAATATCGTCTTCAAAATCAAGCAAGGAAGCCAGAGCGCCGCGCAGCATTCGCTGATCCTCGGCGATCAGCACTTTGATGCTCATGGGATGTGTCCTCCTTCCGGTTCTTGATGATGATCGGAACACGAATGTCCAATATCGTGCCTTGTTGGTCGGAGCTGGCCTCAACGGTGCCTCCGATGAGGGACAGTCGCTCCACCATGCCTTTCAGGCCATTACTGTTGGAGGAGGATGCATCCTCTTCCTTGCATTGAAGACCCACTCCATTGTCGGCCACCTCAAGACGCCACTCATTATCAAGCGACTCAATGGCAATCCGGCACTGGCTTGCCTGGCTGTGCTTCACCACATTGGTTACGGCCTCCCGCAAGCAGAGACTCAGAATATTGTGGGCCAGGTCGGATATTCCGTCCAGCTTTGGATCGCCGCTGCAGATAAACCGGATATCGGCACTCTCCAGAATGATCTGGGCCTCTACCAATTCCTCGGGCAAGGTGGCGGTCCGCATATCGGATACCAGCTCACGCACTTGGCGCAGCGCCGCGCGCGAGGTGTTCTGAATCTCTCGGGCCTCCAATTGGGCTTTCTCGGGATCCTTCATTGCCAGCTTCTCGACAAGCTGGCTCTTCAACGTGATGAGGGAGAGGGTATGCCCCAAGGTATCATGAAGATCCCTGGCGATACGCATCCGCTCTTCGCCTTTAATCAGATTCCGAATCTGCTCGTTAGCCTGCGCGAGCTCCTTCTCCAACTCCTGCCGCCGGTTCAGTGAGCGGATACCGAAGGGTGAGAATAGCATGATGAGAAAGAAAGGAATCATGAAGACCAGATCCTTCCAGCCCAGCATGCTCGCATTTTTGATTAAAGGAACGGTCTCGATGATGCCGAACAATACGAGGGAGATCGTGAAATTACGCCGGTCGGTATACCAGCCGATGAAATTGGCCGTAAAGAAGCCCATGTACATGTAGGTTGGGTGGTACCACATACAGAGAATGAAAATGATGGACATCTGAACGCCCAGCCACGCAAAGAAACGAGGCGTGCCGGCGGCGAAGTAAAGCTGGCGGTACGTGACGAGAAACAAGGCAATAAGCGTAAAGCCGATCCCCATCTTCCATCCTTGTTCGCTCATCATGTTGATCACGGGCAGGGATATATAAATGAGCCATAAATAGGGGAAAAACCCCAATTGCGTTGGAAACACCTCAAACCCTGCAGATTTCGCGTCTTTCAATTTTTTCATAAAGCCATCATCCTAACCCCTTAATCGGCTTGTTGTTTTTTCCGAATATAGGTGGATAGTAACATAAATACTACCAAATATCCTGCCAAAACCATGAAATTATCCAAGCCCGGCGCTTCTCCGCGCACGATCGACCAGGCACCTCCGCCGAAATGGTAGGAGGGCATCCACTTGCCGATAGCTTGCATGATAGAAGGCATCGCCTCGATCGGGAACCACATCCCACCCGTCACGGCCAGCCCTAAGTAGATGCCGTTGCTGACACCGCTTGCCGTATCGACCCGTTTCATGGAGCCGATCAGGGTACCGATGGCAAGAAACGGGACGGATGCGATCAGAATCCACAGACCGCTGAGCAGCCATTGTCCGAAGGTGAGGGAGACGCCGTTAATCAGATAGCCGGCTACGAAAATCACAATGATGCAGAGCAGATGCATGACCGTCTGCACAAACATTTTGCCAAAGAAATACACGCTGCCGGGAAGCGGTGTTACCCGCATGTATACGGCCCAGCCCTGGACTCGTTCCTGAACGAGGCGTATGCCGAGCGACATGATGGCGGTGCCCATGACACTGAAGGATGCCATCGACATGAGATAATGGGCCTGCCATTGTCCGGTATCGTCGGCTCCCGTATTCACGACCCGTGTAAAGATGAAATAGAACAGAATCGGCATAGCAAGCGACCAGAAAATATAATATGGATTGCGTACCATCCGGAGCAGTTCCATCCTGCACTGTGTGGCCATCAGTTTCCAGGTTGTCATGATTATACGGCCTCCCCTTGATTCATCGTTAATTGGTCGAATGCCTCATCCAGGCTTCCTTGATCGATGCGGATGTCACGAACGGCCAGCCCGGCCCGGAACAGAGCCGCTAGTGCCGTGTCCGTATTATCCGTTACGGCGTTCAGCCGACCGTTCAGTTCATATACATCCGTTACGCCGGGCACCTCATGAAGCAGCTCCTTGACCTGCTGGTGATCCGCATCGACGATAAAGGAGAGCGACCTTCGGGTCAGCTTAGCCTTGATCGCTTCCGGTGTGCCGTCTGCAGCAACCTGACCTTGGTGGAATAGCACAATGCGGTCGGCCATATCGTCTGCTTCTTGCAGGTAATGGGTGGTGAACAGAATTGTTTTGCCCTGATCGGCAAGCTTGCGTACCGTCTGCCAGAATAACCGGCGTGCCGATGTATCCAGGCCGACCGTGGGTTCATCGAAGAATAACAGCTCGGGGTTCCCCGCAATCGCCAGTGCAAAGCTGAGCTTGCGTTTTTGGCCGCCGGACATTTTGACAGCCCATTTGTTAAGCTCTTCCGTTGTGAGCCCGCTAAGCAGGGCGATATCGTCAAGCGACAGAGGATTCGGATAGTAGCCGCGAATGAGGTTGATGATCTCGCGTGTGCGGAGCCCGTCCATGACGCTGACTTCCTGGAGCATGGCGCCGATCTTCTCGCGGACCTTCAAGTCCTTCGGGCTTTGACCGAACAGGAGGACCTCGCCTTCGCTGGCGTCCTTCAGACCGAGCATCATGGAGATGGCGGTTGATTTACCTGCTCCGTTTGGCCCGAGAATGGCCGTGATAGATCCTTTTTCTATCGTAAACGACACTTGGTTGACGGCTTTTTTGCTTCCGAACATTTTGGTTACCTGCCGCAGTTCCGCAATAGGTTCATGGATTGGTTTTGACATGGTATCGCTCCTTCTGTCATCGAAATGATCTGAATTCATCATACGAAAGCGAAGGGATACCCGTTAGTAAAGGATGTCATCACTTCGGAGTGACATTTGTCATGTGTGATCTGATGAAGGCTAGAGGGGGGGTGATTATAACAAATAAGGGCGGTTTCGAGGCAGGTTGTATGCGCTTACATAAGCGCGATTAAAGGTCTGCTTACGATTTTCCGTAACGTTGTCTTCTCTTGACCGCAGGAGTGCCTTCAATTATAGTGGGTACAGTAGGAGCAATCTATAATATAGAAGGAAAAAGGTGGCTTGAAACATGTCTGAGAACATCTACGTCGGTGTCGATCTGGGCGGAACAGCAATTAAAGTTGGAATTTGCAACGAAGAAGGGCATCTTCTGCATAAGTATGAGGGGCCGACGGAAACAGCCAAAGGCGTTGACACGGTTATTGACAACATTGAGAAATATGTGCGTCACATTGTAGAAGAATCGCCATACAGCTGGGATCAACTTGCTGGTGTGGGAGCTGGATTCGCCGGCTTTACGAATATTCGTGAAGGCATCATTATTCTGGCACCGAATGTAGGATTTAAAGATGTACCGATTCGCGCACTGCTTGAAGAGCGTCTCGGCAAGCCCGTCAAAATAGACAACGACGCCAATGTGGCTGCATTGGGTGAAGCCTGGAGCGGCTCAGGCCGCGGCGTTGAGAACTGCGTATGCTACACGCTGGGTACCGGCGTCGGCGGAGGCATTATTATTAATGGCAAGATTTATCAGGGTTTCGGGGGCATGGCTGGCGAGCTTGGACATATCTCGGTTGTGCCGGACTTGGAAGCGATTCAATGCGGATGCGGTGAAATGGGCTGCCTGGAGACGGTTTCGTCGGCAACCGGCATTATCCGCATGGCGAAGGATGCCGTAGAGCGTGGCGACCGTACTTCCCTTGCCCATGTAGAGAGCATTGCGGCGAAGGAAGTGTTTGATGCTGCAAAAGCCGGCGATGAAGTTGCCATTCGGATCGTGAATCGCGCAGCGTATTACCTGGGCAAATCCATGGCAGCCGTTGCGGCTGTGTTGAATCCGGAAGCCTTTATTATTGGCGGCGGCGTATCCAAAGCCGGCGACATTCTGTTTAACGAAGTCCGTGCTGTATTTGCGAAGCTGACACCAGAGCCGCTTCAACGAGGTGTACGCATCGTTCCGGCTGAGCTTGGCAACGATGCCGGCGTTGTAGGCGCTGCTGGCCTGCATTTGCGTTCATAGTCATTATTCACCATACATCGTCTGATCTAAACTTATAAGGGAGGGAAAGCTGATGCTGGAAGCAGCCAACCGCGGCAGCAACACATCATCCATGGCCACCCTGATCATCATCACCGGGATGTCGGGAGCAGGTAAGACCTTGGCCGTACAAAGTCTGGAGGATCTTGGATTTTTTTGCGTCGATAATCTGCCTCCGGTGCTCATTCCCAAATTCGCGGAGCTGATCGATCAATCCAAGGGTAAGATCGGCAAGGTTGCATTGGTCATCGACCTGCGTGGCCGCGAATTTTTCACGGCTCTATCAGAGTCTCTGAGTTACATCAAGGACCACTTCACCATCCACTGCGAGATTCTGTTCCTGGATGCAACGGATTCCGTGCTTGTTCAACGTTACAAGGAAAGCCGCCGTCGCCATCCGCTCGCTCCGGAAGGCATGCCGCTTGACGGAATAAGGTTGGAGCGCAAAATGTTGGATGAGCTGAAGAATTCGGCCACTCAGGTGATCGACACCAGCAATATGAAGCCTGTACGACTGAAGGAGAAGATTATCTCACGCTTCACACATCTGGAGAGCAGCACGTTATCGGTAAATATCACATCCTTTGGGTTTAAATACGGTATTCCGATTGACGCTGATCTGGTGTTTGATGTGCGCTTTCTGCCCAACCCGCACTATGTTGAGCAGCTGCGCCCCAATACCGGCCAGAACAGTGATGTATATGAATACGTGATGAAATGGCCGGAGACGCAGGCTTTTCTGACCAAACTGCTCGATATGCTGCATTTCTTGATCCCGCAGTATCGGAAGGAAGGCAAAAGCCAGGTTATTATCGGCATTGGCTGTACCGGCGGGAAGCACCGCTCCGTTGCGATAGCGGAATACCTTGGCAAAATGCTGGGCGTTAGCGAAACGGAGACGGTATCGGTGAGTCACCGTGATTCTGATCGGGATCGGCATTAATTAAGGGAAGTGATAAATGTGGCTGTGCAAGCTAGAAAGCGTCCCCGCATCGTGGTGATGGGTGGAGGAACCGGGCTGTCCGTTATGCTGCGGGGACTCAAGGAAAAGCCGCTCGATATTACGGCCATCGTTACCGTCGCTGATGATGGGGGAAGCTCCGGCATACTGCGTAGCGAATTGCAGATGCCGCCCCCGGGAGATATTCGAAATGTACTTACAGCGCTTGCCGATGTGGAGCCGCTGTTATCCGATATATTGAAATACCGTTTTAAGAATGGCTCGGGACTGGCCGGGCACAGCCTCGGCAATTTAATCTTGGCTGCCATGACGGATTTGCACGGTGATTTTGTCACGGCAGTCAAGGAGATGAGCCGGGTTTTTGTTGTTCGTGGACAGGTGCTGCCCGCGGCGGGTGAAGCTGTTATTTTGCATGCGGAGATGGAGGACGGTTCCATTGTGACCGGTGAATCCAAAATCCCGGAGGCTGGACAGCGCATTAAGCGGATCTTCCTGGAGCCGGAGCATGTCGAGCCGCTGCCGGAGGCGCTGGAGGCGATTCAGCAGGCCGATGCGATTCTGATCGGTCCGGGAAGCCTGTATACCAGTATTTTGCCCAATTTGCTTGTTCCCAAGCTTGCTGAAGCCATCGTATCCTCTGAGGCGATCAAAATGTTCGTGTGCAATGTGATGACGCAGCCTGGAGAAACCGATAATTATACGGTGAGCGATCATTTGCAGGCCGTTTACGACCATATTGGTCTTCATCTGTTCGATTATGTTATTGTAAATGATGGAGAAATCCCGCCTCAGGTTCAGGATAAGTATGCCCAGAAGGGGGCAAAGCCCGTGTTCCTGGATCGTGATGAGGTGACCAGCAGAGGGTACAAACTCATTGCAGATAAGCTTGTGCTATTTAGAACATACTTAAGGCATGACGCTGACAAGCTGAGCAATCATATTTTTCAGCTGGTACAGGATTGGATTACACGAAAGGGGTGAGTACCTTGTCCTTTGCGGCACAGACGAAGAAAGAACTGACAATGATCGAAAGCCAGAACTGCTGTGAAAAAGCCGAGCTGTCCGCGCTCATTCGGATGAACGGTTCTGTTCAGCTTTCGAACAAAAAGGTAATCCTGGATATTTCAACGGAAAATGCCGCGATTGCAAGACGTATTTATTCCTTAATTAAGAGGCATTTCCAGGCGCATACTGAACTTTTGGTGCGTAAAAAAATGCGTTTGAAGAAGAATAACGTATATATCGTTCGTATTCCCGCTCAGGTTCAGGAGATACTTAAAGAACTGCGCATCGTTTCCGAAGGCTTTCTGTTTCAATCGCGGATTGATAAACAAATCGTTCGTAAAAATTGCTGTAAACGCGCCTATTTGCGCGGTGCCTTTATGGCTGGCGGTTCAGTGAACAATCCGGAGGGATCTTCGTACCATTTGGAAATTGCCTCAATGTATGAAGAGCACTGCCAGTCCCTGGTGGACCTGGCGAATGAATTTCATCTGAACGCACGTTGCATCGAGCGGAAGAAAGGCTTTATCTTCTACATTAAGGAAGGCGAGAAAATTATCGAATTCCTCAATCTGATCGGTGCTCACCAGGCATTGTTCAAGTTCGAGGATGTCCGGATTATGCGGGATATGCGCAACTCGGTAAACCGGATCGTCAACTGCGAGACCGCCAACCTGAACAAAACGATCGGCGCGGCCGTCCGGCAGATCGAGAACATCAAGCTGCTCCAAAGGGAAATGGGTCTTGAGAATTTGCCCGATAAACTGCGGGAAGTGGCGGAAATTCGGCTGGCTCATCCGGACATGAATCTGAAGGAAGTCGGCGAGCTGCTTAAAGGAACCGTCAGCAAATCCGGCGTCAATCACCGTCTGCGCAAAATCGATGAATTGGCCGAAAAGATTCGGAATGGGTAAGAATTTTTTCTTCTAGTGTCCTGTATGGTAAAATGGTATAATATTATAAAATGTCAATCGCGCTTTCAATGCAGCAGATTTATTAGATAGGGGGTAATTTTCATGACAAAGCACCCGGTAGTCGTTCGGTTAAAGACGGGTCTTCACGCCAGACCGGCCGCGCTGTTCGTTCAGGAAGCGAATAAATACTCATCTGAAATCTTCGTTGAAAAAGATGATAAAAAAGTAAATGCCAAAAGTATCATGGGAATTATGAGCCTTGCGATCAGCTCTGGTACGGAAGTTTACATTAGTGCTGAGGGAGCCGACGCGGAGCAAGCGGTTACTTCACTCGTGAACTTGGTGAGCAAAGAGGAACTCGAGAACCAATAAGGGTATCCGTGATTGAAGTTTAAGAAAAGTCTTGTTACTGCAAGGCTTTTTTTGCTATCAAGTTCTTGTTGCTGTGATTCTCGCTTGTTTTTCGCGTACATAAGAATAGATTTCGAGAAGGGGCGGAGCTATCCGCCCTTTTTTCAACATATTAGAATTCATAAGTTTTTTTGGGGTCCCCGCAAAGCATTTGAATAAGCATCGCAGCATAGGCTCCACTTTGTGGGGTTGTTTTAGGTTGTTTTCCCAAAAGTAAGACTTCGTTTAACTTCAGTTTAACTTGTTGAACTATTCTTTCCTTACAGACAATAAACAGGGATGGAAGGGAAGAGGAAACGATGAGAGAAACGGATCATACTTCTATACAGGAAATAGCGCAGGAAAAGCCGGCCGGCAGCAGCAAAGCAGGTTCGCAGGCCTTCTTCCGGCTGTTGAAAGAAACGAAACCTCCGATGCTGCTGCTGATTGGAGCCATCCTGCTGAATGTGGTATCAACCCTGGTCGGACTTGTCATTCCGATGTTTACGAAGAGCCTGGTGGATGGCTTCTCCTTAATGGATATGAATTCTTCCCATATCATCGGGCTTGGAATCGCGTTTGTGGTACAAACGATTGCCGCCGGGGTTTCGATTTTCTTGCTGAGTTATACCGGACAGAAGATGGTGGCTGCCCTTAGGGAGCGACTGTGGAAAAAGCTGCTTGTGCTGCCGATCCGCTACTTTGATCATAACCGTTCAGGGGAATCGGTCAGCCGAATGACGAATGATACAGGCGTGATCAAAAGTCTCATATCGGACCATGTGGCCGGATTTTTCAGCGGGATGATCTCCATTGTCGGTTCCATTGGGGTGCTCCTCTATTTAAACTGGAAGATGACGCTGACGATGTTCATCGTCATTCCGATTGCAGCGCTGATCCTTGTGCCGCTTGGCAAGAAAATGTATAAAATATCGCTTGGCATGCAAGACGAGACGGCGACGTTTACGGCGAATATCAGTCAGGTGCTGTCGGAGATTCGCCTGGTTAAAGCTTCTAACGCTGAGGACAGAGAGTATGAGAATGGGCATAAAGGTATCACCAATCTGCTGAATTTCGGGATCAAGGAAGGCGTAGTATCCGCCTGGATCGCACCGCTGATGTCCTTCGTGCTGATGATGCTGCTGGTGGTTGTCATCGGGTATGGCGGGCTTCAGGTATCGACAGGGGCACTGACCGCTGGCGAGCTGGTAGCGTTTATTCTGTATCTGATTCAGATCGTGATGCCGATGACGCAGTTGACGACGTTTTTTACCCAGTTTCAGAAGGCCAAAGGAGCAACGGAGCGAATATTGGAAACCCTGGATGCAGAGGAAGAGTCCATTTCGGCAGGTAGCGATGTGGTGAACGCGAATCAGCGGGTGTCCATCGAGAATCTTTCGTTTGGTTACAAGCCGGATGAGCTGGTACTGCATGATATCAGCTTTCAGATGGAGCCGGGCACGGTCACGGCAGTGGTGGGCCCGAGTGGCGGCGGTAAAACGACGCTGTTCTCCATGCTGGAGCGTTTTTACCTTCCGCAAAAAGGACAGATCCGACTGGGCAAAACGGCGATTGATACGTTCTCTTTACGCTCATGGCGCGGATTGATCGGCTATGTCTCACAGGATAGTCCCATGATCGCAGGAACCATCCGTGACAACTTATGTTATGGGATGGACCGGGAAGTGAGCGATGGGGAGATCCGAAGAGCGGCAGAAATGGCCTACGCCGATGGATTTATCGACGAGCTGCCTCATGGTTTTGATACGGATGTGGGTGAACGGGGCGTGAAGCTCTCCGGGGGCCAGCGGCAGCGGATTGCCATCGCCAGAGCCCTGCTGCGGGATCCGAAAATTCTGATGCTGGACGAAGCCACCTCCAGCCTGGACAGCCGTTCCGAGATTGAAGTGCAGAAGGCGCTTAAGAACCTGATGGCTGGACGGACAACAATTATTATTGCGCACCGATTATCCACGGTTGTAGGAGCGGATCAAATTATTTTCATTGAAAAAGGAACGGTAACCGGACGGGGAACGCATGATGAATTGATTGAGCAGCATGATATGTATAGAGAGTTTGCCGTGCAGCAGCTGCAGATGAATGAAACGGTCGAGCCTAAGGGCGCCTAGAAGATGCTGGGGAAGAAGGGATGGCCACCATGGCAAAAATATTGGTAGTGGACGACGACCCGAATATCCGCGAACTCATAAAGGTGTTCCTGGAGGAAGCGGGGATGGAAGGGGTGTTCGAAGCCTCGGACGGCGTCGAGGCCTTATCCGTCATGGATCAGACATCCGTCGATCTGGTTGTGATGGATATCATGATGCCGAATATGGACGGATGGGAGTTATGCCGGGAGATCCGGAAGAACACCGGTATTCCGGTGCTGATGCTGACGGCCAAAGGAGAAACGAGACAGATCGTAAAGGGCTTTGAGCTGGGCACCGACGATTATCTGGTGAAGCCCTTCGAGCCCGCGGAGCTCGTCGTTCGCGTCAAAGCGCTGCTGAAGCGGTATCAGGTAGCCGCATCACAGACGGTGACCATCGGCAAGCTGCAGATGAACCGCAGAACCTATGAGGTCAAGGCGGGCGATGAGGTCTTTACCCTGCCGCTGAAGGAGTTCGAGCTGCTCTTCAAGCTGGCCAGTTACCCGGGGAGCACGTTGCCGCGCGACCGGCTGATCGAGGATATTTGGGGTTATGACTTTGAAGGGAACGAACGCACGCTGGATGTTCACGTGAATCGGCTGCGGGAGCGATTCCCGGAGGAGAAGTACAGATTCAGGATTCGGACGGTGCGCGGGCTGGGATATCGCCTGGAAGCAGGTGAGGGCGGATGAAAAAAACGCCCAATATCTTGTGGAAGATCGTTCGAGAAACGCTTCAGACGATCTTGGTCTTCGCGGTCTTGGGAGCGTCATGGACAGCGGCGACCTATGTAACTCGGTTTGTTTACACCTGGACGGGAACCCCGCCGTGGGATTATGTCATCCAGCTGATCGACTTGTTTGTCGGCGTGATCATCTTCTTCCTGTGCATGCTGGTCGTGGGCATGTTCTTCAAGCACCGGCAAATGGCCATGCTGAATTCCATTACGGATGCCATGCGGCGGATATCGCAGGGGGACTTCAATGTAAAGATGAACGAAAATGAATGGCGCGGGGAGTTCAAGATGATCGCGAGCGGCATTAACGACATGGCCGGTGAATTGGGGCGGATGGAGACTATGCGTCAGGATTTCATCTCTAATGTGTCCCATGAAATCCAATCCCCGCTTACTTCGATTCGGGGGTTTGCAAGGGCGCTCCGAAATCCCCGCCTCACGGAGGAGAAGAGAGCCCGTTACCTGGAGATTATCGAAGGAGAGAGCCGCCGCTTGTCGCAGCTGAGTGACAATCTGTTAAAGCTGTCATCCCTGGAAGGAGAGCAGCCGGCATTCGAAAGGGCGCGTTACCGGCTCGACGGGCAGCTGCGTGCGGTCGTGTTGGCGAATGAACCGCAATGGCTGGCGAAGCGGATTCAGGTGGATCTGGACCTCGCTGAGGTAGAGATTGAGGCCACGGAGGATCTGCTGAGTCAAGTGTGGACCAATTTGCTGCACAACAGCATCAAATTCACGCCCGAAGACGGCATGATCACGATTGTGCTGAAAGCAGGGGAAGACGGGGCCGAAGTTACGATAACGGATACGGGAGTCGGGATGTCGGAGTCGGATCAGCTGCATATATTCGAACGCTTCTACAAAGCCGATAAATCGCGCAATCGCGCCGCTGGCGGCAGTGGGCTGGGATTATCCATCGTGAAGCGGATCGTCGATATTCATCAGGGGAAGATAACGGTCCAATCCGAGCTAGGAAAGGGATCTGTTTTTACCGTGATGGTGCCTTACAAGCGATCTCCGGATACGAAGCATTGATTGAGCAGTGAAGGTTTGACATTAAAATTGTACGTGAAGATGTGACATGGACATGAAGTTGGATATGAAGATTCGAATATGAAGATTCGAATATGAAGAATTGTTGGGCTTGGATATGAAGAATAGATGGGTTTAATGAAGTACGTGGGGAGCTGACATAAAAAGGACGCTGATCGTGTGACTCTCCTCCAGGAAGGCGGGAAGGTATAGAGGATTAGGACTGTTTCGGGGATGTTCCCAAGCAGATTTAGAACTAAGGTGTGAGGATATGGCTGCTTACCCGCCATATCTGGAACAACTTGAACCGGATATGTCCATAGAACAGGAGTAAGGGCTATGATCGCTCCTACTCCTGTTTGAGCTGTGCGTGATGCGATATGGACAAACTCACCGAGTTGGGTTAAAGCAGGTGAATTAGCTAAAACGGTCGCGAATTTAGCGGACACCAATGACCTTATTTGCCGAATTAAGCGCCGTATTCTAAAATAACGGACTCCAGATCCGTTATCTTAGGATTTGTTTAGGTAAATGCCGCCTTTTGTAAGGAATAGCGGATCCTTGGTCCGGAAGTTTCCGGAAAACCGCCATTTTCCCTCAAATAAGGTACTCTCGGTCCGTTAGCTCCACTAAAGCAGCGTGCAGCCACCGCAGTCGACTCTAATTTTAATGCACATGCCATTACTATCCGTATGTTAGTCTCACCCTAACGGGCTAGCCGGAAGGGTCACTGGTTACTGCATGAATCTAGTCGACAGCCCTCCAAGCCTGCTCCGGACCACACACCGTGCGCACAGGGAGCAGTGCGCACAGGGAGCAGCCCGCACAGGGAGCAGTGAGCACAGGGAGCAGCCCGCACAGGGAGCAGTGAGCACAGGGAGCAGCCCGCACAGGGAGCATTGCGCACAGGGGGCTGTGAGCACAGGGAGCAGAACGCACAGAGAGCAGTACACACAAGGAGCAACCCGCAAGGTGCGTGCTGCCATGCCAAGCACACCCCGAGGGCCACGCACCGTGCGCACAGGGAGTTGTGCGCACGGATGATGCAGCCGCACGGCAGCGGCTTGTTAAAGATAGGTTAGCTGCATGATTACAGCACCTTCTCCAAAAAACTGATCGTACGCTCATGCTTCGGTTGGCCGAATACTTCCTCCGGCGGGCCTTCCTCTACGATATACCCGCCATCCATAAAGATCACCCGGTCCGCAACCTCGCGGGCAAAGCCCATCTCGTGCGTGACGATCATCATCGTCATGCCTTCGCGTGCCAGATCCTTCATGACGCCGAGCACTTCGCCGACCATCTCCGGGTCCAGTGCTGAAGTCGGCTCGTCAAACAGCATGATGTCCGGATTCATCGCCAGCGCCCGGGCGATCGCCACACGCTGCTTCTGACCGCCTGAAAGCTGGCTTGGGAAGGCCTCCGCTTTATCGGAGAGGCCTACTTGCTCCAGAAGCTTTAGCCCCGTGGCACGAGCCTCGGATGCGTTCTGCTTGCCCAGCTCGACCGGGGCAAATGTAATGTTCTTCAGCACGTTGAAGTGAGGGAACAGATTAAAATGCTGGAACACCATGCCGATGTTCTGGCGCGCCTTGTTGATGTCTGTTTTAGGGTCATTGATATCCTTGTCATGCACGAATACCCTGCCTGCCGTAATGTCCTCCAGACGATTGATGCAGCGCAGGAAGGTGCTTTTGCCGGAGCCCGAAGGCCCGATGACACAGACAACTTCGCCTTCCTGGACCTGCATGTTAATGCCCTTCAGCACCTCATTCGTGCCAAAGTTCTTCTTCAGTCCTTCTACGCGGATCTTATCCATGACGCACCTTCCCTTCCAGACGGCCCGAAATTTTGGTCAGAATCGTGATCACGACCAGATACATGATGGCGACCACGAGCCAGATATCAAACGAAGCGAACGTTCTTGCAATGATAATTTTCCCGGATTGGGTCAGTTCGACCAGACCGATTACCGACAGGATCGACGTATCCTTGAGCGTGATCACGAGCTGGTTAATAAAGGTCGGAATCATGACTTTGATGGCTTGGGGAATGATGATTTTCATCATGGCTTTGCGGTATGGCAGACCGAGCGAGCGGGCAGCCTCCAGCTGTCCAGGGTCAATGGATTGGATACCGCCCCGGATAATTTCCGTTACATAAGCACCGGCATTCAGGCTAAGTGTCAGGACCGCTGCCACGATCGGCGACATCGTGAAGCCGAGTGCCTGCGGAATACCAAAGTAGATGAAGAAGGCAAGGACTAGCAGCGGTATGCCGCGGAAAATGTCCACGAATACGGTTGCGATGCCTCGGAGCCATTTATTGCGTCCGACCTTCATAAAGCCGAATATCAACCCTAAGAAAAACGCGAAGAACAGCGATACGATGGTCAGCAGCAGTGTATTGCCAAGGCCCTTCAGCAGCGAAGGCAGCGACTCCACGATCAGCTCCCAGCGGCTTTGAGTCGCCGCGCCTACGGCATTTTCGCCAATGTATTTTGCCTTAATACGGTCATACTCCCCGTTTGCCCTCAAGTTAATCAAGCCGGCATTGAATTTCTCCAGAAGCTCTTGGTTCTGTCCTTTACTAACGGCAAATCCGTAGGAGGCGCCAGGGACCATATCCGTGACGATCTTCAGTCCGTTGTTCTGTTCGACTCCATAAGCCAATACGGGGAAGTCGTCAAAACAGGCAACGGAATTGCCGGTCCTGACATCGTCATACATCTGGGCCGAATCGTCAAAAGGTACGATGGTGAATCCGTACTTGGAGGATATGGATTCAGCAAAGCTGTAGCCCTCCGTACCGGTTTTGACGGCGACTTTTTTCCCTTTTAAATCCTCATACCCTTTGATGGACTCCTGATCCTGGCGAATGGCCATGACCACACCTGAGTTAAAATAAGGTTCGGAGAAGTCGAATTTCTGCTTCCGCTCATCCGTGATGCTCATGCCGGCAATGACACCGTCCACCTGATTGGCTTCCAGCGCCTGAACCGCCGCATTGAAACCGAGCGGCTTGACTTCATATTTGAAGTTCTGATCTTTCGCGATCGCATCCAGCAGATCCATGTCGATACCGACAAATTTGCCGCTTGCATCCTGGAATTCAAACGGAGCAAACGTTACGTCCGTTCCGATCTGATAGGTTTTACCGGAGGCTGGCTCTGCCGCGGCGCTTGCCGCCCCGTATGGCATGCCCGCTGCCATGAGTATCAGCAGTGACATGCACGCGTATAACATCCGGAATGATTTCATAGTGACCTCCTCTTTTTAACACCGATGTAGTTAGTTACCCATGAAGGCTTCCTTATTAAACAGTTGCCGTCATCTTCATTGGGTATCTTATTGTGCTGATCCACCAATCATGCCTAGATATACCAATTAACAGGGGCGTATCAACAAAGTTAAAGAAAAATCTCAAAACGCTCCGTTCCGGATGCAACATTTACCAATGCCCCCACGTTAGAAGGGTAAGGCAAGCATGGCAGCGATGCCAATATTGAAGGAGGCTGACAATAATGAAAAGATGGGTCAAACAAGTAGGTTCCATCATGATTGCAGGTGCACTGTTGACTGGAAGTACGGCTTTAGTAGGATTGAGCGGGGCAACCGAGGTGCATGCGGCGGAGGCGGCACAGCAAAACCTTCTTACCGTACTCGGTAAAGGCGAGATCTCGGTGAAGCCAGATATCGTATATCTTTCCATCGGGGCTGAATCATATGCGGAAACCGCAAAATCCGCACAGAAGAGCAATGCACAGAAAATGGATAAGATTACGAAGCTGTTGAAAGAAACATGGAAGATTGATGACAAGGATATCAAAACCGAACAGTTCTATGTCCAACCTAACTATACGTATTCCGATGATAATGGGCGTAAAGTGAAGAATTACAGCGCCTATCATTCCCTGGAAGTCACCCTTCGCGACTTGAGCAAAGTGGGCGATCTGCTTGATGCAGCGTCCGATGCCGGCGCCAATTCCATTGGTAACGCCCGTTTCTCGGTCGAGAACCGCGATGCCTTCGAAGCTCAAGTGATAGATAAAGCCATGGCGAATGCGGACCTGAAAGCCCAAGCTATGGCAAAGGCCTCCAAGCGCCAGTTGGGTATCGTGCTAAACATTGTGGAAGGTTCAGTTGGTGTAGATAACATCTATGGCCTCGAAAAAATGGCGATGGAAGCACAGTCTACTGCAGCGGACGCGGGCGCCAACACATCCGTGAAGCCGGGCGAAATCAAAATCTCGACGCAGCTGTACGTGCAATATGAGCTGAAATAGCAGCTGTTTTCGACTAAGAATACTGAAAACCGTTCATCCTGGTCTTTCCGGGTGAACGGTTTTTTGTGCATCCCTAATTCGGAAAATGAAATACCATAATCCGGTCCTATATCCGTGCCTTCCCCTGTCGAAATACGCAGAAAAGTGTTGTGTATGGGGGGAAAACGAGGTATAGTGAATATGCGAAAAACTGAACTTTATGTTAAACGTTAAAGCCATACCCATGGATATGGCTTTTTTTTTCTTAGTAGAGACTTCTAGACGCTTCCACCCTTAAGAAACGGATTCTGCCAACCTGAGCACGATAGGCAGTATGACCGTTTCTTCTTAGTGGGGAACGTTTTTGTGCATACTGGTTAGCAGGAATGTACACATGGATTAGGTCACATTTTGAAGAAGGGGTTGATGCATGTGATTGAACTTGTCCAGATCGAGAAGCATTTTCAGGGACAAGCGGTCGTGCATCCGCTGTCGCTCTCCATTAAAGAAGGGGAATTCCTGACTTTGCTGGGCCCCAGCGGCTGCGGCAAAACGACGATTCTCCGAATGATAGCAGGATTCGAACAGCCGACCAAAGGACAGGTCTGGCTGGCGGGTCAGAATGTGACGGAAATGCCTGCGAACAAGCGGGACTTGAATCTGGTATTCCAACACTATGCTCTGTTTCCGCATATGACCGTAGAAGACAATATCGCTTTTGGGTTGAAAATGAAAAAAATGCCGCGTCAGCTTATCAAGGAGCGGGTGGACGAGGCCGTTGCCATGACGCAGCTGACCCCCCTGCGGGAACGATTCCCGCACCAACTGTCCGGCGGACAGCAGCAGCGCGTGGCCATCGCCCGCGCCATCGCCAACAAACCGAAGGTACTGCTGCTGGATGAACCGCTTGGCGCGCTGGATTTGCAGCTGCGGAAGAACCTGCAGTCCGAGCTCAAGCATTTGCAGCGGACGCTCGGGATTACGTTTGTATATGTAACCCACGACCAAGAGGAAGCCATGATGCTCTCCGACCGGATCGTCATCATGAACCACGGACGGGTAGAGCAAATCGGCACGCCGCGCGAGATCTATGCGAAACCGCAAACGCTGTTTGCCGCCACGTTTGTTGGGGAGAATAACGTCTTCTCCTCGCCAGAGAGTCTTTTTGCCGTAAGGCCGGAGAAACTTATTCCGCAGCGGGAATCGGGTGCCAGGAAGAGCGGCGTGATCGAGGATGTGCAGTACCTCGGCAGTGTTCATAAGCTGCTGGTCCAATTGGATGATGAACCGATGAAGGTCACGATTGCCCTGGACATCTCGGATGACCATCCTTGGGAGGTTGGTGAACGGGTCGGGGTGAACTGGAACACCAAAGATGAGGTGATCATCGGGCCATGAGGAAATCAAGGTTCCTGCTGACTCCGGTGCTGCTGTGGTTATCCCTGTTCCTGATCGTTCCGATGCTGATTGTGGTCGGCATCTCCCTGCTCTCGCGGGATTCGCTGGGGAATATCGTTTTTTCCTTTAGTCTCGAAGGCTATAAAACCTTTTTTGACCCTTTATATTTGGGGATTTACTGGGATACCCTGGTATTGTCGCTGCTGACTACGGTGATTTGCTTGTTAGTCAGCTACCCTTTGGCCTATTATATAGCCAACGCTTCCCCGCGTATCCAAACCTGGGGATTAATTCTGATCACGGTCCCGTTCTGGATTAACTTTCTGATCCGGACCTATGCTTGGGTTCTCCTGCTCCGGACGCAAGGCGTGGTGAACAGTCTGCTGCTGTGGATGGGATGGATCGACGAGCCGATTCAGATGCTGTATACGTATGGCGCCGTACTTCTCGGCATGGTCTATAACTTCATCCCCTTCATGGTGCTGCCGATTTACGTGGCTCTGGAGCAGATGGACAAGCGTCTGCTGGATGCGGCCAGCGATCTGGGCGCTTCCAGATGGAAGGCATTCCGGCACATTACCTTCCCGCAAAGTAAATCCGGCATCATGACGGGAGCGGTTCTGGTGTATGTCTCGACTTCCGGGATGTTTGTAGTTACGGATATTTTGGGAGGCGCGAAGTCCTCCATGATCAGCAATATTATTCAGCAGCAGTTCCTGGGTGCACGTAACTGGCCCTTTGGAGCGGCGTTGTCGGTGATCTTTGTGATTACGTCCCTCGTGCTGATCCTGCTCTTTAACCGGGCGATGCAAGCCCGCCATCAACGCGTAGGGGAGGGGAGATAAGTGAAGAAGAAGAATCACCCGCTCCTCGGGATTCACTCTTTCCTTATGATGGCTTTCATCTATGTACCGATCATCATGATCATCATCTATTCCTTTAACAACACGCGGCTTAGCGGCAACTGGGAAGGATTTACGTTGGATTGGTATGTGTCGCTGTTCGAGAACCGGCACGTGATGGAAGCGCTGATGAACAGTTTGACGGTGGCGGTCATATCGACGATCGTTTCCACCCTGCTCGGAACCGCAGCGGCGCTCTCGCTTCGGAGTATGGGGCGCAGAGGTCGCAGCGGCATGAATGGGCTGCTGTATCTGCCGGTCATTATCCCGGATATCATTATGGGGCTGTCGCTGCTGGTTTTGTTCAGTCAACTTAATATGCCGCTCGGTAAAACGACCGTGATTATAGCCCATATCACCTTCAGTATGTCTTATGTATATGTTGTAGTTACGGCCAGATTGTCTGGAATGGGCAAACAGCTCGGTGAAGCGGCGCAGGATTTGGGAGCTACGCCTTGGCAGACGTTCCGGTACGTCACGCTGCCGCAGATTGCACCGGGCATTATCTCCGGCGCCTTGATTGCTTTTACGCTGTCATTAGATGACTTTATGGTCAGCTTTTTTGTCGCCGGTCCAAGCTCAACGACGCTGCCGATCTATATTTACGCTCAGGTGAAGCGCGGTATCTCGCCAGAGATTAACGCGCTGTGTACGCTGCTCATTCTGGTCAGCATCACGCTGATTCTGTTAGCGCAATATATTCTTAACCGCGGCAGCGGGGAAAAGAAACATAAAACATTACCGATTTAAGCGATAGAAACGCTTTTTTCGAAATAAAACATGGAACCGGAAAGAGAGGAGATATTGAATTGAAAAAATCAAGATGGACCCGCCTGCTGACGGCAGGTATGGTTGCGGTATTGTCTGTAGGACTGCTGGCTGGCTGCGGCTCAGATAAGGAGACGCTTCACATTTACAGCTGGGCGGATAACTTTGATCCCGAGGTGCTGAAGGACTTTGAAGAGAAGTTCGACGTGAAGGTAACCTACGACAATTACGCAAACAATGAAGACCTGCTGGCTAAAATCAAGGCTGGCGGCAGTGGATATGACCTCATTCAGCCGTCCGATTATATGGTGAAAACGATGATTGAATCGGAGCTGCTTGAGCCGCTTGATATGAATAATATCCCGAACTTCGTCAATCTTACGGATACTTTCAAAGATCCTTCTTATGACCCGGGCAATAAATATTCGATTGTCTACACGTCCGGTGTAACGGGAATTGCATATAACAAGAAGTATGTTAAGGACGAGATCAACGGCTGGGAAGACCTCTGGAACCCGGAATACAAGGGGAAAGTCCTGCTTCTGGACGACAACCGCGAAATGATCGGCATGGCGCTGAAGAAGCAGGGGAAATCAAACAGCAGTACGGATGAAGCGGAAATCACCGCAGCTACGGATGACCTGAAGACCTTGCTGCCCAATGTGCTCGCGTTTGATACGGATAATATCAAGCAGAAGATGATCCAAGAAGAAGGCTGGATTGCCACGGTCTGGTCCGGAGATGCGGCCTTTATTGCAGCGGAGAATCCGGATGTGGCGTATGTCGTGCCAGAAGAAGGGGCTACCATCTTCTCTGATAACTACGCGATTCCTAAGGGTGCCAAGAATAAAGAGCTGGCCGAGAAATTCATCAACTTCATGATGGAGCCTGAGGTCAGCGCCAAAAACTATGAATTCATCGGATACAGCAATCCGAACACCAAGGCGATGGAATTCCATAGCGAGGCATACCGCACCAATACGATGATCAACCTGACAGATGAAGAGCTGGGCCGTACCGAGTGGCTCGATAATGTCGGCGACTCGCTCTCAATCTATGATCGTCTATGGACCGAACTGAAAAGCGGTCGTTAATTATAGCTTACATTTTCATATTTTTGTAATAAAAAAGTCTGCCCCATTGGGGGCAGGCTCTTTTTTTGTTTGCGAAGAATAGGTCCTAAGACCCGGAATAGGAAAAAATAGCCGATTTATACGAATTGAACCACAACTTTGGAGCCCGTCTCGTTGTTATATATAAGGGAAGGACGCAAATGACATAAACGAGGTTTCTATGCGTTTAATCAGAAAAGGAGAAAGCGGCTTGAGCGATGTGATGGGCTTGTTGGTTATTGCGGGAATCGTGGCTGGTGTTGGAGCGGGGTTGCTTCTGAACTTCTTCAGGAAAAGCGCGCTGCATCTGCTGTTATTGAGTATTCACAGTGCACTCGTTGGCATCGGTTTTATTTTTCTTGCTTACGTTGTCCAAGGCAGTGAATTACTGCTGCTTGCGGGTTCATGTGCTCTCTTGTTCGGTGTGTTTCTTAGTGTAGCGGCGTGCGTACGGAAAGAATAATGAAAACATATAGGCCCTACGGCCTGGAATCAAAATTGTCACTGGCTTTGTTACCAATACATTGAAAGCTTTCCTTATAATGATTAAGGGTAATAGATTAACAACTAACGGAAACTTAATTTAACAAAGGTGGAATTCTGATATGAATCCTAAATTTCGTGTATGTGCATCATTAATTGCAACTAGCGTCCTGCTTGGCAGTCTGGGTTTGAGCGGACAGGTCATCGATGCAAGCGCCGCTAAGGCAACCGTTTCCGCCAGCCAAAAATCCTCAAAGAATGAAGTCGTACTGAAATGGAATGGCAAGACCCTGTCACAGAAAGGTCTCGTGCTGCACGGGGTAACTTATGTGCCGGCAACCGCTTTGCGGGACGGCCTGGGGATGCCTCTTAAATATGATGCAAAAAACCGTACGTATACACTGGGTAACGGTTATAACAAACTGAGCGCTATCGTATATGATTCAACTGAAATCGGTATTCTGGTGAATGGTTCGTATGCCGGCGAGCCTGGCGGACAGATCATGAATGGTCGTCTCTATGTGCCGTTCAAAACGATCAGCGAATACATGGGCGTTCAGGGGCAATGGAATCCTTCCCTGAAAACACTCAGCATGACACAGAAGAAGCAGAATGACATCACCATTAAATCGGTAGCGCTGAAGAAGAAGATTCAGGGC
This sequence comes from Virgibacillus sp. LDC1, assembly GCF_025792345.1. Taxonomy (NCBI): domain Bacteria; kingdom Bacillati; phylum Bacillota; class Bacilli; order Caryophanales; family Bacillaceae; genus Virgibacillus; species Virgibacillus sp. LDC1. The sequence continues at coordinate 65,627 of NZ_JAOXLZ010000002.1, forward strand.
GTGGATGCCGTTGTGAACTATCCTGTAATCAGCGGACTCGATAATGCAGAGGTTCAAGCCGAGATCAACAAAGTGCTGAAAGAAAATGCGTCCGGCGTAATCACCGTTGCCGAAGGGAATGCTGAGGAATTCCCGCCGTCGGAATCCAGTTTCCCTTACGAATTCAGTGGTGACTTCGTGGTCCATTACAACCAGAACGACATCCTGAGCATTACGGCATACGATTACTCGTATACCGGCGGCGCCCATGGCATGACCTTCCGTAAAAGCTTCACGTTCTCCTTGAAGGATGGCAAGCAGATGAAGCTGGGCGATTTCATCAACATGCAGGGCAAGAACAAGCAGAAGCTGAACAACCTCGTGCTGAGCAAGATGAAGAAAGAAGGAGGCTATCTCGGCGGATTTGAGGGCGTGCCTGCCGATGCTGATTTTTATGTGAAAGATAATGCTGCGGTGCTGTACTTCCAGCTTTATGAGTACACGGCGTATGCTTATGGATTTCCGGAGTTTGAGCTGAAGCTGAAAGAGTGGAAGTAAGAGTATATGATAAGCGGTTTGTGTAAACTGTGATCATTTAATTTCATACCATAGCTTGTTGAGATATATGATGCTGTCCTGAAGTAACACTGTGCTGGAACCAATTGCGATAAATCCCTTGATCATGGAACGTGGAGAGTGTGTATTCTCCCTTCCAGCGATCAAGGGATTTTTTGTGTTTATCGAGGCAAATGGGTTTTCCTGTATTCCCCTCCCCTCAAGTTAAGGGAGGCCTTTTAGGAGGGGAGTGCCCTTACCGTCTTTATGTTTTATTGAAAAAATCGTACCGAAGTGAGAGTATCCTTGGAGGAGCAACGCGTTCGCCTTTGAAATCGGGAAACCTCCATATCCATTCATTCATGTTTCTCGATTTCAACAGCGACCGGAGGGGATACACTCACTATTTAGTACTCGAAGTTTTCAATGAATCCAGAGGATAGCAAAGGGCAGGCACCGGATAACGGCGCCTGCCCTTTGCTTCATTTCTTTTATAGTCCTTGCGGTGGTGTATTTTCCAGTACTTGATCGATCAGGCCATACTCTTTAGCTTCGTCAGCCGTCATGAAGTAGTCACGATCGGTATCCTTCTCAATGCGCTCCAGCGGTTGGCCCGTGCGTTCGGACAGGATGCGGTTCAGTTTGTCGCGCATTTTGAGAATGCGGCGAGCACGGATCTCAATATCCGTGGCTTGACCTTGTGCGCCGCCGAGCGGCTGGTGAATCATAATTTCGCTGTTAGGCAGACCGTAACGTTTGCCTTTAGCGCCTGCGTTGAGCAGGAATGCGCCCATGGAAGCAGCCATGCCGACACAGATCGTCGAAACGTCCGGCTTGATGAACTGCATCGTATCGAATATCGCCATACCTGCGGTAATGGAACCGCCAGGACTGTTGATGTAAAGATGAATATCCTTCTCAGGATCCTCAGCCGACAAGAACAGCATTTGAGCAATGATGGAATTGGCGACCACGTCATTTACGTCGGAGCCGAGGAAGATAATGCGGTCTTTCAGCAATCTGGAATAGATGTCGTATGCCCGCTCACCGCGGTTGCTTTGTTCAACGACCATAGGTATAAAACTCACGTGGAAAACCTCCTCTTAAGTACCTCATATAAATACTGTTACCGTATTACCCACATGATAAACAATTTAAATCAAAAAGTCAAAGATAGTCAAACTATTGGGTAAAAAAAAGAGCCGTCATGGGCACTTTAGGGTAATCAGTATAGAGAATAAAGATAAAATGGCGCGCCCGCGAGGAATCGAACCTCGATCTCAGGCTCCGGAGGCCTACGTCATATCCATTGGACCACGGGCGCATAAGAGAAACGTCTATCGACGTACATTCAAAGAAGACAAACCGCATTTAGCAGTAGTTTTTCTTGCGATATCAGGAAGCTGACTCCACGAAGTTGACACTTTCTGATATCTAAAAAAATTAGCAACGAAGTTGATTATACCGCATCTTTTTCAAAAATACAATAGCAGGCAAAACTTTGTTCCTATTATATAGACAAGCCTGTAGTTGGTCATAATGTATAAGAATGCCTGGGGCAGAGAAATATACTTTCGGACACTTGCAACCGGTCTGATTATTGGTTAGAATAAGGGTGGGACTTAAAAAGTTTGACTGGGACATTTTACGACCAGGCAGAGGAGAGCCGAGACGAAGTTTGCAGGAGTGGAATGCATGCGTAACCTATTAGAAATACAAGAGCAGCTTCTGCCGGATCTGATGGACACTCTTAAACGAAGGTATTCCATCCTTCATCAGATCAAGTTGTCCGGAATTGTTGGCCGAAGAACACTGGCTTCATCACTCTCGATGACCGAGCGTGTCCTCAGAGCAGAGACGGATCTTCTGAAAGCGCAAGGGCTAATCGAGATTGAAACGCTTGGCATGCGGATCAGCAGTTCAGGGGTATGTTTGCTGGAGGAACTGGAACCGGTTATGAATGAGTTATTCGGACTGGTTGAACTGGAAGAGAAGATCCGTCAGGCTTACGGGCTTCGTAAAGTGGTCATTATTCCCGGTGACAGTGAGTCATCTCCGGAAGTCAAACGCGAGCTTGGCCGTGCCGGAGCAAGAACGCTGCTAAGCTTTGTACAGGATGGAGATACGATTGCCGTAACAGGCGGCTCCACGCTTGCCGAAGTAGCAGAGCAGATGTCCTCTTTGCCTGGTGGCGAACCGCTGACAAGCACATGGTTTGTGCCTGCCCGGGGCGGTCTCGGAGAGAGTGTCGAGATTCAAGCGAACACCATTGCCTCTAAGATGGCTAAGCGCGTGGGAGCTGAGTACCGATTGCTGCACGTACCGGATCTGCTTAGCGAGGATGCCTACCAGTCTTTGGTGCAGGATCAGCATATCCAAGAGATTGTGGATGTGATCAGGCGCTGCCGAGTCATTATTCACGGCATCGGAGATGCCATGGAAATGGCAAGAAGACGCAAGCTGGATGAAGACTCGATTCAGAACTTGCAGGCCGATGGCGCGATTGCGGAATCCTTCGGCTACTACTTTAGTGAAGATGGCGAAGTTGTCCACAAAATGCTTACCCTCGGGCTGCGGCTTGAGGATATTATGCGGACAGAGACGATCATCGGCATTGCTGGGGGTCAAGGCAAGGGCAAGGCGATTCACGCGGTGCTGAAATTCGGACATGAGGATATTCTCGTTACCGATGAAGCCGCGGCACTGGAAGTCGAGAAGGAGATTGACGCCGGTATTTGAATCCACGGGCGTACAATTGATTTTTCATTATTGTTGTCTTGATTGGCTTAACGGCCAATCTTGAATATATAAATTTTACAAATATGGAGGGAACTACTCATGGTTAAAGTAGGTATTAACGGTTTTGGACGTATTGGACGTAACGTGTTCCGCGCTGCGCTGAACAACAGCGAAGTTGAAATCGTGGCAATCAACGATTTGACGGATGTAAAAACGCTGGCACACCTTTTGAAATATGACACAACTCACGGCAGACTTAATGCAACGGTTGAAGCTAAAGAAGGCGCACTCGTTGTAAACGGCCGTGAAGTGAAAGTATTCGCTGAGCGTAACCCAGAAGCATTGCCTTGGGCTGAGTATGGCGTAGAAATCGTTGTAGAATCCACTGGTATTTTCACAGCGAAAGACAAAGCTTCCGCTCACTTGAAAGGCGGCGCTAAGAAAGTTATCATCTCCGCTCCAGCAACTGACGAAGATATCACGATCGTTATGGGCGTTAACGAAGACAAATACGATGCAGCTAACCATACTGTAATCTCCAACGCTTCTTGTACGACAAACTGCTTGGCTCCTTTTGCTAAAGTTCTTGACGAGAAGTTCGGTATCGTTAAAGGTATGATGACTACAGTTCACTCCTACACGAATGACCAGCAAGTGCTTGATCTTCCGCACAAAGATCTGCGTCGTGCTCGTGCAGCTGCTGAGAACATCATTCCATCCACAACAGGTGCTGCTAAAGCGGTTAGCCTCGTTCTGCCACAATTGAAAGGCAAATTGAACGGTATGGCAATGCGTGTACCTACAAAGAACGTTTCCGTAACGGACCTCGTAGTTGAGCTGTCCAAAAACGTAACGCTTGAAGATGTAAACGGAGCACTGAAAGCTGCTGCTGAAGGCCCGCTCAAAGGCATCTTGAACTACTCCGAAGAGCCGCTTGTATCCAGCGACTACAATGGCGACCCAGCTTCTTCCACTATCGATTCGCTCTCCACTATGGTAGTTGGCGACAACATGGTGAAAGTTGTTTCTTGGTATGACAACGAGTGGGGCTACTCCAACCGTGTCGTTGACCTCGCTGCTTACATCGCAAGCAAAGGTCTGTAATTGATCTAGCCATACAATCGAAGAGGAGTTCCGTTTCACGGGTCTCCTCTTTGGTTCATGGTTTTTCCTTGTTTTCATGCCAGAGCACTGGGAAGAATAGACAAGATCCGGGCGCTGGTTAGCGATAGAGAGAGAAACGAGAGCAACTGCATGCTGTCGGTGAGGAGAATAGTTTTCTTAGGAGGAACGTGGAGATGAACAAGAAAAGTGTACGTGATGTAGAAGTAAGCGGCAAACGGGTGTTTGTCCGCGTCGATTTCAATGTACCGCTCGAAGATGGTAAAATTACAGACGACACTCGTATTCGCGAGACTTTGCCGACCATTAAATATCTGGTAGAGCAAGGAGCGAAAGTCATCCTGGCCAGCCACATGGGCCGTCCAAAAGGTGAGGTCGTAGAATCTTTGCGCCTGACACCGGCAAGTCAGCGTCTGTCCGAGCTGCTCGGCAAACCGGTAGCCAAAGCGGATGAAGCCGTAGGAGAAGCGGTTAAAGCGCTGGTAGAGAAGCTGCAAAACGGCGATGTGCTCGTGCTTGAAAATGTTCGTTTTTACGCTGGTGAAGAGAAGAATGATCCGGAACTTGCGAAGCAATTCGCTGAACTGGCCGATCTGTTCGTGAATGACGCGTTTGGTGCTGCTCACCGTGCGCACGCTTCGACAGAAGGTATCGCTCATCATCTTCCGGCTGTATCGGGATTGTTGATGGAGAAAGAGCTGTCCGTTCTCGGCAAAGCCCTTTCGAATCCGGACCGTCCTTTTACCGCCATCATCGGTGGATCGAAGGTTAAGGACAAAATCGACGTGATCGACAACCTGCTTACGCTTGCTGACAATGTCATCATCGGCGGTGGACTTGCTTACACGTTCTTCAAAGCTCAAGGCCATGAAATTGGTCAATCTCTGCTTGATAAAGAGAAGCTTGATGTTGCACTCGGTTTTATCGAGAAAGCTAAAGAGCTGGGCAAAAACTTCTACCTGCCGGAAGATATCGTCGTTACGGACGAGTTCAGTGCAGACGCGAATACCAAGATCGTTGATATCGACGGCATCCCAGCCGATTGGGAAGGCGTTGACATCGGTCCTAAGACTCGCGCCAAGTATGCAGAAGTGATCAAGAACTCCAAACTTGTCGTGTGGAACGGTCCTATGGGTGTATTCGAAATCGCTCCGTTCAGCAACGGTACTCGTGAAGTGGCACAAGCTTGTGCGGATACGGAAGCTTACACGATTATCGGCGGCGGCGACTCGGCTGCAGCAGCGGAGAAATTCGGCCTTGCCGACAAGATGAATCACATCTCGACAGGCGGCGGTGCATCTCTTGAGTTCATGGAAGGCAAAGCACTTCCTGGTGTTGTGGCACTGAACGATAAATAGAAATAGGCACTACAATTGGATAGCAAGTGGATGAAGTTTGGACCCCGATTCTTCGGGGGAATAAAGGAGTGAATCGTGTGAGAACACCTATCATAGCTGGTAACTGGAAAATGTTCAAAACCGTTCCGGAAGCAGCTTCATTTATTGAAGATGTGAAAGGCAAAGCGGAAGTAGAAGGCGTGGAAAGCGTGATTTGCGCGCCATTTACCAACCTTCCTGCATTGGTTGAAGCGGTCAAGGGCACGAACATCAAAATCGGTGCACAAAATCTTCATTTTGAAGATAATGGCGCCTTTACGGGTGAAATCAGCGGTTTGATGCTGAAGGATCTGGGCGTGGACTATGTCATTATTGGACATTCCGAGCGCCGTCAGTATTTTGCCGAAACCGATGAGATCGTGAACAAGAAGGTACATGCGGCATTCCGTCATAGTCTTCTTCCGATCGTATGCGTTGGCGAAAAGCTGGAAGAACGCGAAGCCGGCCAAACCAAAGACGTGTGCAAAGTACAAACGGAAGCTGCGTTCGCAGGTGTTCCGGCTGATCAAGCGATTCATGTTGTTATTGCTTATGAGCCAATCTGGGCGATCGGAACGGGCAAGTCCTCTACGGCAGAGGATGCGAACGAAGTCATCGCTTATATTCGTGAACTCGTTAAAGGTCTGTACGGCGAAACCGTTGCAGAGCAAGTTCGCATTCAATACGGCGGTAGCGTGAAGCCTGAAAATGTAGCGGAGTATATGGGACAAAGCGACATCGACGGCGCGCTCGTTGGTGGTGCAAGTCTACAACCGGCTTCCTACATCGCACTCGTTGAGGGGGCGAAGTAAATGTCTGCTCCAAAACCCGTAGCTCTGATCATCATGGACGGTTTCGGGCTTCGCAACACCGAGGTGGGCAATGCGGTCGCTCAAGCGAACAAGCCTAACTACGACCGGTATTTGAAGCAATACCCGAACACCACGTTGACCGCTTGCGGTGAAGCTGTAGGCTTGCCGGAAGGCCAAATGGGGAACTCCGAAGTGGGTCACTTGAACATCGGCGCAGGCCGGATTGTGTATCAGGACTTGACCCGTATCACGAAGTCGATTCGTGAAGGAGAATTCTTCGAGAACGAAACGTTGGTGGAAGCCGTTCGCGCTGCCAAGAACAACAACAAGAAGCTGCATTTGTACGGATTGGTATCCGACGGCGGCGTTCACAGTCATATTGAGCATATGTTCGCCATGCTGGATCTTTGCAAAAAGGAAGATTTCCATGACGTATACATCCATGGCTTCATGGATGGACGCGACGTGGCACCGGACAGCGGCAAGCAGTTCGTTAAGGATCTCATTGCGAAGATTGAAGAAGTGGGCGTTGGCCAAATCGCTACGCTTTCCGGTCGTTATTATGCGATGGACCGCGACAAGCGTTGGGACCGTGTCGAGAAGGCTTACCGTGCCATGGTGTATGGCGAAGGACCTAAATATACGGATCCGCTGAAAGCCATCACTGAATCTTACGAGAAATCGGTTTACGATGAATTCGTTGAACCGACCGTAATGGTGAATGGTGAAGGCGAGCCGGTTAGTCTTGTGGAGAGCGGAGATTCCGTCATCTTCCTGAACTACCGTCCTGACCGTGCGATTCAGCTGTCCCAGGTGTTTACGAATAATGATTTCCGTGGCTTTGAACGTGGACCGAAGTTCCCGCAAAACTTGCATTTTGTCTGCTTGACGCTGTTCAGCGAGACGGTGGAAGGCTTCGTCGCCTACAAACCGAAGAATCTGGACAACACGCTGGGCGAAGTGCTGGTTCAGCACAACAAGAAGCAGCTTCGTATTGCGGAAACCGAAAAGTATCCACACGTCACGTTCTTCTTCAGCGGTGGACGCGATGTTGAGCTTCCAGGCGAAACACGCGTACTGATCAACTCACCGAAAGTGGCGACGTATGATCTGAAGCCGGAGATGAGCGCCTATGAAGTGGCGGATGCTTGTGTGAGAGAAATCGAAGCGGATAAGCATGACGCGATTATCTTGAATTTCGCGAACCCGGACATGGTCGGCCATTCCGGTATGCTGGAGCCGACGATTAAAGCCGTTGAGACGACGGATGAGTGTGTCGGCAAGGTTGTAGAGGCTGTTTTGGCAAAAGGCGGGGTTGTTCTGATTACCGCTGACCACGGAAATGCGGACATGGTATTTGATGAGAATGGACGTCCATTCACCGCACATACCACGAACCCGGTTCCGTTCATCGTAACGGATGAGAATGTCACGCTGCGTGAAGGTGGTATTCTTGCCGACATCGCGCCAACGATTCTCGACCTGATGGGTCTGCCGAAGCCGGACGAAATGACCGGAACTTCGATGATTGCAGCACGTAAATAAGTGGTTCATAATGGAACATAAACATAACATATCAAAGGAGACTATACACATGACTATTATTTCTGATGTATATGCACGCGAAGTCCTTGACTCCCGCGGCAATCCAACCGTAGAGGTTGAAGTATACCTGGAATCCGGTGCAATCGGTCGCGCGATCGTTCCATCCGGTGCTTCCACTGGCGTTCACGAAGCTGTTGAGCTTCGCGACGACGACAAATCCCGTTACCTGGGCAAAGGCGTTCTGAAAGCTGTTGAGAACGTGAACGAAATCATCGCTCCTGAAGTGATCGGCATGGACGCTCTGGACCAGCTCGGCATCGACAAGCTGATGATTGCTTTGGACGGTACCCCGAACAAAGGCAAATTGGGTGCGAACGCAATCCTGGCCGTATCCATGGCTGTAGCTCGCGCTGCTGCTGATGCATTGGATCTTCCACTGTATGTTTACCTTGGCGGATTCAACGCCAAACAACTTCCAGTACCTATGATGAACATCGTGAACGGTGGCGCTCACGCGGACAACAACGTTGATGTTCAAGAGTTCATGGTATTGCCTGTTGGAGCACCTAGCTTCAAAGAAGCACTTCGCATGGGCGCTGAAATCTTCCACAACCTGAAATCCGTTCTGAAGGGCAAAGGCCTGAACACGGCGGTTGGTGACGAAGGCGGCTTCGCTCCTAACTTCACATCCAACGAAGATGCACTGTCTTCCATCATCGAAGCAATCGAAAAAGCCGGCTACAAGCCAGGCGAAGATGTATTGCTGGGTATGGACGTAGCTTCAACTGAGTTCTTCAAAGATGGCAAGTATGTTCTGGAAGGCGAAGGCAAATCCTTCACACCAGCAGAATTCGTGGACTTGCTCGCTTCTTGGGTAGACAAATACCCAATCGTAACCATCGAAGACGGATGCTCCGAGGACGATTGGGAAGGTTGGAAATTGCTCACCGAGAAATTGGGTAACAAAATTCAACTCGTGGGTGACGACCTGTTCGTTACCAACACCGAGCGTCTGGAAAAAGGCATCAACGAAGGCATCGGTAACTCCATCCTGATCAAAGTAAACCAAATCGGTACATTGACGGAAACGTTCGATGCGATTGAAATGGCAAAACGCGCAGGATACACGGCTGTCATCTCCCACCGTTCCGGTGAGTCCGAGGACAGCACGATCGCTGATATCGCAGTGGCTACCAATGCAGGTCAGATCAAAACGGGTGCTCCTTCCCGTACCGACCGTGTGGCGAAATACAACCAATTGCTTCGCATCGAAGACCAATTGGGCGAGCTTGCTCAATACAACGGCTTGAAGTCGTTCTACAACTTGAAGCGCAAGTAATTGAAATAAGAGAAAACCCAGCTCCTGCTTTAGAGGGAGCTGGGCTTTTTTTGCATTGGTTTTAGGGATCGAGGGGCTGCACCTTGGACTGGGAGCTGAGGGGCGGTGCGTATATCGGCTCCGGTCGCTGTTAAAATTGGGAAGCCGGAAGGAAATAGGCTGAGGAGGCTTCCCGATTTTAAAGGCGAACGCGTTGCTCCTCCACCGATCTACGCACCTGAGCGGGGAAGTGGTGTGCAGCCTCTTGGGGGGCATCTCGTAGTCGTGCAAAGAAAGCCCAACTCATGTCCGATGAGATGAGCTGGGGCTTTTGGGTGTGGGGTGAGGAGAGAGCGAATGGCAGGACATGCTCAGCTATGCTTCAGTTGAATGAGGAAGAAATTCCATTTTTTATAATATACAAGGGAATTCTTCGGCCGTATAATGGATCCTAGTATGTTGAACTAGGGGGAACATAATGAGAAAAGTTATTTCAGGATGGTTGATCGTGTGTTTGATCAGCCTGATCTTTTTCGAAGCAAATGTTGATGCAGCCGTAACACATGTTAAGACAAGCATACATTATTACCATGGCCAGCAATATATGCAAATTAGCGGAGAAAATAAAAAAGTGGTCAGTAAAATCAATAAGATACTTAAAGCGCATGCCATTATTTCGGCTACCTGGAATATGGAATATAAAAAGAGCAGTGAAAATGCATCCTTTCGATCTAAAGCCAGTACCAAATTCAATAAAAGCGGAAAGTTATCGATTGTTTATAACGACCGCTTAACCCAAGAGGGTAACCAACTCACCTTCTCAACAACCTATAATTTCGATCTAGAAACAGGCGAACGGTTGTGGTTAGATGATGTAATTGAGACTGAGAGTAAAATGCTTAATTTGGTAGAGGCTGTAAAAGCGCAACTTGTAGAGAGAGAGTCTAAAGGAGATTCAATATTCACGGATATGATTCATTTTTACCTTACGCAATCAAACCCCTCATTCTACTATTATGATCATGGCATCGTGATCCGCTTCGATCCAGACGAAGTTGCACCTCTCTCCGAGGGATACGTGGATGTTAAAGTGGCTTATACAACAATTAACAAGAAGAGGAATGACTTAACGTCGCCTACTCCGTCAATTCCGGGTAATGACTATGTCACGAAGTCGCATATCGAAAATGAATTTACTGGATACGATTACGGGAATATTTACGAATTGGCTAACGGACAAATGTGGAAGCAAGTGGAGTATACTTTTTTTTTCAATTATGCCTCAAGTCCGGAAGCGATTATTTATCAAAAAGGATCCAAGTATTACTTGCAAGCAGAATACATTGATTCAGCCGTAGAGGTTGAACTTGTCGGTACACATTAACCGGCCCATGGCCTTCCATCATGGCCGGAATAACGGTTATACGGCTTCCTATCTGAAGCTGCTGGATCAGGGAACCGCGGTCATCGTGTTAAGCAATGTATCCACGATGCTGACCTCGACGTTAGCGGGCGTGATCGTTAACTCGCTTGAGCGCGAAATGGGTTGATGCAATAGATGAGGACCAAGCTCTCTTACGGAGAGTTTGGTCTTTTTTTGTCTGATAAAAATAGAACAAATCTACACATCCACTGCGCATGCCCCCGGCTCGACCGCACATATCCATGCAATTTCAGGCATTGTCATTCTCAAGCGAACCGGTGCTGATATAATTGAAGAACAAGCGAGCGAAAAGGAGAGTGCGGGAGGGTGCTGAACCGAATACGATCCCTGTTTCCACATAAGCTGAAATACCGTCTGTTTGCCGCGTTCGTTCTGGTCATACTGCTGCCTTTCGGCATTTTGAATTTGTACAACTACCAGCGGATCGAGACCCTGGTCCAGGAGAAAATCAGCCAGCAGAGCCACAGTCAGCTGGAGCAGATGTATCGAACGCTGGAGGATCAGTTGAGCGTAGCCTTCAAAACGCTGATATTTCTGGAGCAGGATTCAACGGTGGCCTCCGTGCTGACCCATCCCGGACAGCGGCAGGGACTCGAGAACAAAAACCTGATGGAGGAAAAGTTCAAAAATTTGAACAACAGCTTTTTCCTGTATAATCCGTCGGTATACTTCACGATTCTCGACTTTCATGGCAACGCTTACACTTCGTATTCTCCCAGAGAGGCGCTCGATTACAGGAAGCTGCGGGACAACCCTGGCTTTGATCGGGAACAGATGGAGGGCGTGTCGTATCATTGGGTTTCGAGCGATGCGAACTACGTGCTGCGGGATATCTCCACGAGTCCTTACCTGCTGTCGCTGTACGCCTACATGGAAACTCCACGCAACAAGCCGTACGGCATGGCCCGGATCAGCATCGATTACTCCTTTTGGTTTCAATCGGTATTGAAGCAGTCGACGCTGCGCCAGGAATACTTTTTGATTACGAGCGCCGGCGAGAACGTATCCCAATCGATCTTGAACAGCAGTCTGACCGGTGAGGTGAAAGCCAGGATTGCGGCCGAGCCCAGGCAGAAGTATTTTATCGACAAAGCTTCCAATACCCTGGTGAATTACATTTACGTGGAATCGCTGGATTGGTATATCGTGAACCGGATTCCGCTGACGGTGCTTTTTAACGAGATCGAGGAGCTGAAGCGCCAATATTTCATGACCTTTTTCCTGCTGACCGGCGCTTTTCTCATCATGACCTTCATTATTGCCGCCACGATTACCCGGCCGTTATCCCATTTGCAGAATAAGATGAAGGCGGTTGTCCGCAACAATCTGAAAATCCGACTGCCGGAGCACAAGTTCCGAGGCGAGATTCTGGAGCTGACGCAGACGTTCAATTCCATGCTCAACGACATGGATGTGCTGATTCAGCGATTGAAGGCCGAGGAAAGGCAGAAGGAAGCGGTGCATTTCCATATGCTGCTGGCTCAGATGAACCCGCATTTTCTGCTCAACACGCTAAATACGGTCAAGTGGAGTGCCATTCGTCACGGGAATGAGGATATCACGAATATCACCCTGTCTCTCGGCAAGCTGCTGGAAGCAAGCCTGAATACGGAGAAGGATCTGGTGCACCTGAAGGACGAAATCGAGCTGGTGCAGGCCTACGTCCATATTCAGCAGGTGCGTTATAATCACCGTTTTGACGTGACCTTTGCGTATGATGAGGATATCCTCTATGCGCTTGTACCCAAGCTCTGTCTGCAGCCGCTCGTGGAGAATGCCATCCTACACGGAATCGGGCCGCTGCCGGAGCAGGAGGGACTCATTGAAATTACGGTTACCCGGGAGGGGCCGAGCCGATTGGCGGTGGAGATCAAGGACAACGGCGTCGGCATGGAGCAGTCCCGGCAGGCGGGCGGGATGCGTAAACGTCCGGGCATCGGACTCAGCAATGTGCAAGAGCTGCTTCGGCTGCTATTTAAAGAAGAGGGCAGCATGGAGATTATTTCTTCGGAGCGGGGAACGCGGATTCGATTCTCCATCCCGTTATTAATTTCAACGCCTTATCAGAACGATCACTTGATTTCATCATAACGGGCAGATGATTCGTCGCTGGCTTGTGTAGGCTTGGAATTGGATTTTAAAAAGCTTCGAGGAGGGGAGACCTATGTGGAAGGTGCTGCTGGTTGAGGATGAGGTGTTTGTGCGAGAGTCCGTGCGGGAGATCATCGCGTGGGAGGAGCTCGGATTCAAGGTGGCAGGAGAGGCAGGCAACGGCGCCGAGGCGCTGGAGATGATCCGGAGCAATCCGCCCGATCTCGTGCTGACCGATATCGTGATGCCGGAGATGGACGGCGTGGAGCTCCTCCGCAGAACCCGGGAAGAAGGGTATGCCTCGAAGTTCGTGATGCTGACCTGCATGAGTGAATTCGAGTATGTCCGGCAAGCGATGGAATACGGGGCATCCAACTATATTCTGAAGCTGTCGATGAGCGTGAATACGCTGCGGGAAACACTGCACAAAATGAATGCCGAGCTGACCAAGAATAACCCGAGCCCGAACCTAAGCCAACCTGTTTCGATTCCGGTCGCGTCCATGGAGACGACGATGCCGTCGCAGCCGGGGCATCATGCCTCCCCCAAGGAAATCACGACGCACCCGGAAGTACAGAAAATATTGCAGTACATCCATGAGCACTACGAGCAGGACATTACGGTAAAATCGATGTCGGGCTACGTGATGATGGGCGAAAATTACGTCAGCGCGCTCTTCAAGAAAAAGACCGGACGCACCTTGATTCATTATTTGCACCAGGTCCGGGTGGACAAAGCCATCGCGTATTTGCTTCAAACCGACCTCCCTGTTCACGAGATCGGCCTTCGGGTGGGGTTCGTGAACGACAATTATTTTATTAAAATATTCAAGCGGTTGACCGGCTTCACGCCGAGTAAATACAGACAGCACGGCAAAGACCCTAAATAGAACGATTCTATGCAGGACATAGGATTCGCCGATACAGGAATTCCATCGTTTTGTTCCATCATCTGAATGGATATGTAGCTTAAAAGCGGCTCCCGTTCCCTGCTACGATGAGAGGGCATCACACCAATATGATTCTCGGGGAGGTCACTAATGTGAGAAATAAAAAAGGATGGGCGATGCTTCTCATCGGCGTATTGCTAATGGGTCTTCTTGCAGGCTGCGGCGGCAAAACCGCATCATCCGCGATTGAGGGACAAGGAACGGATAATTCGAAAGCGCCTTCATCCGGCGATCCGGTCAAACTAACCATGTGGGGCGGCGTACCGCCGGAAGCGGGGCCGCAAGAGGTCATTGACGCATGGAATGCTGAGCATCCGGATGTCCAAGTTGAATATGTCCGCTACGTCAATGACGATGACGGGAATCTGAAGCTCGATACCGCGATGATTACGGGCCAGGATGTGGACCTGTTCGTGAATTACACGCTTTCCCAAACGTCCAAACGGGTGGAGTCCAACCTGGCCTTGGATCTGAGCCAATTCGACGATTACAATATCGACGAGAAGATGGGTCCTGATGCTGAAGGCTGGAAAATCAACGGGAAGTATTACGGGATGCCGACCACGAAAAGCGCCTTCTTCGTCGCGCTGAACAAGGATGCCCTTGATGCGGCCGGCCTGCCCGTTCCGAAGGACTGGACGTGGGATGAACTGCGCGAATATGCCAAGAAGCTCAAAGTCGGCAATAACTACGGATTTATTCAAAATATGGAGCCGTTCGTTGATCCGATTGATTCGGTGTTATCGCAAGAGGGGTACACCAAGGCAGACGGAACCTCGAACCTGGACCACCCGCTGGTCAAAAAATGGCTGGAAACCCTGAACGTCATGATGAAGGAGGACAAGACCACGCCGCCGCTCGGAGAGCAGCTGACTTCCAAAATGCCGGTGGAGCAAGTGTTCCTGAGCGGGGAAGTGCCTATGCTGAATATCGGGGCTTGGCTGCTGCGAAGCTCGAATAACTTTACGGATTTCCCGCGCGACTTTACCATCGCGTTCGCCCAAGTGCCGAGATTAACGGACAGTGCGGATAGCTACGTGACAAGGGGCGGCCTCGGAGATTACATCTCCATTAATGCCAAATCCAAAAAACAAGCGGAAGCTTGGGAATTCCTGAAATGGTATGCGGACGGAGGCATGGCTCCTATGGCTGCGGGCGGAAGATTGCCTGCTTCGAAGGACGCCGATCAGGAAGAGGCGTTAAACAACCTGCTCGGCGATAAGAAAGACACATATGACCTGGATTCCCTTATGCATGTCATGTTCGAAGACAAAACACCTACGTATGTAAGGAGCTTGCCGCAAGAGGTGATGGATATGCGCGCGCAAGAGTATGAGAAGTATTTCCTTAACGCCCAAACGCTCGATCAAACGCTGGAGGCCATGGTGAACCGGCATAATACGTTTTTAAAAGAGGGCAAATAAGGAGAACGGTCTTGCGGCCAGAGATTCATCGCTTTCGAGCCATCCACATTTTGGCTACCCTATTGGGTACTACGTCACCGAAGGTGGTATTATCCAACAAACAGGTGGAACAAGTGGTGGGGGTACGTTCATTGTTAATCGGATTTTGGTTAACTATACAACAGCTACTTCGTTCCGAGGCATTATGTTCCTTGATGCCTAGTCCCTACAGAGGCGGCGCAAGTTAATTTCAGAATGAAAAACGTGACAAAAACATAGTAACAATAGAAGCCGCTGATTATGCGGCTTTTTATATTTATGTTGATAACATTCCCGATATGATTTCATCGAGGCAGCAGACGCCTTTTTATTAAGCTTACGGGGAGAGGTCCATTTCATTGATATCACACTCCTTAGTGATGTGATTGGATAAAGCTCGTCCTCATGTTTCATTCCGGCAGTCCTAGCAATGAGCGAACGGCTTGATCTCCCACAGTATGGTTGATCACTTCTTTGGGAAGGCGTGTCATATGACATTTTGACACTGTTACACATGACAACGAGTGCAGTAGGATACAGAAGAGTTCTGGGAACTAGAATATATCTCATCAAACCAAATGACAAAGTATTTAAGGAGAGGATTTTATGAAAAAGAAAATGGTTATAGCCATTGCTGCTTCGATGATCACACTGACTAGTTTTACGGGAAGTACTAATGCAACTCCAATAGTAGGTGCTTCTGTTACAGCTCCCTACAACTCAAATCAAAAAGCTGAACAGATAAAATGGTTAGAAGACAATGCAAAACCATTAAAGACAACGGATTCAACAGCATCGCTTCAGGATTTAAGACCGCTTAAGGATATGATCGGATCAGCGACAATTGTTGGTTTAGGCGAAGCGATGCATGGAGCTCACGAAGTTTTTGCCATGAAACATCGCATGGTTAAGTATTTGACAGCTGAAATGGGCTTTAAGGCCTTAGTGTTAGAAGAGGGATGGGATAAAGCTTTAGGACTCGATCGTTATGTTCTTACGGGAAAAGGGGACCCAAGCCAATATCTAAGTCCTGTATTTAACACAAAAGAAATCATAGATCTGCTTCAATCGATACGCCAATATAATGCGGATCCAAAGCATAAATCCAAAATACGGATTATTGGCATGGATATACAAACCGTAGACAAGAGTGTTTATAACAATATCCTCGCGTATGTAAAGAAATACGATCCGAAACTTGTCATTCGTTTCGAACAAAAGATGAAAGGCCTTATTCCTGTAACCAAGGATTTAGATACCTTTGGCGGTCTTGAGAAAGAAACGAAAGCACGATATGTTTCAGATGCGAAACAAATCAGCGCTTTATTAGAGCAAAATAAAAATAAACTGAATGGAAAATCCCCAGAGTTCGCATGGATCAAACAAAATGCCCGTATTATCGAGCAATTTACGACAATGACAGCCGCATTTCCTGATAACCTGGAAGACTTTTATTTGAAACACGATATTGCCATGTATGAGAATGCGAAATGGACAGAAGAACATATTGGAAAAACAATCGTGTGGGGCCATAATGGGCACGTTTCGAAAACAAATATGATCCCATTCGTGTACCCTAAAGTAGCTGGGCAGCATTTAGCAGAACATTATGGAAAACGGTATGTATCCATTGGAACATCTGTCTATAAAGGACGTTACAATGTTTACAACATTAACCAAGAATTCGGTGCCTATGGAACATTAAAATTAGATGACCCGAATAGTTTCAACTATACCTTTGGACAAGTAAAATACGACCAGTTTTTTGTTGATTTACGTAAGGCAAGCGGAATGACTAAAACTTGGCTAAACGAGCAACATCCCATCTTTGCTGGAGTAACAACGGTAGGTCCAGATTTCCCAACAACTGTTGATGTATCATTAGGTAAAACATTTGACATCATCGTTCAAATTCAGAAAGTGAAGCCATCTCAACTGAATCAATAAAATCTTAATTAAAGTACAAATGGATGAGTTTTGAAGAAGCAAAAGAAAAAGACTAGTCCACGATCAAGTCCTTGGATTTATTGATTTGTATAGAGACAAGAACATGTATGCTTAAAAGTCGCTTAGTTGCGGCTTTTTTTGTTTTAAAGATGAATGCTCTTGTCAAAAACCATTGAAGTTTTCTTTGCGGGATCTGGAAAATTGCCAGTTCTTATTTGTACCTTATCTTTCCAAATTTATGCGTCGCCGATCTTGTAGGAACAAAGCGGAGCGTGACCGGCAAATCGGAAGTTTACAAAATCAGGCTTGTATAAGTTAACAAATTACCAGATCGTTGTCGACGCCGTTTCCCTCGAAAAACTTGAAAAAGCGCGCTCACGCTCCGTTCATTTTGTGTCATATGACATTATGACACTGGCAGATTTGACATCAAAAGCAGTAGGATACGTTTACTACTTGCAAAGGATGTGAACTCTTTGATAGCAAGAACTGTCGCTCGTTTTGTTCAAAACGGCTATTTCCTGTTGCTTACTTTCGTCACATCTGCTTTTATCTGGTTGCCATTATTCTGGGGTTGAGTCTGTCGTTTACTGTCGTGGGCGTTCCTCTCCTGGCTAACGTTTTGCGAACGACAACTGCCTTCCTGCAATTCGAACGAGTACAAACCAAGATCTATGTGGATATCACCACCGATCCTTGTGTTAAAGCCGTCAACCCGAATGTGTCCAACTGGCTCCAAGCGAAAAAGGAGTTGCTGAACCGACGTAACTGGATCGCTATTGGCTGGCTGATGTTGAAGTTTCCGGTAGGGATTTTAAGTCTGATCAGTGCGACCTTGCTCTACGTGGCGCCGCCTGTATTGATTGCGGTCCCGTTCCTCTATCCGTTTATCAACCTTTCCTTTATGGGTGCGACGGTAGACACGTTTGCCAAAGCCGTGATGGTATCGGCCACAGGGGTCGTACTGATGATGGTGAGCTACTGGCTTGCGGACCGCTTGGCGCGCTGGATAGGCGGCTACACGCTTCAAATGATCAAGCATGTGAACCGGTAGGCGAATGCCCCGCTTCGCCTCGTAGGTCGTCGGAGGATAGTTTACTCTATAGCAGTTTACTTTATAATAGTTACGTAATGTCATACTGAAAGTCTTTAGGGGATGATGGTTTTGTTCGATTTGGTCAAGCAATGGTACTGGTACGACTGGCTCATGTTTATAATCCGCCTGATATTCAGCATTTCTCTCGCGTTTACGACCATAGGTCTGCAACAATATTTCACGCTGCCGATTGTGGTCCTTGTACTATGGCAGCTGATTGCTTTTTCCGTTCCATGGTTTTGCTTGCAGCTCGATTATAAATACTACCTGTTTACCGAAATCGTGATCTCGGGCGGATTGTGTTTGTATCTGGCTTCATTTTTTCCGCAAGCCTACTTAGCATTCCTGCTGTATGCTTTCTTCATTGCTGCCCACAGCGCGCAAAGGGCCTATCTCTGGTCAGGGCCTATATCCATATTGCTCCTGCCCGCCATAATCAAGCAGCTTGCAGAGCAGAGTAATACTGGGTCATGGCCGTTCACATCGGGATGGCATATATCTTCGGATTCTCCTTCCATTTACTCGTGCTCAATCATCGTCAAGGCGAAACGATCCGTTAGCAAAATGCGGTGTTGGAGCAGTACCTGTCCCAAATCGAGCGTATTACGCTTGCCGAAGAGCGTAGCCGGCTGTCCAAAGAGCTTCATGATACCGTCGGTCATGCCTACACTTCGCTCATTATGGGATTGGAAACGTTGCGTCCTCAGATGGCAACGGATACAGGAACAAGCGGTGCAAAAAGCCAGGGAGCAATGCTTTTATATCGCAGCCCTTTGGACACGAACTGTAAAATTTCAAGCTCCCGCGGCGTTAATGCTCGGTCATCCTTTCTCCAAGTCACAGAAAATCATAGAAGGGGACTATCGCTTCGGGGAGGTCCCCTTTTTGCATATGAACATAGAACAAATCTACGAAGCGACCAAACGGCCCCGGCACTGCAATTGCATACTTCTGTAGCATAAATTCGAAGGTTTTGTTCCTTATCCCCGCTCGGTCCCGACTGCTATGCTTGAGATGAAAAAGACCAAGAGGAGTGGGGCTATGTGAAAACATCCTGGATGAAACGGCAGCAGTATCTCGGCTATCTGTTTATAGGGCCAAACATGGTCGGCGTGATGCTGTTTTTTATTGTGCCGGCCTTGTATTCGTTCTATCTCATGTTTACGGACTACAAATTTATGAGCTCGGAGACGAAGTTCGTAGGCCTGGCCAACATTCAAAAAATGCTGGGCGACGAGGTCTTCTACATTTCGATCAAAAATACGCTGTTCTTTCTGTTATCCGTGCCGATATCGATCGGACTGGCTTTCATCGTCGCCGTGGTACTGAACCGCTCGGTGTATTTAAAAAAGCTGCTCCGCGCTTTATATTTCATGCCTTACATCACCAGCGGCGTCGCCGTGGCCTTCGTATGGATGCTGCTGTTCCACCCGAATAACGGGCCGATCAACGGAATCCTCAAGTCGTTCGGGATGACGAATCCCCCGGGATGGCTGTCCACCATGGATTCCTCCATGTATGCCGTCGACATCATCTGGATCTGGTTCATGCTCGGTTATAACATGATCATCTACCTGGCCGCGCTGCAGGAGGTCTCAACGGAACTGCTGGAGGCCGCCAAAATCGACGGGGCTCGCGCCTGGCAGACGGTTCGCACCATTCTCTGGCCGCTCGTCAGCCCTACAACCTTCCTTCTGCTGATCACCGGGCTCATCATGACCATCAAGCAGTTCGGGATCATTCAAGCCATTACGCAAGGAGGCCCGGGCAACAGCACCACCGTGCTGTCCCTGTTCATTTACCAGAACGCCTTCCGCTACTACGAAATGGGTTATGCATCCGCGATCTCGTGGGCGCTGTTCTTGATCATCATGATCTTCACCGTCATCCAATGGATCGGTCAGAAGCGCTGGGTTCACTATTAAGGAGGAAGGAATATGACCAAAGCCTTTTATACTAAAATAATCATTACGCTCATTATGCTGTTCTTCAGCGTGATTATGATCGTTCCTTTCCTCTGGATGATCAGCACCTCGTTCAAGATGCCGGCGGAAGTGTTCCAATATCCGATTCAGTGGATTCCCGCCCAATTCATGTGGGATCATCATGTGAAAGTGTGGACCGGAGCGAACAGTTTTGGCCACTACTACCTGAACTCACTTAAAGTCGCCTTGATCAGCACCGTTGGAGCGGTACTGCTGTCCGCTTTAGCCGCTTACGGTTTTGCTCGGATCGAGTTCAAGGGACGGAATGCCCTGTTCATGATCTATTTGTCGATGATGATGGTCCCTCCTCAGGTGCTGTTTGTGCCGAAGTTCATCATGTTCGACTGGGTCGGCATTTATAACACGCATTGGGCTCTTATATTACCGGGCGTATTTACGATATTCGGGGTGTTCATGATGCGGCAGTTCTTCCTCTCCGTGCCTTATGAAATTTCGGAAGCTGCCTTTATCGACGGAGCAGGGCATTTCCGCATTTTTTCGCGGATCATTCTGCCGATGGCAAAGCCTTCGCTGGCCACGCTGGCCATTATCGATTTCTCCTGGCATTGGAACGATTACGAGAATGCCTTGGTGTTTTTGATCGATCAGGATCTGTATACCGTTCCGCTGGGACTGCAAAATTTCATCCTCGAAAATACGGTGGATTATAACGGCATGATGGCGGCGGCGACCGCAGGCATTATTCCGATGATTCTCGTGTTCCTGATCGGTCAGAAATATATCATTCAGGGCGTGGCAAGCTCGGCTGTTAAAGGATAGCCCATAATCCAGGTCCACAGATGGGCTGGACGAAAATGAAAGGAGTCGGAGCATGAGAAACGAAACGGCAGTAAGCGACATTACGGTGATTGGAGGCGGTTTGGCAGGGGTATGCGCGGCGGTGGCCGCCGCCAGACTCGGACAAAAGGTAGCGCTCGTGCAGAACCGCCCGGTTCTGGGCGGTAACTCCAGCAGCGAGGTGCGCGTATGGGTATGCGGCGCGACGGCTCACGGGATCAACCGCTATGCCCGGGAAACCGGCATTATGGGCGAGATGTTCGTGGAGAACCAGTACCGGAATCCGGACGGCAATCCGTATCTATGGGATTTGATCGTATTGGAGACCGTGCGGGCCGAGCCGAACATCACCCTGTTCTTGAATACGGACGTGCATGAGGTAGAAGCGGATGGTGATTCTGACGCGCGGCAGATCCGATCGGTTACCGGTTGGATGATGGGCTCGGAGCGGCGCATCCGGTTTGAGAGTCCCGTGTTCCTGGATTGCACGGGGGACGGGCTGGTCGGCTTCCTGGCGGGAGCGAAATACCGGCTCGGGCGGGAAGCCCGCAGCGAATACGGGGAGGAATGGGCGCCGGAAACGGCGGACGATGTGACGCTCGGCAGCACGCTGCTGTTCTACACCAAGGACGCCGGACATCCGGTGAAATTCGTGCCGCCCGTTTTTGCGAAGGATATTACGCAGACGCCGATCCCGATCAAGCGGGTCATCCGCAGCGGCGACTCGGGCTGCCATTACTGGTGGATCGAATGGGGCGGGGAGCTCGACACCGTGCATGACAATGAGCGGATCCGCGATGAGCTGTGGTCGGTCATTTACGGCATATGGGACTATATCAAAAATTCCGGCAAATTCGATGCCGCCAATATGACGCTGGAGTGGGTCGGCGCCCAGCCGGGCAAGCGGGAATACCGCCGGTTTGTCGGCGACTATGTGCTCACGCAGAACGATATTATGGCCCAAGAGCCGTTCGGGGACCGGGTGGCCTTCGGCGGCTGGTCGATCGATCTGCATCCGCCGCAGGGCATGTACGCCGAAGAGAGCGGCTCGAAGCATATGCATGCGGACGGGAATTACCATATCCCGTACCGCAGCCTGTATTCGGCAAACGTGACCAACCTGCTGTTCGCCGGGCGCAACATCAGCGCCACCCATGTGGCCTTTGGCACCACGCGGGTGATGGCGACCTGCGCCGTCCTGGGCGAAGCGGCCGGCACGGCTGCGGCGCTGTGCGTCCAGCACGGCATCACGCCGCGGGAGCTGTCGCGCAGCCGGAGCGGGGAGCTTCAGCAGACGCTGCTGAAGCAGGATGCCTCCGTACTCGGGGCAGTAAACCGCGATCCGCTGGATCTGGCCCAAAGCGCCAAGGTCAGTGCATCGTCCCACCTGTCCAGGATCGCGATCGAGGAGGCGGAGGCGCCCTATCCGCTGGAGCGGGATATCGCCGTGCTGATGCCGGCCGAGCCGGGGCTGGCGGGCGAGGTGGCATGGCTGGTGGATGCGGAGCAGGAGACCGACATGACGGTGGAGGTTTGGAGCACGGGACGTCCAGAGAATTACGTGCCGGCCGCGTTGGAATTCCGCACCTCTGTCCGCGTCATGCCGGGGCTGGGACAGTGGGTCCCCGTCCCGCTGGATTGGCAGCCGGGAGAGCCGCAAAACGCCTTGATCATCGTGCGCAAAAATCCGGTTCTGACGCTGTATTTGTCGTCTAAGCCGATGAGCGGGCTGCTTTCCTTCGAACGGGGGACGCCAGCCCGCGTCTCCAAGGAGCTGGAAGACCATGATGACAGTCAGCCGGTAGTGGAATGGAGCATGAAGGGGCTGGTCCGCAAGCTGTTCTGCCTGAGATCGGCGATCGACTCGAGGGCGTATCTTCCGGAGCATGTCATTGACGGCTATAAACGTCCGTTCGGCGGTCCGCATATGTGGGTATCGGAGCGAATCGCAGACGGGGAGACGCCTTGGTTGAAGCTGGAATGGGGGGAAGTGCAGACGGTCCGCGAGATTCACCTGATCTTCAACGATGATGTTAACGAGGATCTGATCAATCTGCACCATCATCGTACGCCGTTCGACATCATTCCTGAGCTGGTCCGTGCCTACAGACTAGAAGCGTTGGATTCGGAAGGAAATTGGATCACGCTTGCCTCTGAGGCATTTAACCGCCGCCGGAGGAGAGTCCACCGTTTGGAGGAACCCGTTCTATGCGCGGCGCTTCGATTGACGGTGGAGCGCACGAACGGCTCGGATTATGCCGAGGTTATCGAAGTGAGGGCTTACGGTTAGTTTTTCAAAGCTAACAGCTGCTTGTGTATTCAACGGGTGCCAGCCTGGACAGGATTTGATGAGGAGCTATCTTATATCTGCTAAACCGTTAGTCGATACAAACGAAGCAAAGGCAGCCGTTCATCCGGCTGCCTTGTTCAGTTGGGGAATGTAGGGCGGAAAATCGTCAATTCTGCTGCAGCATCTCCAAAAAAGCTCCTGCAGCCAGCGAGGGCGACACCTGCTTCTGAACAGCGACACCGATATATCGATCCGGTAACGGCGTCTCTGTCCGAAGCTCTAGCAAGGAACCGTCCGAGATACGAGACGCGACAAAGGCCCGCGGCAAGAAGGCTGTTCCATAACCGCGCTCGGCAAATTCCGCTAACATGTCTAGGCTGTTTAACTCGAAATCGGCTTCCACTTCTACCCCTTGCGATCGGAACCATCCTTCGATGAAGGACCGCGTCGAGCTGCCAGGGGATAGCAACAGGAGGGGAAGCTCCGTCAATTCTTCCGTCCGTAGAGGCCTGCGGGTCCAATCTGCGAAGGCCGCTCCGACCACGGCGCAATAAGGCGAGGTACGGGAGTCGATGATATGGATTTCCTCGTCCGATACGGGAAGGTGAACAAAGCCGAGATCCAACGATCCTTTCTTTAAGCGCTCCACGATGCTGCTTGTTCGTTCCTGTGACAGCTGAATGCGGATGTCGGGATAGCGGGCATGGAATCGGTCGAGCAGGGAGAGGAGAAAGTCCTTAACGATAGCTCCGTTCGCGCCGATCCTCAGCCTGCCTTCGCCGAACTGCTTCAGCTTCTTCAAGCGGCGCTCGGCTGAATCAAGTTCTTCGAAAGCTTGCCGGACATGCTGATACAAGGCCTGACCTTCTTGCGTCAAGCGGACGCCCTTGGATAACCGGTCGAACAGCCCCACACCGAGCGCTTCTTCCAACTGCTTGATGGCATAACTCACCGAAGGCTGTGTCATATGGAGGTTTTGCGCAGCCTTCGTCAGATTGGAAGTCTCTGCAGCATGTAGGAACACTCGATACCATTCCGTGTTTGCGATCATATGTTATCAATCCTCTCTATGGCAACTCTTCAATATTGCGATTTCATTTATTTCAAATATACCTTTAAACTGAAGGAGAAGGAATCGAAAGTTTTCGGGAGGTAATGGACATGGCAGGAAGTACGTTTGGAGAGCGGTTGAAAATGACTACGTTCGGGGAATCACACGGAGAAGCGGTAGGCGTCATTTTGGAGGGTGTCACGCCGGGTGTAGAGCTGGACGAGACCTATATTCAGATTCAGATGGATCGAAGAAGGCCCGGGCAGTCCTCCGTTACGACTCCTCGCAAGGAATACGATAAGATCCGCATTTTATCTGGTCTTTTCGAGGGGCGAACGACCGGGACGCCCCTGTGCATTATGCTTAACAACACCGACATGCGCCCGTCGGCTTACGATACAATCAAATCAACCTACCGGCCCGGGCATGCGGATTTCACGTATGAGAAAAAATACAGCATCCGCGACTATCGCGGCAGCGGAAGAGCTTCGGGAAGGGAGACGGCTGCGCGAGTGGCAGCCGGAGCCGTGGCGCGCAGGCTTTTGGAACGTCGGGGCGTCTCCATCATGGCTTATACGACGGAGATTGGCGGCATCCGATGCGAGCAATTTGACGCCGATGCTATCGAACGGAATGCCGTTCGCGCGTGTGATCCCGAAGCGGCCGTTCGCATGATCGAGAGGATAGAACGACTGGCCGAAGAGGGCGACAGCTGCGGGGGGATTGTCGAATGCCGAATTAGCGGCATTGCGGCGGGACTGGGGGAACCCGTATTCGACAAGCTTGATGCCGAGTTGGCGAAGGCGATGTTGTCTGTCGGCGCGATTAAGGGCATTGAATTCGGGGCTGGCTTCCAAGCGGCCTCTATGCGGGGAAGCGAACACAACGATCAGATGGACGCGGGAGGGTTCAAGACGAACCATGCCGGCGGGATCATCGGTGGTATCAGCACCGGGGCGGACATCGTGTTCCGAGTCGTCGTAAAGCCGACTTCATCCATTTCTATCCCTCAACAGACGGTCGATGTAGACGGCAACGAACGGGAGATTGAGACGATCGGCAGGCACGATCCATGCATCTGTCCCCGCGTCGTACCCGTGATTGAAGCGATGGCTTGCATGGTCCTCGAGGATCATTACAAGCGTCAAGCCGCCTTGCGGGACGAATAGCACTGAACAGTATGGATGAAGCCGGCCCGAGAGCACCAGCAGTGTCGTCATCTCAGCCATCGTTATTTTGGACGATACATTTGCCACGTTGATTCTTCGGAACGGTCCGTTGAATTGAGCTGGCAGGGGCCGTTCCATGAGCGGCCTGTCTTCCAAGTCAGCGGTAAGAGCTAGTTACTATACAGCAAAAAAACCGGAAGAAGACTGAAGTCTTTCTTCCGGTTTTTGATTTAAGAGATAAGTAAGTATAATCATCCGAGGCTTAGCATCCTTATCTCGCATGAAAAACTTCCACTAAATGCGGTCTGTCTATTGTGAAAGTACGTCGATAGACGTTTTTCTTATATTTAAAGATTCAATGCGGCTTTAAGTCCAGGGGGGAGGACTGATATCGCATTAAACCAGGGTTTTCAAGGAGTCCGGCGTGAATGGTGCCAACTCGTCGAAACGTCCGTCTCGAACTTTAGCCGCCCACTCCGGATCGGCCAGCAGGGCACGACCTACGGCAACCAGGTCAAATTCATGTTCCTCAAGGCGGCTCAGCAGCTCCCCGAGGTCCCTCTGGCCGGCACCCTTACCTTGGGTGAAGAGGCTGGTAAACACTTCATCGAGGCCGACAGAACCGACGGTGATGACCGTTTTTCCAGTCAGTTTCTTGGCCCACCCAGCAAAGTTCAGGTCAGAACCTTCGAATTCAGGCTCCCAGAAGCGGCGGGTGGAGCAGTGGAATATATCGACACCAGCGTCAGACAGCGCGGTTAACAACTGTCCCAGCTTTTCAGGCGTATCCGCCAGCTTGGCTTCATATTGGGTCGTCTTCCATTGGGATAGGCGGATGGCAACAGGGAAGTCAGGACCCACTGCTTGACGGACTGCTTTTACCACTTCGATCGCAAAGCGGGCACGCTTCAGCATGTCGCCTCCGTATTCATCGGTACGCTGATTCGTTCTTTCCCAGAGGAATTGGTCGATCAGGTATCCGTGGGCACCATGAATTTCTACGCCGTCAAAGCCAAGGCGTTTGGCATTCGCAGCCGCATCGGCATAGGCTTGAATAACCTGCTCGATTTCATCCTTGGTCATCGGTTTCGTGACGATGTTGCCGTCCAGGTCAAGTCCGGATGGTCCGATCGGAAGTGCTTCCGGATTTGGCTCGGCTCCTATTGGTCTTGTCATGCCGATGTGCCAAATTTGCGGCATGATCTTACCGCCGGCTTCATGGACCTGACGGACCACCTCAGCCCAGCCGTTCAATGCGGCCTCTCCATGGAAATTAGGTATATTAGGGTTATCGGTAGCCGCCGGGTGGTTAATCAGCGTTCCTTCGGTAATGATCAATCCGACGCCGTTCTCCGCACGCCGGCGGTAGTAAGCGGCCACATCCGGGCCCGGAACGCCATTCGGGGAGAAGCCTCGGGTCATGGGAGCCATCACCACGCGGGAAGGAAGGGTAAGGTTACCGATGGTATAGGGCTCGAATAGGGATGCGGTAGATCGGACGCTTTGATTTTGGTTGCTCATGTATGGAATCCTCCAATATGTTTAATATGCTTTTCTGTATTTTCATAAAAATAGATATATATGATAAAAAGAAAGAGCTTTTAAGCCTAATCTTCAGGTTGATTTGCTTTTTAAGCTTAAAGCTCTTCCTTGAGTTGTTCGATAAAACGCTGAATGCCCTCCTCATTACGTCTGTAATACGTCCACTGGCCCGCTCGATGGGATTCCAGTAGACCAGCCTTTTGCAATTTGACGAGGTAGCCAGAAACGACCGACTGAGCGAGTCCTGTTTTTTCTGAAATGGAGCCCACGCAGATACCGCCCTGAAAATCACATTTGGAAGGCATGTGATCCTGCGGATCAAAATGTACCTCCGGATGTTTCAGCCACTCCAGGATTTTAAATCGGGACTCGTTTGATAGTGCTTTGATGGTTTGTAAGGTATCCATACGCTTATTATATCTATTTTTATAGAAATGTAAATATGGTTTTTGAAAATGATGGCTACCGGAGGATCAGGACGAGACCGAGCGTTTGTTGTTTTGCCGAATGAAAGATGCCGGCTACAGCTTACCGTGCTCCTACAAATTCAGCCGATTTAATGCCGGCTTGGCGGCCGAAAATAATGATCTCGGCAACGGAGTTACCGCCAATTCGATTTTGACCGTGCAATCCACCTGTTAGTTCGCCAGCTGCGAACAATCCGGGAATTGGCTTGCCGTCTTTGTTCAACACTTCCGTGTTCGTGTTGATTTTTACGCCGCCCATGGTGTAGTGAATACCGGGGGCGATTTGGATGGCATAGTACGGTGCGCCGGACAATTCGTTATCCATGCCTGTCGTTCTGCCGAATTCGGCATCTTCTTTATCCTTAACCGAGCTGTTCCATGTATCCAGGGTAGCTTGGAGCTGATCGGCCGGAACATCCATTTCTTTGGCCAAGGCCTCGATGGTATCGCCCTGAATAACAAAGCCCATTTTTTCATATTGCTGAATGGCTTTGACGCGGGATTTTACACCGGAATCGAACACAAGATAAGCCGATTTTTCAGGAAGCTTATGGATGGCGGCGGTGACGTTATCCCGAGTATCCAGCTCGTTTGTGAAACGTTTGCCTTGGCTGGAAACGAGGATGGCCCCTTCTCCCCGAACGGCTTCCCCGATAAGATAAGATTTCTCCTGCTGAACCGTAGGGTGAACCTGGATTTGATCCATATCGACCGTAGTGCCGCCGAGTTTTTCAATCATGGTAATGCCGTCACCGGTGCTGCCTTCTTGATTGGTGGTCACGTAACCTTTCAGCTCGGACCGAACTTCGGAGATCATGTCCATGTTGGCTCCGAAACCGCCGGTTGTCACAACGACGGCATCCGCTGCAATAGATTTCTCGTCTTTCCCGTTGAAGATGACTTTGACGCCGTTTGCTTTGCCCTCTTTTTCCGTAATATCCGTTACCTTGGCGTTGACGAATAGCGGAATTTCTTGTTCTTGTACATTTTTCACCAGACCGTTGACAAGGTATTGTCCTACCGCCGAGCCGTCCTCAGGACGGTGCGTGCGCTTTTCGTTCATGCCGCCCGTAATGGTGATATTGTTCAACCGAATCCCGATGGAATCCAGCCAATCGATTGCGCTTGCCGAATGATCAACGAAGAAACGAAGCATGTCTTTGTCGTTGGTTCCATGACCGCCCTTTAAAGTCTCTTCATAAAATAAATCGTTGCTGTCCTTAATGCCTTGCTCTTGTTGGAACTTGGTTTCGGAAGCATTCATGCCCGAGGATGATTTTATGGTATTCCCGCCGGCAATCGGCATTTTTTCAAAAATGACCGGGTTCATGCCTTTTTCTTTTGCCTCAAGGGCAGCAGACATACCGGCTCCGCCTGCACCGACGATGATGATATCATACTTTTCTTTTAGCTGATCGATCGGCGTATACCTGGTTTGGGACGCACCCGAAACGGCCGTATCTGGGGCTTCTTCTTTTTTGGCGTTGTCCTGACTCTGATCCTGGGTCCCGCCGCCGCATCCCGCGATGGTGAGCATGAAAGAGAGAATGAGTATAAGCGTTGCTGCAACCTTCTTTTTCACTGTGTAGCCCTCCACTTTCTCTGTATCTATTTAGTTGACCATAAAGAGTCAAACGAAAAAGGAGGTTTAACGTAGAAAAACGAGAAACGAAAGGGTATGCGAGCGTGGCCTTTATTCTTCGAATCTCAGATCTTCCCCGGTTGCCTCCCTCCGTCAGCCTCGTTAGGTCCACTTCATTTTAATATAGGGCTGTTAATTAAGTGGTGAATTATTTCACAATATAAACTTAATTTTTATTTACAACGATGCCATCGGGTTGCGATTTTCTCGACTTCTGCGCATTCCCAATCTATTTGCCTTCATAGGGTCACCGCTTTTTCGCGTTGAGTTCCTTTATAATGAAGGTGTATCGTCTGACTAATGGCCTTTGTGAATGATTACGCTCTGGATTGGAGGAGTTTTATGGCACAAACAACAAAAAAAGCGCTTGCCCTATCGCTAAAAAAAATGCTTGAGAAAAAAACGCTTGATAAGATTACCGTCATTGATGTTGTCGAGGACTGTGAAGTGAATCGGCAGACGTTTTATTATCATTTCAGGGATATTTATGATCTTGTGGAGTGGATTTGCACAAGCGAGGCTACCATAGCGCTGGATGGCAAGAAAACGTATGACACGTGGCAGCAGGGCCTATTGCAAATATTTGAGTATGTGCTAAAAAACAAGGCGTTTGTGACGAGCGTCTATCATTCTATTAAACGAGAGCAGCTGGAAAGGTACCTATTTAACGTAACGTATCATCTTTTGATAGGGGTTATTGAGGAAAAGGCCGTTACGATGTCGATCAGGGATGAGGATAAGTCGTTTATCGCTGACTTTTATAAATATGCGTTTGTAGGGCTGATGCTGGATTGGATTGCTAAAGGGATGAAGGAAGAGCCCTCTGCGATTGTGGACCGGCTGAGCATTTTGATTCAAGGCGATATCTTTTTCGCGCTGGAAAAGTTTAAATTGCACCACTCTCATTAGACAATATTAGCCTTGTGTCGAAAGTTTCGACATTAGGCGGACATTGTCTATGGGAGACCTCCGAATATTTTTTTATGATGTAGTTGCTAGAATCAATTCGGAGGTGACGGGAATGTATTATAGCAATGGAAATTATGAAGCGTTTGCCCGCCCGGAAAAACCGGTCGATGTCGACAAAAAATCAGCGTATCTGGTTGGAGCCGGTTTAGGCTCTCTGGCAGCTGCGTGCTTCCTCGTGCGCGACGGCCAAATGAAGGGAGAGCGGGTCCACATTCTGGAGGAGCTTAGTCTTCCCGGAGGTGCCTGCGACGGAATTCATGACAGCGATAAAGGTTTTATTATTCGCGGTGGTCGGGAAATGGAAGATCATTTTGAATGCTTGTGGGATTTGTTCCGTTCCATTCCGTCTCTTGAAATTGAAGGCGCATCGGTTTTGGACGAGTTTTACTGGCTGAACAAGAAGGATCCGAACTACTCTCTAATGAGAGCCACGGTTAACCGGGGCGAGGATGCCCATACGGATGGGAAATTCGCTCTGAGCGAAAAAGCTTCGCTGGAAATCGTGAAGTTATTCTTTACTCGAAACGAAGATTTGTATGATAAGAAAATTACCGATGTATTCACGGAGGATTTCTTTGCCTCGAATTTCTGGCTTTACTGGAGAACGATGTTTGCCTTTGAAGATTGGCACAGCGCCTTGGAGATGAAGCTTTACATTCAAAGATTCATTCACCATATTGGCGGACTGCCTGATTTTTCAGCGTTGAAATTTACGAAGTATAACCAATATGAGTCATTGATTCTGCCCATGATGAAATATTTGCAGGCGCATGGCGTTCATTTCCAATATGATACGACGGTTACGAATGTCGTATTTGATATTCAAGGCAATCAGAAGGTTGCCAAGCAAATCGTATGTCTCCGTGGCGGCAAAGAGGAATATATCGATTTGACGGAAGATGATTTGGTGTTTGTAACAAACGGCAGCTGCACGGAAAATTCCGCTTCAGGCGACCATCACCGCGCGGCTGCATTCAATCGTTCCGCAGGCGGCTGCTGGGAGCTCTGGAGAAATATCGCCAGGCAGGATCCATCCTTTGGGCGTCCCGATAAATTCTGCACGAATACGGAAGCGACGAACTGGGAATCGGCAACCGTTACGACACTTGATGACAGAATCCCGCCTTATATCGAGAAAGTATGTAAACGCGACCCGTTCAGCGGAAAGGTCGTTACAGGCGGCATCGTGTCCGTAAAGGATTCCAAGTGGATGATGAGTTATACGTTAAATCGCCAACCGCATTTCAAAGAGCAGCCAAAAGATCAGCTTGTGGTATGGGTATACGGTTTATTCACTGATGTTCCGGGCGATTATGTCAAGAAGCCGATGAGAGAATGCACAGGCGAGGAAATTACGATGGAGTGGCTGTACCATCTGGGTGTGCCTGTTCATGAAATTCCTGACATGGCTGCGAACTCTGCACGCTGCATCCCCACCATGATGCCTTATATTACGGCATTCTTCATGCCGAGAACAGCAGGAGACCGGCCGAAAGTAGTTCCGGACGGTTGCGTCAACTTCGCTTTTATCGGGCAGTTTGCCGACACGGTTCGCGACACCGTATTTACAACCGAATATTCGGTCAGAACGGCAATGGAAGCCGTGTACACCTTATTAAATGTGGACCGCGGCGTGCCTGAAGTATTTGGCTCCTGCTACGATGTCCGTGTACTGCTGGACTCCACTTCCAAAATGATGGATGGTAAAAAGCTAACCGATTTGAAGCTTCCGTTGATCATGAACTTAATAGAAAAGCAGGCTTTGAAAAAAGTCTCCGGAACCGTCATCGAAGATTTACTGAAACGGTATAACATCATTTAGTCGAAGTCCCAATGTCAAAGATGATATGGAATATGGAACATCAATGAGCGCACCAATCCCAGGATTGGTGCGCTGCTTTATTCTACATGAAGAACTTGAGCCGTGTTTATTTATTCTTTGAAGGCTAGGCCCTTCTCGGCAAGGGCTTCGCGCAGTATTCTGATCGCTTTGGGTCCTACGCCGTGAAGCGCCAGCAGCTCTTTCTCGGATGCTTGGGTGAGGTCGGCAAGCTGACGATAGCCTGCAACGATAAGGGCTTGCCGTGCAGGTTTGCCGGCCTTAACGGGAAAGTCGCTCTCTGCAGTAGGAGCGGGGATTTTTTCACGCATGGGGATCCCTCTCTTTTCGGTTATTTTGTTAATGCGGATACAAGGCACAAGAATGAATGAATAGTAGAGGCTGAATCTGTAGGAATAATCAGTAAGATTATGGTATACATCAAATGTTCTGTAAAGTTTAAATCCTATGTTCATGATAGATCGACAGATTCATGGATGGTTCAGACAATCTTCATAAATTCTATTGACATTCTTAATGAGAATAATTATCATTGTGCTGAGTGTTGATAATGATAATTGTTCTCAATAATTATTATTAATAAACAATATCTACAATACATAGAGGGTAAGAGGGGGAGAAATTCAATGCGCAGTATGAAGGGGCTCGTGTTTATCGTATTGATATTTGCTTTGGTTTTAGCCGGTTGTGGCGGGGGCGCGGCATCCAATGAGGGAGGCGGCTCCACCGCAGCACAGAATTCGGATCAAGGGGCCGCCCAGAGCGGGGATAACACCGAAGCCACGCCGGAGACCCGAACCATCAAGCACGCCCTGGGCGAGACGAAAATTACGGGCGTTCCGAAGCGTATCGTGTCGCTGGAATGGCTTTACGCGGAGGATGTCCTTGCGCTCGGCGTTCAGCCTGTCGGCATTGCAGATATTGAGGGGATGAACCAGTGGGTAAACATTCCGGTGGAGATCGGTTCGGACGTGACCGATGTCGGCACTCGTCAAGAGCCGAACCTGGAGCTTATCGCTTCCTTGAAGCCGGACCTGATCATCGGTTTGAAATCGAATCTTGAAGCCGGCTATGAAACTTATAACAGCATCGCGCCTACCTTGGTGTTTGACCCTTATCCGGTCGAGGGACAAGGGGATCAATATGAAGAGATGGTTAATACCTTCAATACGATCGCTGACGTGCTTGGCAAAAAAGACGAAGCCGCGAAAGTGCTTAGCGATCTGGATCAAACCTATGCCGATGCCAAAGCCAAGCTTGAAGCTGCGGGCATGACAGAAAAGCCGTTTGCACTCGCGATGGCTTACAGCAACCAGAATGCGGTGACGTTCCGGATTTCGACGGACAATTCCCTGGCGGTCAAAATTTTGGAGCACATCGGGCTGACCAACGCCCATAAGCCCAATCAATTTGAGGTGTACGGATTCACCACTGCGGACGTAGAGTCGCTGCCGGCTCTTCAGGATGCCAATTTCCTGCATATTATTCAGGATAGCGATAACGTCATCGAGAACCAATTGAAGGACAATCCGGTATGGAAAGGTTTGAACTTTGTTAAAGAAGACCGCGTGTATGCGCTTGGCGGTGACATGTGGCCATACGGCGGCCCATTGTCTGCCCAAACCATGGCCCAGAAGACAGCTGATCTGCTCACAAAATGAGTCTCGGCAGGAAACTGGCACAGGGCTCCGCGCCGGTGAGCATCCATCCAGCCCCACCCGTTTCCTCAGGTAGGGGCTGGAAGCCGTTATGGATGCTGGCTGGAGGCCTTGTAGCTCTACTATTTCTCACGTTTATCAGCTTGACGCAAGGGCTAGCGGATATATCCGTCAAAACGGTGGTGCAGGCCTTGGTGTCTCCGCAGGATATTGCAGACCATCATCTCATCCGCAGCGTGCGCCTTCCCCGAACGGTGATGGGCCTATTATCGGGCGCCGCCTTGGCGGTGTCGGGTGTGCTTATGCAGACCGTCACGCGCAACCCGCTCGCATCGGAGACGACGCTTGGCGTGAATGCCGGCGCTTATTTGGCCGTTGTGGCGGGGATGATCTTCTGGCCGGGACTGCTGCATCAGTATGCCCTTCCTTTGGCTGTGGCAGGGGGAACACTGGCGGCTGTCGCCGTCTATGCGCTGGCGGGAAAAACGCAAGGTTCACCCTTGCGGATTGCATTATCCGGGATGATTGTCACCTTGGTTTTATCCTCCGTTACAAGTGCGCTGGTGCTGCTGAACCAGCAAACGACCCAGGGGATTTTTCTGTGGGGCTCCGGCTCGCTTATTCAGAATGACTGGGATGGCGTAGCTTTTTCATGGCCGTGGATCATTGGCGGATTGATCGTGCTGTGTTTGGCGGTACGTCAGTGGGACATTCTGACTCTTAATGAAGAGTCTGCACGTTCCCTTGGTCAAAAAGTCGGCACCACCCGCTTGCTTGCGATGGGGGCAGCCATTGTGCTGGCCTGCGTGACCGTGAGCGTGGTCGGTCCGATCGGCTTTATCGGGCTGGTCGCTCCCCATTTGGTCCGCCTATCCGGGGTGGTCCGGCATGCGGGGTTAATTCCCCTGGCTGCCTTATGGGGCTCGGCTCTGCTCGTCGGGGCCGATACGGTGGCCAGAATGTTCATAAACGCCTACGGTGAGCTTCCGGTCGGGGCCATTACGGCCATGATCGGAGCCCCGTGCCTCATCTGGCTGGCCATGCGGGTATCCCGCTCGTTGATTGGAGGGCGCGGGTCTTCCGGCGGATCGATCATGGCGGGCACAAGCCTGCGCCGAATTCCGTACCCGGTCTTGGTAACGCTGTTCAGCGTGCTGCTGGTGCTGGTCTGGGTATTCAGCCTGATGAGCGGCAGTCTGCGCATTCCCTTCACGGAAGTGCTGGCTGTGCTTACCGGAGGCGGCGAGGCGATGTATCGCCAAATTCTGCTGGAGTTCCGCCTGCCGAGGCTGCTCACAGCCGGCTTGTCCGGCATGGCGCTGGCCGTTAGCGGCAGTCTCCTGCAGAATGCGGTCCGCAACCCGCTGGGGGATCCCCAGGTGATCGGGGTAACCAGCGGAGCTGGTGCGGGCGCACTGCTCCTGATGATCGGCTTTCCGCAATTGTCGGCTGGCTGGGTACCGGCCGGTGCGGTTCTCGGAGGGTTGGCTGCAGCCGCGCTGGTATACGCGGTGTCCTGGAAAAGAGGACTTCATCCGACGATTCTTACGCTGGTCGGCATTGCCGTCGCCGCGCTAGGTTCCGCCATCATCAATCTGATGATCATTCATGCCAAGGTCGACGTAGCGCCGGCATTATCCTGGATGGCGGGAAGCACGTATAACCGGGGCTGGACGGAGGTGCAGCGGATTGTTCCGGCGATTCTCATCCTGCTGCCTTTGGCGGCATGGCTCGGACGGAAGGTAGATCTGTTGACGTTCAGCGAAGAAAGCTCCACCGGTCTTGGCCTTCATGTACGGAATACCCGGATGTATGTCGCCATCATTGCGGTGCTGTTGGCTTCGATCGCCGCAGCCAATGTCGGCTCGGTCGGCTTTATCGGACTGCTTGCGCCGCATGCCGCCAGAATGCTGGTTGGGGCCCGCCATCGGCAATCGATGGTCATCGCTGCGCTGCTCGGCGGAATTTTGCTGGCTGGGGCAGACTGGATCGGGAGGGTGGTCATGATTCCGAAGGAGCTGCCTTCGGGTATCGTGACCGCGCTTCTGGGTGCGCCGTACCTGTTATATTTGATGGGGAAAACCAATAAACTGAAAAAGAAATAACCGTCGTGTGTTGAACTATCCAAAAAGGCTATTCCATAGTCGCCAAGAGAGGTGACATGGGATAGCCTTTTTTTGTACTCAATCGGTGATTTATCAGATTTGACTTGCTTGGCTTCTTCTGGCTGTGGTCGGCTGTTAGGCTTCCGTGTACCGCACAAAAGACAGGATGATATCCTGCGGATGATCTCCGAAACCCGAACCATATAGATTCAGGCCGTTCGGGTGCTCGGCGTCTTTCTTCACTTCAAAGCGGACGCGGATCGGCCGGTTGAAGGCAAGCTCCAGCGAATCGATGGTCGTGGCGCTGGACTCGTGGCCATTGACCTGGCTGCCTTGCTTGGTTACGCGCCATTCTGTCAGCATGCCGTACTCACTGCCGCTTCTCCATTTATCCGGGGTGAGTTTCCCTTTTCGATCACCAAAATCACCGGGACTTGTCCAAGTGCCTACAGGGAGGTCGTTGATGCTAACGGTGATGTCGGATGGCCAGTCCTGCTGGAAGGAAGGCGCCTCGGAGCTAAGCTCCGCACGGACGCTCAGTTCATCGAGAGCCACTCCGGGAGGCATCGGGTTCGCAAAATAATATTCGATATATCCTGATCCCGAGAACCAGAGCAGCGCAGCCTCTGTCCGTTCCGGCATATAAAAGGCGCGCGGATCGTCAGGCGATCCGATCAGAGATCCGTCCCGGGCTGCCATGCCGCAGGTTGGCTCGATATAGCAGCGGGAGAACATGCCGATCGGCATGTGGATTTCTTCCGTGCGCTGCAGCCCCTCGCCCGGCTTCGAGGGCAGTTCGAGAAAAATGGAGCGGCAGGTGACGGCGCAGATTTTTTCCCGGTTCGCTCCTTGCGAAGAGACGATCAGATCGGCTTGCTCCAGCATCTGGACATTAATGGATACCGTAGGCTGCGAAATCCCAAGCGACTCCGCCAACTGACCGACACTCATCGGTTTATCGCCGAGCGCTTCAAGGATGCGGACACGGACATCACTGGATAGGGCTTTGGCCACTTCCACGATCCGGGATGCCGGATAACGGTTGGTTTCCAGCTTCGATTCGTTCATAATCCCCTTCCTTTACTGAAGAGTTGTAGTAGCTCCAAGTGTACAATAAATTTAGTATATTGTAAAAGTATAATGTACATTGCAATTATTATATATAGGTGCTAGAATAGGGGCAAATTCAGAAAAAGGAAAGGTTGTGTTCACTTCATGAAGACTCCTGTAGCACCCTCCATTCATACGGAAATTCCGCGCGCGGAGTACCCCAGGCCGGATTTTGAACGAAAAGACTGGTTGAATTTGAACGGCCAGTGGTCGTTCCGGCTCGCCCCGGAAGGATCGGATGATGTACGACAGCAAACGGGTACGGGCACCGATGGTTACGCTGCTGCCCTGCAGGGCGGAGACGCCAGCCTTTTTACCTCAGAGATTACGGTGCCGTTCTCTTGGGTCAGCCCCTTGTCCGGGATTGAGCGCAACGAGAAGGGGGTAGGCTGGTATCGTCGGTCCGTGAAATGGGAGCCGACCCGGAAGCAGTCCCGAATCTTTCTGCGGTTTGGCGCCGTCGATTATCTCTGTGATGTATGGGTCAACGGCAAGCATGTCGGCTCGCATCAAGGCGGCTACGGGACCTTTGAATTTGATGTGACAACGGTTTGGGATACGGCAAAGGACAATACGATCGTTGTCCGTGCAGAGGACTTCGACCATAATTACCAAGCCCGAGGGAAGCAGGGGTATGGCGAGATCAGGGGCATTTGGCAGCCGGTTTGGCTGGAGGCCCGGCCGCAAACCTACATGGAGCAAGCTATTTTTACGACTTCCATTGACGGTCAGATCGAGTTGAAATCCAAGATCCAGGCTCAAGAAGCAGGCGTAGTGACACTCCAGCTCTCGTTTGCGGAGGGCTCGGTTACGCATCAGGTGGAGTGGGAGCTGCAAGAAGGCGCGAACGAACGGACAACGGTGTTCCAAGTCCACGACCCGCGGCTGTGGAGCCCCGAAACCCCTCATTTATACGAAGGGGAGCTGCGTCTGGCGGGTTCCTCCGGCGAAGATGTTGTCCATACTTATTTTGGCATTCGGGAGATCGGAACGGCGAAGTTCGGCGGACGGGATTATCGCTGGATTACGCTCAACGGGAAGCCGGTCTATTTAAACGGAACGCTGGACCAATCCTACCACCAGACGGGATTCTTCACCTACCCGACGGATACGGAGATGCGGGACGAGATCTATCTGATGAAACGGCTTGGACTGAACTTCGTGCGGATTCATATTAAGCCGGAGGAGCCCCGCAAGCTGTATTGGGCGGATAAACTCGGGATTCTGGTGATGGAGGATATGCCATGCTTCTGGGGTAATCCGGATGAAACAGCACGTTCTGCCTATGAACGCGAGGCGCTGGAAGTGATTGAACGGGACCGGAATCATCCGTCGATTTTTTCCTGGGTCATGTTTAACGAAACTTGGGGACTCCGTACGGATAGCGAGTCCGCCGGCCTGACGGGCGGCGAAGGACAGCATCGGTATTATCTTCCGGAGACGCAGGAGTGGGTAAGGGAGAAATACAGATGGGCCAAGGAGCTGGACCCGACTCGGATTGTAGAGGACAATTCTCCATGCGCTTACGATCATGTGGAGACGGATATCAACACGTGGCATTTTTACATCAATGGGTATGAACCGCTGCGCAATCATATCGAGGAGATTGTCCAGAAGACTCATCCGGGATCCGAACATAACTATATCGGCGGCAATCAGCAAGGCGACGCTCCGCTCATGAACAGCGAATGCGGAAACGTGTGGGGAATTGACGGAGGAGCCGGGGACAGCGATCTCGCGTGGCACTATCGTTACATGCTGAACGAATTCCGGCGCCATGATAAGCTGTGCGGTTTCGTATTTACGGAATTCCGCGACGTGACAAACGAATTCAACGGCTACTACCGTCTGGATGGGACGGACAAAAAATTCGGGTATGAGGATTTTGTGCCGGGCATGACGATCGCCGATCTGCACACGCCGGACTTTATCGTGATCGATGCACCGCCTTGCCAGACGCTGGACCAAGGGGCTGAGAAGACCATACCGCTGCTGCGTTCCAGTTATTCGGATCAGTACCATGGACAGAAGCTTATTCTGGCTTGGGAATTATCCTATGATCAGCTCGGAACGAAGGTTGTAACTGATCAAGGGACCCTGGAAGTGGCCTGGGACGGCTATGGTGTTGCGCCACTAACGGAACTCAAGCTTCGCATGCCGAAGACCGATGCAGTTGCGATCCTCGGAGTTCGTCTCTTAAATGCAGCGAACGGTGTGGTAACGCGCAACTTTACAACGTTTGATGTGCGTGGCGGACAGGGACAGGGGAACGATGGAGTGGAAGGCAGAACCGTAAGCATCCCGGTTAACACATTCCGTGAGCAAAGCTTCAGCTACATGTGGGAGGCGCTTCAAGGCTCCAAAGTGAATGGCGGCGGAGAGGGCCGATTCGTCTATGAGGTGCAGCTGCCGGATCATGACGAACAGCGGTTGATCCGCGATATCGAGATTTTCTTCGAGGCCGGCGCGAAACGCTTATTGGCCAGAAATATCGAGGGCGCGCGGCATCGCACGCACGGAATCGACTTTATGCACGGGGCTTCGGCGGATGTGGAGTATAACCCGAGCACTTACTATATGACGGATGAAGAGCTGCATGAATCCCGTATTTCCGTGTGGGTGGACGATGTCCAAATCGGTGAGGCTGTGCTCGCGGATGATCCTGCCGATAGCCGGGGCGTGCTGTCGTGGCACTATCAGCCGGTCCATAATCTTCTGGAAGAGGCCGGTTCGTACGGATACCTGTGCCAGGCGCAGGTTCCGGGTAGACTCGCGGCTGAGCTTGACCGCAAGCGCAGCTTCCGACTGGAGCTGCGGGCCGAGAAGGGTGGCATCAGTCTGTATGGTCGGAATGCAGGGCGTTATCCGATCGATTTGCTGGTGCGGTGTCGGTGATCATATATAAATGAAATGGGCTGCCTGCAAGTAGCAAATAACTACTTGTCGGGTTGCCCATTTTTTGGAGGTTTCTTCTTTTATTGGGTTTCCATACGGGATTTTCGTATTTTA
Source organism: Virgibacillus sp. LDC1 (assembly GCF_025792345.1). Lineage (NCBI taxonomy): Bacteria > Bacillati > Bacillota > Bacilli > Caryophanales > Bacillaceae > Virgibacillus > Virgibacillus sp. LDC1. The sequence continues at coordinate 105,677 of NZ_JAOXLZ010000002.1, forward strand.
ATATCTCAATATGTTATAATTTTCCTAGTACGATATACGGCTGTAAGGGCGGTCGGCTAATCTCCCAGAAGGGAGGTGATGCCCATGGAGGTCAAAGATGCACTTTCCTTAATGTTCATGTTCGGCATGTTCATTTTGGCATTGCTCACCTACATGAAAAAGAAATAGACCGCCCTGGTTAGGATAACGGTCTATTTCCGACCCATCTTACGTGGCCGACTGCTATTTATGCAGTTATTGTACTTTGGAGTCGTGTTACCGCACGGCTCCTTACTTATTCTTACCTCAGTATACCTCATTTTATAACGCTTTTATAGATGTCGTTTATTTTTACAATTTTCCTTTAGTTCACTCACTTGACTAAATCCCAACTTCTTTAGAAGTCTCTGCGACTGAATATTCTCCTTCTTGATCAGAGAGGCGGGGATTCCTGTTAATCTGAATAGCAAAAGCAAGGACTCTTTTATAAGAATCAAGCCGTTATAAAAAAGCCAGCGTCATCCAAATGGTTGGATAACACCGGCTTCTATAGCCTGTCTTGCGACGAACCTATTTCACCGCTTCTTCCAGAACAGCTGCAGCGCCATCTTCGCGCACCATAGGGCGAACAGAAGGAACAGCAGCGCCCAGACAAAGGCCGGGAGCACGGTCATGTTGGCCAGGTTGGAGGCGTCGCCCGCTTGCTTGGGCTGGGTCAGCGCCATGGTCAGGAGGGTTAGCGGACCGACCACGGACTCTTCCAGTACGAGAAAGGCGAGCAGCAGGTAGTAGAAATTCCGGACCTTTTCGCCAAGGAAATAGAAGATCAGATTCACGATCATAAAAATAATGAGCCACCATAATCCATAGCCGGCGCGAACGAAGAAGATGATCATAATGAGGGCAAGCACGGTAATGGTGATCAGGCCGGTGGCCTGTTTTTTCTTGGCATAGCCGTAAAACATCAGAATGGCAAACAGGGATGCCGACATATAACCTGCAAGCGAGACCACAATCGGACTCCAGCCGCCGGAAGCCAGCATGGAATAGGTCACGCCGCTGTGATCGGGATTCAGTTCGATGCTGAGCACCCGCCCCGACATGAGAAGGGTCATGACGGCATGCCCCAGCTCATGGATCATCGTATCCAGGATACGGAACCAGGAAGAGAAGGGGATCAGCCTTGTCAGAATAGCCGCGCCCACTAGAAATAACAATGCTTTCAGCCATTTATTCATTCGAAGGTCCTTTCAGCATAAAGTCATTCGCTAGACTATCATTCCGTCCATTATAATACAGATGAGAAACATGTGAAAACCGGTTAGTCCCTATAGGTTAAATGGTATAATTGAAGTTGTGACGGAGGTTCATATTCGATGAAAAACGATAAGCCTAACAACGACAATCACATAGAACATATAAGACATACTACGCTCGTGAATGACCAAGGAATTCGTTTTGCCGAATTTGAGCTGGCCGGCGACGAGCAGGACGTCCCATTACCGGACAAGCCATCGGATCATCAGGGGCAGGCAGCCGTTGATTCTGCTGCACCAGCGAAGGAATCCCTGATCGTGAAGCCGCAGCAGCCGCTGGATATGAATTGGGGCGAGGACTTCCGCTACGTGACCAAGGAGCAGCAATTCGTACAGAAAGCAAGGGAGCTCGCATGGCATGTGGAGGGAGAGGCCCCTTTTGTGGCTTTCAAAAGCTATTGGCCGACCTACGACCAGATGGCCAGCGACCAGTTCAAATGGTATTTTTACTGGCGGGAGGAAGTCAGGTCCGGGCGGTACCCGGATACGGACTTATCCTATTTGTTTGTCTATTTTTACGAGCTGATCCATGGCGTGGGCTGGAGCGAACCCCTGCAGGGCTATGAATTGATGGAGCAGGCGTGGACGGCCTACCGTAAGCGATATGCCAAGCTGGATACGTACCTGCGGGAGTGGTTATATGATTTTATGATCGTGCATGGCTTGGATATGCCGATTCGGGAAACGTACCAGCGCTTCCCGCGCGTTTTATCCGCTGAGCTGAAGGAGAAGGAATGGAAGCGCCGGTTCTCCCTCCAGCCCGTGGAGCTGACGTGGGAGCTGCTGCTGGATTTGCTGGATTATGACGTGGAGAAGAGTCGTTTTTACCAGGAGAATGGCCGCAAGGACCTGGAACAGTACGCCCCGAAGGTGATTGCGCTCGTGGACAGCTACTTAGCCAAAATGAAGGGGCAGCGCTTCATCGACCGCTTTCAGCCACGGCCTCGGCAGGTGAAACGGCATTTATTCCGCAGCGCGGTGTACGATCATGGGTTATACGGGCGAAACGTCGTGCTGACGGTGGTGTCCTTAAGTGAGTACGTTCCTCTGCGCTCCTATATAACGGGTCTGGTTCGCTTGACCGAGAATAAGCTGCGGGAATTGAGAGGCTTTAAGGGACGGCTGCGCGGGGCGGATGCAGTTGAGCCCGAAGTGGAAGAGATCATCACCCGTTATCTGAAAAAAGAGATTCAGGAGGAGCTGGAGGCTCAGCGCAAACAGGCGATACCTGAGGTTCAGATCGACACGGGGAAGCTGCGCAGATTACAGCGGGAGTCGGACCAGGTCCGCGAGATGCTGCTTACGGAGGAAGCCGGGCAGCAGGCTGAAGCGATCTACAGCCAGCCGACACTGGAGCCTGCTCCGTCGGTTGGAGCTTCTTCAGGCCACGCCGAAGCTGCGAGAATAAACACTAACATGGCTGCGCCTTCCAAGGGTCAGTCCTCGCGAAAATCTGCGGCGAAGAAACCGGACGTGTTCCAGGCGGTGATGGATTTTGATGCGGATCCTTATGAGCCGGGCGCCATAGAGGTGCGTGAACAGTTTGACGATGCAGATGTCATCGTTCGTTCCGTGAACAGGGAAGAATCGGAGTCAGAAGCAGCTAATGGAAGGTCGATGGAGCCGTCAGGTAGCGCTGATGATAGCTTGATGCAATCCATCGGTTCTCTAAAAGATCATTCATCTGAAGTTGGGGGTATCGATGTTATGGACCCGCACGTTGTAGATGAAGAGATCTATACAGGGATGCCTACAGCAGGAGAGCAGTCGTGGCAATGGGAGGTAGAGGATGAGGAATGGCAGGAGCTCGCAGAGCGTCTCAATCCCATCCACTTGGAAGTTCTCCACACCCTCAAGGCGGGACCGAACCGTTCGGGGCTGCAGCAGATTGCGGATAAGGCTGGTTCTATGCCGGCGCTGTTGCTCGATGAGATCAACGAGGCCGCGATGGATACCATCGGTGATCTTTTGATCGATGGAGAGGCAATTGCGGATGATTATATAGATATGCTGGAAACATTAAAGTCCGTATAACCGGACGTGTTGAAATAGACTGGCTCTTTATGTTTTGAGAGATGTTTGGAAGATGCTTGAAAGAGGTGGAACTATGACGGAACTAAAAATACCGAAACGGCTCACAACCGCCCTCGTGAACTCTTTAACGGCAGGGGTGGTGCCGCGGGTGGGGCTTGAGTTCATCGCCGTCGGCCGGAAGCCGGAGGTGGAGTCGATCCTGCGCGATATGGATAATATCGCCGAGGGCGGGGCCGCCTTCCGTCTGATTACGGGCCGCTACGGAAGCGGCAAAAGCTTCCTGCTGCAGATCATCCGCAACTACGCGATGGACCGCGATTTCGTGGTGGCGGATGCGGATCTATCGCCGGAGCGGCGGCTGGTGGGGACGAAAGGGCAAGGGCTTGCCACGTACCGTGAGCTGATGACCCATCTGTCTACGAGGACGCGTCCGGACGGGGGCGCGCTGGAAGCCATTTTGCAAAAATGGATCGCGGCGATTCAGCAGGACATCATGCAGGAGACGGGCCTGCGTCCGGATGACCCTGCCTTGAACGATAAGGTGGAAACGCAGATTTATGCAGTGACGAACGGCATGCAGAATCTGGTGCACGGGTTTGATTTTGCGAAGGTGCTGGCTGCTTATTGGAACGGCTATAAGCTTGGTGACGATGACCGCAAGGGAGCGGCGCTGCGCTGGCTCCGCGGGGAAGTCCCGACGAAGACGGAAGCCCGCAAGGACCTTGGCGTCGGGGTCATAATCGATGACGACAATTGGTACGATTACATGAAGCTGTGGTCGGAATTTACAGCTGCCATCGGGTATAAGGGATTGCTGCTGTTTATTGACGAAGGGGTTAACCTCTACAAAATCACCAACAGCGTGTCCCGCCAGAGCAACTACGAGAAGCTGCTGACCATGTTCAACGACACGATGCAGGGCAAAGCGGAGCATTTGGGCATCTACATGGGCGGAACGCCGCAGTTTGTCGAGGATGAGCGCCGGGGGCTGTTCAGTTATGACGCGCTGCGCTCCCGTCTGATCGACGGACGCTACGGCAGCAGTTCGCTGAGAACCTATACGTCGCCCATCCTGAAGCTGGACATGCTGTCGTATGAGGAGATTCTTATTCTCCTGCAAAAGCTGCGGGATATTCACGCCTTGCACTTCAAATATGAAGCGCAGTTAACGGATGATCAGCTCATCGCGTTCATGCAGACGGCCGTGAATCGGCTGGGGGCTGAGGAGCTGCTGACCACCCGTGAGGTGGTGCGGGATTTCATGGATCTGCTGCACACGCTGCATCAGCATCCGGAGGCCACGTTTGAGGAGCTGTTAGGAGAGCGCGCCGCAGTGCAGCCGCAGGGCAAAGGGCAAAGCGATGCTCCTTCGGACGATTTGGACGATCTGCTGGCGGAGTTTGAATTATGAGTGCGAACCCTTTTTCCAGACTGGCCCCGTTCATTCAGGAGTTTATCTATAAAAAAAGATGGGACACGCTTCGCGAGGCGCAGGTGGAGGCCTGCCGCGTCCTGTTTAATACGCCCAATCATCTGCTGATCGCTTCGGGCACGGCATCGGGCAAGACCGAAGCCGCGTTCTTCCCGGCGCTGACGGAGCTGTACAACCTGCCTTCCAGCTCGGTCGGGATTCTGTATATCGGGCCGCTTAAGGCGCTGATCAACGACCAATTTGAACGCATCACCGATCTGTTGAAGGAAGGCCAGGTGCCGGTATGGCATTGGCACGGCGATGTGTCCCAGGCCGAGAAAACCAAGCTGATGCAAAAGCCGTCCGGCGTGCTGCAGATTACGCCGGAATCGCTCGAGGGGCTGCTCATGAACCGGCCGAACGCCATCCCGGCGCTGTTCCAGAATCTGCGGTATGTCATCATTGACGAGGTCCATGCCTTTATGGGAGCTGATCGGGGCATCCAGGTGCTGAGCCAGCTGACCCGGATCGAGCGGATGGCTGCCTGCTCGCCTCGCCGCATCGGGCTGTCCGCAACGCTGAGCGATTACGAGACCGCAGCCGGCTGGCTGGGAGCGGGCACGAAGAACGCGGTTGAAGTCATTGCCCCGCAAGGAGGCCGGAAGCTGCGGCTGTCGGTCGAGCATTTCTCCTTCCCGGATGCGCGGGATGAGAAGCAGGCGGAGCAGCTGGAGCTTGCGCGCAAAGCCTATTACGACTTCGTGTACGACAACACGCATCTGAAAAAAGCGCTGGTCTTTACGAACAGCCGCTCGGATGCCGAGCTGACCACGCTCGAGCTGCGGCGGATTGCGGCTAAGCGCGAGCAGCGGGATGTCTTCCATGTACACCATGGAAGCATCTCCGCGATGCTGCGCGAGGAAGCCGAGGCCGCGCTGCGCGAAGGTCCGGGGCCAGCCGTTGCGGCGGCCACCCTGACGCTGGAGCTCGGCATCGATCTCGGCGAGCTGGAGCGGGTGATCCAGCTTGGCGCGCCGTACAGCTGCTCCAGCTTCGTTCAGCGGCTGGGCCGCTCCGGCCGGCGCGGGGATCAGGCCTCCGAGATGATGTTCCTCTGTCCGGAGGATGAGGACGAGGAGGCCATGCTGCCTGCGCGCATGCCATGGATGCTGCTCCGGGCCATTGCGGTCATCGAGCTGTATGTCCGCGAGAAGTGGGTCGAACCGCTGGCCCTGCGGAAGAAACCCGTTGGCGTGCTTTACCATCAGACGATGAGTACGCTCAAGAGCATGGGCGAGGCTGAGCCGCCGGATCTGGCGAGAGCGGTGCTGACCCTGCCGGCTTTCCGCGGCATTGAGCCGGAGGAATACAAGGAGTTCCTGCAGTATTTGCTCCAAACCGATCATATCCAGCGGACGGAAGAAGGCAGTCTGATCATTGGCCTTGGCGGGGAGAAGATCGTGAACAACTACCGCTTCTATGCGGTATTTAAGGACGATGAAGAGCATGTCGTATATAACGGGTCGGAAGAAATCGGATCGATTACGACGGTGCCGCCGCCGGGTTACTGCTTTTCGCTGGCAGGCAAGCTGTGGAAGGTGGAGGAAGTCGATACGAAGCATAAGGCCCTGTATGTGAAGTCGGCCAAGGGCAAGGTCGATACCTTGTGGCTTGGCGCAGGCGGCGATGTGCATACCCGCGTGGTGCAGAAGATGCGGGAGGTGCTGGCCGACAGCGCTATCTATCCGTACCTGGCACCAGGGGCAGTGAATCGTCTGGAGCGGGCTCGCCGTCTTGCCCGGGAAAGCGGACTGCTGAAGCAGGTGGTCCTACCGGCGGGCGGCGACTCCCTGTTCATTCTGCCTTGGGCGGGCAGCAAGCAGTTCCGCACGCTGGAGCGATTGCTGAAGCATAATCTGTCCGAGCGGCTGGCTCTTCGCTCCATCGTGCCGATGGAGCCGTATTATATGGTTGTCGCGGGTAAAGTCGATAATAAGACGCTGATGGAGGAAATCAAGAAGGAACTGATGGATTGCGAGGATGCCGGCGCGCTCCTCGATCCGGATGAGGCGCCGTATCTCGGCAAATATGACGAGTTCGTTCCGCCGAAGCTCGTTCGCACCGCTTTTGCCGCCGACGGACTGGATCTGGAAGGACTGGCTGAGGTGCTGGGGATGGCACATGGAGCAGCGGGAAGGGGGGCTACGGATGTGTGACAAGGAAGAAGTACTTCCTGGAGGCAATGTGAACGAAGTCGTACGTATCGGAAATAACGTTCACCGTACTACAAACTGGAGTTCTTTTGTACATGACTTGCTTCGACATTTGGATAAGCAGGGTTTTGAAGGCGCCCCCAAGTTCATAGGCATTGATCATAGCGGTCGCGAGATCTTGTCCTTTATTCCTGGAGAGGTGCCGGGTAACCAATATCCTGATTTTAAACCTTATATATGGTCAGACCATGCCCTTATCCAAAGCGCAGCGTTGTTAGGGCGTTATCATGACGCCGTACAAGGCTTTGCTGCAACTTCGATCCAACCGGAGGATGCACAAAACTTTCGGGCTCTGGAGGAGTGGGCTGATGAAGTGATCTGTCATAATGATGCCGCGCCATACAATATCGTTTTTCAAGATGAAGTGCCGGTTGCACTGATTGATTTTGATTTGGCTGCGCCAGGTTCAAGAATCTGGGACATCGTTTATATGCTGTATACCTCAGTCCCGCTGGCAAGCTTTGCAATAGATTACTCTACAGGGACATCGATACCTTATCAATCGGAATTACATGCTGCGGATCGCACGCACAGAATATCGCTGTTCTTTAAGTCCTATGGCATATCACCGCCTCCCAACTTGAAAGAATGGACGATAAGACGCATCCAGGCATTATGCGATACACTTATAACTGGTGCGGCACAAGGCAACAAGGCTTACCAAAACATGATCGATGAGGGGCATGTGGCCCATTACGAAAAAGAGATTCGATTTCTGCAGGCTCACTTCGAAGAGTGGTACCGATGAAGGGTACCGATTTGAAGAGTGTCTGCTTTTTTTCATGCATCCCCCAATAGTCGTTGAGCATAACTGAAAAAATATTTGTAACCCCTTCCAAAAAAGCATTGTGTTCACCTCACGTATGTGGTAACTTATGTACATAAAAACGTTTTTATCGCAAAGGAAGAATGGAATGGTTATATGGGCAAAGTAACGATCAAGGATGTGGCAAGAGAAGCCGGGGTATCCATTTCTACGGTTTCAAATGCATTGAATGATGTAGATGTATTGAACCCGGAGACCAAATCCCATGTGCTGAAGGTGGCGGAGCGGCTCAATTATGTACCTAATCTGAACGGAAAGCTGTTGAAGTCGGGGAAGACCAAGATGCTGGGCTTCTTTACGACAAGCGTATCAGGGCCTTACTTCTATACACTGGTGGAGTCGATGTCACGGGAATGTGACCGTCAGGGTTATGGCTTGAACGTGTTTGTGACCAAGGATAAACAGGTGATTATGAGCAATATTATGGGCGGCCGGGTGGATGGCGTCATTATCTTCGAAGAGCTGAAGATTGATGATAGAGACATCGCCGCCATGGAGAAGGACAAGATTAAGGCCGTTTTCCTGGATCGAGAGGTTCAGAACGAAACGATGGGCAGCATCATATTCGACTCTTACGTAGCCGGTTATGAAGCAACCAAATACTTGATCAGCCTGGGGCATAAAAAGATCGCCTACATCTCCGGCGTGGATACGATGTTTGACAGCGTGCAGCGGAAGGAAGGGTATCTGGCTGCGCTTCGGGAGTGCGGGTTCCCGATCGACGGAGACTACATACTGCAGGGCTATTTTGAGGAAGAAGGCTCTTATAACGCCGTCAAATCGTTTCTTCACTTACACCCCGGGAAAGTACCGGATGCTTTTCTTGCCGGTAATGACGTGAGTGCCATCGGCTGCATTCGGGCGTTGAAGTCCCATGGTTACGAGGTTCCGCAGGACGTCAGCGTCGTGGGCTTCGATGATATCGATATCGCGCAGTATTTTACGCCGCCTTTATCGACCGTACGCAATCAGATTGCCAGACAGGGGATTCTGGTGGTGGATCATCTGGTGCGTATGATTCAGAAGAAAGAGAAGGGCAAGATTCAGAAGCTTCCAGGGGAGCTGGTCGTTCGCGGCTCCAGTCATGTGAAGATGAATCGGAATGAATCGGGTTAAGGGAAGAAAAGAAATCACACCAAGTCGATTTTTTAAAATGATTTTAAAAAATCAGGGGTTTTTTTCGCCAAAAATAAAAACGTTTTTATGCGTTTTTTGATCAAAGGAGGCTAAGCAGGTGAGCAAAACAGCTGCAGTTCAGTCAACCGGCACGGGCCCGGTTCAACCCGCCGGGAAGAAGCCGATGGGGCAGAGGATCAAGGAATTCCTCATCGATTACAAGCGACAATGGGAGCTTCAATCGATGATCATTCCCGGCGTTATCTTCATGTTTATCTTCTGTTACATACCGATTTACGGTTTGACGATTGCGTTTAAAAATTACACCGTTATCGATACGCTGGATTCCGCGCCGTGGGTTGGCCTGGACAATTTCAAGATTATTTTGTCTGACAAGTATTTCTGGGACTCCGTCGTCAACACGCTGGGCATCAGCTTCTTGAAATTGGCGATCGGCTTTGTCATTCCGATCATTCTGGCCATTATGATTTACGAGGTTGGCATGGGGCGATTCAAAAAATTCGTCCAAACGGTCTCATATCTGCCTCACTTCTTGTCCTGGATCGTTTTGGGCGGCATGCTCATTACCTGGTTCTCGACATCCGGCCTGTTCAACGAAATATTGCTTGCTCTGGGGCTGATTTCGCAGCCGCAAAACATTTTGCTTGATCCAAGCAAGTATTGGTGGATTGCAACGCTGTCGGATATTTGGAAAGAGGCCGGCTGGGGCACGATTCTGTACCTGGCGATCATGGCCAAGATCGATCCTACCTACTACGAGGCCGCAAGAATCGACGGGGCTAGTCGACTGAGACAAATCTGGAACATTACCCTACCGAACATGAAGATGATTATCAGCTTGAACCTGATCCTTACTGTAAGCGGTTTATTGGGATCGAATCTGGATCAAACCCTGGTGCTCATGAATTCGCAGAACCGGGAAAAGGCCGAAGTCATTAACTCGTACGTGTACCGGATGGGAATGACGCAGGGCGATTTCTCTTATGCGACCGCCGTTGGTTTGGGTGTATCCATTATCTCTGTCATTCTGCTCGTTACGGCCAACAAAGTAACCAGTAAATTGAATGATAATCAATCCGTCCTGTAGGTCATGCAAAAGGGAGGTATTACGGTGAATTTGAAAGCAGCAAAAGGGGATCTTGACAGTCGGATCTTTGATACGATCAACATCATTTTACTGGTTACGTTTACGATCATCATCGTCGTTCCGTTATGGAACGTCGTCGTCTCATCTTTCAGTTCGGGCAGGTCCCTTGCCGAGGGCGGGTTCATCTTCTGGCCTACGGAATTCTCGCTGGAGAATTATCAGGCCGTGTTCAGGGATGCAAACATATGGAATGCCTTCTTCATCTCGGTGGCCAAAACGGTCATCGGCGTTATCACGCACGTGTTCTTCTGTGCCATGGTGGGTTACGGCTTGAGTAAAAAATACGTCCGCGGCCGCAAGTTCTACGTGGCGATGGGCGTTGTCACCATGTTTTTCTCGGGCGGCATGATTCCGACGTACTTGTTGATCAAAGACTTGGGGCTGTTGAACAGCTTCTGGGTTTATATTATCCCAGCTCTATTAAGCTTTTACGACGTCATCATTCTGATGAACTTCTTCCGAAATGTGCCGGATTCGCTGGAAGAGTCGGCGAAGATCGACGGTGGGGGCGATTGGAGAATTTTCCTGAGCATCTTCATTCCGCTTTCCATGCCGGCGATGGCGACGATTGCCCTGTTTAACGGGGTCGGGCAGTGGAACGATTTTATGACCACCAAATTGTATATTACCGATCAGTCGCTGTATCCGTTACAGATGATGCTGTATGAGATTATTGTGCAGTCCCAGACCCAATCGATGCAAAATATCGGTTCGGTTGCAATTCAGACGACCACCAAAGGGGTCCAACTAGCAACAATTGTCGTGACGACGCTGCCGATTGTTGTGATGTATCCAATATTACAGAGATATTTTATCTCCGGCATGATGCTCGGAGCAGTTAAAGAGTAGCGGAGACGCAGTTCTTTAAGGGAGTGGAAAAGAAGCAAGCCTGTAAAAACAAGGGTCTAATAAGTAAGCGCTTTTATTAAAAGGGAGGTTTACAGGATGTTGATGAACAAGGCTTTGGGTAAGAAGGGGCTTACGCTGATTACAGCACTGATGGCGGTTGTGCTGGTTGTGAGCGGCTGCGGCGGATCGGGCGGGGGCTCCGGATCCAAGAAGGAAAATTGGGTTTCGATCGAGGATCGTTATACACCGGATGCCGAGACGCCGGCTTGGCAGCTGGATAAAAAAGAAGAGACGACCGAGCTGACTTGGTACGTGAATGCGGACTGGTGGAACACGGATTTTGGCAAGGACGTTGTAACCAAGAAGATTAAGGAAGACCTGAACATCAATATCAAATTCATCACGGGCGACGACACCAAACTAAATACGTTTTTTGCCGGCGGGGAAATGCCCGATCTGATCACGACGTTTGACTCCAACTCTCCGGTCGTGCAGAAGGCGGCGACATGGGCGCTGCCGCTGAACGATCTGGCCGAGAAATATGATCCTTATTTCAATAAGGTAGCGGCACAGGATACGCTCAACTGGTTCCAATTGAAGGATGGCAAAACGTACGGATACCCGAACTATTCCAATACGCAAGAAGACTATGACAGCGGCAATATTCCGGCCAAAACAGCATTTATCATCCGTAAGGACGTGTACGAAGCGTTAGGCAAGCCTGCTATGGGAACGCCGGAAGAATTCCGGGCTGCTCTCGCAGATATTAAGCAGCAATTCCCTGCCCTGATTCCACTGGGCTTCAACTCCATCGGTGAAGGTACTGGCTCGCTTGGCGACGTGCTGCAGGATTTCATCGGCGTGCCGCTGGAGGAGAATGGCGGTTTCTATAACCGTAACCTGGATGAAGATTATCTGACCTGGGTGAAGGCGTTCAATACCGTGTATCGGGACGGCGCGATCAGCGATGATAGCTTTGCCGATGACGGAACGGCTTTTGAAGAGAAGGTGAAGGCTGGCAAATACGCAACGATTATGCTGGACGGCACGCCGCAGCAGGGCGGTAACCTGCAAAGCTTCTACAGCAACAATAAAGGCAAAGAGTACATCGCGATTGACGGACCGCAAAGCACGGCAGGACGTCAGCCGACGCTGAATCAATCCGGTATCACCGGCTGGATGATCAGCTTCATTACGAAAAATAATGCAGATCCTGCCAAGTCCATTCAGCTCTTCACGTACCTGTTAAGCGAAGAAGGACAAATGCTGATGAACTATGGTATCGAAGGCGAGACTTACCAAGTGAATGCGGACGGTACGGTGGAGTTCCTACCTGCCGTGAAGGATCTTCAGATGAACAATCCGGATACGTTCAAGAAGGATTACCGCATGGGCGAATTCATGTTCTTCGGGCATGACCGTCACAAAGCGCTGAGCGGGGATGCTTTCCCGGATGCGATCAAGCAAATGCAGGAATGGGGCAAAGGGAAGCTGACGCCGCACTTTATTTTGGAGAATATCAACCCGGATCAGGGAACACCGGAAGCGCGCTCTCTGACAGCCATCAATACGAAATGGAACTCCACGCTCGTCAGCATGATTCGTTCCAAGGATGATGCGGCGTTCGACAACCTCTTAAACGAATACAAAAAGTTCCTGGACGATAACAACTGGGATAAAATCGTCGAAGTCCGCAATGAGAAGATGAAGGCGAACAAAGAGAAGCTGGGGCTGAAATAAGGTAACGCTTTTATGATGGGAGAGCCCCTTCCTTGACAGGAAAGGGGGCTCTTTCTTTCTAAGTCAACTTCCAATATAGGGCGGGATAGGAAAGCCAGAAGGACCATAAGAAACCTGGAGGGAAACAACATGCTGAACATCACCATCTACCAGTCAAATGGGGAAGAGGAATTATTCGTTAGGAAAGACAAGGAGCAGCTAGCTCCCGGAATTTCGGACACGAAGCATACTGTTGTTATCGATGAGGAGCAGACGTTTCAGGAGATGGACGGCTTCGGCGCGTCCTTCACGGACTCCGCTGCTTATCTGATCCATCAAGTGCTGGAGACAAAGCAGCGCTCGGAGCTCATGACAAAGCTGTTCGATCCGAACGAAGGGATCGGGTTATCCGTACTCCGCCAGCCGATGGGGGCATCGGATTACGCGCGTGACTTCTACAGCTACAATGATATGCCTGAGGGCCAGACGGATATAGAGCTGGAGCAGTTCTCCATTGCGCATGATGAGGAAGATATCATTCCCCTCCTGAAGGAAGCACTCCGATTGAACCCGGATGTCAAGCTGATGGGTTCCCCATGGAGTCCGCCCGGCTGGATGAAAACGAGCGGTTCGATGATCGGCGGAGAGCTGAAGCCTGAATACTATTCGGTGTACGCTAATTATTTTGTACGTTACATCGAGGGGTATGAAGCCCATGGGCTGCATATTTATGCGATCACGCCGCAGAATGAGGCGTTGTATTCGCCAGGACATTACCCTGGCATGATCATGCTGCCCGAGGCGCAAAGCGATTTCATCAAGAATCATCTGAAGCCGCAATTCGTTAAGAACGGCATCGATACAAAAATCCTTTGTTATGACCATAACTGGGACAAGCCGGACTACCCGCTGACCGTTTTGGAGCAAGCGGGTGACGCCGTGGATGGCGTCGCTTGGCACTGGTACGGCGGCAAGCCGTCGGCCCAATCGGAAGTGTTCGACGCATTTCCGGGGAAAGAGGTTCATTTCACGGAAGGATCGGGCGGGGAGTGGATCCCGCCGTTTGAGCAGGCCTTCTCCAATGTGATGCGAACCGGAATCGAGATACTCCGCAATCACAGTAAATCCTACGTGTTGTGGAATATGGCGCTGGACGAGAAGAACGGCCCTACCGTTCCGGGCTTTGGAAAAAGCACCTGCCGCGGCATTGTCACGGTAAATCAGCAGACGAAAGAGCTTACCTACACGCTGGACTACTATGCGCTGGCGCATTTTAGCAAAGTGATCCGTCCAAAAGCGGTTCGCATTGCTTCGACCAGCGATGAGTCCATCCGTTCGGTAGCATTCAAGAACACGGACGGTTCGATTGCCGTCGTTATGTTTAACGACAGCGAGCAGGAGGAGAATGCTGCACTTCTTATACAGGGAACGGAGCAGCTTAACCTCCGCCTTGCACCGAAAAGCGCGGTGTCCGTTTTAATAGAGGAGTAATTCTGAAGTAACAGTTCATAGGTTAGACAAGATAAGGCACCCTAGTCGGCGCCGTTAGCCCTTTCGGTTAATGGTACCTCGGCGGAGGTGCCTTTTCATATATAGAGTTGGTTATTTCATATAGAAACGGTAGAATAATAATCAAGAATAAGGTTTACCAAAGAAAACACAGGTGACAATCATGACCATTAAAACGTTATTTATTGCTCCGTACCCCGCTATGAGCCATTTAATAGAAGAATGCCAAAAGGAAGAGCCGGAACTGGAAGTCCGAGTCGAGGTCGGCAATTTGCTAGAAGCGGTTCCTCTGGCAAAAGAAGGCGAGCGCCTGGGATATGACGTGATCATTAGCCGGGGCGGTACGGCCAAGCTGATCGAGCCTGAGGTGGGCATTCCTGTAATCGATGTCCATGTTTCAGGCTATGACATGCTGCGCGTGCTCACCTTGGCCAATCATTTTCCAGGCAAAAAAGCCATTGTGGGCTTCTCCAATATTACGCTCGGAGCCAAAGCCATTACCGATGTGCTGGATATCGAGGTGGATGTGTTCACGGTAGAGAAGGCGCAAGAGGTGGACCGGCTGCTGGAGGATCTGAAGGCGAAGGGCTTCGAATTAATCATGGGCGATGTGGTGACGATGGAGGCAGCCGCCAAGCACCACTTGGAAGGGATTCTGATCCAATCCGGGCGCGAGGCCATTTTCGATGCGTTTCAAAAGGCCAAATCCGCGTTTCGGTTACATGAACGGACGCAGTGGGAAATATCCTTTCTGCAAGCACTGCTGGAGGAAACGGCCGCGAACCTTGCCGTATTGGATGCTGAGGGAGAGGTTGTATATGAACAGTGGCCGGATTTCGGTTCCTGTCCGCTCCCTGTGGAAGCCTTACAAGCCGATCTTCGGCTAAACCGGGAGGCGGAAGCCTCCATCCTGATACATGAAAACGGAACCCGGAAGCTTAAACGGAAAAGGACGTTGAAAGTAATGCAGGGAAAACGGTATTATTTATACACTTTTTCCGAGCTGAAGCAAAATGGGGAGACTGCAGGCTATCATGTCGAGGCCGTGACCCAATTGCCGATGTTGATATCGCAAAGCGAAGCGATGCACGGTTGCCTGCAGCGGATCGAGGATCAACTGGACAGCCGCATCCTGATTCTCATCGGTGAAGCTGGAACGGGCAAGCAGCTGCTCTCCCGGTATATTCATTACCGCAAGAACGAAGGCCAGGGCTTGTATGTCCGGCTTACCGCAAAGCAGGCCATGGCCTTGTCGGGAAAAGACGAAGAAGAAGCTTGGGACAACGATATCCGCACGCTGTACATCCATGGATTGGAAACGATCGCTCCAGAAGAAATGGCGAATTTGAAGCCGTGGATGAACGAGATGAAAGACCGGGGGTTCACGATCATCCTCTCGCTGGAAAAGGATGATTCGAATTATCATCCACTCCTGCTGGACGAGGAGGCGGCAAGAATCGCCGTGCCGGCTCTGCGTGATCGCAGGGAGGACATCAAGCCGCTGGTGACTTATTATATTGCGTCCTATCATGGAACGCTAGGGACTTCACCAATCAAGATCAAGGATGAAGCGATTCTCCTGCTGACCCAGTACGATTGGCCGGGCAACGTGTCAGAGCTGAAAATCCTGCTCCAGGACGCAGTGACGGAGGAGAAGGGCTACGTGATCGGCAAGCCGCTCATTTCCCGGCTTCTTGCCAAGAAGGAAGGTCATCCGTCAGCTGCGATGAGCCCCGAGTTTCTTCAAGGTACGCTGGATGAGATCGAGAAGAGGATCATCGACGCGATTATGGAGGAAGAACAATTTAATCAGACGAAGGTTGCGGAACGGCTGGGTATCAACCGTTCGACCCTGTGGAGAAAGCTGAAACAATAGTTTCAGCTTTTTTTGTTTGGCGATCAATAGATCCCTCCGCTTCGGTAGATATTAGGAGAAGGAGGAATATATTTCAACAAGCTAGAGACAGCGCTGCAATCAATTGTTTAAATTTGCAACAATTAATCTTTAATATGTTGCAAATTTAATTGAATGCACTTACAATTATCCCTGCAAGCGATTTCAATATGAAATCACTGTTTAATATTGAAACAATTATTAAAGGGGTGTTACAATAATGAAGATTAAAGCGACATTGGATCGTATTCCTGGAGGTATGATGGTGGTGCCGTTGCTTATTGCAGCAGTCATCAATACCTTTGCACCGGATCTGCTTCGGATTGGGAATTTCACGGAGTCTTTATTTGTAAACGGTTCAAGTACATTGATCGCGCTGTTCCTTCTCTGTACGGGGGCACAGATTAACGTCAAGTCCTTTGGCGTATCCGTCGGAAAAGGGGCTACGCTGCTTGTCACGAAGTGGGTGGTCGGCGCAGCGTTCGGACTGATCGCTTACCTGTTTGCCGGAGAGAACGGATTGTGGCTGGGTCTGGCGCCGATTGCCGTCATTGCGGCGATGACCAACAGTAATGGGGGATTGTTCGTAGCCTTGGTTGGCCAATACGGCAGTAAGGAAGACCGTGCCGCTTATTCGCTGCTTGCCCTGAATGACGGGCCTTTCCTCACGATGGTGGCCTTATCGATCTTCGGCGCCATGGGATTCGTGGATGGCATGTTCTCCTTCGTGTCCTTTATTTCGGTCCTTCTTCCGATTATTGTAGGGATGGTGCTGGGTAATCTGGATGAAGAGATGCGCAAGTTTTTGGACAAAGGCAGCTCGATGCTGATTCCGTTCTTTGCCTTTGCGCTCGGGATGGGCATTGATTTCGGAGCGATCGTGGATGGCGGCTTGTCGGGTATCATTCTTGGATTGCTGACGGTTTTTGTTACAGGTACTGCAGGATACTTTGTGTTTAAAGCATTGAAATGGAATCCGATCGTGGGGGCTGCGGAAGGCTCCACAGCCGGTAATGCTGTGGCTACGCCTGCTGCCATCGGGGCAGCGAATGCATCCTTTGCGGCATTTACCGATATTGCGACGGTGCAGGTTGCGGCGTCCGTGGTAACGACCGCCATCCTGCTTCCTTTATATGTCGGATTTTTAGTGAAGCGTCTAGAGAAGAAAGGGCACTCATTTGATACAAAAACAGCAGATGCCGAATCATAGAAGGTGTGATGAAATGTGATAAAACAAATTGGAATCATCGCGGACGATCTGACCGGTGCAAATGACTCGGGCGTACAATTGGCGAAGAAGGGACTGGTTTCCACCGTCGTATTCGATCATCGTCATTACCGTCAGGACACCCGTGCCGAAGTACTGATCGTTGATACGGATAGCAGGGCGAAACGCAGCGCGGATGCCTATGAAGCGGCGTATGAAGCCGCTCAATTCCTTGAAGAGCAGGGCTGCCGCCACATCTACAAGAAGCTGGACTCCACCCTGCGCGGGAATGTGGCAGAGGAATTACGAGCGGTGCAGAAGGTGTTCCGGCCGGATTTGGTGCTGATCGCCCCGGCTTTTCCCAAAATGAACCGCACGACGGTACAGGGGCATCACTATGTTCAAGGTGTACTGATCACCGAGACGGAGTTTGCCAAGGATCCCAAAACGCCTGTCATGGAAAGCTATATCCCGAAGCTGCTGCAGAAGGAAGAAGAGCCTGAGGCGGTGCTGGTCTTATCAAGTCAAGTGCGGCAGCCCGCGGCGCAATTTCTGCCATGGCTCGAATCCAAGCTGGCGGAAGGTCAAACCTGGTTTGTATGTGATAGTGAGACGGAAGAGGATTTACAGGCGATATCGGCATTATTTTCACAACTGGACAAGAAGATTCTATGGGCTGGTTCTGCCGGATTAATTGAATACTTGCCGGAGGCGCTGTCCCTGACCTCCGTGGAGGAGGGCAGCCAAGACTGGATTGGGGCGGATAAAGCACTGATCGTATCAGGGAGCTTGTCCCAAACGACCCGGCGGCAGCTTCGTGCGGTCCAAGACATGCCCGACTCGTTGATGCTGGAGATCGATCCGACCGCGTTGATTCGTGAAACTTACGACACAGGAGATGTCCTGCAGCAAATTGCACAGGATATGGACAAGCGTTACTTGGTCCTGTATGTGGACGCTTCGGAAGAAAACCGCAGACTTGCAAAAGAAGCAGGGGATGAGCAGGGATTATCTTCAACCGAGGTAAGCGAAGCGATCTCGCTGGGACTCGGAAGAATGACAAAAGCAATTCTACAGGCATACGCTGATATCCAAGGGTTGGTATTAACCGGCGGGGATACCGCTAAAGCTATCTGTATCGAACTTGGAATGGGAGAGATGCAGCTTTATTCGGAAGTAGAGCCTGGCCTGCCGTTCGGAAGGCTTCAAGGCATGGAGAAAGGTTACTGGACCGTCACCAAAGCCGGGGGCTTCGGCAATGATCAATCCCTGGTAGATTCTCTGCACTATATAACAAATAAGAAAAAGGTGAGAACATGAGCCAGCATAAACCGGTTATCGGGATTACAATGGGAGACGCCGCAGGCGTCGGTCCTGAAATTATACTCAAGAGCCTCATGAATGAGGAGATGTATCATATCAGTCGCCCGATTGTAATCGGGGATGTGAAGATATTGGAGCGGGCAAAGTCCTTTGTGGGCAGTGACTTGGCGATCGAAGCGATTACTGCTGATGAGTTGGAGCAGGTGGACTACCGTTTTGGCACGGTTCATGTGCTTGATCTGGATCTGCTGCCAGCGGACTTGCCGATTGGACAAGTTGCCCCGGAAGCCGGACACGCCGCGTTCAAATTTTTGGAGACGGCTATCGAATTGGCCAAAGACCATAAAATCCAGGCCATATGCACCGCTCCGCTGAATAAGGAGGCCCTGCATAAAGGGGGCCACAAATATCCGGGCCATACGGAGATTCTGGCGGATTTGACCGGAACCACGGACTACTCCATGATGCTGTCCGCGCCGAATTTGAAGGTCATTCACGTTACGACGCATGTCGGCATCATCGATGCCGTCCGGTCCATTCAGCCTGAGCGCGTGTACCATGTCATTAAGCTTGCTCATGAGACGCTGCAGAAGTCCGGCATCGCTGCTCCGCGGATTGCCGTTTGCGGAATCAATCCTCACGCGGGCGAGAATGGATTGTTCGGATATGGCGAAGAGGAAGAGAAAGTCATACCGGGTGTCGAGAAGGCGCAGGCGGAAGGAATCCAGGTCGTAGGCCCACTCCCGGCCGATACGCTGTTCTTCCGGACGGTTCGCGGCGACTTTGACATCGTAGTGGCTATGTATCACGATCAGGGGCATGGTCCCGTCAAAGTGCTCGGCTTGGACGCAGGCGTCAACATTACCGTTGGCCTTCCGATTATCCGCACCAGCGTCGATCACGGAACGGCGTTCGACATTGCCGGTCAAGGCATCGCCGACGAGAAAAGCTTGATGGAAGCGATCCGTCAGGCAGCGGAACTGGCGCCTAAAGCCTAAAGATGTTATTGCCGGGCGGGACATAGCGGCCGCCATTACCTTATTATCGAAGTAACAGTACAAGATTCCGCAGGAACATAAGCTGCTCATAACAAAAAGATGACTCCACCTATGGGGTCATCATTTTTTATGGCTCCTCAGGTTTCTTCGCTGTAACGGGATTCGTTCCTCATGACTGGGATAATCCAAACACGTAAGACTCCAGGAACGCTTTCAGTTGATTGAAGGATTCAGGTCTGGCACTGTATTTATACCGCTCATTCGGCATTTTGAAATGCATGCGCAGGAGACCCGCGGTTTTAAGCAGGGATAGATGGTAGTGCAGGTTGCTCTTTGAAAGGCCGGTCTTCTGCTGCAATTCGGTAAACGTAACAGGGCCTTTAGCCAGGATGTGCAGCAGTACCAGCCGCTTCTCGTCAGCCAACCCCTTGGTCATCCGCAGCAGCCGACTGGTGGGTGTATCCTCGTCCACCTGCTCATCGTCTACGGCATAGCTGATAATGAGCTGTTGGTTGCTCACGTAGTCCATCCGGTTTAACGGCTTGATGTGATAGGTAGGGATAAGAAGAATGGCGCTGTATTCATCTTCAGGATCGAGCACAATTCCGCTTGTTGCCTCATCAATCAGATCAATGTAGGGGAGCTCCCGGCTAAGCTGCTCCATGCGGGCAGCGGAACGTCCCAGCAAGTCGTGAATTTCCGGCGTTATTGTATAGGCCCGGTGCCACTCTGTCATGATCTCATGACTGAGATCCCGGAATGTTTTAAGCCCCATCGGAAACCCGTCTTCAAGATAAGGCGCCAGGATTTCATACAATTGGCCTTCTCCCAAATCGGCAAACCAGGCAAGAAACCTCTCGACGTTGTCTTTTTCCGGGCTGTCTACGATAGCCAGGTGCAGATAAGCAATAAGCTCGAACAAGTCCAGCTCTTCGAGCTTATCCGTAAAAGATGCAGACAGCTTCTTCTGAATTTCCTTCCTCCACTTATTTCCTAGATCATGCATTTGGTTTTTATTATCTGTATATGCGAACAAGCTGGTGACCAGCTCGTGAACAGGCGAATAGTCAATTCTGATAATGGTCATGATCATTTTCTCCTTCAAGTACTCGTCATTCCATTTTTATGATACCACATCCTGATGAAAATAAATATTGAACTATTTATTTGTTCATATATAATTAAACTTAGTCATTCAGTTCAAAAAATTATGAACTAATGGACGGGAAAGAATGACTGGATATGAACAATTGGTTCATTCAGGAATATCTCATAAGGGAAAAGCAGCTGGAAGTGGTTCGGAGGGCCGGAGAGTCTTGGAAATACACGCATGCTTGGGTAAGTTTGTTGGTACGCTTCTTCCCTGCGGAGAAACGGCAATTTCATGCGGTCAAGAGAAAGGCACGAAGTTTAAAATAAGGGAAACAAGGAAGAACCGATCAACCTACGAGGAAACGGAGCTGGAACCGATGGACTTTCTTTCGGAGAATCGTTTGACCGAGTGCGCTATGCAGGCGCCTGAATCGATGATGAATAGCGAGGAGAACCATGACGAACTGTTATCTGCTGTGCTTACTCTGCCTGAAACCCTAAGACAGCCGATGTATTTGTATTATTACGAGGATTTCAATACCCTGGAAATTGCGGAAGTGCTCCAAATTGAGCCTGAAAATGTACGGAACCGCATGAGCAGAGCCCGCAAGAAACTAAAGATGATGCTGGGGAAAAAGCTGGGAGCGATACGGGATGGCCGGGTAAGGGCAAGAAAGGCTCCGCATCCGTCCCCTTGACTTCATTCGTAAAGTTCGGGTATGATTTCCAGTAACTTGAATAACGTTAAACAAAAGCAATGAAGAGAAAGAGTACCTTGGTAACGTCTTTGAACAGAGAGCCCCGGCTGGTGAAAAGGGGTAAGGAAAGAACCTTGGGAATATGGTCTCTGAGCTGTGCACCGAAACCCTGAAGAGGGTTGTAGGCTGCGCCGGATCCCGCACCCGTTAACGTGCTAGGGTATACACGCGATATATGGCGTCGTACCCGAAGAGGTGAATGCCGCAAGGCATGAATGAAATTGGGTGGTACCACGTGAGCGGCAAGCTCTCGTCCCTTTTGGGATGAGGGCTTTTTTTGTTGTCCAAAAAAAGGAGGATGATTGATATGACGAATATTTTTATCGGCGGTGCCTGGC
Source organism: Virgibacillus sp. LDC1 (assembly GCF_025792345.1). Taxonomy (NCBI): domain Bacteria; kingdom Bacillati; phylum Bacillota; class Bacilli; order Caryophanales; family Bacillaceae; genus Virgibacillus; species Virgibacillus sp. LDC1. The sequence continues at coordinate 127,487 of NZ_JAOXLZ010000002.1, forward strand.
CATATGCCAACGGGTCCTTACATTTGGGGAGGCTTGCAAGCCTCTTGCCAGGCGACGTGTTGGCCCGTTATTTCCGCGCGAAAGGCGATCAAGTCCTGTACGTATCCGGCAGTGATTGTCATGGAACGCCCGTGGCGGTTCAAGCCATTCAGGAGGGCGTGGCTCCGGGGGATATTGCGGATCGGTATCATGGGGAGTTCGTGGATTGCTTCGAACGGCTGGGCTTCTCCTACGACTTATACACGCGAACCGACCAGGCGTTTCATCATGCCGTGGTGCAGGAGCTGTTTCTGAAGCTGCTGGAAAACGGCCATTTGTATCGAAAAACCGTGCGGCAAACGTATTGCGAAACCGATCAGCGGTTTTTGCCGGACCGCTACGTGGAAGGAGATTGTCCCGTATGCGGCAGCAGGGCCCGTGGGGATCAGTGCGACGCCTGCTCCACCATACTTGATCCGTCCGACCTGACGAACAGGACCTGCAAAATCTGCGGAAACCCTCCGGTGGAGCGGCCTACCGAGCATTTTTACGTAGGGCTGTCACATTTCCAGGCTGAGCTGGCGGATGATTTGAATAACGCCCGAGGCTGGCGGGATAATGCCGTGCAATTGACCCGAAGATACTTGGAGGAGGGGCTTCAGGACCGGGCGGCTACGCGGGATCTGACCTGGGGCGTGGATGTCCCTGTTCCGGGCTTCGAGGATAAGAAAATCTATGTCTGGATCGAAGCGGTCAGCGGCTACTTATCCGCCAGCAAACAGTGGGCCGCGGAAACGGGCGGCGATTGGGAATCCTTTTGGCGTAAGGGACCGGGCGAGGTTAAGGCTTACTATGTTCATGGCAAGGATAATATCCCGTTTCATACGCTGATCTGGCCGGCGCTGCTCAAGGGGGCCGGGGATCTGCATGTGCCGGACCGAATCATATCTTGCGAGTACATGACGCTCGAAGGGAAGAAGTTCTCGACCAGTCGCAATTGGGCCATATGGGTGCCGGACTTGTTAAGCCGTTATCAGCCGGACACCATTCGTTATTTTCTCATTGCGAACGGCCCCGAGAAGCGGGATGCCGATTTCTCCTGGAGGGAGTTCATTCACAGCCACAATGGTGAGCTGCTTGGTGCGTTTGGGAATTTGGTCAACCGTGCCTTGGTGTTTGTAAACAAATCGTTTGACGGTAAGGTGCCCGAGGGCTGCATGTCCGAAGAGTGGCAGAACCGGGTTGAAGCATTGTACCGCGAGGCCGGGGCGCTCATTGAGGAGGGGCGACTGAAGGAAGCGTTGGAGTCAATCTTCGGCGTGGTGCGCCTGGCGAACAAATATTTTGATGAACAGAAGCCGTGGATTCAGGTCAAGGAGGATCGCGAAGCGTGCGGGACAACGCTGTACACCTGCGTTCAGATCATTGCCAATTTGGCGAACCTGCTGCAGCCGTTTATTCCGTTCTCTTGCGATAGGATACGAGGCGTTCTCTCGCTGGAGAAGCCTGTGTGGGAGTGGTGCCGTGTTCCGGCTGGCAGGCCGATTCATGGCGTAGAGCTTTTGTTTGAGCGGATCGATACCAGCCGGATTGAGGAGGAAACGCGGAGGCTGGGGGAGTTGTCCATAAGGGAGTAATTGATTTAAGTGTCTAAGATTTAACTGACCCAAGGAGTGAGTAGTAAGTGATCAAGGAATGTAGTGGACCCAGGCTCGAGTAGCAAGAAATCAGAGGTCTAGAGGATCAAAGAAGCAAGGGGTTTAAGTGGCCGAAGGAGCAAGGGGTTTAAGTGGTCCAAGAAGCAAGGGGACTAAGTGGTCGAAGAAGCAAGGGGGTTAAGTGGTCGAAGGAGCAAGGGGGCTAAGTGGTCGAAGAAGCAAGGGGGTTAAGTGGTCGAAGGAGCAAGGGGGTTAAGTGGTTGAAGGAGCAAGGGGGCTAAGTGGTCGAAGAAGCAAGGGGGTTAAGTGGTCGAAGGAGCAAGGGGGTTTAAGTGGTCCAAGGAGCAAAGGGTTTAAGTGGTCCAAGGAGCAAGGGGTTTAAGTGGTTGAAGGAGCAAGGGGGCTAAGTGGTCGAAGAAGCAAGGGGTTTAAGTGGTTGAAGGAGCAAGGGGTTTAAGTGGTCCAAGAAACTAGGGGGCTAAGTGGTCGAAGGAGCAAGGGGTTTAAGTGGTCGAAGGAGCAAGGGGGCTAAGCGATCATAGGAGCAAGGGGGCTAAGCGATCATAGGAGCAAGTGATTAAGGGGGCCATTAGCAGGTGTCAAAGAAGAGGGGGCTGACCCGAGGATCCATTGTGACTGAGTACGGACTGCGATTTTGAGGACTGTGGTTCCGCTATTTCGTTGTTTCTTGGCATTTCCTGGGGTCATGCGGACAGGAGATCCGCTATCGCAAGATATTTCGGGAATAATCCGTGAATATATTATATTAACGGATCCTGTGTCCGCATAATCTCAAAAACAGCTCAATATCAGCAAATAACGGATCTAGTGTCCGCACGGACTCGAAAAGGATCGAGTATCGGCAAATAGCGAACCCCGTGTCCGCATGGACTCGAAAAGGTTCGAGTATCGGCAAATAGCGGACCCCGTGTCCGCATGGGCTCAAAAAAACGATCGAATATCGGCAAATAACGGATCCAGTGTCCGCATGGGCTCAAAAAAAGGATCGAGTATCGGCAAATAGCGGATCCCGTGTCCGCACGGCCTCGAAAAAGGATCGAATTTCAGCGACAAGAGCATCCATCCGGACGATGCCGCTGAATCCATAAGAAGCGAGAGTTTACCGGCTGCAACGCGCAAATAAACGTAAGAGGAGCCCCAGCGGTAAAGCGGAGGGCTCCTCTTCATTATAGTAACGGCATACGTTGTATCTTCAGCGGGTTAGTTGCCCGTTTCATGAATCCAACCCGTCAATACGGTGTTAAAAAGCTCGGGCTCTTCGAACATCGGATTATGGCCGCTTTTTTCAAAAATGACCTTCTTCACGTGTTCCTGCGAGTCGTCTACAGCATCCCAGAGTGATACGGGACTGACCAAATAGTCGTACCGTCCAAGACCGATGAAGACGGGTTTAACGACCTCTTCCAGTGAATCGATCAGATTGAGCTGCGCGAAGGCTTCTCCCCATAAATGATCGATGACGGGCATGCTGGTGAAGACCTCTTCCCACATCCAAGCCGCATCGTAGGCATAGTCATAGAAGCTGTGCGCTCCCATTCGGATGCACATATGAGCGAATCGCCGTTCCGGCTCTCTCTCGATATCCCCAGCCAGCAGGGATATATCCGCTTCAAACTGCCGTTTCCGTTCCGGGCTTGCCGTTTCATTGAAAAAAGCGATGCTCTGCTGCTGCCGCTCCGGGCTATTGGTCGGGGGCGTGTTCAGCAGGACCACCTTCCGGACATGTTGCGGGTATTTTTTGGCATACTCCAGCGCCATGAAGGCGTGCCCCGAATGCCCCAATATAATAAAATCCTCCAGTCCCAGCGTTTGTCTTGCCGTTTCGATATCATCCAGAACCTTATCCAGTGCATAGTCTTCCGGCTCTAGTGTCCGAGGGGGCTTAACAAAGCCTCGATGGTCCAGGAAAATCAGTTGAAATGAAGTGTAGAGTTGTTCCGAAAACAAGCGGGGGTAGTATATACTGCTTCCCACCACCAAAATGGGCCTGCCGTTTCCGCGAATGGAAACATTCAATGCAAATCCTTCGCTCATTACCGTGCTCTGTATGCTCATGTATATCGTCCTCGTTTCGTTTTATATTTTAATCGCACCAGCCCCTTTCCTGTTCGGATTCCATTAGATTCTCCATAGAACGTTCCAGCATTCTATATCACCTCGATTAGCGTTCCTTCAAGCTCAGTATAGCACCAGACATGGGTTCGGTCGACAGCCATCCAAGCTTGCCCGGCCCCCCCACACCGTGTGTCTCTACCACCCGGACCGGTATCGTTCCAGGCCGTTGCTTCAGCCACGGTTTGCATAGGGAACAGTACCTTCGATGTGACATCTGAGCCGTATCGCTGCTGTAAAAAACGCTACTGTACAAAGCATGGTGCATAGGCTTCGAACTGCCTTTCCTCCAGCTTCTTTATTCAGCGGTATTGCGGATCGTTAGGTTGAGGCCAGGATAGTCCGCGGCAATTGCGCTCTTACGCTCGATGATGCGATTAAATTCAAAGGCAGAGCTGAATAATTCCGGCTCGGGCTTGAATGTCACGCTTGTGCCCGTCTCCTGAGTCATGCCGACGATCAGAAGCCCGGTCTGTGGAATACCGTGCCTGTACTCCTGCCGGTATATGTTCCCGTCACGGCGAATCTCCACCGTCAGATGCTTGGAGAGGGCATTGACCACGGCGATGCTGATGCCTTTCTCCGCACCGGGGACCAGAAAGTGTGCGCTGGCATTCAATCGATGGACATTGGTTAGTATCGACTGCACAACAGGGATGTCGGAATTCGGAAGGGCCTGCACGGGGATGCCTCTCCCGTTATCGGTAACCGATACGCTGCCATCTTCATGCAGGAATATGCTGATCTGATCGCCATACCCGCTCGTGTGCTCCAAAATCGAATTTTCCACCACGGCCCAGAGCAGCTGATGAATATCGAAGCCATGCGAGCTCCCGAAATACATCCCCGCATTGTTACGGGCTTCGCTCATCTCCAGGTAATCGCTTGTATCGAGCAAATCGCCTGCAGCAGACAGCAGCAGCAGGAACGGCAGGCTCCGATGCTTAGGAAGAGCGTAGCGGCCTCCCTGCTCCTGCACGAGGAGATCCGCGCCAAGCAGCGCTTTGAGATGGTGATACAGCTGACCCGTCGTTCCCATATTCAACCGTTCTACCAGCTCGGAACCGGATAGTGGCTCTGCCATGACGGCCTTTAAAATATCCAGGCGCTGCTTGTTGCCCAGTGCTGCGAGGATTTTGGCCGCCTTCTCGGTGTTCATGTCCAGCAATTGATCCATTCGCCGTTCCTGCGGCTCCCAGCGGATGCTTTGTCCGTTCAGGTGCACTCGCCCGGAATAGAAGACGGAGCCAGCTTCAGGGTTTGCTTCATTTATCGTAGGTGCTGTTGCAATCTCTTGGCGGTGTTGATTGGATGCGGATGCAGGTTTTCGTTCCATAAGAGCCTGATAGACAAGCTCCTGCAGCTCCGCCATTTGATTCTTTAAGACATCCATCTCTTGGACCAGATCACGTGTCATGGGGAATCATCAACCTCACTTTATCAACATTTATGTTATTACGTAATTATTATATTGCGTAATTCCAACATTGTACACTCATTTTAAGGAAATCATTGACTGAAAAAGCAACTTGTTTGTCTATAGTTGTTTTTTATCTATTTTTATCATCCCAGGTCGTCTTACAATGAACGCAAAGGTCGGTGACATTCATTTGGGTGAAAGAATCATACGGAATTTTATGCAGGGCGATATGCCTCTGCTGGGGGAGCTGTATCAGGCGGTATCCGCAGCGGATGCGCTGTTCTGGTGGGTGGGTGACCAGGAGAATTGGGAGAACGTGTTCTGTGCATTCGAAGACGGGAAGATGGTGGCCAAGGGACAGGTCGACATTATTAACGTGATCCCGCCGGGATGTGCGCCTAACTGCAAGCATCACATTTATGTGAATCTCAAGGCTGTAACGCAGCGAGAGCGGGATAATGATCTGTTAAGTGAAATGTTTAAAGTGCTCTATGAACGTGCGACCGTGTTAAAGCGGACCTTGCCGGAGGCGTACGGGACGTTTTTGTGCGTGGGGAACTATGCCCATGAGATCGGCAATACCACTTTTTTTACAGAGGAGATCGGGTTTCAGCCGCTGGAGAAGCTGTATTCCATGGAGCGGTCACTTGAGGAGCCCATTCCTGCCTTGGCGTTAGAAGATCGCTATCGGTATCGATTGTGGAAGATGGAATCTGCGGAGGAGGAAGAGAAGTATCTAAAGCTCGAGGCTGAGGTTTGGCCGGAAGCGCCGCTGGGGCTTGCACGATTACGGGAATATAAAGGGCATCCCAACTGGACTGCGATAAATGTCCTGGAAGGGGACACGATAATAGGCAGTACCATGGCATGGCTGGAAGAGGGGAACGTCGGCGTGATTGAAGATGTGTTTGTGAGAGAACCGTGGAGACAACGGGGAATTGCAAAATATCTGCTCTACCGTGCCATGTCCTATCTTCAGGCCCGTGGATCCGCCACAGTAAAACTTCAAGTGAAGGCAGCCAATGAAACGGCGTTGTCACTCTATCAGTCGGTAGGCTTTGCCAAAGACCAAGAGGAGCACCGTTATTATCTGCCGATGGAGCAGGAAAGCCACTAAAAAGGATCGACAGCCATACGTGCGTCAAGCAGGTTGGTCAACAGCCATCGAAGCATGCCCCGGACCACGCACCGTACGCACAGGGAGTAATACGCAAGATGTACAATACAAAGACCACGCCTGGAACGAATCCCGACGTGGTCTTTTTTATATGAAGTTAGGAGTTATGAGGTCGATTCTTGCCCGCCTGTTACATTCGGGTTGGCATCCAGAATGTGTTCCGTGACGTTCCACAGCTTCGGCAGGAACCGAAGAACCTCGTCGGCCCGCTGCAGCAGGTCATCGGTGGACGTTATACCGAGATCCGCAAGGATGGCATCAAAAGCAGGGGCGTACTGCTCTTGAAATTCAGGAGTCCCGTCGACTTCCAGTATGTTGTGGCAGCGAGCGAAGGTGGCCACCATCCAGAAAACGGCTTCCCGAGGGCTTCCATTTAGGATCAGCTCGCGGCTGCCGTCAATGGCAATCGGTCTTGCATCCGGCTTAATGTCACTGCTGAAGAAGAAGGGCGTCTTCGCAATGGCAGCAGCGGCATCGAAGGTTCGGGCCAGTCCGTTGAGATGATTCATGGCTTGCTCGGCAGTCATGTCTTTACAGCCCAGCAAGCCTAACAGCTCCTCGTAGATCTCCTCTTGGTCATATTCCTTCAGCACACCGCGAACCGCCGCATAGCGGAGCCTGACCGTGGGGTTGCGAAGAGCGGCGACCAGGAGCATATGGGTGGTTACGCCGGTAGGGAACAGCCAGGAGGTAACCTGGCGATGCCAAGGGGCAGAAGGGTCTATGGATCGGAGTCCGGTTATGATACGTTCGCGCACGTTCTCACAGCGGCGGGCGACCCATATCCGGTCGGCAAAATGACGCGAAACCTCCGTCTGCAGCTTGCGCAGCTGCCCGGTCGGATCGGACATCAGGGTATCTACACGGAAGCTGCCCGCAAGATGATAAGACGTTAATACCTGCTCGGGCGAGGCGAGATCCCGCCAGGACAGATAGGTGGCTTCGATCAAAGCGTCCTGATAGATAAACTTTCCGAGCTTTAGAGGGGGCTCCGCATCCTGGGTAACGATAACGACGTCAATGTCCGAGGACGGAGCCATCTCTGCCTCATCCGACTTTCCGACCGTGGAGCCGCTAAAATAGGCACCCATAAATCCAGGCTCCCTGCTGGCATGCTGCAAGACCCAATCCGTCGCCGCCGCGCGTGCTGATCCAACATTCATAACCTTGTTTCCTCCTCTACCTGCATGGTGTCTCACATAATTAGAAAAAATATCCTGATTCTCATTTCATTATATGGACTTCCCTTCTAATATACAACCGCTTACAAGTGGGCTTAAGCCTTCATGCCGATGGTAAAAACGGGATTACAGAAGAAGAGAAAATGATACTGCTGCAAGGGATTCGAAAGGGCTTGGCACCTATAAATTAAAAGTTCATACGGGTGCGTACCTGCGTGAAACCGAAACGGACATTCTCTCATCGCTAACCATTCAGCGAGGGGGAACGTCCGTTTTTTGGGTCTATAAGAGGTTGTTCAAAAAGTCCGCTTTTGATTAGAAAACCAATCGAGGCCAATCAAGGATGAGCGACCGCGATTCAAAAGTAGGTTTTCTTGCGATATAGAATTTCATCAGTTCTGCTGATAACGAATAAATTCTATATCTAACACGAAGCGAATCAGGAAGCAGCTCGGCATCGAATCTTGAATTCAGCCGGGCCTAAGCAGAAGCTTCCGAAGCCTGTTTCCTGCGGAAACATGTCAGGTGCTCACGTACCCAAAACACCAGATGCTTTCGAAGGCGTTTTCTGCGAAAACGTGTGGCCCCGCTCCTGAAGTCCCTAGCTTCATCCAACTGAAGCGTTTTGAAAAAACGTACATCGGAAGCATAAGCTTCGGTGCTGAAAATCGACCTTTTTGATCACGCACTTTTATTCTATTCTTCCGCAATCACTAGCGTGGTATTGGTTTTTTTGAATTTTGGCATGAAGCTTGCATGGACGTTCGCATCGGTCACGATGGTATCGATTTTGTCGAGCGATGCGATGGAAATGGTGACGTCTTTGCCAAACTTGGTGCTGTCCGCCATGACGTACACCTCTTTGGACAGCTCGATCATTTTTTTGCGCGTAATGGCTTCTTCCAGGTTGTAGTCGGAAATGCCTTTTTCGATGGTGATGCCGCTGCAGCAGATGAAGGCTTTCAGCACATTCAGCTCATGAAAATTGAAGATGTATTCATACGCGACGACGGACTGCTCCTCCCGCCGGATTTTGCCGCCGATCATAATTAGCTCCACATCACTGTCCATCAGTTCGATTGCAACTGGCAGCGAGTTGGTAACGACCGTCAGCTTCTTCTTATGTTTCACGTACTTGGCGATCTGATACGTAGTCGAGCCGCTGTCGATATAGATGCAATCACCGTCATGAACGAATTCGCTGCATTTACGGGCGATCCGATCCTTCTCTTCCAACTGGCTGACCATGCGCTCGTCCATGGAGGATTCGCCGAACCGGGACTCCACGAGCTTGACGCCGCCATAGATCTTCTCGATCCGCCCCTGCTTGGTCAAGGTGTTCAGATCCCGGCGCAGCGTATCCACCGAGACGTTCAGCTCTTCCGTTAGTTCGGTGATCTTCAGTACTTTTCGAATCGTAAGCAGCTCAAGTATTTTCTTTTGCCTCTCCAGTGGAAACATTCGCTCACCCATTCAATCCGCATTAGTAGTTGGTGCCTGCATTCATGTCTAGTTTACCGATTCGCCCGGCCATGTTCAATAGAGTTACCTATATTATTCGTAAGTTAGGCACTTAATGTGGATGAATATGGTCAATAGTTGGTATCGATATATGAATGATATATGCATAATTTACTTACATTTAACAGTTCTCATGATTCTTGTTTACATATGGTTTCTATACTGAGGATGTGTTTAAGGGAGGTGAGCCGTTTGCTGAAGCTAGAGCATATTCGCAAACAATTCGACGATAAAGTGGTTTTGGATGACATCAACGTAGAAATCGGTTCGGGCGAGATTGTGTCGCTGCTCGGTCCGAGCGGCAGCGGGAAGACCACATTACTGAATATTATTTTGGGACTCACCCGGGTGGATAAGGGAAAAATCGTGTTCCAAGATCAAGATCTGAGCAACGTACCGATGAAGAAGCGGGGGTTTAATATCGTTTTTCAGGACTATGCCTTATTTCCCAATCTGAATGCCTACGACAATATCGTATACGGCCTGCGCAATAAGAAGGGGAGTGTGAGTCAGCAGGAGGTACAGGAGTATATCGACTTCCTGGAGCTTCAGCCTCACTTGAGCAAGCGGATCGGAGAACTGTCAGGAGGGCAGAAGCAGAGAGTGGCTCTGGCCAGAACGCTGGTCACGAAGCCGAAAATCCTGCTGCTCGATGAGCCGCTCAGCGCGCTGGACGGCGTGATCAAGGAGTCGATCAAGCAGCGGATTCAGTCGATTGCCAGAGAATTCAAACTGACCACGATCATTGTGACGCATGACCCGGAGGAGGCGCTGACGCTCTCGGACAAAATCCTGATTATCCATCAGGGGCAGATTGCCCAATTCGGTACACCCCGGGAGATTGTCCATCATCCGAGCAATGATTTTGTGAAGCAGTTTATTATCAAGCAGCTGCACATCAAAAGGCAGAACATCTACAACCTGTTCGGTGAGCAGTATGCATAACGTGAAACCGGAAATGCGGATCATCTTTACCGTCATCCTGTTATTGTTCGCCGTGTTTCTGTTCTTGCCGCTGCTGATACTGCTGGTCCGTTCCTTCGAATCCGATCAAGGGTTTACCCTCGGACATTATGTATCGATAGGGTCGAATCGGGAATTCATCGCAGCGATTGGCAACAGTGTGAAGATATCGGGCATCACGGCGGTGATCACAACCGTCCTGGGTTTTATACTCGCGTATTCCATTCATTGCACCAAAATATACCAGCCCCTCAAAGGTCTGCTGAAAACCGTCATCATCGTCCCCATGCTGCTCCCGACCATTACATATGGGTTCGCCATTATGTATTCGTTCGGTAATCAGGGATTGATCACCCGGCTTGCCGGGCGCAACTTGTTTGAAATCTACGGATGGAACGGTCTGCTCATAGGCTACGTCATTTACACGCTGCCTCCAGTATTCCTGCTGATCCATAACGCATTTAAGTATATTGATAAAAAGTTCATCATCGTCTCCAAGTTAATGGGTGACGGAACGATGAGAAGTTTCCTGAATACGATTATGCGTCCCTTGGCCGGGGCGCTTGGCGGAGCCTTTGTCCTTTCCTTTATCTTAAGCTTTACGGATTTTGGCATTCCGGCTTCGGTTGGCGGTACCTATCCGGTCGTGGCAACGCAGCTGTATCAGGTGATGCTGGGCTCCATTCCGGATTTCAACCAAGGCGCTGTCATTGCGGTGATGATGCTGATCCCCGCCGTGTTCGGCATCTGGCTGCTGAACTATTTGGAAAAATGGAATTTCCACTATGACAAGCTCTCGGATATCGAGCTGCCGCGCCAGCGCATTCGGGATATCGCCTTTGGCGTGATGTCGTCGGTCATTGTGATGGGCATGCTGTCCATGTTTGCGGTGATGTTCATCGCTCCTTGGTTGAGCAGTTACCCCTATGACATGACCTTTACGTTCCAGCATGTACGGGATGTGATTCAATCGAGTGATTTGACGGGGGTATACCGAAATTCGCTCTGGGTCGCCTTCTTGACGGCGCTGTTCGGCACCTTGATGGCATACGGATCGGCGCTGCTGAATGTGCGTACAACGTTAAAAGCTCGATCCACGGTGGATATGGTATCGATGATCACGAATACGGTGCCCGGCATGGTGCTGGGGATATCCTACCTGCTCTTCTTTAATGGAAGCAGCCTGAAGGGAACCTTCATCATTATCGTTCTGTGCAATATCGTTCATTTCTTCACGACGCCGTATCTGATGGCCAAGAACTCCCTGTCCAAGATGAATCCCTCATGGGAAACCACGGGAGAACTGCTCGGTGACAGCTGGTTCAAGACCGTGTATCGGGTGATCCTGCCGAACTCGGCCTCAACCGTCATGGAGATGTTCAGCTACTATTTCATCAACGCCATGGTGACGATCAGCGGCATCATCTTTCTCGTATCGGCCCAGACGTCGCTCGTAGCCAGCAAGATCAAAGAGCTGCAGCATTTTGCCAAGTTTAACGAGATCTTCGTACTGTCGATGCTGATCTTCTTCACGAATCTGATCATCAAGCTGGTGTGCGACGCATGGCAGAGGAGAACGGCGCAGCGGTAAAGCTGCCCCATTACGTTCATGTCCGCTGCGATGCCGGATCGTACTTCCGATCGCTGTTGTCTTCGGATTTCTCGGATTGAGATGATTAAGCTGTATAAATCCGAATACAAAGGCGAACGCATTCGCTTCTCCAATACGATTCCGTCCTCTCCGCTGGGTATTGACACTTGAAGTGAGGAGCAACTCCTTGCACGAAATCGCCACCAGCCATTCTGACGCGGAATGCGCAGGCTAATTCATTTTTTTAAATCATTACTAAATAAAAAATTCAAGGAGTGGAGTTAATCATGATGAAGACGCTTAAGGGAATGCTGCTGTCATTGATCGCAATCAGCATGGTGTTTGCACTGGCCGCCTGCAGCAGCGGAAGCGCGGGGGAGGCGAAGAAGGTAGTCATCTACACTAACGGGGATGAAGAGGCCGTCGCTGCAATGGAAACCTCGTTGATGAATGCCGGATACGAAGGACAGTATCTCGTGCAATCCCTCGGTACATCCGAGCTTGGCGGGAAACTGATGGCTGAGGGGAACAAAATCGAGGCCGATCTCGTCACGATGAGCTCGTACTTTATCGAAAGCTCGCAGAGCAAGCATTCCATGTTTAAGGATTTGGCTTTTGACGCAGGCGCTGTCGGAACTTATCCGAAATACTATACGCCGATTCTGGCGAATACCGGCTCCATCTTCGTGAATACGGCAGTGCTGAAAGACAAAGGCTTGCCGATGCCAACCTCCATCACGGACCTGACCAAACCGGAATTCAGCGGGCTCGTATCGATTCCGAACATTATGGATTCCTCCACCGGTTGGCTGCTGGTACAGGCGATTATTAACCAATACGGCGAAGATGCGGGACGCCAAATACTCCATGATCTGATTGCCAATGTGGGACCGCATCTGGAGAGCTCGGGCTCCGGTCCGATCAAGAAAGTGCAGGCCGGAGAAGTGGCTGCGGGCTTCGGACTCCGCCATCAGGCGGTAGCGGCCAAAGCTGACGGTGCACCGATTGATTACGTGGATCCGGTCGAAGGAAACTTCTCGCTGACCGAGTCGGTTGCGGTAGTGGATAAGGAGAATGACACGACCGATTTAGCGATGAAAATGGCCGAGACTATCGTGAAGGATGCCAGAAAAGATCTGATCGTGAACTATCCGGTGGCCCTGTACGAAGGGGAGACCGTGGATGAGGTCAACAAACCTGCGTACTCGATGACTTTTGAGAAGCCACTGACCGTAGAGCTGCTGGAAGAGCACCAGCAATTCTTCAACGGAGCCAAAGAATAAGCCAGCATAGGAGCGATGTGACATGAATACCTACAAGCTTTTGACACCAGGACCTTTGACGACAACCAAGACGGTGAAAGAGGAGATGCTCTTTGACCGCTGCACGTGGGATGATGAATATAAATCGATTACGCAAAAAATCAGGTCGCAGCTTCTGGCACTCGCCGGGGCGGATCCAGAGCGGTACACCGCCGTGCTGATGCAGGGAAGCGGCACGTTTGCCGTCGAAGCGGTGATGACATCCGCCATATCGAATGCCGATAAAGTGCTGATCGTAACAAACGGCGCCTATGGTGAGCGGATCGTGAAAATGGCGGCGTATATCGGACTGAATTACGTGGAGTACAGAGTGAATTACGATGAACATCCAAGCGAGGATGAACTGCGAGCCATACTGCTTAAGGATGAGGGGATTACGCATATCGCGATGGTACATTGCGAGACGACAACCGGGATTCTGAATCCGCTGGAGAAGGTCTCGAGGCTGTCCAGAGAACATGGCAAAACCCTCATAATCGATGCGATGAGCAGCTTTGGCGGAATGGAAATCGATGTGCAGGGACTTGGCATCGACTATCTGATCAGCAGTGCGAATAAATGCATCCAGGGCGTTCCAGGGTTTGGATTCGTCATCGCCAAGCTGGACAAGCTCGCAGCATGCGAAGGGATTGCCCGCAGCTTGGCGCTCGATCTGTATGATCAGTGGAAAGGCATGGATCAGGACGGAAAATGGCGATATACCTCGCCGACCCATGTGGTGGCCGCCTTCTCCAAGGCGTTGGATGAGCTGAACGAAGAAGGCGGTGTATCGGCGAGATACAGCCGCTACCGGAATAACAATCGCCTGCTGCGGGAGAGATTGACGCAGATAGGTATTCACTCTTATATCACCGATGACAAGCAATCTCCGATCATCACCACGTTTTTATTCCCGAGTGAAGGATTTAGCTTCGAGCACTTTTACGCTTATATTAAGGAAAGAGGCTATGTGATATATCCCGGCAAGCTGACCGACGTGGATACCTTCCGCATTGGGAATATCGGAGAAATCTATGAGCAGGATATCGAGCAGTTATGTCATATCATCGAAGAGTATAGGGGAGTGATGGCACAATGAACAGAATCGAAGGCGTTATATTGGACTGGGCCGGAACGGCTGTGGATTTTGGATGCTTTGCACCGGTGAACGTGTTTGTCGATATTTTCATGAATGCGGGCATTGAAGTGACGATGGATGAAGCGAGAGCACCGATGGGGATGCTGAAGATCGACCATATTCGTGCCATGCTGTCCATGCCGAGAGTGTCGTCGCTGTGGGAAGCGAAGTACGGAAGAGCTTTCGATGAGCAGGACGTGGAGCGGTTGTATGCGGAATTCGAGCCGGCCTTGATGGCTTCCTTATCCGAGTACACGGACCCGATCCCGGGTGTCATCGTTACGGTTGAAGTTTTGAAGAGTCAAGGCTTGAAGATTGGTTCTACGACAGGTTATACGAGCAGCATGATGGAGGTCGTGGTGGCAAATGCCCGGCAAAAGGGCTACAGCCCGGATGTCTATTTCACGCCGGATGACACGAATTCCCAAGGAAGACCTTATCCGTACATGATTTATCGGAATATGGAGTCTCTCCGGTTATCGGCTTCCTGGAAGGTCGTTAAGGTGGGAGATACCGTCTCGGACGTGAAGGAAGGCGTGAACGCAGGCGTATGGTCGGTTGGCGTTGTCATTGGCAGCTCGGAAATGGGCCTGAGTTCAGAAGAGTTCCATGCCCTGTCAGCGACGGACCGGGAAGCCGCAATTTCGAGAACTGAACAGACGTTTATCCAGCACGGGGCGGATTTTACGATTCGGACGATGAACGAGCTGCCGGAATTAATCGAGAGAATTAACGGTATGCTGGCTGAGGGGAAAAGACCGGGGCTTCAGCGCTAGGATGGTATTTTAGTAAAGAAACCGAGTGAGATGGCCATACCCCCGTCAAGTAGATACGAATTAAAAAAGACATGTTTAAGAGAAGACCGCTTCACAGTACTCTACTGGAAGCGGTCGTTTTGTTTTCTTATCGGAATATTTGGGTTGTAGAATTTGTGAAGAGATAGGTGGATATGAAGAAAATTGCTAAAATATGGTATGTTCTGGTAACATAAATTCACTTAAAGTGAATTAGGTAGCTTTCAGATATCTTTATTTCTGTTATCCCCAAGTGTTTTTGCCGAATTATCAACTAGTAATTTCTTAATATCTTTTAGTTCGTTCTTGAGACTATCAATTTCCGATTTCAATCCTGAATTTGAAATTGCATTACTAATAATCAGATAAATTATAAGGTAATTTGCTATCATGATAACTATAAATATAATGAGTTCCTGTACTCCAACAACACTATGCATTAATAATTCATCCTTTCTATAATGGAACTACAAAGATTAATTCAGCAATTTAATAGATCCTTTTGTTGGAGATTTTTTGGACTCATCGCAGTGGTTGATGTTAAGTATATATATTTATTCAGAAAATATTGGAAACATTTACATGATATCCAAAATTATAGCATAATTCCGAACCTAAACAAATAGTAGGTGAACTTAATCTTGGTCTCTAATTAAGAATCTTATGTTCATGTTCTACGCCTTCTATTCGTTCAGATTTATGGAGTATATCCCGCCAGTACGGGACAAATGTGACCGCGAAGCTGATAAATTGTATATTCTTCCCCTTATCAAAAAATGAAAGAGCAGTCCGCATGGGCTGCTCTTTTTCTTCATTTCTCTTATAACACATACGTACCTATAAACTCTGTTACTTCCCTGTCATATCCCTGGGGATCGAACTGGCGCGCCATGCCGTGACCCGCTTCGGGGACGATGAACAGTCTTTTGTGCTCCGGACCATTCTCATACAGCTCATACACCATCTCGGTAGGTACGAACAAATCGCCGCCGCCATGAATGAACAGCGTCGGTGTTTTGGATTTCTTGACCTGCTCCAGTGCGGATGCTTCGCCGAAGGAGTATCCGGCGCGAATCTTGGTCAACAGGCTTGTGGATTGAACCAGCGGGAAGGACGGAAGCTTATACATGCGCTTCAGCTGATAGGTCAGCTCATCCGTAACCGAGGTATACCCGCAGTCCTCCACTATGGCTTTTACCTGGTGAGGAAGCTCTTCGCCGCTGGTCATCATGACCGTTGCACCGCCCATGGACACGCCATGAAGGACGACTTGAGTGTCTTCACCCGTATGCCCGATGACTTGATCAATCCATTTCAGATAATCTTTGCGCTCCGGCCAGCCGAAGCCGATGTAATCGCCCTCGCTTCGTCCATGGCCGCGCGCGTCGGGCAGAAGCACGTTGTAACCCAGGTCCTCATGGTACATTTGGGCGAACCCGCTCATCTGCTCCGAATGACCGGAGTAGCCGTGGGCAATGATAACGGTTCTATCCGTTGATACCTTGGCAGGTAAATAGTAAGCATGCAGCTTCAGACCGTCGTCTGACGTAAGGTTCCATTCCTCGAAGCTCTGCTGGGCCCACCAATCCTTGCTGTCCGCAAAGGGATTGTCGATATTGGAGTTGGCTTCCAGGTCCGGGTTACCGTTCAGAAAGCCTTTGTCGGCGCGGGCAATAGCGACATTATAGAAGTAGAAGCTTGCTGCGATAATA
Organism: Virgibacillus sp. LDC1; assembly: GCF_025792345.1. Lineage (NCBI taxonomy): Bacteria > Bacillati > Bacillota > Bacilli > Caryophanales > Bacillaceae > Virgibacillus > Virgibacillus sp. LDC1. Next base: position 144,055 of record NZ_JAOXLZ010000002.1, read on the forward strand.
ATGACAACCAGAAATGCGATGATAGCTGCTGACATGATTTTAATCCTTTTTTTCATGTTGATTGTATATCCTCCCGTATCCGTAGAACACGATGAATGAAGGTGATATGGAAGGCATTTGCCGATACGAGATCGTTCCTTCCACCTATCATATCGCACGCGCCCTGATTAATCTATATCGCGGATCACGTTCGTTTCGCGGGTGTTACATCAATCCTATCGGTTGGGGTAGCCTAAATATAAAGAGCTGCAGCAAGGAGGCGAGAGAGAATTATGAACAAACGCTTCATCAGCCTATTTCTTGCCGTCGTTACGGTTATGGGTGTACCGCTGCCGTCCCATGCGGAGGGGAACTATTCCTCGCCGAAGAAAGATAGTGCGCAGCTGCAATATCAGGATATGCTGATGCTATTTCTGCTTCCTCATATCGATGAGGCGGTTCGCGGGCATTATATCCATACGTTGAAGGAGCAGCCGCTGGTTTATCCATACTTTGTAGATGTGACCGGAGTGAAGCGGGTGAACGGATTCCGCGGTTTTCATTTCATCATTACGCTTGAGGCCAGCCCAACGGTCGGTCCCCATATTTCGGTTGGAAAGGATCGGCTTGTGTTTGAAGTGGCTCCGACGATTCCCGGCGGTATGGTCAAGCTGGTGGAATACAAACATCTGGAGACGTATGAGCTACCCCCGCATTGGCAAGATATCGTGAAGTAACAGCGGCGAAACCGATCCAATGTCAAAAAAACAAGCAAACGCGGTTCGCGCGTTTGCTTGTTTGGCATGGGGATCATGATGGAGCGTTTAATCGGGTGTCACACCCTCCAGCATTGAAGCAGCAGGAAGGGTACCTGCAATGATTACCAGCTCTCGTAAACCGGCCGATCCGGCCCGGGTTCGGCCTGGATCCAGCCGATAGCGAGCAGAACGATGATGGCGATGAAGGCAGCCGGCAGTACCCATTTCCAGGCATATGCAAGCATGCGTACTGCCGGGGACATCAGGGCAAGTATCAGCCCGATCAGAACCACGCTGAATAGGTGAATCCCTGGCGGCAGCATGAGGAACACAATATGAAAGACCGAAGTGAACATCAGAACAGGAATCAGGGATGTTCCCAGTACGACAGCCGGATGGTTTAAGGATTCGATCGGGTCCCGGGTAAATGCCGCCCATGCCAGTGCCGCGTAATGGACCAGCAGCGGAATCGCAAATAAATAACTTGCGCCCGGCAGGAACCAGGTTGAGCCGATAAGCAGCAGCAGGAACAGGAACGCGCCCGCCAGCAGCATCTCCATCTCATTGGCTTTCCGCACGATCCAGCGGGTGAAGGCAACATGAACGATGAACGTTACCAGGATGAAGCTGACACTGTACAGGAGTGAATCATAGGTTGCGCCTGTGGGCTGCGTCATTTTGCCTGCCCATAACGTATCAACTAGCGACCATAAGCCAAAGCTCAGCGCTGTCGAGAGAACGACGGCCACAATCGGGGTTAAGAAGCTGATCAAACTTCTCTTGAGGGAGAGTCTGGAGATACGGGCAAACAGTGCTGTGAAACCCAGCCATATCGCCGTGAACACCAGGGTGATCGGGATCGCCCATTTTGCAGGGTAATGAACCAGCAGCCCAAATAGATTGAAATAAATACGGTCGCTTGTTGAAGTTAGGTCAGTCAAGTCGAGATTGCCAAAATGTTTGGCCACGGCGAGCGCGTTCTCGCCTTGGTGCTGCATCGTCTCTAGGGAGACGTTCTCCGTGTTATCCATCGGGGTATGATAGGCCACCCACCCTTCGCCATAGGCAAAGTTCAGTCCCGGGAGACCATGCTCAAGCGCCACCGTCAGATCGGTATCGTTTGGCAGTTGTTTGTAGAGGTCCACCAAGAGCGAGTTGCTGACAGGATTGGATACGGCCCGGGCGTATTCTTCAATGATCCGACTATTCCTGTCGCTGGTCTGGAACATGAAGGACGAACCCTTTGAACCCCGGGCTTCAAAATTCGCGATCATGCCAATCTCACGATGTGCCGGGTCCTGAAAGAACACCTCAGCACCAAGCAGACCTCTCTCCTCCCCGTCTGTCAGCAGAACCCATATGTCATTCTGCGGCGGAGGTCCGGCTTGGATCGCTCTTGCCGTCTCTAGCAAAGAAGCTACGCTTACCGAAGCATCATTGGCCCCGGGTCCGGTAGGGACCGAGTCATAGTGGGACATAAGCAGGAGCGGTTTGCCCGATCCGGTGCCCTTAATGACGCCGAGAATGTTCGTAAGCTGAATGTCGGCGTCGATGTACTTGGTTGTCAGACGGCCATTAAATTCTTGAACGTCCGGGTTCAAGCCGAGCTCCTTCATCTGTTCCACCAAGTAAGCTCTGACTTCCGCATTGGCAGGCGAACCCATCGGATGGGGCTCTTGTGCGATGCGCTCGACATGCGCCATCGCGCGTTCGGCAGAGAACTCGGTTGCGGGCGCATCGATATTTCTGGCTTCCGGCGGCTTCTCGAACCACAGCATGAGGGAGATAACGAGTATGACGGTGAGGATGGTTGTAAGCGGCAGCCAATAAGGAGGTCTGTAATCCGGCGGTCTACTCAATTGAATTTGCATGATAAATACTCACTTCCTTTTATGATCATTCAGGCGTTTCGTGAAGCGATCTTTCATCTTATGTAAGAAATCGGCTCTTACACAGCGTAGTTCCAGAATATGACATGTGTCAATATAAGATTGAGAATGATCAGCATTCCATGCTTAACACAAAGCAAGAGCCTCCATCAGAATGGAAGCTCTTTTGATTTATATTCAATATTCATTTTTTCATACCACGCGTTCAGACCGGTCCAGAGCTGTTCGCAAAGCTCATACACATGATCGATCTGGAGAAGCTGACCCCGCATCACCAATTGTGCCAGCTCATCGTATCCCGAAGGCCTGGATTTCAGGGACAGTGATTCCTCCAATGTTTTGGCTCTTGTATTGTAAAACGTACGGTTGGCAAGTCCAATCAGCTTGGCCGTCTGCCAGGTCAGGTCCTTGGCTCCAAGCGGGAGGTAGCCTAGGTTGCCGGATTGGACGTTGTTTCGTATTTTACCCATCGTTTCGTAGGGTTCCCAGATCATGAATTCCCGCATCGTTTCTTTGATGGCTTCGTCCGAAACCTGGAGGGGCAGCTTCCGAATCTCAGCGAGCAGGTTCGCCGGATCATAGATTTCCTGTAGATGGACATAAGCGCCCGCTGTAATCGCCCATGAGTCGTCCACCGACGCTGCATCCTTGAATATGTCCTGTTTTTGTTCCATGCCGATTTCGACTTTGAAAGGGGGATATATGAATTCGTGCCCGGGCAGGGAGACTCCGTCCTGTGTAACAACCCGGAGCTCAATGTCCGAGTAAGGACCATCAATCCCTGGTGCAATCGAACCGTACAGGCCAATGGCCAGAATGTCATCGCCGTGCAATTGAAGCAGCCGGTTTTTGATTTGATGAATGATGTTCATTTTCTCTTCTCTGGTCGTAGCCGCAGGATAAGGTAACATAAGGAAATCCCCTCCGAAGAAAGTTAGTTATCTATATTATAGTATACATAGAACGGTTGTATTAGGGGGTGACGGGTTATTGAAGTTTAAGAGAGTTCTGTCTTTGTTCGTCTTGGTGATGGTGATTGGGTGTTCTAGTTTGAGCAAGATCGAAGTGCCTGAGGAACTGCTCGCGGCAGGAGAAGATGAATTACGAATTCATTATTTCTATGAAGATGCCAATGCCGCGAAAGAGCCGGATGAGCAGGCGCATGTTGTATGGTGGAGTGAAGAGGTTCATATGTCCGATGCCGACAAAGAGGCTTTACAGGCTACCACATTACATAATGTAAGGGACGAGACCGTTAGGCAAAAGGCCGATGCTGTAGGACTAACCAGATTTCCGATGGTTGTATTGGTGAATGATAAAGAAATCGTCTTGAAAACGGATGACTTGAATGATGTTATAGATTTTCTTAAAAAGAACAGGCAGGGGTCATAATATTCTTATTCCTTTGCACCATATTATGGTAATATATCCTTGCGGAATGTGCGGGAGCTGCCGCATCCGCAGCCAATCTATAGCTGAGGTGAGAAGAGATGAGAAGAGATGAGCAGAGTCAAGGCAAGACCAAACAGGAATTGGACCGGGTTGTATTCATTGGCCGCACGTTTGACGAGTACACGCAAATGTTTGATTTGGAAATGTCGGAGCTTGCCGGCAAAAGGGTATTGGATTGCCCTTCCGGTGCGTGTTCGTTCACCGCTCACGGTTCGAAGCATGGAATCGATATAACGGCCAGTGATATTGCGTATGATCATAAGCTGGACGACCTGGAGGCCAAGGGACTGCAGGATATCGGGCACGCGATGGAAACGATGGAGCAAGCGAAGAGCAATTATGTCTGGGACTATTATGGAGATGTGGAGGGGCTTCGTCGGCATCGCGAGCAAGCGCTCCACGACTGCGTTCAGGATATGAGGGAGTTTCCGGATCGCTATGTCGCTGCGGTACTGCCGGAGCTGCCTTTTGATAACGAACAGTTTCACCTGGTGCTATCCGCCCATTTTCTGTTTATGTACAGCGACCGGTTGGATTATGACTTTCATGTCCAGACGGTTCGGGAGCTGCTGCGAGTGTCCTCGGAAGAGGTGCGCATCTTCCCGTTGACCGATTTATCGGGGAGCCGCTACGCCCATTTGGACCGCCTGATTCATGAACTGAAGGCAGAAGGCTTTCGGGTAGAGGAAGTCAAAGTGCCATATGAGTTTATGAAGAAAGGCAATTCGCTGTTAAGCATTCGCAAGATATAGAATGAGCGTAAAATACGGGAGGGGGTCGGCAATGCCGGCCCCCTCTTTTGCGCGGATGTCCTTTTCAGAGAGGACGCGCTTTACTCCTCTGTCTGTTCTAATTCTTCTGTCTGACAGGTGCACGGAGAATGGTTTTCATGGAGGGGGCTGCGGCTTTTCGTGGATCGGACAAATAAATCTCATGATGCAGCCCGTCCTGGTCGTAATGATGCTGTTTCATGTAGGCATACATTTTCGCCAGCGTATCCGGCTCTGTGCTGTAGGGGCCGATATGCATGATTTGGACGCATAGTCCCTCATGGATCGTTTCCAATACCACCTGCTGAATGGGTTCCAGATGATTTTTCTTGGAAAAGGCCTTGTCCCGCGCGGAACTTACGATCTCCGGGGTGACGAACGCCGGCATCCGAATGAGCAGCTTCCAATGCCATTCCTCTTTCGGAACCTCCAAACCGTACCGATCCGAGTTCACCCACCATTGCCCTTCAAGTTTGGGAACGGTAAAATCCTGAATTTCCGCCTTGCAATGTCCCTTAACGCCATAGGCAACGGTATAAAGCGCCTCGGTAGCATCCTCGAAAAGAGAGCTTTCAGGCGCGCCTTGACCTTCGAATGACAGATAGGGCAAGGGATCAAACTGCACAAGCTCAGGGGTGTTCCCGGCGGTGTAATAGGTTTTATCGCTTTTGGCCAGATCGAGTTTAGGTAGGGTCATACGTAAATCTCTCCTTTATGGTCATGATTTACGCCTATCATAAACCAACTTCACTGACTGCATAGGAGTCAGTGAAGTTATCTGAAGTTATCGAAGGATCAGTCCTCGTAATATGCGGCCAGGTCTCGGGCCGTCTCGGAAAGAATGGTTCGCAGCTTCAGAGGCTCAAGTACATTAATTCCTCTGCCAAAAGAAAGCAGCACATAAGGCATGTATTGCAGCATCCAATCCGGATGCATACGGAATTCGGCCTCGTCGTCAGTTCTTCTAGTGACAAGATAAGGCTGCAGGAACCACTGGTTGCATATCGCGTCCAAGACCTCGGTGCGACCTTGAAGGCGAACGGTCACCAACGTTGGTTCCATCGCCTTCGTCTTCGGATTCTGATCCTGGTACTCATGAATACGGCTCATGTAGTCATGTACCGAGAAATGTTCCGGCATTTCAAATATGCGGCCTGTTAACGATAGGCTGTTCATCCGGTCTACCCGAAACACACGGAGGGCCTCCCGTTGATGGCAATAGGCAATCAAATACCATTTGCCGAGCCGGTAGATCAGCCCATAGGGATCAATATGGCGCTCCTCCGCGGAGCCGCTGAAGGACTTCGCATATTGAAGGATCAGGGTTTCCCGTCTGGCAACGGCTTGCTCTAACTCGCGCAATATGGGATGAAGCAAGGCACTTTGTGATGGCGATGGGATATGGATGCTGCCGACATGGCGCCGCAAGTCTTCCAATTGGGATTCCTGAAGCCGGTGCTCAATTTTGGTGAGTGCTTTTTCAAGCGCATCCGTAAACGGATAGTCCGCTTGCCGGGCAAGAAGCGCGCTGTGTTCCATGGCTTTAAGCTCGGTTGGTTCGAAGAACAGCGGCACGCTTAAAAAAGAATCCGGCAGCCTGAACCCCCCGCCATGTCCCGATTCGGATATGATGGGGACCCCGCTCATACCCAGTGTGTCGATGTATCGGTAGACCGTTCGGACACTTAACTCAAGTCTCTCCGCCAATTGCTCGGCTGTCATTTTTTTATGCGATCGAAGCAGCCATAGGATGGATAACAGATAGTCCAGCTTAGCCATGGACAGCACTCGCTTTCTTCATGTTATTTAGGTTATATCCGGATCAATGAAGCTATTATAACCATCCATGAGGGGGTGTGATCAAGGGGATGAGGCCGGGATTTCAAGAATAACAAATAACAAAAGTTCAATATTGATATTGAATGATGGTTTGTTATAATGTGTTCAACAGAGAGGGGGCGTGAAGATGGGCATTTGGGCTATAATGGAAAGCTCCAGTGCTCATTGAACCTATGTCACATGACCAGCCATTAACGAAAGAAGCCATATTGGATGCTGCCGAGCAGACGCTTCGGCGCTATGGCCCCGACAAGACCTCGGTTGTCGATGTTGCCAAGGCGCTTCAAGTGAGCCATGGATCTTTATACCGGCATTTTCCCAGCAAGGCCGCTCTGAGAGAAGCCGTAACGGAACGGTGGCTGCAGCGGATTGCGGATCCGTTACAGAAGATTGCAGACGGAACGGAAGGGAGCGCCGCTAATCGCTTGCGGTTATGGACGGATACCCTCATCCGGGCCAAACGGGCTTATGTCCTCGAGGATCCCGAGATGTTTGCCATGTATACAACCGTGACGCTGGAAGCCGTCAAGGTGATTGATACGCATGTAAAGCTGTTAATCGGACAGATTGCCCAGATCATCGATCATGGGATGTTTGTCGGTGAATTTAAGCCTGGTCAGTCGGAGTCAGTGGCAAAAGCCTTTTTCATGGCAACGTCCCTGTTTCACCATCCGGCGCATGCCTCTCAGTGGACCTCGAAGGAGATTGAAGCCGAGTTTGACTCGGTGTGGACGCTATTGTTATCCGGAATCACGAAACAGTAAAACAGGCTAGATTAATAGCAAGGGGGAATAAGGATGTGCTCGAGTCCTCCGTTATACGACACCACATAGCACGTCGGGAGCTAACGCGGTGAGATCACCCCCTACGTTAAAAAGATGCTATTCTTGGCGATACTCGCATGGGATAGCGTCTTTTTTTGTTCTCACTCCATTACAAATGACAAAAATATAAAATTGTCACTTGTAATTTGTTATACGGAGACATATAATCAAATTACAAAAAGGACATACAGATCAGAGGATCATCTGATGAGATTTTCGTGCACCTAATTCCTATGCGGGAGGTTGTACCATGACAAAGAGTTTATCGGGCAAGGTAGCTATCGTAACGGGAGCATCCAGAGGCATCGGGCGTGAAATAGCGGAGAGGCTTGCGGAGAACGGGGCTAAGGTGGTTGTAAACTACGCGAGCAGTCCCGCTAAAGCTGAGGAAGTGGTGAGCGCCATTAAGCAAGGCGGCGGCGAAGCTCGGGCCATTCAAGCCGATATAAGTCAGGTAGCAGCAATTGAACGTTTGTTTAGTGAAACGATCGAGGCTTATGGCGGAATCGATATTCTCGTGAACAATGCCGGCATCATGACAACCAAGCCGATTGCGGCCATGACGGAGGAAGATTTCGATCAGCAGTTTGCGATTAACGTGAAGGGAACGTATTTCGCGATCCAGCAGGCCTTTCACCATATGAACTCGGGCGGCCGCATTATCAATTTCTCGACGTCGGTAGCTGGACAGATGTTTCCGGCATACAGCGTATATGCAGGCACGAAGGGCGCTGTGGAGCAGTTTACGCGTCAGTTAGCCAAAGAATTCGGACCCAAAGGAATTACAATTAACGCGGTGGCGCCGGGGCCGATTAATACGGAGCTATTTACCGTAGGTAAGTCGGAGGAACAGATTGCGGGGATCGTGAGCATGAACTCCTTCGGACGCCTAGGCGAACCGGATGATATTGCAGGGGTCGTGCTGTTCCTGGCAAGTGAAGAATCGAAATGGATCACGGGTCAAACGCTCCGCGTGAATGGCGGGTTTGTGTAATATCGCTGCTATGGCAAAAATAAAAATGCACCGGGATTCCCGGTGCATTCTTCATTTACGGTAGATCGCGCAAAGGCGCCATAATTACCTGTAACATATTCTTGAGCCTAAGAATTTTCCTCCTGAGAGCGCTATCTCCCTCAAGGCAATCACAGCACTCAAGACACTTACAGCATTCAAGACACTTAATCCAGGTCCTTCCACTTCAAGTCCAGCGTCGGAGGCGTGTAGCTATCCATGAGCTCAAGCAGCTTGAGCGGGTCATCGGAGATGTTGATCAGGTTTAAGTGGGAGGCATTGGAGAAACCTTCCGTGATACTGTACTGAATCAGCTTCATGAACGGTTCATAATACTCCCGGACATTCAGCAGTCCGATCGGCTTCTGATGAATTCCGATTTGCGACCAGCACAATGCCTCGAACAATTCCTCAAAGGTTCCAAAACCCCCCGGGATGGCGATAAACCCGTCGGACAGTTTCGCCATCGTCGCTTTGCGCTCATGCATATCCGCTACTTCAATGAGCTGGGTCAGCTCGGTATGTACAATCTCCCCTTTAAACAGTCCCCTCGGCATGACACCGATAACTTCACCGCCATGCTGCAGAACGGCATTAGCTACTTCACCCATCAATCCGATTTTGGAGCCGCCGTAAACGAGCTTGTATTGGTTGTGGGCAATGTGTTGGCCGAGCTCGGAAGCTTTCGCTTTATAGTCTGGATGTTCCCCCATGTTCGATCCCGCAAATACGCATATCGTTTTCAATTCGCACACTCCTTGACAAGATGTTGATATTTAATCTGTGTAATTATACTATATATAGTGATTTATGTCATGGCATCGATGGACTATATTGTTAATGATCATCAGATGGCACCCTCTTATCTTATGGCATACATGTTAGCATTATCATGAGTTTGTTCTTGAATTGTGTAAAAAGTAAAGGTTAAGTCATCCCAGGGAATCGCGGAGGTAGCACAAGTATGGATATGAATGAAGCACAGCAGTGGATTAAACAGTTTTACGGGGAGCGAGGCTGGACCCAGTACGGTCCCTTTATTCGCGTTGGGTTTTTGATGGAGGAGACAGGGGAAACAGCGCGTGCCGTCCGCGCTTATGAGATCGGCAGGGACCGCCCCGACGAGGAGGTTCAATCCAGAGAACAGCTCAAGCAGGATTTGGTGGAGGAGATCGGCGACGTGCTCGGCAACATTTCACTGTTGGCGGATCTCTATGACATTTCGCTGGAAGAAGCATTTACGGCCCATCAGCAGAAGCTGCTGAAGCGGTTTGGTTCGTAAAGGTAATACGCTAGTTCCTGTTTTGCATCCCATTGACGAGGCTGCCTCCCCAGGAATGATTCGTAACCGAAGGGGGCATTGTTACGGCAAAACTTACGAGGTAAAAGGCTGCTCCAGGTCCCTTGGACCTTTTGGAGCAGCCTTTTTTGACATGTTGCCGTGGGATAAACCAATAAGAAGTCTTACGTTACCAGGACCTTGCGGAATTCCTCCGTCAGCAGCGGGACGATATCGAACAGATCGCCGACGATGCCGTAATCGGCTACCTTGAAGATCGGTGCTTCAGGATCTTTGTTAATGGCGATAATAACCCGCGATTGGCTCATGCCGGCCAGATGCTGGATGGCGCCGCTAATGCCGCAGGCAATATAGATCTCGGGCGTGACCACTTTGCCGGTCTGTCCGATCTGGAGCGCGTAATCGCAGTAGCCGGCATCACAGGCTCCGCGCGATGCGCCGACGGCCCCGCCGAGCAGATCCGCGAGCTCCTCCAGCGGCTGGAAGCCTTCCGCACTCTTCACGCCGCGACCGCCGGAAATGACGATTTTGGCTTCCGAGAGGTCGATTTTACCCGTGGCCTTGCGAACGACGTCCTTTACCACGGAGCGGAGGGAAGGAGCCGGGTAAGCGATGTCCTCAATGCTGGTGCCAGCCCCCTCGATGGCTTCCGCGGCGGGAATATTGTTCGGACGGACCGTGACCACCCACGGTCCGTTCTGGAAGACACGTTTCTCAAAAGCTTTACCCGCATAGAGCGGACGTGTGAACACCGCTTCTCCACCTTCGGCCTCGATCACGGTTACGTCGGAGATCTGTCCGGCATTCAAGGAAGCAGCCACCAGCGGTGCCAGGTCGCGGCCGATCGCCGTATGTCCGAATAGGACGGCATCTGGCTGCGCTTGACCGATGACCGCTTCAATGGCCGTCATATAAGCTTCGGGATTGTAGCTCTCCAGATCATCATGCTCAACCGTATAGATCGTATCGGCACCGTAGGCTTTCAGGGCCGATACGGCCTCGGTAATATTCGAGCCTGCGACCAGAATGCGGATGCTGTCACCGTCACCAGCAATCAAACGAGCCGCGCCAAGCGTCTCGAGGGCAACCTGGCGCAGCTTCCCATCCCGGTTCTCGGCATACACTAATATCGTTTTGCTCATATCATAACCTCCTAGGATCCATTGAGATTGAAGTGAAGAGAGTTTGACGATTGAACCATCCTGAGCAACCTAGGCGAATTCAGGAGATTTCCTCCGACCGCTGCTGCTCGGATTCGCGAAACGTATCAAGCGAAAAGCGTGCATGACGGACATCCCGTAAACCATACAATCAGAATACATAAGGAATGATGACATGGCTCTCTGTCGGCGCTGTGTAACCGCATTCAATAGCAAGAGTCAAAGGGGCACATCCGTACACCCGCTCATTAGATCACTTTCGACTGGGTGCGGAGCAAGGATACCAGCTCATGTGCCACTTCGGCAGGCTCGCCCTTCAGAATGCGTCCGGCACTACGCTCCGGCGGCAAGGACAGCTCGCTTTGCTTCGTTGCCGGCTGGATATCGGCCTCCGATAACCCGAGATCATCCAGGGTCAACGTCTGAAATGGCTTTTTCTTTGCCTTCATGATGCCAGGCAGCGATGGATAGCGGGGTTCGTTCAATCCCTGCTGTGCCGTGAAGATCGCTGGGAGCTGAACTTCCAGCACTTCAAGATCGCCTTCCGCGTCCCGATGGACTTCAGCCGTGGTACCGTTCAGCGTAAGCTTGGTAATGGAGCCGGCATGCGAAATACCGAGAAGGCTCGCCAGGCGAATGGCCACCTGACCCGAACCGCGGTCCACGGAGAAGTTGCCGCCAAGGATCAGATCCGGGCTTTCCTTGGACAAATACGCATGCAGCACCTTCGATACCGCATATTCATCGTCCGGAATTCGCTCGTCGGAGATCAGCACGGCATCATCGGCGCCCATGGCCAGCGCCGTCCGCAGAGCCTCTGCCGTACGATCCGGTCCGACGGATAGGAGTGTCACGCTGCCGCCGTGGTCATCTCGCAGCTTCACAGCTTCCTCCACCGCATACTCGTCATACGGATTGATGACGAATTTCACCCCATCCTCGGCAATCAATCCGTTCTCAATCGTAATTTTTTCCTCCGTGTCAAAGGTCTGTTTAAGCAATACCACAATCTTCATCGGTTAAACGCTCCCTTCAATTATGAATATCAGCGGGGCTTATTGACCGCCGGAAACACCGTTCAGGAAAAAGCTAAGCGTCTCATCCGCCTGATCGGATAAAGAATACTTGCGGCCGGAGATCAGCCAAGAGGTTACCGCTTCGTCCATCGCGCCAAAAATCAGGTTGCGCACCAGTTTGACGTTCAGATCGGAACGGAATTTCTGTTCTTTGATGCCCTGTTCCAGGATATTCTCGATCAGCACAATATATGGCTTCAATGCGCTGCCGATTTCCTTGCGCAGCTCCAGATCGCTCTGCCGCAGCTCAATCTGCGTGACATAAGCAAGCTCAGGATTGCTCTCCAGCTCCGAAAAATGGATGCTGCACACCGTCCGCAGCGCTTCAACGGCATCCGTGGTTCCTTCCACGCTTTCGTGGAATTTGCCGACCAGCTCGCCAAGCTTCTCCTGGAACAGGCGGATCAGGATATCCTCCTTCCTCTTAAAGTATAAATAGATGGTGCCGTCAGCCACGCCGGCAGCTTTGGCGATCTTAGAAACCTGGGACCGGTGGTAGCCGTTCTCGGCGAATACTTTCAGGGCGCCCTGGAGAATAAGGTGGTATTTTTCATTTTTTTTACTTGTCATATGCTCACCCCGGTGTTAGAATACAGTTAAAATTATGAATGAATACTCATTCATTTCTTGTATCCATCATAAAATACGTTCATGTCGTTGTCAACGATGGGTTACGAAGAAGCGCGAAATGGATGAAGCAGATGGATCAGAGCAGCAGAATAAGGCGTTCATATCAGAGCAATAGACGGCAGTTCAACCGGAAGAAACAAGTCACTGGGTATCCGCAGGCAAGTACAGATGAGAGCGATGTACGGATGAAGAGATGCAGCCAGAAACGATGAAGTTCGGTTTAGCGTGGTCGGCACGGCACGATGTGGAGGTCTATTTTCGTTCCTCTAATGAAAGCGCTTCATATATGTCCCGACATGAACACATGACAAGAGGTTTCGGAAGGAGTGACAGGAGCTTCGCAAAATGAGACGCTGCACCAGACTATCAGAAGAAAGAAGGATTTTTAACGCAAGGGGCTGAGAGGGATGATTCTGACATTAATCAACGCGCTGCTCTTTGTCTTGATCACCGGTTGGGCGGTGTATATGTTCGCCACCGTGGTGTATCGCCGGTACCTGTATATCCGTTTGGGCAAGCCAGCGAATCTGAAGAAGGATCTGAAGGAACGCCTGAGCCAATTCGCCATCCAGGTATTCGGACAGAGCAAGCTGTTTAAGGATCGCAAGAGCGGCATCATGCATTTTATCGTGTTTTACGGATTTATCATTTTGCAGTTCGGTGCGCTCGACATCATCTGGAAGGGATTGTCCGGCCACAGCCTGCCGATTCCGGGGCACGCCGGCTTTATCCTCATGCAGGAGATTACGGTTGCGCTGATACTGCTCGCTATCGGTTATGCGGCCTATCGCCGCTATGGCGAGAAGCTGAAACGGCTCAAGCGGGGCTGGAAGCCAAGCATAGTCGTGTTTTTCATCACCACGCTGATGGCTTCGGTGCTGCTGACGATGGCTTTTGAACGGCTCATGGAAGGACTGGCGTGGTCGGCCATGGCACCGATATCCTCCAGCATTGCGGCCGTGTTTGCCTGGATGCCGCCGGTGGCGGTTACGGTTTGCTATTACGCTTTCTGGTGGCTGCATCTGTTGATTCTGTTGTCATTCCTTATCTATGTGCCGCAATCGAAGCATTTTCACCTCATTACGGCGCCGATCAACATTCTGGTCCGCCGCACCGATCCCCCGAGCAAGCTCAGCAAGCTGGATTTGGAGGATGAAGAGGCCGAGGCATTCGGGGTAGGCAAGATTGAGGATTTTACGCAGAAGCAGATGCTCGATTTCTATGCCTGCGTTGAATGTGGAAGATGTACCAACGTATGCCCGGCCTCGAATACAGGCAAGCTGCTGTCGCCGATGCACATGATTGTGAAGCTAAGGGATCATCTCACGGAAAAAGGTGCCGCGCTCACCTCCAAATCAGCATGGATGCCTGCCTCGGTGTTTGGATCACCGGGCGTTCACTCCATGGGCGCAACGGATCTGGCCCTTGTTGGCTGGAAGGGCGAGGGCATTACCGATATCGGACCGACGATGGACGTGCAGAAGCGCTCCTGGCATCAGGTTGAGGGCGTAGACCCGAAGGACATTCAATTGATCGGCGGCGTCATGACGGAAGAAGAGATTTGGGCGTGCACGACCTGCCGCAACTGCGAGGATCAATGTCCGGTCGCGAATGAGCACGTTGACAAAATCGTGGACCTCCGGCGTCATCTTGTTCTGATGGAGGGCAGCGTGCCGCAGGAAGGCCAGCGCGCGATGCAAAACATCGAGCGACAAGGCAACCCTTGGGGAATCAGCCGCGCGGACCGGAGCAAGTGGGTGAAGGAGGTCGATCCGGAAGGGACTTTGGATCTGAAGATTCCGACTGTAAAGGAAAATCCGGATTTCGACGTGCTGTTCTTTGTCGGCTCCATGGGCTCTTACGATAATCGCAGCCGCAAGATCACCAAGGCCTTTGTCCGGCTTATGAATGAAGCGGGTGTCAATTTCGCCATTCTCGGCAACGAGGAGAAGAATTCGGGCGATACGCCGCGCCGGATGGGCAATGAATTTTTGTTCCAGCAGCTGTGCACGGAGAACATCGAGACATTCCAGAAGTACGATGTGAAACGAATCGTGACGGCTTGTCCGCATACCTTCAATATTTTGAAGAACGAGTACCCGGAGTTTGGGCTTGAAGCCGAGGTCATTCATCATACGGAGCTTCTGGATCAGCTGTTGAAGGAAGGGCGTCTTAAGCCTAAATACCAGGTACAGGAGAAAATCACCTATCATGACTCCTGTTACCTGGGACGGTATAACGATGTGTACGATCAGCCGCGCAGCGTGCTTCGCGCCATTCCTGGCGTTGAGCTTCTGGAGATGGAGCGGAATCGTGAGAACGGGATGTGCTGCGGGGCCGGAGGCGGGCAGATGTGGATGGAGGAAGACGAGGGCAAGCGTGTGAATCTGGCACGTACCGAGCAGGCATTGGCCGTATCCCCGACGATGATCAGTTCGGCTTGTCCGTTCTGTCTGACGATGCTGGAGGACGGCACGAAGCTGAAGGAAGTGGAAGAAAGCGTAAAAACGCGAGATATCGCGGAAATCCTGGAGTTATCCGTATTCGGTCTATCCGAAATCCATGAACAGGAGGTCGTTGTGCAATGAGTAATACCATTACCAAGGAATCCGTCAGCGGTTCCGGTGTCGCAAGTCGAAACATCACCAAAGCCGCCGTGATCGGCTCTGGCGTCATGGGGTCGGGGATCGCCGCCCATCTCGCCAATGCCGGCATTCCCTGCCTGCTGCTCGACATCGTTCCGAAATCCTTAACCGCCGAAGAGGAGAAAGCCGGATTGTCGTTGGATCATCCGAAGGTACGAAACCGGCTTGCGACCAAAGCCATTGCGGCTCTGCCTAAATCCAGCACAGCTCCGCTGTATAGCGCCGATTTTGTGGGCCGGATCACCCCGGGTAATACCGAGGATCATCTGAGCCAGCTGAAGGACGTGGACTGGATCATTGAGGTGGTCACGGAGCGCCTGGAGATCAAAAAAAGCATCTTCAAACAGATTGAGGGCGTGCGTAAAGAAGGGTCGATCGTCAGCACGAACACCTCCGGCATTTCCGTTAATGCGATGGTGGAGGACTGCAGCGAGGAATTCCGCAGCCACTTCCTGGGGACCCATTTCTTCAATCCGCCGCGTCATATGAAGCTGCTGGAGATTATCCCGGGTTATGACACCGATCCGGACATTACGAAGTTTATGGTTGAATTCTGCTCGAAGCGCCTTGGTAAAGGGGTTGTGCTGGCGAAGGATACGCCGAATTTCATCTCGAACCGAATCGGCACCTACGGTCTTCTGGTCACCCTGCAGGAGATGGTGAAGAACAGCTATACCGTGGAGGAAGTGGATGCGGCCACCGGTCCTGTTCTCGGGCGTCCGAAGAGCGCCACCTTCCGTACGCTGGATCTGGTCGGCATCGATACGTTTGTCCATGTTGCCAGAAATGTGTACGACTCCGTGCCGGACGGGAACGAGAAGGATGTGTTCACGGTTCCCGATGTCATGAATGAACTCGTCGCCCGCGGCTGGATCGGTGAGAAGGGCGGCCAGGGCTTCTATAAAAAAGTAAAGAGCGATCAAGGCAGCAAAATCCTATCGCTCAGCCTGTCCACGATGGAGTATAATCCGAGCGCCAAGGTGAGCTCCGCTTCTATCGAAGCCGCCAAAGCGGTGAAGGGAGCCAAGCGGAAGATCAAGGCATTCCTGGGTACGCAGGACCGTTACTCGGAATTGGCCTGGAATGTATTGAAGCAAGTGCTTGTCTATGCGGCCGACAAGCTGGGAGAGATCGCCGATTCCATCCAGGACATCGACAACGCGATGAAATGGGGCTTCAACTGGGAGCTCGGTCCATTCGAGACCTGGGATCTGATCGGACTGCCGGAATCCGTGCAGCGAATGGAAGCGGAGGGCATGACGGTCCCGGCTTGGGTAAAGGATTGGATTGCCGCCGGCAACAAGTCCTTCTATCAGCAGAAGGACGGCGAGGTGTTCCATTATTTCAAAGGCGAGTATAAGGGCGTTGAGGTTCAGCCTGAGCTGATCTCGCTGCAAGCGCTCAAATCGCAAAACCGAATCATCCGCTCGAATACGGGGGCGAATCTGATCGATATTGGGGATGGCGTTGCGTGTCTTGAATTCACCTCGCCGAACAACGCGATCGGTGCCGATATTCTGGTCATGATTCAGCAGAGCGTGGAAGAGGTTCGAGCGAATTATCGCGGGCTGGTGCTGGCGAACGAAGGCCGCAACTTCTGCGTCGGCGCCAACCTGATGCTCATGCTGATGGAAGCGCAGAGCGGCGACTGGGATGAGGTGGATGACATCATCCGTCTGTTCCAGGGCAGCATGATGAAGCTGAAGGGGTTGGAGAAGCCGGTTGTGGCCGCACCTCACCGGATGACACTGGGCGGCGGCGTGGAAGCGTGCCTGCCCGCCGACCAGATCATTTTCTCGGCGGAAACCTACTTTGGTCTCGTGGAGACAGGGGTCGGGCTCATCCCGGCAGGCGGCGGCTGCAAGGAGCTGGCGCTCATGACCAGCAACCGTCACCCCGATAAGGACAGCGACCTCCAGCCGGAGATCAACAAAATCTTCGAGATGGTGGCGATGGCCAAGGCATCGACCAGCGGACATGAAGCGATTCGCATGGGTTATGGGCGGAGCGGAGATTCGGTGGTCATGAACCAGGACTACCGGATCCATGAAGCGAAGCAAGCGGTATTAGAGATGGACCGGGAAGGCTATGTTCCGCCGCAGCCGGGCAAAGCCCGTGTTGTCGGCCGCGACGGCCGGGCCGTGCTTCAGATGGGCGCCATCGACATGAAGCGAAGCGGCTATATCAGCGATCACGATCTGTTGATCGCGAAGAAGCTGGCTTACATCCTGACCGGCGGCGATGTTCCAGCGGGAACCGTGGTGAGCGAGCAGCATCTGCTCGACCTGGAGCGCGAAGCGTTCCTCAGCTTGCTCGGCGAGGTCAAAACCCAGCAGCGCATGCAGCATATGCTGGCAAAAGGCAAGCCGCTTCGAAATTAGGGCGATGAGAGCTTCACAGCCAAGAGATAATCTATCAGTCGCAACGTACAATTCACCAAATTAACGGTGCATACAGTACACGGCGGCAGGATATCCATACTGTCGAAGTTTGATAGTGGCGGCACTTTAATCTGTATTAGCTCTATCCATTACGAATTCATTTCATGGCCGATTAGTGGCCAGCAATTATAAACGGTAATGGTTCCAACCATTTTAAGTTGATGAGGTGAATGGCATGAGAGAAGCAGTCATAGTATCCCTTGCTCGCACCCCGGTGGGGAAGGCGAAGAAGGGCAGTTTTGCCCAGACACGCGTAGAGGATCTCGGCAAAGCCGTACTGGAAGCCGTCATTGAGCGTGCGCCGGGCCTGAAAAAAGAGGATGTCGAGGACATCATCCTCGGCTGCGCAATGCCGGAAGGCGAGCAGGGCCTGAATGTTGCACGGATTATCTCGCTGTATGCGGGGTATCCGGTCACGGTTCCCGCATTGACCGTCAATCGCTTCTGCTCCTCGGGGCTTCAGGCGATCGCATTTGCGGCAGAGCGCATTATGCTCGGCCATGCCGAGGTGATCGTCGCCGGCGGCGTTGAGAGCATGAGCCATGTGCCGATGACCGGCTTCAAGCCGGCCCCGCATCCGACCATCGTGGAGGAGATGTCTGAGGTGTACATCGGTATGGGTCACACCGCGGAAGAGGTGGCTCGCCGCTTCGGCATCACCCGCGAGGCGCAGGATGCCTTTGCGGCCAGCAGTCACCGCAAGGCGGCCGCTGCCATCGCGGAAGGCAAGTTCCGGGACGAGATCGTGCCGGTGAACGTATCGCTCGCTTCGGCCGATGAGCAGGGCAAGGTGCGCAGCAAAACTTTTGCCTTCGATACGGATGAAGGGGTCCGGCCGGACACGACCCCGGATGTGCTGGCCAAACTGAAGCCGGCCTTTGCCCTCGGCGGCTCGGTTACCGCGGGCAACGCGTCGCAGACGAGTGACGGCGCGGCGGCCGTAGCCGTCATGAGCCGCGAGAAAGCGGAGGAGCTGGGCCTTACCCCGCTGGCTACCTTCAAATCCTTTGCCCTGGCAGGCGTAGAGCCGGAGATTATGGGCGTCGGCCCCGTCGAAGCGATCCCGAAGGCGCTGCGCATGGCGGGCATCGAGCTGGATCAAGTCGATGTGTTCGAGATTAACGAAGCGTTCGCTTCGCAATGCCTCCACATCATCCGCGCGCTTAATATCGATGAGAGCAAGGTCAATGTCAATGGCGGCGCCATTGCGCTCGGCCATCCGCTCGGCTGCACCGGTGCCAAGCTGACCGTCAGCCTTGTCTCCGAGCTCGCCCGCCGCGGCGGCGGCTATGGTGTCGTGAGCATGTGCATCGGCGGGGGCATGGGCGCCGCGGGGGTGTTTGAGGTGCATGCTGCTGGGGCGTAAGGAGTAGGTGGTGCAGAGTTAGGCTACCTTCCAAGCGTCTGGAGGGATATGGGGCGGGATTCTCGCAGCTGTTTAGTTTGGGTTTGAATTCGTTAGCTCAACAATGCTTCTGATTGTATTCGATAAACGATATTTAGGTTTTCGATATCAAATCTACCGATCTTCTATTGGTACATGACCAGTCTATTGACTCTGTAATGTAGTCTCAGTGCCGTGTCTGCTCCGTACGCGGACCGGATACCGCACCACTCACTCCAACCACAGGCGAGTGTAATGATAGCCGGAGGCAGGGGTTTGAACTTAGGGGATTAACTAGTTTGCGCCAACCCAGCGGAGAGGGCGGAATTGTACTGGAGAAGCGGCAGCGGTCGCCTTTGGGTTTGGATTTCTACTATTGATCAATTCATTCCCTGAAATCCAAACTCAACAGCGATCGGAAGTAAAATCCGCACGCGGAGCGACCACTATTGTGCAAGTAGTGAGATTTCATATAGCTTCCCTGCAACACCAAGGCCACCATTGCACTCCACCTTATTCCACATTCCGAAAGGGGAAACCAATCATGAGCGATAACCAAACCAAAGAACCGAAAATCAAAGGCGGCAGCTTTGTCATCGATAATCCCGATATGCAGCGCATCCTGACACCGGAGGATTTCACGGAAGAGCATCGCATGATCGGCGAGACGGTGCGCGATTTTATCGACGGGGAAGTCGTGCCGCACGATGAAGAGCTCGAGAAGCTGAATTACGAGATGACGGTAGACCTGCTTCGCAAAGCAGGCGAGCTGGGCCTGCTCGGGGCCGATGTACCGGAGCCGTTCGGCGGGATCGGCCTGGATAAAGTCAGCTCCACGATTATTAACGAAGCGTTGGCGAAGGGTTCGTCCTTTGCGCTTTCCTTCGGGGCCCATGTCGGGATCGGAACGCTGCCGATCGTGTTCTTCGGTACGACCGAGCAGAAACAGAAGTACCTGCCGGATCTCTCGACCGGCGCCAAAATCGCGGCTTATTGCTTGACGGAGCCGACCTCCGGCTCGGATGCGCTGGGTGCCAAAACGACGGCACGCCTGTCCGACGACGGAGACTATTATATTTTGAACGGATCGAAGCTATATATAACTAACGCCGGATTTGCGGATATCTTTATCGTCTACGCCAAGATTGACGGAGAGCATTTCACCGCGTTCATTGTCGAGAAGGAGATGGAGGGCTTCACACTCGGACCGGAGGAGAAGAAGATGGGCATCAAAGGCTCGTCGACGCGTCCGCTCTTCTTCGAAGACGTGAAGGTGCCGAAGGAGAACCTGCTCGGCGAGATTGGCAAGGGCCACCGGATCGCCTTCAACATCCTGAACATCGGTAGGTATAAATTGGCAGCCGGCACGGTCGGTGCGGCAAAGGAATCGATTGAGCTGAGCGCGAAATATGCTAACACACGTAAACAGTTCGATACGCCCATCTCGCAGTTCCCGCTCATGCGCAAGAAGCTGGCCGAGATGAACATCACCGCCTTCGTGATGGAGAGCATGGTGTACCGTACGGCAGGACTGCTGGACGAAGCGATGCAGGACATCGATTACAACAGCGAGGATGCAGGCATCCATTCGGCGGCCGCGATCTCCGACTATGCCATTGAGTGTTCGATCAACAAGGTGTTCTGTTCGGAAGGACTCGATAATGTGGCAGACGAAGCGGTGCAGATTCACGGGGGCTATGGGTATATCCAAGAGTACAAAGTAGAACGCATCTATAGGGACTCCCGCATCAACCGCATCTTTGAAGGCACGAACGAGATCAACCGGCTCCTGATTCCGGGCACGCTTGTGAAGAAGGCCATGAAGGGCGAGATCGCGCTCCTGCAAAAAGCGCAAGGTCTCCAGGGTGAGCTGCTGCAGCTGGTACCTGGTCAAACCTTCGAAGGCACACTGGAGCAGGAAGCGCACTTCCTGGACATGAGTAAGAAAATTTTCCTCCTCGCGGGTGGTTTGGCGGTACAGAAGTTCGGCACGAAGCTGGAGAAAGAGCAGGAGGCCTTGTCCAATCTGGCGGATATGATGATTGATATTTATGCCCTCGAGAGTGCGCTGCTGCGTACCCGCAAGCAAATCGAACGCACCTCCGAGGAAAAAGCAGCCAGCATGATCGAGATGACGCAGGTGTTTGCATACGAGGCGTTCCAGCGCATTGAAGCACTCGCGAAAGAGACGCTGGCCTCGGTGGAAACCGGGGATATGCTGCGGATGCAGCTGTCGGTGCTCAAGAAACTGACGCGTTGCACGCCGGTTGATACGGTGGCCCTCAAGCGCAGCATCGCAGCCCGCGTGGTCAAGAACGAGCGGTACACGGTGTAACACGCATCAACGCCAATACGATGCGTAAGTAACCTCAAAAGAGAGAGATTTTTCTTGGAGTAGGAAAGAAGGAGCATTCCTTAGGAAAGGGTTGGTTTTGTATGGATACAAAGCCTTGGCTGCCGTTTTATCCGCCCGAAGTAGCCCCCGCTTTTGATTATCCGAAACAGAATTTGGCACTATTTCTTGTGACGTCGGCGCAGAAGTTTCCGAACCGTCCGGCCCTGTATTTCATGGGCAAGACGATCAACTACAGAAGTCTGCTGGAGTCGTCCTATCGTATGGCAAACGCACTCCGCAGCAAAGGGATTAAGAAGGGCGACCGGGTAGCGATTATGCTGCCCAACTGCCCGCAGGTGGTGATGTCGTATTATGGCGTGCTGCTGGCCGGAGCCGTAGCCGTCATGACCAACCCGCTCTATATGGAGCGGGAAATTGCGCATCAGATGAAGGATTCCGGTGCCAAGATCATCATCACGATGGATATGTTTGTGTCCCGCGTTGAGAAAGTCATCGAGGAAACGGACCTGGAGCATATGATTGTTACGTCCGTGGCGGATTACCTTCCGTTCCCCAAGAACCTTCTCTACCCGATCAAAGCCAAGAAGGAGGGTCCCCTTCCGGTCGTCAACTATGGAAGCCGGGTCCATGCCTTCAAAAAGCTGCTTGCGAGCGCGCCGAATGACCCGATCTGCGAATCCGTGAAGGCGGAGACGGACTTGGCACTGCTCCAATATACCGGCGGCACGACCGGTGTTCCCAAAGGCGTCATGCTGACGCATATGAATCTGATCGCCAACACCGTGCAATCCGCCAACTGGTGCTTTCAGGTGGAGGATGGGAAGGAGCGGTATCTGGCGGTTCTGCCCTGTTTTCACGTATTCGGGTTGACCGTGCTGCTGAACCAGGCGATCTACCGTGCCGGCATGCTGATATTGGTACCGAAATTCGAAGTGACAATGATTCTGAACCTGATCAAAAAAATGAAGCCGACGCTCTTTCCGGGCGCGCCGACCATGTATATCGCACTGATTAATCACCCGCGGATCAAGGAATATGATCTGTCGTCGATCAATGCTTGTGTCAGCGGCTCTGCCGGGCTGCCGGTCGAGGTGCAGGATAAGTTCGAGGAGCTGACCAGAGGGCGGTTGATCGAAGGCTACGGCCTGACCGAAGCTTCCCCGGTTACCCATGTGAATCCAATCTGGGGAAGGCGAAAAATCGGCACCATTGGCGTACCCGTTCCGGATACGGATGCCAAGGTGGTCGATCCCGATACGGGTGAAGAAATGCCGGTCGGCGAGCCTGGCGAGCTGATCGTGAAAGGTCCCCAGGTGATGATGGGATACTGG
Organism: Virgibacillus sp. LDC1; assembly: GCF_025792345.1. Lineage (NCBI taxonomy): Bacteria > Bacillati > Bacillota > Bacilli > Caryophanales > Bacillaceae > Virgibacillus > Virgibacillus sp. LDC1. The sequence goes on from NZ_JAOXLZ010000002.1 coordinate 166,901, forward strand.
AATCGGCCGGAGGAGACGTTTGATACGCTCCGCAACGGCTGGCTGTTCACGGGCGATATGGCCACGATGGACGAAGAGGGGTATTTTACGATCATCGACCGCAAGAAAGACATGATCATTGCAAGCGGTTTCAATATTTATCCTCGGGAGATCGAGGAAGTGCTGTATGAGCATCCCTCAGTGAAAGAAGCCGTCGTGGTCGGAACGAAGGATGATTATCGCGGCGAAACCGTGAGAGCTTATATTGTGCTGAAGGATGGCGCGTCTCCGGACCCTTCGGGCCTTGAGAAGTTTTGCCGCAGTCAGCTGGCTGCCTATAAGGTGCCGCGCGAGTACGTGTTCCGCGATTCGCTGCCGAAGACGATGGTAGGCAAGGTGCTGCGCCGCAAGCTGCTGGAGGAAGAAGAGGAAGGCAAAACAGGCTAAGCGCAGAATAGCGGAGTCGGCAGGATAGGCGATTCATGGTATCCCGCTGAAATGGATACAGTACTAACGACGTCATAAGAAAAAAGGAGGCGGCCTGATGAATCATACCAATGCCAATCCGGATACGAAGGCCGGACAGCCGGAATTCGACCGGGAGGCGTACATTGAGGCCATGACCCAAGCGGCGGAGCCCACCTTCTGGGGATATCTCGGCTGCAAGCTTGCGTCTGCCAGCTCGGAGGCGGTTGTTGTGACGCTGGATGCCCAGCCTCATCATATGAATATGATGGGCATCGTGCATGGCGGCGTACTCTCCTCATTGATGGATAACGCCATGGGCGTTGCCGTCATGCTGGAGCGCCCGGGCGAATCGACGGTGACGAGCAATCTGAACGTGCATTTTGTCATGCCGGCCAGGGCGGGAGTTCTTACCGTGACGGCAAGCATCGTGCATCAGACGCATCGTTCGGTCACAACGGAGTGCAGGATTACGAATGAGAAGGATGAGCTTGTCGCGATCAGCACAGGGTCCTTCCGAGTGAAATAAAGCAGCCTTGGCTGCTATGAAACAGATGGTCTGCCAACGATGGAGGGGCAGGCCATTTATTTTTTTGGTGAGCTGAAATAGTGTTCCCGCTTACTCCTTGTCAGGTCGATAAAGCTGTGGTACAATAAAAATGCTGTTTTTCATGTAGAATCTAGAATGTCTCTTCAGATCATAAATTCAGATGTTTACATACGTAGGAGGTGGAAGTCATGGTTGTATTTTTTGAAGTGTTGCTTGTTATTTTCTCCATCGGGTTGATTACTGTCGTTCTTCTCCAAAAGGGGAAAAGCGCAGGTCTTGCCGGTGCCATCTCCGGCGGTGCGGAACATCTTTTTGGTAAAACGAAGGCTCGCGGTATGGATCTCGTACTGCAGCGTACAACGGTAGGTCTTGCAGCAGGATTTATGATTTTGGCCATCGTTGTTGCTATGTTGAAATAACAATTAACGTTACCCTCGCTTTTTCACTCTTGGAAGAGCGGGGGTTTTTTATTGCCTGAATTTCGGAATACATAGGTTAAGACGGTGTTCGGAAGGATACCGGGGATTAAATTCGTGTATACTAGGGTATGAGTATATGAAGGTAAAGAATGGATAGCGGAACGATGAAATTGCAGGTTCCCCGAGGTGATAATGATGATAACTGAAGAAATATTACTGAATTTTATGCGGGAAACTGCATACAAACCGATGACGTACCAGGAATTGGAGCAGCATTTTGCCATTAAGGATGCCCATGAATTCAAGGAATTCTTGAAGCTGCTGAATGAGCTTGAGCAATCCGGAAAAATCATTCTGACCAGCACCCAGCGTTATGGCGTGCCGGAACGGATGAATTTGCTGCGCGGACGTCTGCAGGCTCATGCGAAGGGTTTTGCCTTTCTGATTCCCGATGATCGCGAGCACCCGGATGTGTACATTCATGCCAATGATCTGAAGAGTGCGATGAATGGAGATATCGTGCTTATCCGGATCAGTTCCAAACAGAACGATGGCGGCAAAATGGAAGGCGAAGTGGTCCGTATCGTGACGCGCGCCGTCACCCAAGTCGTGGGTGTATTCCAGAACCATGAAGCCTATGGCTTCGTGCTGCCGGATGACAAGCGGATCAACCGGGATATTTTTATTCCGAAGCATGCGATGAACGGCGCCGTTGATGGCGTGAAGGTCGTGGTGAAGCTGGTGAGCTATCCGGAAGGAAGAGCTGCGGCAGAGGGCGAAGTGGTGGAGATTCTGGGTCACAAGGATGATCCGGGTGTCGACATTCTGTCCATTATCCGCAAGCATCAGCTGCCGGAAGGCTTTCCGGAGGAAGTGCTGGCTGAAGCGGATGCAGCGCCGGATTCCATTACGGAAGATGAGATTGTACAGCAGGGACGCCGGGATTTGCGCGGCTTGAACATCGTGACGATTGACGGCGAAGATGCCAAGGATCTCGATGATGCGGTGAACGTGGAGCGTCTGCCGAACGGGAACTACCGTCTGGGCGTCCATATTGCCGATGTCAGCTATTACGTCCGAGAGCGCTCCGAGCTGGATAAGGAAGCTTACAATCGCGGCTGCAGCGTGTATTTGGTGGATCGTGTGATTCCGATGCTGCCGCATCGTCTGTCTAACGGCATATGCAGCTTGAATCCGCAGGTGGATCGTCTGACGATGTCCTGTGAGATGGAATTCAACGATCAGATGAAAGTCGTGAAGCACGATATCTTTACGAGTGTTATCCGTACGAAAGAACGGATGACGTATAACAATGTGAGAAAAATCCTGGTGGATGAGGATCCGGAGCTGATTGAGCGCTATAGTGACCTCGTGGAGGATTTCCGCTTGATGCGCGAGCTGGCGCTGAAGCTGCGGAACCACCGGATGCGCCGTGGCGCGGTGGATTTTGATTTTGTGGAATCCAAGGTCATTGTGGACGAGAACGGCAAAGCCGTGGATATCGTCAAAAGAGAACGCTCGATCGCGGAGCAGATCATTGAAGAATTCATGCTGGCGGCCAACGAAACCGTAGCTGAGCATTTCCACTGGCTGAAGGTACCGTTCATCTACCGGATCCATGAGGATCCGGATCAGGAGAAGCTGCAGAACTTTATGGCGTTCGCGGCCAATTTCGGGCATCAGGTGAAGGGACGGGGCAACTCGATCCATCCACGCGCACTGCAAAACCTGCTGGAAGCCATTCAAGGCACGAAGGAGCAAACGGTGCTCAGCACGATGATGCTTCGCTCGATGAAGCAGGCGAAATATGACGCGGAAAGTACGGGCCACTTTGGCCTTGCTGCGGAATATTACTCTCACTTTACGTCTCCGATCCGGCGTTATCCCGATCTGGTCATTCACCGGGTCATCCGGGAAGTGCTGGAGAGCGGCGGCGCGCTCAATGAGAAGCGCCATGAGCATCTCGCCGGCCGGATGGCTGACATCGCTCAGCAATCTTCCGAGCGCGAGCGTGTGGCTGTGGATGCGGAGCGGGATACGGAAGCGCTCAAGAAAGCCGAGTTCATGCTGGATAAGGTCGGCGAAGAGTTCGAAGGCATTATCAGCAGCGTGACCAGCTTCGGCATGTTCATTGAGCTGGAGAATACGGTCGAAGGCTTGATTCGCCTCAGCGCGATGACCGACGATTATTATCACTTCGATGAGGGCCATATGGCGCTGATCGGGGAGCGGACCTCGAAGGTATACCGCATCGGTGATGATGTGAAGGTTCGCGTGGCGAAGGTGAACATGGACGATCACACCATCGATTTTGAGATGGTGGATATGAAGCCGCGCCGCCAAGGGCGCGGCGAAGGCGACCGCGGCGGCAATGGCGGCCGCGGATTCGGTGCCCGCGATGGCGCAGCCCGCGGGGGTAAGGGCCGCGGCGGTAAGCGCGGCGCGGCTGAAGCCGGCGCGCCAGGCGGACGCCGCAGTGACAGCGCCGGCGGCCAGGGCGGCCGCGGCAAGCGCAGCGGCGAGGCGCTAGCTGGAGCAGGCGCTGGTGCTGGCGCAAGCGAACAGCAGGCGTCGAACTTTGCCTTTGGCTCCGGCAAAGGCGGATACAGCTCCGCTGGGGGCGGCGCTCTCGGCTTTGACCGCAATGCACGCAGCTCTGGCGGTGCCGGTGGGAAGAACCGACGCAAGAAGACGTCGGGCAGCGGCATTTTCATCGGCGAAGGTCCAACACCAGGCGGTAATGCTGGTGGCAACTCCGGTGGTGGCGGTGGCCGCAAACGGAAGAGCAAGGGCGGAAACGGCACAGCCGCTTTTGTCCGCAAGAAGAAAAAGTAACATTCTCCTCCTGACTAACGCTGGAGGTGCTTGCCCCACCTTGCTTTTAGAGGCTGACGTTTGATACAATGGACTTCTGGTGAGATTGCAATTGGCGGTCTGCCGGAAGTCCTTTTTCCATTATCATTGTTGATGACAAGGGGTGAGACCATGGGTAAGAAAAGTGACGGGAAGGTTCTGGCCCAGAACAAAAAAGCTTCCCATGATTACTTCATCGAGGATACGTATGAAGCCGGGATGGTCCTGACCGGAACGGAGATCAAATCCATACGGAACGGCCGTGCCAATATTGGAGACGCGTTCGCAACCATTCGGAATGGCGAGATTCATATCCATAACATGCATATCAGCCCGTTCGAGCAGGGGAACCGTAACAATCCAACGGATCCAACGCGGACACGGAAGCTGCTGCTGCATAAGGAGCAGATCCGCAAGCTGCTGGGCCTGTCCAAGCAGGATGGCTACGCGATTGTACCGCTGAAAGTCTACATCCGTAACGGCTATGCGAAGTTGTTGCTTGGCCTCGGTAAAGGTAAGCGTCAGTACGACAAGCGTGCCGATGCCGCCAAGAAGGATGCACAGCGCGATATCCAGCGTGCACTGCGCGAGAAGCAGAAGATTGCAAGATAATGGAGCAACTAGCCGGATGGCAGCTTTTAGCTGTGTTACCTGCATTGTATATATTATTTTGATGTAAAGTGTGATATACTAGGTGATGTAAGAGAGATCAATAAGATCTTTGACAATCAGCATACAGCCTGCGTATTCCTTTCTTGGAGGGAAAGAATGCGCAATAGATGGACTGCTATGACTGAATACATTCTTTGATTTAATCCGATAGCCCTTTTTGGCAGGAACGCTCAGGTGCGAAGCACCGGCATTTCTCCAACTTAAGGGGGCGTTTTTGGATTCGACGGGGATAGTTCGGGCATGAGTAGCGGGTAGTGGGGACGCGTCCACTTCATCAACGCTAAAGCCAATTAAACGGCAAACAACAAAACAACTACGCTTTCGCAGCTTAATAACCTGTGAGCGTGCTCTCGCTCTGTATCGCCCATGTACCGGGATGAGGGCTCAACTTTAGTGGGATACGCTGTCTAGTCTCCGCCTGGGGCTAGCTGAAGAAGACAATCAGGCTGACCTGAAGGGAATCCGGTGACAGGGAGTCTCTAGGGTGACATCAAATCTGTCACTACACCCGTAGAAGCTTGTGTTGTCGTTATCTTCGGACAGGGGTTCGACTCCCCTCGCCTCCATACATAAAATCGAAAAGCGACCTTGTGAGGTCGCTTTTTTGCGTGAAAATAAAAGAGAACCTTTATGACATGCATTGCAGCAAAAATAACAACAGTCAAAGTTAACTTTGCTTGTATCTCGTTTTGACTCGTTGAATGGCAGATTGACAATTATGAGAGTTAAAAGTCCCATACAGGGACTTTTTTTATATCCAGTCTTAAAAAGCTTTTGACTGGCGGGAGTTTAAGGTGGACCCACACAGTTTAAGAGAGGGCATTTGTCGCTGACCAGCCTTTCATTTTTAAAAATAACATTCCAAATAAGAAAAAATACTCTCAAGCAATGGATATATGCACGTACAAGCGATCGCCGATGAAATTGGTTGTAATAAAAAAACACTATACAATCACTTTCCTACACTTTGTAAAGCCCAAACGATAAAATGGAAGCAATACCTGGGGGGACGTAAACATATACGACTAGAAAATATTAAACAAGAAATTACGAATCTTTTTGAAAAGTATTCATGTCAAGGAAGGCAGATACTGAAAATTATGGAATAGATATTTGTAGTGATGAAATCGATTTGAAGGGCAATAAAGTTTCTGCTAATGATTTTAGAGCTGTGCTAGCGTTTCTTGGGCATAACTATAGTAATGAGGACATAAAAAGGCTACTGGTTTCAAGTGGCGTGCCAATTGACAAAATTGATACGTATTCGAGCCTTGTTGTGCGAGCACGCGGACGGGATCGGAAGTGTTCGTGTCAGCGAATTCTTCTTGGAGTAGGAGCATCGCTATTCTCTGCTCATAAAATTTTTATGAGTTGTTATTGTATTCGTATGGTGGAATATAGAAAAAGGGGTTTTTGGGAGGTCCACCTCAATGCATATTTTTAAATTAACCATATGTAACTTTAGAAACTATAAAAATGTGGATTTTAAATTCACACATGAGGTAAACACTCTGATTGGTGAAAATGGATCAGGTAAAACGAATGCATGATGAGTAAATAGGAAATTAGTGAGAAAGCCAATTGAATTTCTGCAAATTTTATTTTGTAAGGGTGAAATTGGATTCGTCTGAGCTATGCCTTGAAAAGCTCCTCCCTTTATAATCTACTTAATCCTTTGACGCCGTGAACAGCCACAACTAACCGTTTCAAACCATTGCTGGTTGAGTAAATAAGGGCAATCGTAAATGGTGTAAAAGCCAGCCCGAATGTGACGTTAATGATCGCCCCTAATTCTTTTGCCACGAAAAAAGGAGCGAACAGCATGGACAGATGGACCTGAAGGCCTCAATAAAGCTGCAGCTCGGTGGTGCTTGCGGTGTCCGGGCTGCGCTTATTCTAAAATGTTGTCCGAAGCCGCCGATCGCGCTAAAATGGCTTTAAATGAAACGCTTCAATAAAACGGAGGCTTCGCCGTGACGATTAAATGGATTGACTTGTCCAGGAATGCGATAGATTTATACGAGCAGAAGCATACGGGCGGACATCTCGTGTCTGAGCACTATCACCAGACGCACCAGATGCTGTTTGTGCTGGAGGGCGAAGGCGCTATCCGGCTGGGGGGGGAGGAACGGAAGCTAGTGGTCGACGATACGGCGCTGATCGTGCCGTATTCCGTCCACTCGGTCATGTCCGACTCTAGGCTGACCTTGCTAGTGTTGGCGTTTGATGAGGCGGTGCTCGATCCGGATATGAAGGAGCAGCTGCTCCACGCCTATTTCCCGGACTCCTGTCTGATGAAACCGGGATTGTTTGCCGCGAGCGAGCTGCGTCAGTTGCTGAGGAAAATGCTGTTCGAGCAGTCCAGGGAGCTGTCGCCGCTCATCCGTCTATCGCTCAAAGTCCAGCTGTCTCAGCTGCTGCTCTTGCTGGTTCGTCCGGCCGGAGCAGAGGCCGCCGGAGCGGGCTCCAGCTCCAACAGGCTGCGCGCTGAGAAAATACGCAGCTATATCGATTCACAGTATTTTGATCCGCTGACCGCGGGGGACATCGCATCCAAGCTGGGCATCAGCACACGGCACGTGAACAACATCTTCAAGGAACGGTACGACATGACACCGATGCAATATTTGACCGAGGTGCGCATCCGCGTCGCCCAGAAGCTGCTGGCCGAAACGGGCAAGGACATTATTTCGATCTGCTTCGAGGTTGGTTATGACTCCGTGTCCACGTTTTACCGGTCGTTCAAGGCTGTCGCCAAGCTGTCGCCGAAAACGTACCGGGAGCTGAACGCACCCGCGCAAGCCGAGTAGGCAGCCTTCCGTCAAAAAGGACAAACGAGCGCACAAACGTGCGATCAAACGAACAAGAATGCGATCAGCGGCCGACTGGCCGATTGATTGAAACGTAATTCCCCCTTCATCCCCCATTGGCTAAGCGCCCGCGGGGGATGTTGTTTTTCGCTCGAACAATTCGCTTCCGAAATTGAGAATCGTGTTCCCGGAATCGTAAGAAAAGCGGTTTCGCACCGACTATAATACGGATATACGAAGCGAAGGGGGCAATGAAAGATGGCAGTTCGCAACATCGGCATTATTATGAACGGCGTTACCGGACGGATGGGAACCAACCAGCATTTAATCCGTTCGATTCTTGCAATTCGCAAGCAGGGGGGCGTCGCGCTATCGGGCGGAGACGTCATAATGCCCGACCCGATTCTGGTCGGCCGGCAGGAGAACAAGCTGCAGGCGCTGGCCGCCGCCTACGGCGTCGAGCGTTGGAGCACCGATCTTGAAGCATGCCTCGCCGATCCATACAATGAAATTTATTTCGATAGCCAGACGACGGTGCGCCGCGCGGAAAGCATCAAGCAGGCGATCGCGGCGGGCAAGCATATTTATTGCGAGAAGCCGACGGCCGTCGATCTCGAAGGAGCGCTCGAACTGGCCCGCATCGCCGCCGAGGCGGGGGTGAGAAACGGCGTCGTGCAAGACAAGCTATTTTTACCCGGATTGCTTAAGCTGAAGCGCTTGATCGACTCCGGCTTCTTCGGGCGCATCTTGTCTGTGCGGATGGAGTTCGGCTATTGGGTATTTGAGGGCGACTGGCAGCCAGGTCAGCGGCCTTCATGGAACTACCGCAAGGAAGACGGTGGTGGCATTATCGTCGACATGTTTGCACACTGGCGCTATGTGCTCGAGAATTTGTTCGGGGAAGTGAAGGCAGTTTCCTGTCTTGCCGCTACGCATATTCCGAAACGTTTGGACGAGCAGGGCGTTCCCTACGACTGCACGGCAGATGATGCGGCGTACGCCATGTTTGAGCTGGAAGGCGGCATTATCGTGCAGGCCAACTCGTCCTGGGCGGTGCGCGTAGATCGAGACGATCTGCTTACGGTTACGGTCGACGGCACCGAAGGCAGCGCCGTGGCGGGCTTGCGCGACTGCAAGACGCAGCATTGGGTCAACACGCCGAAGCCAGTATGGAATCCGGACATTCCGAATCCATTCCAGTTCCGCGACCAATGGGTGCAGGTGCCGGACAACGCGTCGTTCGACAACGCGTTCAAGGTGCAATGGGAAATGTTCTTGAAGCATGTCGTCATCGACACGTCGTTCCCGTGGGATCTGCTCGAAGGTGCGAAGGGCACCCAGCTTGCCGATCTCAGCTTACAGTCGTGGCAGAAGCGCCGCTGGATCGACGTGCCGAAGCTAAGCCTGTAAAGGAGGAGAGTACAGATGACTAAATCGCTGCTCCTCCCCCGCGCAGGGGGAGCGTTGTATGAATATGCTCTTGGCAAAGCCGGCTCGTTTGCTGTGTCGACCAAGCCGTTTACGGGCCGTATCGCCTTCTCGGCCGCCCATGTCGTCTGCGATCCGTTTGCGGATGCCGATCCGCTGCATCACACGCAGATCGATTGGAACTCGACCCTCGCCTACCGGCACCATCTGTGGTCGCTCGGTCTGGCTGTGGCGGAAGCGATGGATACCGCGCAGCGCGGGATGGGCCTCGACTGGAACCGCTCGAAGGAGCTTATCCGCGCTTCGATCGCGGAAGCGTGCTCGGTTGGCGGCAAAATCGCCTGCGGCGCGGGAACCGATCATCTGCTCCCGGGACCGTCGGTCACGATATACGACGTGGAAGCTGCCTATGAAGAGCAAGTTGGCTTCATTGAAGGCGAGGGCGGTCAAGTCATTCTGATGGCGAGCCGCGCACTTGCCGCTTGCGCGAAAGGGCCAGAGGACTACGAGCGGGTGTATGGGCGCATTTTAGGACAAGTGAAACAGCCGGTTATCCTGCATTGGCTTGGCGACATGTTCGATCCCGCTCTGGCCGGCTATTGGGGGTGTAAGGACGATCCGGATGAGGCGATGGACGTTTGTTTGCGCGTCATTCGGGCAAACGCGGACAAGGTCGACGGGATTAAAATCTCGCTGCTCGATGCCGGTAAAGAAATCAAGATGCGTCGGCTACTGCCGGAAGGCGTCAAGATGTACACCGGCGACGACTTCAACTACCCGGAGCTGATCAAGGGTGATGAGCAGGGCTACAGCCATGCGCTCCTCGGCATATTCGACGCGATCGCTCCGGCCGCTTCCCAGGCGCTTCATGCGCTCGACGCGGGCGACCTGGTCAGTTATGGGGCGATTATGGAGCCTACCGTCGCCCTGTCGCGCCATATTTTCCAGAAGCCGACGTTCGCCTACAAGACGGGAATTGTGTTCATGGCCTACTTGAATGGCCACCAACCGCATTTCCGCATGATCGGGGGAGCGGAGGGATCGCGCTCGATCGTCCATTTGGCCGAGCTGTTCGTGCTTGCCGACCGGGCCGGGCTATTGGCCGATCCAGAGCTTGCCGCCGAACGGATGAAGCCTGTCTTAGCGCTGGCAGGTATTCGACCGTAATCTTTTATAGCAATATTTGAAATCCGGGAGGGATCAGCATGGAACTGCTTCGTTCCATAGACAGACTCAGCTTGAACCAGATTACGACCGATCGGCTGGATATGCGCGAGGCCGTGGAAGCATGCGTTCACGCGGAAGTGCCTTGGATCGCGCTGTGGCGGCATAAAGTGGCCGAGACCGGCCTGGCCGAGAGCAAGCGGCTTGTGCGGGACGCGGGCCTGCGCGTCTCCAGCCTGTGCCGCGGAGGTTATTTTCCGGCGGCCACCGCGGCTGCGCGCAAAGAGCGGATGGACGACAACCGTCGGGCTGTCGAGGAAGCGGCTGAGCTCGGCACCGACGTACTCGTGCTCGTTTGCGGACCAGCTCCGGACCGGGATATCGATTTTGCCCGCAAGACGGTCGAAGAGGCGATCGCGGAGCTCGTGCCGTTCGCTCGCTCGCACGGAGTCAAGCTCGGCATCGAGCCGTTGCACCCGATGTACGCCGCTGAACGCTCCGTCATCAATACGCTGGCGCAAGCCAACACGCTCGCGGAGCAGCACGACCCGCAGGACGTCGGCGTCGTTGTCGACGCGTTCCACGTCTGGTGGGATCCTGGGCTATACGCGCAAATTGAGCGTGCCAGAGGGCGGATACTCGGTTTCCACGTTTCCGATTGGATCGTGCCGGTACCCGACCTGCTAATGGGCAGAGGGATGATGGGGGACGGCGTTATCGAGCTGCGCCGGATGCGACATGCCGTCGAGACGGCCGGATACTCGGGGGCGATCGAGGTGGAAATCTTTAACCAGCAAGTATGGGATATGCCGGGAGACAAAGCGCTCGCGCTAATCAAGGAACGTTACTTGCAGTACGTATGATATGAATTTTTATTTACGGCTTTGGCTAGCCGGGAGAATCGCTTCCCGGCTTGTCAAGGCATAGGTAATGGAGGGAAGGAATGTGAAGATTTGCCGCACCACGCTGATCGGGATCGGGGGATTCGGCGCTCAGCATGTGAATATCATGCAGAAGCTGGCCGGAGAGGGCAGCCTGCAGGTTGTCGCTTTTGCGGAGCCGAATGTCGACGCTCATCAGGAGTCTTACGGTAAGCTGACCGCGCTTGGGGCCATCCATTATACGGACTATGTGCAGATGCTCACGCTTCATCCGGACATCGATTTCGTCGTGATTGTCACGCCGATCCCCACCCACAAGCCGATGTGCATCCAGGTGATGCGGATGGGCTTTCACGTGCTGGTGGAGAAGCCGCCGGCGATAACGATACAAGATCTGGACGAGATGATCGCCGTGCAGCGGGAGACCGGCCGCTTGTGCCAGGTGAACTTCCAGAATACGTCGGGTCAGGCGTTCCGAACGTTGCTGGAAAGGCTTGGCTCCGGCGTGCTCGGGCATGTGGAGCATGTGGTCGGCGTTGGTATGTGGAAACGCTCTCGCTCGTACTACGATCGAACCCGCTGGGCCGGCAAACTGGTCAGCGACGGCCAGTATGTGTTGGACGGGACGTTCAACAATCCGTTCGCTCACTTGCTGCACAATTGCTTGCTGGCGGCCGGAGTCGAAGGCGCCCCAGGTTTACACCCGGAATCGGTGCAGGCCGAGCTTTACCATGTCAACGACATCGAGGGGGACGACATCTCCTGTATTCGAGTCGTTATGGCTAACGAAGCGAGCGTTCATTTTTACGCCATGCTTTGCCACGAAACGAGTGAAGTGCCTTCCATTGCTGTGTACGGGACGCGCGGGGAGGCACATTGGAATTACCAGAACAAGCTGACGATTCGCGCGCAGGATGGCGAAGAAGATTTGGCGTTTGGCCCGGCCGATTTGATGCGCAACATGTATCAGAACCTGCTGGAAGCGATCGAGACCCCGGGCAGGACGCTCTTCTCACCGATCGAGGCGTGCCGAAGCTTCGTACTGGTATCCAATGGAGCCTATGAGTCGGCCCGCGCCGTTCGCTCCATACCCGGCCGGTTTGTGACCGAGCAGGAGGATAGCGACTCCACGGTGCGCTTGCTGTCCGGCTTGTCCGATAAGATGAGGGATGTGGCGGCGAAGAGGCAACTGTACAGTGAATACCCGCTTCCTTGGGCATCGCCGACCCTTCCGTTCAGGATGGAGAGCTACAGCCGATTCGAGTTGCCTGCCGACATGCGTGCAAGTAGCGGTCGACCGACCAATTAGAGGCGTCCCTTCCGGGCTCTTGTTGCCGCTTCGCGGCAGGGGGCCCCTTTTCCTGGTTTCCTTCTTGCCTCTTCCTTAGTAGGGTTTTGATTCACTTATCCCCCTATCAGTTGAGATCAAGGCAGGCTGTACGTCTTTATTTAGAGGAAGTGTTTACTTTGCAGGGCTATGACCAGATTTCGCGTCCCTTTATCTGTATGCGAAAAACAAAAAAATCTAAAGAAAAACCTAGAGAATTTTAAGGTTTGAACTGGAAGGACTGCGGTACAGTATACACGATATCGATAAGCATTCAACCAAGAAAGAAGGTTAGAACATGCCAACAACCTGCAGCCGCCGGAATGGACAGCGTTCCGAAGGCCAAACACGCCTTTTACCGGTATTTTTCTATGGGCGGGATTGAAATCGCTTTCAAGGGGTTCATCCGGATGGATTGGTTGAAAAAACTGAACCTGGGGGTGCGAAGAAGAAACGTTCGGACGAATCGCCGGCAATAAAGCAAATAAGGAGTGTAAAGTGTTTTCGGTGAATGCTGAGAGCTATATGATTCCAAGGAGGACTGTTAATGCTCAGGAAAAGATTCAGGTACCTGCTGCTTTGTCTCGCGGTGCTGCTGATGCTGCCGCAATGGAGAGGAGCGGCTGCGGCGGCGGACAGGGCGCCCGATGCGAAAGATTCGATGTCGGCGTCGACAACGGCGGTGTCGGAGGTGTCAAATTTCTATAATACGATTATGCAGGTAGGAGCCGACCCTTGGGTTTACAAGCATACGGACGGCTATTATTACAACGTCTTTGTCAACGCCAGCGGCATCATGATCCGCAGATCGATGACCATCACCGGCATTGAAGCGGGCGAGAGGAGCCTAGCCTGGACACCGGTTAAGGGTACCATGTACAGTTCCAATGTTTGGGCACCCGAAATGCACTATCTCAAAGATATCGATGGCAAATACAAATGGTATATTTACTTCGCGGCTGACAACGGAACCAACGCAAACCACCGCATGTATGTGCTGGAGAACGCCAGTGAGAGTCCGATGACCGGAACCTGGGAGTTCAAAGGGAAAATAACCGATTCCACGGACCGCTGGGCGATCGACGGCACGGTGCTGACTGTAAATGAGAAACACTATTTCATCTGGTCCGGCTGGGAGGAAACGGATGGGAGTTTCCAAAATCTATATATAGCGGAAATGAGCGATCCACGGACCATCAGCTCGCAGCGGGTATTGATTTCGACGCCTGACCATGATTGGGAAACGTCCCCGGGCAGGATCAACGAAGGTCCCCAAGTCAACATACGCGGTAACACCATCAACTTGGTCTATTCCGCAAACGGGAGCTGGACAGACAGTTACTGCCTCGGACTGATCACGGCCAAGATTGGCGACGATTTGATGAACCCCAGCTCCTGGGTAAAACAGGACAATCCGATTTTCTCCAGCGCCAACGGCGTTTATGGCCCGGGTCACCACAGTCTCACCACCTCTCCCGACGGCAGTGAGGACTGGATTATCTACCATTCCGCCCGCTGGCCAGGATCAGGGTGGACCCGCAATGTCCGAGCGCAGAAATTCATCTGGAACGCAGACGGAACGCCAAACCTGGGAGAGCCCGTCGATCCAAACAAACCGATTGCCAAGCCTTCAGGGGAGCCGGCACGTCAGCGCTATGAGGCGGAAGCAGCCCTGTTGGTGAAAGATCCCAGCGGCGGAACCGGCCCCGGCGTTTGGTGGGAAGGTACCGCTTCCGACGGGAAGAAGATCGCCAATATCAAGAACGCCAATGATTATGCCCAGTTTACAGTCAACGTGCCAGAGGCGGGATTTTATGTGCTGTCTGTGCGCAATGCCAACGGCTCATCGAATGGGGTGGATGCTTCACATATCTTGTCGGTAAACGGCAGTTCCGGCGCCCGTTTGAACATCGTCTATTCCGGCTGGAATCGTTGGGGAGCCTCCACGGTGAAAGTCTATCTTAAACAAGGCAACAATACCATCCGTTTCTCGACGGGTGCCAACCTTGCCGAAATTGACAGCATGGATATATTCAAGCTTGATGTTGCGTCGGAAATTCTATTCGATTCTCCGGGGTACACGCTGGGGTTAGGTGAAAGCCGCAGTTTGCCCGTGTATACGGTAACAGGCACTACCTATTCCCCTGTGGACAGCGGAGTTTCCTTCAGTTCTTCCAACAAAGAGGTCGCTGATATTGATGGGATGGGGGTCAAAGGACTCAAGGCAGGCAGCGCCACGATCACCGCGACATATAACGGAAAGACGGCCACAGCCACGGTTACCGTTGCCGCTGAACCTAAGTCTGTGCAGTCCATTGCCATCAGCGGATTGAACAACATCCTGACCAGCGGGCTGACAGGGCAACTGCAGTTAACAGCTCGCTACAACACCTATGAAGTCCAGGATGTGTCGGCTGACGCCACGTACTTCAGCAGCAAACCAGACGTGGCCAAGGTTACGGTCACCGGTCAGGTATATGACACTGGGCCGGGGGATACGGTGATTACAGCCGTATACGGCGGCAAGGAAGCAAAATTCAACTTAACAGTAACACCCGATCCGTCTCAGGTTCCTCAGATTATTTCTCAAGTAAAAACTCCCTCCGGAGTGACACCGAGGCTGCCCGGCGTTGTTGACGTCAATTACAAGGGTGAGATAAGCATCGCCGAGGTCAGCTGGAAGCTGGAAGGAATACACTTCAACTCACTTGGCACGATTCAGGTACCTGTCATATTAACACTGAATGGCGAGAAGATTCCTGCTGCCGTTTCCGTAGAAGTGATCCCGGGATGGGGTCTTGATGAGATTGTAGATAACATGCGCAGCAGGATAGTCGGTTTCTCTTATCCGCTGGGCGAAGGCTTGGGAACCTATAGTCAAGATGCGTATAATGCTCTCTTGGCTGAGCTGGATCATGCGGAAGAGATGTCTGTAGACCCTGATCTGCGTGAAGAGCAGTTTGAGGAGGCGCTGGATCGCCTTGCTGAAGCGGAAGCAGCCCTGCTTGGCTCACTTAACCTTACCGAGGATGGCGTGACCTATAACGCCTACCGGGATTTCTCCGGCGATGAGACGGGCAAGTACCCTTACGGCATTACCACCGAAGCTCTAACCAATGGCGCTACTGCCACTGTGCAAGAAGAGGACGGGAATAAGTTCCTTCGACTGACCACAACCGCTGTTGCGGGCAAGGCAAATTTGTTCCTGCCGTTTGCAGGCGAGGTCAAGGCAGAAGCGGATCAGCGCATCGTCATCGAATATCGTGCCAGATTAAACAGCAGCTTTCAGTACGCCAATGGTGCCATGGTGAGAAATGACAGCGGCACCGGCAATTATTCCATGGTCACAGCTTTTGATACGGGTAAAATCATCGTACAGAATGGGGGGTCCAAGAAGCCGGTCAAGAACACTTCATACAATACATGGTACAAAATTAAAATGGTGGCAAACTGGGACGCCAAGACTTATACCGTTTATATTAACGATGATCCTGTTCCGGCGGCCACTGACTTCCTCTTCCGCCATACAGGCGGCAGTAAGTTGACCGGCCAGCTGTTCGGCATCGACGGCTACGCTAACGCTTCAATCGACTTCGACGATTTCAAAGTCATGGTTACGGGAGGATCGAAAACTGCGCCGATCACATCCGCGGCTCTTTCGCCAGAAGTTCCGAATGGCCAAAATGGCTGGTATACGCATCCGGTAACGGTAAGTTTGTCAGCAAAAGCTCCACGGGATAGCGTTGCAAAAACCGACTACAGTCTGGACGGCGGGACAACTTGGCAAACCTATACGGCACCAATCACATTCAGCCAAGACGGCACTTACACAGTTACCTATCGTTCGGTTGATCCAGCAGGGAATGAGGAGATGGCGAAAGCCGTCAGCTTTAAGCTGGATACGAAAGACCCGACTATAGAAGTTGTCATTCCTGGAGATGGCGGCACCTATGAAGATAGCGAGGATTTGACCCCTTTAGTGACTACGCTGGATACGGCATCAGGGGTCGACAACAGCAAGACGACGGTGACGCTGGATACGTATTCCTATCCGATCGGCACGACGATCCCACTCTTTTCATTGCCGCTGGGAACACATACGCTTGAGGTGTCTTCAGTTGATCTAGCCGGCAATTCAGGCAGTAAAACCGTTGTTTTCCATACCGTGGCAAGTATCAATTCATTAAAGGCATTAGTGACGCGTTTTGCCAAGAGCAAGGAAATCGATAATGCCGGAATCGCCCGTAGCCTGCAGAAAAAACTGGAGAATGGCAATTTGAACAGTTTTGTTAACGAGGTGCGGGCGCAAGACGGAGAACACATATCGAACGATGCGGCAAACTATTTACTTAGGGACGGACGCTTCTTGTTGTCCCGGCAATAATTTGAAGGAAGCATTAAGCTCTGGCATTTAAATGAAAAGCTAACGCAAACGGGAAAGGGAAGCGCCAAAAAAGGACGCGAGCGAACTCGCGTCCTTTTTTTTCTGTACGTGAAAAACAAAAAAAACTATAGAAAAACCTAGAGATTCTTAAGGTATGCACCGGTGGGACTGCGATACAGTATAAACATCATCGAAAAGCAATTAACCAAGAAAGAAGGTTAGAACATGCCAACAACACCTGCGACCGCCGAAACGGACAGTGTGCCGATGGCCAAACAAGCCTTTTACGAGACCAAGAGGTTTCGGCAGAATATTCCGCTGTTCCTCATGCTCGTACCAGGGATCCTGTATTACGTGATATTCCGGTATCTTCCTATGGGCGGTCTTGTGATCGCTTTCAAGGATTACAATTTCCGCGATGGCATTTTGTCCAGCCCTTGGGTGGGACTCAAGTATTTCAAGATTTTATTTCAGTCCGACGCTACGCTGCAGATCATCTGGAATACCCTCGAATTAAGTATTCTGAATCTGATCTTCGGTTTTCCCGCGCCGATCATTATCGCCATCGCGCTGAATGAGGTTCGAAAAAGATGGCTGAAGCGATGGATTCAAACGATTATTTATCTTCCCCACTTTCTGTCATGGGTCATCGTAGCAGGGCTGGTTCTCACCTTGTTTTCGATCGACGGCGGCACCGTTAACAAGCTGCTGGAGCAATGGGGAATGGAGCCGGTGCCGTTTTTGTATCGCATCGAATCCTGGGTCGCGATCTTTATCGGCTCCGGGATGTGGAAGGAAATGGGGTTCGGTGCCATTATCTATCTCGCCGCCCTTTCGTCCATTGATCCCAGCTTGTATGAATCCACCGCCTTGGACGGCGCGGGTAAGCTGAGACAGATCTGGCATATTACGCTGCCGGGCCTCCGTCCTACGATTATCCTTCTGCTGATCCTGGGCATGGGCCGCTTGATGGAGGTAGGGTTCGACCAGGTTTACAACTTGCAGAATCCCACAGTCCTGGAAAAAGCCGAGGTCATCAGCACCTATGTGTACAAAGTGGGGCTGCAGAAGGCCCAATTCAGTCTGACCACGGCCATGGGTCTATTCGAGTCCATTGTCGGCTTGGTGCTGCTGTTGTCGGCTAACGCACTGGCCAGGAAATTCGACCAGGGATTATTCTAGCCCATGCTTCCGAAGCAAGTTTTGTACGAAGCTTATCCGGAAAGCAAGGCTCACAAAACTTTAAGGGAGGGGACCTGCATTGAGAGAGTCGGCTAGCGGAAGGGTTTTTTCGGTCTTCGTTCACACGGTTTTAATTATCATCGCACTCACCTGCATTCTGCCTTTCCTGCATTTGATCGCTTTGTCCATAAGCGAAGGGCAGGCAGTGGATCTGGGACAAGTCTTGTTCTGGCCGGTGGGCCTTGATTTTACCGCTTACAAATATTTTTTTCAGAACACGCCAGCCTTGCGGGCGTTTGGCAACAGCGTCATCATCACATTGGGCGGAACGGCGCTTAGCATGCTGACTACGGTTCTGACGGCGTATCCTTTGTCCCGCCGCTATCTGTATGCCCGCAAGCCGCTCACAACGGCCGCGCTGTTTACGATGTTGTTCAGCGGCGGCATGATTCCCACGTATCTAGTGATGAACAATCTGCATTTGACGAACACGTACTGGTCCTTATGGTTCGTTGGGCTGATCAGTACCTATAACATGTTAATCATGAAAAGCTTCTTTGAAAACATTCCGAGTGAAGTGACGGAATCGGCTCAGATTGACGGCTGCGGAGAGACGCAACTGCTTTTGCGCATTATTTTGCCTTTATCCCTGCCCATGCTGGCCACATTGACGTTATTCTACGGCGTTGGTTACTGGAACATGTTCATGAATGTCATTCTTTACATCAATCGAACGGAACTGCAGAATCTCACGGTCATTGTCCAGAGCATGCTGCAGATTCAGAGCATGGACAATATGATGGCGATGGATATCATGCAGCAGCAGGAGCTGATCTCCGAGAAACTGAAGGCGGTAGGCGTTATGGTGATGGTGGTGCCGATGCTGGTGGTATATCCGTTTTTGCAAAAGTATTTCGTTCAAGGGATTATGCTGGGTTCCATTAAAGGTTAGCGGCAACAAATCCATTCATTATAGATCATGGGTCGAGAGGAGCTTGTAAATGTTAAAACAAACATCCAAGTGGAACAAAAGGGTCTGGTCATCCTCAGTACTGGCTATCGTGTTGACGGTGGGGGCTGCCGGCTGCAGCCAGCCAAAAGAAGAGGGGCGAAGCGGAGATAAACCTGTCATTACCGTGTCAAACTATGACAGAGGCAATATCCCGGCCGCGGAGGGAACCGTGGAGGAGAACCGCTGGACTAAATGGATTAATGAACATTCTCCGGTGGAGGCCAAGTTTGTGCCCGTGCTCCGGTCGGAATCGACTCAGAAGCTAAATGTGATGTTCGCATCCGGCAGCGCGCCGGATATGATCAATGATTATGATACGGGCTTCAGGGATTCCCTATATCAGCAGAAGCAACTGCTGCCCCTGGACGATTACTTGCAGTATGTCCCTGAATATGAAAAATTGCTGGAGAAGTATCCCCAGTTGCGCGAGGTGGGCACCAAGCCGGATGGCAAGCTTTACGAAATCGGCAAAATTAACGAGCCCCATCTGCAAAGCGTGGCGTTTATCCGGGTGGATTGGTTGAAAAAGCTGAACCTAGAGGTGCCGAAGACGACCGAAGAGCTGATTACAGTCTTGAAGGCTTTTGTAGAGCAAGATCCTGACGGCAACGGCAAGAAGGATACGTACGGAACGAATATAAGCTATACCTCCGGCGGCATGGTCGATTCCATGTTCGGCTCGAGCGGTTGGGCCATCTCGGCTGACGACAAAATCATCCGCAGCTGGGATAACACGCTGGAGGCGACGAAATTCAAGAAGAGACTGTTCGACGAAAGACTGATCGACCCGGATTACCTGGCGGACACGAACGGTTCCAAAGCCAAGAAGGATTATTTGAACGGCAAGGTGGGCGTTTTCCTTCCTCCGCAAATCAACAACTGGTTTGAGAGTACGGTCACCGATATCAAGACCATCAGAAAGGTGGTCCCGGATGCGGAAATTGCGCCGATGATGCAGCCCGAGTCTCCTGTGGGACAGTTTACCCATCACGTGACCAACCCGATTCAGATGACAACGGTGGTTAACGCCGCAGCCAAAGATCCCAAGGCTGTGATGGAATATATCAACTTTATGCTCCAGCCGGATACGGCGCTGACGTTGAGAAAGGGGCTGGAGGGAGAACATTGGAACAAGTCAGCGGACGGTGCGCCCATCGTGATTGATCCCGACAAGAATACGAAGGAAGTGGATTGGGCCGCGGACTACACCATGTTCTATTCTCTCCCGCAGAACGAATCTTTGACCTCCGTATCGGCATTTAATGTAGAGGATCCGGATCAGAAGGCGGGGCTGGAGATGATGAAGCAGGCAGACCAGTTCTTGCTCAATCCGGACGCCAAATATCCCGCTCTGAGTCACTACGAGCATATGCCGGTTCTGCCAAGCGACCTGGTGGTTATCAGTACCAACGTGAACAAAGAAGTGAGCGACATCATTGTCAAAGGAATCATAGGCGGGTCCAAATATACGGCCGAGCAGGCTATTGCGGATGCTAAAGCAGCCTGGGAGAAAGGCGGTGGCAAGCAGATTGAGGAATACATGAATACGTGGTATCAAGAAAATAAAGACACGGCCTTCCTGGGCGATGATGTACTGGAAATGGTCCGCTCCCAACTAAAGTAAAGTTCGGACGGAGCACCGGGAATAGAATAAGGACTTGGTCCGGTAGAAGCCGGGCCAAGTTTTGTTTTAATTCAGGATGAAAGGGATTACAATCGGATTACATCATCGTTTGGGGGAGGGAGCCAGACTGAATCCGATAAGTTGGCCGGGGAGAATTGCCGGAGAAATGAAGGGCAGCTTCAAGTTGAAGCTGATTGTACTGCTCTCGTGTATGGTCACATTAGCCTTTGCATTAGCGGGGTGGCTGGTCTACCGCTTAAATGTCCAATTGATGGAGGACGAGATCAGCAAGCAGTTCTCCATTGCCAATGAACAGGCTTTGGCCCGATTGGAACTCACCTTCCAAGAGGTAAGCCGGGTATCCCAATCCATTATACTGAACCCTTCTATAGAAATGTTCGTCACAGAGAGCCTTGATCCCGGAGGGGATCTCTATACGCAATACAAGAACCGTAAGTACGTGGAGGAGCAGCTGATCACGCTGCAAGTGGATACGCCGTCGATTCGTTCCATCTTTCTGTTCAATGAAAATGGAGATTTGGCTATTCGCTCCCAAAATGGGGCGTCAGGGGAACCCGGACCTGAAGAAATGGCCATGTTGATGGGCAAGCTGGAATCGCATCGGGGGAACTTGGTCTGGGGACGGGCCAGTCTGCCTAGTAGTGTCGATCCTGGCGGACGCCGGACGGTGCTAATTGCCGCCAGACGGATGCTCAATGATAAGCTGATTCCGTACGGAACCATGGTGGTGGTCATGGAGGAAAGACTGGTGTCCAAAGTGCTGCGGGATCTTACGGAGAACGGCAACGGTAAGGTACTGCTGCTGGAACCTCTGGAGGGACTGCTCTACGCCAATATGAATCAGGAGGAGACGGAACAACTCATGCGCTTGATCGAAGCCGGCGATCCCCAATATGTCAAGATGAGTGGGGTCACCTATTTATTTGTCCGCCATCGTCTGGAACCGGCAGGCTTCACGTTATATGGAGGGGTTTCTCTGGAGGAAATTCAACGCAAAAACAAAGACATCATCCATATCTTTGTTATTGCCGGAATTGGCGTCGTGCTTCTTAGCGCACTGCTGATTACGATTTCTACCAGAACCTTGCTGAAGCCACTGGCTGATCTGCTGCGGGGGCTGCGCAAATTGCGTTCGGGGGATTTCTCGGCTCGGATTAGCGTCCGTTCCGGCGATGAGCTCGGGTTCATCGGTGAGAGCTTCAACAGCATGGCTGAGCAAGTAAGCACTCTGATCAACAAAGTGTATCTGGCCCAGATCAGCCAGCGGGAATCGGAATTAAAAGCCATTCAGGCGCAATTGAACCCTCATTATCTGCATAACCTGTTCAATGAACTGTATTGGAAGCTGTATAACGACGACCAGGCAGAGGCGGCTCTACTGATCAACGCCATCTCGGAGATGCTGAAGTATTCGCTTAAATCCGTCAAGACCGATACGACGCTGGGAGAAGAACTGCAGCAGATACGGAATTACATTAAGATTCAGACCGAATTGTTTACCGGCGAGATTGAAACGATCATTCAGGCCGAAGAATCGCTTCTGGGCCTACGGATGATGAGATGCCTGCTGCTGCCGGTGGTGGAAAATGTTTTTGTGCATGCCTTCCGAAATATGGATGAAGACCGGGTGCTCAGGGTGAAGGCGGCTTTACGGGATGGAGCGCTGCATATCGAGGTGGCTGACAACGGCTGCGGCATGGATGACAGCACTTTATATGCTTTGAAGGAAGCTGAGGATGCGCTGTCTGAGAACAACAAAACGGGAATTGGCTTTAAAAGCGTGCTGCGACGCATTGAACTGGTGTATGGGGCTCCTTACGGAGTAGAGATTTCCAGCGTCAAGGGAAAAGGAACGACCGTTCACATCAAGCTTCCCATTCAGACGATCCCGCAAGAGTACTAAGCCTATTCTTTCGAAGCGAGTTTTGCTCGAAGCTTATCATGAGGTAACGCTCACAAAACTTTTAGGAGGGAAATGGATGAAAGCCAAGCTGTTTATCGCCGAGGATCAACCGAATTTTCGCAAAGGATTGCTCAAGCTGGCCGGGAAACGGTCCGCCGAGTGGGTGGTGGCGGGAGAAGCGGCAAATGGCCTGGCCGCTCTGTCTTCGATGGAGCAATGCATCCCGGATTTGCTGTTAACCGATATCCGCATGCCCCATATGGATGGGCTCGAACTGGCCGAGGAAATCAAGGCTCGCGGCTGGGGGACCAAGATTGTGATCATCACGGGATTCAAAGATTTTGCTTACGCCCAGTCCGCCCTCAAGTTTGGAGTGCTGGACTTTATCACGAAACCTTGCGTAGAAGCGGATATATTAAACATGCTCGATCGGACCTATGTACGGCTGATCGAAGAGGATCAGTCCGGGCGGCTGGTGGAGGATTGGAAGCGCCAGCATGAGGACAGCCAGCTTCGCTCAGCGATTATGGGCATGTCCTGCAACAACGGAGAGGTGGAGGCTTTGCTCGGACGGATGAAGGAATGCGAGCTTTACTTTCTTAGCATCCCTACCTATATTTCCTCAGAAAAACATTATTCCGCCCAGGATATGCCGCTATTGCAGTTTGCTCTCGGCAACATTGTCAGGGAGCATTTGCATAAATGGTATGGCGGAGGCTTCCGTTTTTTTTCCTTGAGTTCATCGGAATGGGCTTTATTGGTGGACAGGACGGATTCCCGGCCGGAAACGCCTTCTTCCTGGTTGCAGATCCTCACCGATTCGATTCAGCAGTATCTGAAACTGGCGCTTGCCTACTGCGGACAAGGACGATGCCGCATGGCGGAGGACCTGCGTCAGGCTTACGAGCGGTATTGCAGCGGGCTGGGCCGGGAGGCGGCCTCTGAGCGCAGTACTGGCTATGAATCTTTACTTAACCAGACGGCGCTTTACGAAAAGGAGAAGGAAATCGTATCCTGGCTTATGTCGGGAGACAATAGCCGTTTGAACAAGGAGCTTCTAGATCAAGAGGTGCGGATCAGTAGTATGCCCCTGCAAACCGCTAAAATCGAAGCCCTGCTCCTGGCCACGGCCCTTCTCCGGCTGGTGCAAGTACAGTTTCCTGTATGGCGGATGGCCGCACGTTCCATCGAGTGGGGTTCCGTCTACAAATGCGAGACGCCTGAAGAGATTGTGGCTTGGCTGCAGGGATACATCCATGAATTCCTACTCTCCCATAACAACTGGCTTGCCGGCAAAAAAGATAATCCGGTCAAGCAAGCCATCCGGTTTATCGAAGAGAAATATATGGACGAATGCGGATTGGCTAAGGTGGCGGCGCATGTTCATCTCAACCCCAGCTACTTCAGCAACCTGTTCAAGAAAGAAACTGGCGAAAGCGTCACCGGCTATATCCAAAACCTGCGCGTGCAGAAAGCGAAGATCCTGCTCAAAAGCACCGATATGAAAATTTTCGAAATCGCCCAAGCCATCGGTTTTAACGATTCCAATTACTTCACGCATATGTTCAACAAAGTAGCAGGGCTCTCGCCCAAGGAATACCGCAAGCGGACAGCAGAGCCGCCGCAGGGAGTCGCGGATGGATTTTGATGCGGATGGGCAGTCTGATTCTCTTGAGGTAGCTTGGAATGCCGCGGCATTTATGATGAAAGATGACACTAATAAATACGTATTAAAATTAGATTGAACATTCTTTCTAATAGACTGCGAAGGAAAAGCGCGATGTTCGATAAATACAAAAAATCACAAAAAAAGTGCTGGATACAACGCTCAGACTTTTTCGGGAGAATGGCTTGCAGGCTACCTCGATGTCAATGATTTCGAATGAATCCGGCGTGACGGCTTTTGAACTGGCAGAACGCGGTACGGTTGTGTTTGTGGCAGGACGACGCGAACAAGAAGCAAAGACAGTTCTGTTTGCGACCGAAGGCAAAGGAAATGGATACCCTCGAACGATTTAAGGAACATTTATCCACCAAAGGTGCTTCTGCCGAGCAGATCGAGGACGTGTGCTGTGACATGTCTCCCGCTTTTTATCCGTGGAATCCAGGGCTACTTTCCCCAAGCGGAAATCACCTTTGATAAACTCCATATCATGAAGTTGGTGAACGAAGCCGTTGACGACGTGCGCATTCAGGAACAAAAGCAGGCCCCGGAGCTTAAACATACGAAGTACATCTGGCTAAAGAACGAATCCAACCTCAAAAGCGAACAAAAGGATACATTGACGCGGCTGAAGGACAGCGATCTGCAGACCGGACGCGCCTATCGCTTGAAATTGGCGATGCAGGATTTTTGGTTGAATACAAAATCAAAATCTTCCTGCATGAGTGTAACTGCTAACGCACAATATCCAGTGGTTGACGGCAGAAGTTGTCCGACCCTAGTGATAGAACAGGGAGAATCAAGATTCTCCCTGGATGACGCGTTGACCATATGATCGTCGATGATTCAATGTTTTTCTGTACGCCGTAGATCTAACGGGTTGGAGATGACTGCGAAAAAGCACAGGCACAGCGTAGGAACAGATATGTTCCTACGCTGTGCCTGCTGTTATTTATGTTGTTTTATTGTTTTGTCGCCGCGGCCGCTCACGATGCCCAGCTTGCGAACCGCCTCAATTGCGCCTTTCGCCAACTTCGGGATGTCCTTATCGTCCGCGAAGCCGGTCGTTGCGCCCGCTTTAGCCGACAGTTTTAAGCGCTCTAGCGATCATCGCTGCCATTTCCGCACGGGTAATACGCGCATTCGGCGGGAAGCTACCGTCCACGTACACGCTCACAATGCCTGCTTCAACAGCATCCGCGATTTCTTGCTTCGCCCATCCGCCGATTTTGGCCTCGTCCGTAAACGCAGTCGCTGAACCTGCTCCTTCCAGCTTAAGCGACTTGGTCAGCATGAACGTAAATTCGGCGCGGGTAAGGAAAAGTGTAGCTATTTTAGGGGCAGTAGCACTTTGTAATTATTCTACACAAGGGTGGGTAAGAGTTTGGAATTTTAATACTCAAACAGAGCTTCTAAAAGGGGTTTTTTTAACAGTAGCAGATGAGGGCCAAGCGTTGATAAAACTTAACTCTGTAAAAGAAACACTGCTGGCTGATTTATATTTATGGTTGGTGAATCACTTTCCACATGAAGAAGATCCAAAATATGAAGACGATGAAATGGCTCATTCTATAGGCCCCCGAGAGAGTCTGGCTGACCTTATAGAGATAATATTTTGAAACTACTGAAAATGCGTGGCACTAAGAAATCACAATTTGAATATAAAAGAGTTGTGGATGAATTGCCGCATTTAAGTTGGCTGAAATGGGCATTAGCTGAGGCGAATTTGGCTGCTAGACGTAATACATGGACTCCTCCTCGACCTATTGATATTATATTACTTTCAAGTAATAAAGAAAAGAGACTCGTGCGAAGTGGTGAAGAGCTTCTTGATGTCATTGTCGATGCATTAAATAGAATTGAAAAAAGGCTTCACGGCGCCACCCCAGAAGTGCGTTCTTTATGGAATTATTTGGAGAATGGTGAATTCACTCCTTGGAACGAAAATGAGTTTTCTAATTATATTAAACAACGTCTAGATGATGAAATAAGAGGGAGAGGAATTATAACAAATCGCGAAGTTGAACTTCAACCTACATTAGGATGGAAATAGGAGAACGAACGGACATCCATGTAGATGCTGTACTACCTGATAATAATAAATATGAGAAGATTACAGTTATAATAGAGATCAAAGGGAAATGGCATCCAGAGCTTCTTGAAGCTATGCAAGACCAGCTATCCAACAGATATTTAAAAGAAGGAAAGACACAGTATGGGTTATATTTGGTAGCATGGTTTGATAGTGATAAGTGGGACCCTAATGATCCACGCAAAAGAAAAAGCTCTAAACACGAAATTACAGAGGTAAAGAGAGTTTTACAGGAACAAGCAGAGAGTTTATCGATTAATAAATTGATAAAACAATATGTGATGAACGTGACTTATTATGTGTAAATATATATAAACATCACAAAACCCGCTCAATGAGTGGGTTTTGCCTTCCAAAGTGATTACAATTGTTTTGTAGTCTAACACTTTATAATCATCCTGATATTAAATGTAAGGATACATAAATAGAGTTGAAATTATCATGGTATATAGCACCCTACTGCTCATCCACCAACTCAATAATCTCCCGAATATCGCTTATATTCAAAGCCTCAGCGATTCTTTCAATATGACTAAAGCTGATACTTTCCCGTTTTCCATTGGCAAGTTCACTTAATGCAGCGTGCCGTACATCGGATATTCGGGATAATTCCCGCAAAGAAATATTATGTGCCTTGGTCAATTCCGAGATTTTAACGACAACTTTTTTCCTCATTATAATCACCTCTCAAAGATCGATTTCAACTTGACTATACGCATAAGCGTACCGTATAATGATCTCAACACTGGTACTCATATACGTAACAAAATGCATTTATCAGTGTTTATCGATCCTTAAATCAGCTTTTAGAGAAGGAGAATCCCATGTCAAGCTTTCTGGAATCCTTATATTACGGGCAGTTGAATCCTGTAGAAAAGGTTGCTTCGAACGATCCTCAGTATGGCCAATTGAGTCGGCAAATATCCGAGTCCATGGATGGCTGGAAGAAGAGGCTTTCAGAAGATGAGTTTCGAGAGCTCGAGGATCTACTAGATTTATATCGACAAGTTCAAGGACTGGAAATGGCTGCTTCTTTTACTGATGGTTTTAGGCTGGGAGCGGCGATGATCATCGAGGTGTATTCTGAGATCGTGTGATTAGTAAGAACAGATAGTAAGGATTATATATAAAGTTCTCTCCAAGACTTATCCTTATCACCTCAATGATAAATAGCTTGCATGTAACTTCATGGATTGATCGATGTAGTGAGATGCGTCGACCTCCATCAACGCTAAGGGCAAATTAAACAGTGTCTAGTCTCCGCCTGGGGCTAGCTGAAGAAGACAATCAGGCTGACCTGAAGGGAATCCGGTGACAGGGAATCTCTAGGGTGACATCAAATCTGTCACTACACCCGTAGAAGCTTGTGTTGTCGTTATCTTCGGACAGGGGTTCGACTCCCCTCGCCTCCACCAATACCATGAAAAACCCGACCTCGTGAGGTCGGGTTTTTGCTGTAGAATAGCTGATAAGTGTGAACAATAAATTTCACTGTCTTGTAGATGTTTTTATTTATGGATAGTGGAATATACGGTTTCAAGATAAGCAATTGAATGGCGTTCGGCTTCTTCTTTGCGTATCCAACCATCAGAAGCCTGGCGTAAACGTTGATATAGCTTGATAGTGGCCTTTAACGCACGGTAACAACTTTCGTAGCTGTGGAGTGGAATCGTGTCCCGAAGCTCAGCCATCTCCATTTCAGCAAATTGCTCTAGCCGTCGGACTCCCGCGGGAAGATGGCCGTTACGCATGAGTATCAACGGTCCTAATACTGCATTGCGAATAAACGTAATATGTTGGATGAGCTCGAACAACTCGCCTCTTCCTAATTTCGCCGCACCATAATGCACCCAAACCCAGAACCGATCTTCCATCCATTGCATAGAGGGCGATGGATAGGCAGGGGATGTCTCGGCAAGGATCGTTCTGATCTCCTCGTCTCTCTCCCAAAGCACAATCGGATTCTCCGTTCGTATCCTAAGCTCCGATTTCGAAATGAACTTTAGATCCACGTGAAGCAACGGTGGGCCGTATAGGCAAATAACCAGACGTGGTTCGCCGACATGCTCACCTGTGAATGCCGACAGTAACTGTTCGAGCTCTTCTGCGAGCTGAATGCGTTGCTCCATAATTTCATTGCGATACGCGTTATCGTACACGATGACTAAATCTAGATCGCTATACTCGTCCATGGCTCCGTGGATCATGGAGCCGCCTGCAAGGAGGCCCGTAAGTCGATTATCTCGACTGATTTTCTTTTTTGCCTGCTTAATGAAGCGTTCGTGAACGGGTAACATCATGCTATGCACTCCTTAAAGATAGGACCCATATATAAATGGGTATTACGCCAATATATCATTGTGGTAAATTCGTTGTCAAACGGGTAATACTCAGGTGACATCAAATCTGTCACTACACCCGTAGAAGCTTGTGTTGTCGTTATCTTCGGACAGG
The DNA here is from genome assembly GCF_025792345.1 of Virgibacillus sp. LDC1. NCBI lineage: Bacteria > Bacillati > Bacillota > Bacilli > Caryophanales > Bacillaceae > Virgibacillus > Virgibacillus sp. LDC1. Next base: position 195,784 of record NZ_JAOXLZ010000002.1, read on the forward strand.
GGTTCGACTCCCCTCGGTTCCATCATAATGAACACCATCCGCATGAGGATGGTGTTTTTGTTTTATATTAATACTATAGGTTAGAGCAATGTCTTACAGATGGAGTGAAATCGATGAATCATAGTCATGATGGAGAGGATCGATTGATAACGGTGCTCAATATGGATGGTCAACAGCTAACCCCGTGTTTGCTCCATCGGGCTTGGCGGGAAGTTGAGCGATCGCGAGCTGTCTGGATTGATGAGCAGACGATCCAATTGCTTTATAATCCGTTCTTATTTCGGGGCTATCGAAAAGCTGCACTGAAACGAGATCATCACACTTGTTTGTGGTGCGGAGGGCACGCCACGACAGTAGACCATATTATCCCCTCAAGCAAAGGGGGCTCGGATCTTCCCCACAACCTGATCGCTTCATGCAGCGAATGCAATACGAAACGTGGAAACCGTCCGGCATGGTCCTATCTCAAAGAAAACGCACGCGCTGTTCCGAATCTTATAAAGCTGTGCTGGCGTATCTTTATCGCTAATTACAGACATCGCCCAATGAAAAAAGGGGACACTTGAGTAAGGCTTAGATTTATGATTTGAGAATCGTGGTGCAGTGAGCTTCAATGATCGCAGCCGTTTGTTGACGATCGAATTGATGGTAAACCATATCCACTGTAGAATTTTCGGCTTTCTTGCATCCATCTTGAAGTGCAGACCATTAAAGAGTAGGAGTACAACCAGTGCTGTAAAAGCAGTCCATTTATTTGCGTTATGGAAAGGATGGTTTTGACCAAGGGATTCGAACAAAGCTGCCGCTATTTCAAAATAGTAGGATAAGCATCTTCGCCAAAGTACCCATGAAGTCCGCACTTATTCCTTCAGGTAAGGAGACCTTTGTTGACTTCTAATAATTCCATCTCAATCATCCTGTTCATCAGATTTCCTTCTTATCATCATATTCAATTGTTATAACAATTATAAAGTCATAAAATTGGAAAACTATAGGGTTTAAACTTGAGGTTGTGGATTTTCTATGTTCGATTAAAAGTATAAAATCCTTAGCTAAAAGTTTGCAAAGCAAGACACCTCAATGACCACACTCCAAAAGTGTCAAATGCGCGTTATGCTGAAGAAGGGCCTAGAGGTCCTTCTTTTTTGCTTTCGGTCCTTTTTTTCTGACATTTGTCATAACCGGCTTGTGACAACCCACACTAATTGAATCTCGCGCTTTTTCAATATAATGAGGACATCAAGTAACGAAAGAAGAAATTAGCGGAGGTTAGGACAAAATGAAAAAGGCGATTGAATGTATAAATCTAGTGAAGAAATTCGGCGACTACTGTGCCGTTGATCATATGAATCTATCATTTGAGAAAGGTCAAATATCAGCATTGCTCGGACCGAATGGGGCAGGCAAGACAACAACCATTTCCATGATACTCGGAATGATCAAGCCAACATCAGGAGAAGTCAGGGTCTTGGGGATGCCGTCTGGAACAAAAGAATTACGGCAACGCGTCGGAGCGCTTATGCAGGATGTTAAAGCTGCAGATGGACTTACGGTCAAAGAAGTGCTTCAATTGTTTCGCAGTTATTATCGTAATCCGATGTCGCTAGAGCGATTGTTAGACATTTCGGGTCTCCACGCGGATCAGAAACGACGCGCATCCTCGCTGTCTGGAGGACAACGTCGTAGATTAGCTTTCGCCCAAAGCTTGGCGGGGAATCCAGAGCTTCTCCTGCTTGATGAACCAACGGTCGGAATGGATATCGAGGCTCGTGGTCGCTTTTGGGACACCATTCAAGCGCTGGCAAGTGACGGACGTACGGTGCTTTTGACTACACATCATTTAGATGAAGCTGATGCTGTCGCAGATCACATCGCACTCATCGCCAGAGGACAGGTTGTTGCGGAAGGGACTCCGGAACGTTTAAAGGCTCAAACAGCACTTAGAACCGTTTCATTTCGAGCGGCGAACGCGCCAGCTGAGCAGGAATGGCTCACATTACCTGGTGTAGAAAAGGCAGAATGCAACGGCGAGCGGATTCGCCTTTATGCCAAAGAGACCGATGTATTGTTATTTACACTGATGCAGTCTGAATGGGGAATTTCAGATATTGATATACAATCTGCCAGCTTAGAAGATACATTCCTAAGTCTTACAGGTACACATAGACCAACGATTAAACGATAAAAAACATGTTTAGGAGGAAAAGAGCTATGTTACATATCTTTGTTGCCCAGACCAAAGCAGAAAGTATACGAATTATCCGCAGTCCATTCTTCTTACTCTTCTCCATTGCGATGCCGCTTGCTTTCTACTTTTTATTTGCGAGTATGAATGGGGTAGATCAATCGATTCAATCGACAACTTGGGGTGTCTTTTCCTTGATGTCGATGACGGCATTCAGTTTGATTGGTACAGCCGTATCTCAATTCGGTATCCGTCTATCGTTCGAGCATCAAGACGGGTGGGTACGCTTGTTGAAGCTAACTCCACTATCTCCTGCAGTCTGGATTGGCAGCAAAATTGTATCGCAAATGGCTGTTCACTTGATCGTCATTGTTGTTATATTTTTATCTGCTGGCCTTGTTCATGATATACAATTGACAGCCGGGCAATGGATTTTATGCGGATTATGGTTATGGATTGGCAGCATATCTTTTCTGGCGCTTGGTGCCTTGTTAGGAACGCTTAAAAATGCGAATACCTCCGTTGCCATCGGAAATGTATTACAGATGGGGCTTGCCATTGTGGGGGGGCTATGGATGCCGCTTAGTACGTTGCCAAGTTGGATGGGTTCGGTCGGGGAATGGCTTCCATCTCACCGTTACGCCAATGGGGCATGGAATATGATCGCTGGAAAAACTCCAGCAAGTATTGATTTCATAATTTTGACAGGATGCGGTCTCTTCTTTATGCTACTATCAATCTATATATATAATCGACGGGAAGCGGTCTAATTGAATAGCGAGAAATGGCGTCTCTTTCCAAAATCGGAAGGAGTCGCCCCTTATTTTTTGTTAACAAATTTAATGATACCCTTGTACTTTTTACTTTATGAGCCATCAAGTATACAGTGGCTTGGCTTTGTTCTGTTAGGCATATTCGTTCTATCGTTTCGACAATCCTACTTTTATGCAAAGTGGGCCACGCCAATATTGATGGTCCAGGTGGGTATACTTTTAATTTTAGCAGCTGTATTTCATCCTATGTATACGTTTATGGGTTTTATGATAGCTGCTCCGCTGAGCAAACAAAAGCTGCCGACATTACTCTCTATAACGATCGTTTTCACTGTAGCTATGGGATTTATCGCTGTTCCTTACTTGGATCGGATGGGCAGCCTATTATGGGTAGGGCTGGTGCCTATGTTTGGCATCTGTATTCTGCCGTATATTATTCGAACTTCGACCAGGTTCCAACAGAAGTCTGCGCGGCTGCGGGCAGAAACTGCTGAACGAATGGCACAGCAGGAGGAGCGCCAGCGGATCGCACGTGAATTACATGATACATTGGGACATACGCTGTCATTAATCGCACTAAAAGGGGAGGTCGTTGAGAAACTGGTCAATCGTCATCCCGAGAGAGCGATAGAAGAGGCTCGTGAAATACGAGAAACGGCACGCGCAGCCTTGAAACAAATGCGTGAATTGGTTACGGAGATGAAAGTCACATATCTCGCTGATGAATATAAGCATGCAGTATCGTTATGTTCAGCTGCGGGCATACCGCTTTTATTTCAATATCAATCGATTTCTGATCCCAGACCTTCTAATGTAGGGACGGAAGAGGCATTAGTGAACAATCAGCTTCCGTTAACACCCTTGCAGGAGACGATTTTGGCGATGTGTTTTCGCGAGACGATTACAAATGTGGTTCGACATAGCCGAGCAACAAGTTGCAACGTTCTTCTCGACATTCAGGAAGGGGAAGTTCGTGTATCTGTAAGTGATGACGGTATTGGGGCAGATATGGATCAATTCTATACAAGCAGTAATGGCCTCGCCGGATTGCGGCAACGGTTGGTTATGATCGACGGGCGTATGTCGCTGTCCTCATCCTCAGGCAAGGGGACGGAAGTCACCTTACATATACCTAGGGTAATACGAAATGAAAAGGTAGGTAGTGCTTAGATGATTCGTATTGTTTTGGCAGAAGATCAAAAGTTATTAAGGGGAGCACTGGCAACTTTACTCTCGTTAGAAGATGATATTGAAGTAGTCGGTCAAGCTGAAAATGGGGAACAAGTGATGTCCATGATTCAGCAATATGAACCCGATGTAGCTGTTCTGGATATTGAGATGCCACTAAAAACGGGGTTGGATATTGCGGAATTAATTCAAAAAAATAAGTCAGCTTGTCGTGTCATCATCTTGACGACATTCGCGCGTCCTGGATATTTCCAGCGGGCTATGCAGGCAGGAGTTTATGGATATCTTCTTAAAGATACGGGTAGCGAGGAACTGGCTGATGCGATTCGTCGGGTCTATGATGGGAAACGTGTCATCAATTCAGAATTGTCGCTCGCGGTATGGGATGATCCATGTCCATTATCACCCAGGGAGCGTGAAGTCATGAAGTTGGCTGCCCAAGGCTTAGTTCTTCAAGATATTGGAGCACAGCTGTTTCTATCCTATGGAACGGTACGGAACTATATGTCAGAAGCGATTGGGAAGCTCGGGGCGAATACACGGATCGAGGCGATAGATATCGCACGTAGTAAGGGATGGTTGGATTAAAGAGAACTCCAAGGTAATGGAGGTAAGCGGATCACCCCTCTCAAGAGATGATGCAGCCAGCCCATAGAGAGCTTTAGAAGCTCTCTTTTTTTATGATCCGCTATTTAGCATACCGTAACCAAACAAAGTATTAAGTTTAGTTCTCCGAATTGGATTGATACATCAGCTCTTTGATTTCAAGAAACTGCGTATTCGTTAATTGTTGGGATTGATGAAGGGCGTTCAGCTTATCTTCTATTCTTTCCATTCGAAGCTGTGTTTCTTTTTGGAGTTTCTCGGTCTGTCTTTGTGTTTTGGAGTTATCCATGACGACTAAGATGGTCAGACCTGCACTGAAGATCGTTAACCCTCTAGCGATTTGATTTAAATCGATTGAATTCAAGGCAATCAGGCAATCGGCAAATCCTGCTCCTATAAGTAGACCGCCGATCGTGACAATCCCAGTTCTTTTCCATTGTTCTGGGATGATACTTAATGGCTGTTTCATGTAAAGATCCCCTTCAGTTAGGTAGTAAACGAGAATTATGATAGCTTCATTCTATATTTAATAAAACACAAATTCTGGAGTAATGAAAGGAAATACATAGAAGCTTGTTGCGTGAACTTTAAGAAATCAGTTTTAGGAATTTACCTGCATGTCCAGACTAAAAAATGTCGTGCGGCGAGTTTAAAATAGGGTCTTCGCTTCAATAAATTCACCTGAGCCAGGTCACTCCCTAGTCTAAAGTCTAGGTTCAGATACCCCCTAAGACGGTTATGTCAGGCAAATAAGGCAGATATAATGGATTTATATCTCAGAGCGTGCGTGACTTATGAAACCAAAGGAGTGTTTGAATATGAAGGAAGTAGAAACGACCGCTAAAGCGCGGTCTGGAAAGGTGAACTGGGCGCTTTTTAATCCAAAAACCTATGCAACGATCCTATACTTAATGCTATCTCTCCCGTTAGGGATTATTTATTTTACAGTAGCGATAACGGGAATTACACTATCCATCGGTTTGACTCCAATATTTATCGGAATACCGCTGTTTTTTGGAGTAGCTAAGCTGTTGAACGGGATTGTGCTTTTTGAACAAAGCATGATTAGACAAATTTTGGGTTTACCTACGCCTTCCGTTTCGTATTCCTACAATCAACAGTCTGAAGCGGGGCAGAGCTGGTTGAAACGAATGGTGAGCGGTTTTGACGGAGCGCTATTTATTCGAAATCTGCTCCTCGTATTACTAAGATTTGTTACTGGCATCGTGTTCTTTGTGATTATGGTAACGGTGATTTCACTGGGACTCGGATTGATTGCTCTTCCGGTCGTTCATATCATTTTGATGAATGAACTGCAGCTTGATATTTTGGAGAATAGCTTGTTCAGTTATTTTCATATAGATTGGACCTATAATCAGCAATACCTGCTGTACGTAGGCGTTGGCCTTATCCTGTTCTGGGTCGCGCTGCGCGTTGTGAATGGGCTTATGCAAATTCTGCGTAGAATCATGTATGTGGATGAGCCCTATCAGCAGCCGTCAGTGCCGCCGATGGAAGCACAAATCCATGCGCCCGTTCAGTCGCAATATTACGAGTACCCAGAGGATCAACCTACTCAAGGGATGATGCAGCCAGCCCATAGAGAGTTTTAGAAGCACTCTTTTTTTAGAATCTACTACTTGGTGCGTATCGTCTACATTGCTTCAACAATCGAATTGGATAGACAAGTATAAAAAGTAACGAATGGAATACTCGGCGGTGTATTGTGGTTTTATACAGCCGTGGTCCGCCGCCATGCATAGAACCCGCTCATTGAGCGGGTTTTCTTCATTGATGAAAAGGCAAATGACCCCATCGGTTGAAAGGTCATTTGCCTTTTTAATTTGTAAGGAATACCCTCGTTCTTATTTAAGCGTGTTACGGTTTCGGTCTTAGCAAAAAAGGGTCGTTCCATTGGTCCGGTGTGGCACCCTTTCTACATTTCGGATTCTACACTTTGGCTTGGCGGCCTTCCCGTAATCTTCTTGAATACCTTGGAGAAATATTTGCTGTCCGAGAAGCCCAGCTGATAGGCCAAGTCCGCCAGCTTCACATCGGGATTGCGGCGGAGCATCTCTTCGGCCCGCTCGACGCGCAGCTTGTTCACCAGTTGATTAAACGGCATTCCCGTTTCTTTTTTGATCAGCTGTCCGAGGTAGATGCTGTTGTGATGAAAGATTTTGCCCAGCATGTTCAAGGTCAAGGGCTGATTCAGATGTTTCTCGATATATTGAACGACGTTCATGGCTTTGCTCCCTGATTCGGAGGCCGGTTCTACCGTCGGGGCCAACGCATTCAGTATGTCGGCCCGCGAGGAAAAGGCAAGCGAAGCCAGTAGCGCTGCATCCATCTGCTCCTGCATGCCGTAATAGGCTGGTTCATAATCGGAATACCACTTGAACACGGTCTTGATGAAGGTATCGAGCTGACCCGGTGTCGGAGCCGCAGCGAGGCATTGATCGAGCTGTTCGGAAATATAAGCGAGCGAGCCCTTGTAATCATGCAAAGAGAGATGCATGCCGATCATCTGCTGATCCTTGAGGGTCAGGAAAGGGGCATGCCCTGCAGGAGCTGACGTGAATCGGCTCGAATACAGCTGCCCGTATAAACCGGCGATCGTTTCCATCAGTTCCTGCTGCATGCTGATTAGCGACCGAAAGGGCATGCTGGCCGCATGCGCCGTCTGGATGCCATCTTCCCCAAGCAGCTTCGAAACCAAGTCCGATACCGAAGCGGAATATTCATAGGGAGAGATGACAGCCAGCAGGGTATCGGATGGAAGCAGTAGATGGCATGCTAGGCGATGTCGATGACGCAGAGAGTTCTCATACTCCAAAATATCTTCGATGGTGACTTCGGATACTCCTCCATCCTCTTGAAGAGGCAGCTGAAACAGGAGCCATTGATAGGAGGAAGGAAAAGAAAGATCAGCCAAGGCTTCTCCTGACTGTACGCAGGTCTCTGCACCCCGAATGATAGCGGATAAAAGCCCGCTGGCGTTCCGCTTGGATTCGCGCAGCTCCAGGATATGAGCTGATCGGCTGATCTGCGAGACGATTTCCTGCTCTTTTAAATGACCGATCGCTTTCCGTAGACTGTTCATCAGCTCCTCGTCCTGAATCGGCTTCAACAAATAACCTGCCACATCATAATCGATGGCTTTCTTCAGGTATATAAAATCGTTATAGCCGGAGATGATGATGATTTGCAGCGGAAGCCCGTGGGAGCGCAGCTGCTCGATAAGCGCGATTCCGTCCAGGATGGGCATTTTGATATCCGTAATCATAATATGCGGTGCATGGGTCTCGATCAGATCCAAAACGTCGCTGCCGTCATGGCAAACGCCGGAAAGCTCCAGGCCAAGCTCGTCCCATGGAATACGGCTCTCCAGCGCTTGGCAGATAATGGGGTTATCGTCCGCGAGTATGACCTTATACATCAGCATCTTCCTTTCGTTGGATCGGAACTGATAATGCGATTCGCATTCCCTGCGAAGGGGCGGACTGAAAGTCCATAGCGTAGGAATCCCCATAAAATAAAGCCAGCCGGGAATGGACATGCCGAAGCCCGATGGAGGTGCCGGGAGAAGACAGCGTTCTTTTCTCCACCTGCTTCAAGCTTTCTCTCAACCGGGACTGTTCATCGGAGGACATGCCCTTGCCGTTATCGCTCACTTCGATGCGAATATGTCCATCCTGAACGCTGCTTTGGATCCGGATCATGGGGGCATGTCCCGGATCCCTGCCGAACCCATGCTTGAAGCAGTTTTCAAGGAGGGGCTGAAGCGCCATTTTGGGTATGAGCTGGTCCAGCGTATCCGGATGGATGTTCATGTCCACGTAGATGTGGGGATAAAAAGAGCTGATCTCGGCGATATACACATAATCCTTCAAGTGCCTGATTTCCTGCTCCAGCGTTACGATGTCCTGAGGCTGAAGGCTGTAAGTAAACAGCGCTCCGAGCTTTTGGCACATGATGCTGGCGGTTTTGGAGCCGTCGATGATCGCCTGGCTGGAGATGGTCTCCAGGGCATTATATAGAAAATGCGGATTGATTTTTTGCTGCAGGGCATCCAGCTCCGCCTGCGTCTTCAGAAGATTCATTTCATAGTTTTCCTTAAGGAGGTCCTTGGTGCCGGTCACGAGAATGTTGAATGAATTTTTGAGGTCATGGAGTTCGATGATGTTCCCCTGATAGTTTGCGGCGACCTCTAAATTGCCTCTGGACACCTGCTTCATCGCTTTCATCAACATGTAGATCGGCCGGGTAAAACGCTTCATGGAGATAAGCGAAATGACGAATATAATGAACAGATACACAGCCATGATGCATAGAATCACCACGATGATCGCACTGATCTGCTTGATGAACAGCTGCTGCGGCACGTAGCTCTCAATCGTGATGCCCGTAAACGGTGAAACCTGGCGGCTGAACAGCTTGCTGTCCGCCTCCGCCGGCTGACTCGAAGGGTCCATGTTGCTGAACAGAATCTGTCCGGAAGGATCGTGGATCCGGATCGGAATCGATGGATGAATCCGCTCGACCATATCCCTGAAATCCGGGTAGGTGATATCCATAATGACATAAGCGATCGGCTTTCTCGTCTGGATGTCGGGAATCGGTTTGATGATGGAGATGGCTTTTTCGGCTGAAAGATAGTAACCGCGCTCATTGTTGTAAAAAATCCGACTTTTCTCCGGATTTCGTTCGAATGTCTCGTACCAAGCCGCGTCCCTGGGGACAAAGTTATCGTTAATATCTTCTTTTGTCGAGTTGACGGGTAAATGCCCTTTTTGGCCCACGACGCAAAACTGCAGTCCGTCCTGAAACATGGTCATGTTCTTCAACGTGGTGGACATGCTGCGGAACGCTTCGGTGGCCGCGCTGGAATCGTAATTGGGAACAGCGTAGTAGAGCGTAAGCGGCAGAACGACGCTGTTGTCGGTCGTAATGATGTTTTGCGTGTTTTCGACTGAACGGAAGAAAGAATCGAGCTGATCGTTAATGAGGCCGATGGCTTCGTTATTGTATTTCATAATCTCGTTCCTGGAGTAGACCGACAGCAGAATGAGCAGGGGAACCGTGATCACGATGACGGAACAGACGATGTAAGCGACCGTCCTGCGGTACAAATAATTGAAAAAATGCGTTTTTCCAGCCAAAGCCTAACCTCCCGTATCCAAAGTACATAAGATTTTTCCACTTTAATGCTAAGATTCGTCGGTGTTCCTGTCCCCGGATTTTGTATATCATGAACTCAACACATTCATGTAAGTGCTTACAATACTGGATTTTCAGCAGAAAGTAGACACGGTACCGTTAATCTACAGTAAAATCAGCTTTAAATCAACGCTTTACTGATGCGCTGTACTGCAGAACAGGGCAAGGAGAAAAGAAGATGTGAGATTTACGAATTGGAGGGTCTTCGAGTGATCAAAAATTGTAAAGGACTGGCTTTATTGCTGGTGGCAGCCATGCTGTTGGGCCTATTATCGGCATGCTCCGGATCTTCGGGCAAAGAGGGAGCTTCCGGCACGGATCAGGCGGCCTCAGGTAAAAGGGTGACGATTACAGCCTGGCATGGTGCATCGGGAGAAAGCGCGAAATTTTTAGAAAATATCGTTAAAAAATATAACGAATCGCAATCCAATGCCACGGTGAAGCTCGTATTCGTGGATACGGACAATATGGTGACCAAATTAACGGCAGCGGCTGCAGGCAAGGCTTTGCCGGAAGTCGGGATGCTGATGTGGCCAATGTGGCTGGGACCGCTGAAGGATGTCGTCAAACCGCTGGATGAATTCATCCAGGCTGAGCCGGACAAGTGGAATGAGGATGATTTCCTGAACGGTCTGATTGACGGTAACGTGCGATTTGACGGGGTGACCTACGGCATCCCGATTGAGACGAATAATCGTGCGCTCTATTACAACAAGAAGCTGTTTGATGAAGCGGGCGTGACCCCGCCGAAAACCTGGGATGAGCTGGTCGAAGCGGCACAGAAGCTGACGGACCCGACTAAAAAGAGATGGGGAATGTCCCTGCCGACGACGCAGGGCGGAGCGCTGGATGCCGCTTGGGCACCCTTTATGTGGCAGGCTGGGGGCGACTATGTCAATGCGGAAGGTACGGAGCTGCAGTTTAACGGAGAAGGCGGCATTGCCGCAACCCAGTTCTTCGCCGACCTGATCAACAAGTATAAAGTGGCCAGCCTGTCGCCGCCGCAAAACGGATTCCAGTCCGGCATGATCGCAATGAGCATATCGGGGCCTTGGTCGATTCCAACGCTGAACGCCAACGAAAAGCTGGATTACGGCATTGCGCCGCTGCCGGAAGGAACGAAGGGCAAGGCCACGATTTTGGGCGGCACGAACAATTTTATTTTCAAAACGACTCCCGAAAAGGAAAAGGCGGCCTGGGATTTTCTGACCTGGTTGTCCACGCCGGAAAAAACGGCTGAATTCGCGGTCGGCTACGGTTCGATTCCGATTCGCAAGAGCAGTTCGGATGCCGCCGTTTGGAAGGATTTCGTCAAGGAGAATCCGGATATTCAGGTTCACATCGACGGGTACCAGTACGGCAGATACCAGCCTTTCAACGTGCTCACTCTTACGGAGATCACCGAAGTTATCACTTCGCATATCGAAGCTGCCATGCATAACAAGGAAACGGCTGAAGAGGCCATGAAAAAAGCGTACGAGGAAAGCAAACCGTTATTAAAAACGTGGTCTTCATCTAAATAGGCTCGAGTAGGAGGGAGATGGGGTGTTAGAAGCGGCATCCGTCTCCTTCCCTCTATTCCTGATGAAGCGCGTGCGAGGTGGTGCAAACATGAAACAGTTTAAGCGTATGTTCGGCAAGGATGCGGCGGTCGCATGGATGCTGATCGCGCCAAATGTCATCTGGATCGCGGTATTTACGCTGTTCGCCATATTTTATTCATTTTATTTGAGCTTTACCGAGGTCGATTTATTCGCGAATCAATTCACGCTCGTGGGCCTGGATAATTACACGCAATCCTTTGCGGATCCCGTGTTCACTAAGTCCATCGTCAATACAACCGTATTTACGATATTTACGGTGGCCTTCTCCATGGGCATTGCGATCGTGGTAGCCGTGCTGCTCAACAGCAAAATCAAAGGCCGAAAGCTGATGCGCGCAGCATTTTTTCTGCCATCTATCCTGCCGATTATCGCCGTGGCACAGGTATGGATATGGATTTATGAACCGAGCTACGGGCTTCTGAATTATTTTCTGGAGAAAATCGGGATCGGAGATCCAAGCCATCCCTTTCAATGGCTTGTCTCGCCGGATACGGCGATGCTGTCCGTCATCATTTTCTCGATCTGGAAGTCGTTCGGCTATAACATGGTCATCTATCTTGCCGCCCTGCAGGGCGTGTCCAGATCCTTATATGAAGCTGCAGAAATCGACGGCGCGAATGCCGTCCAGAAATTTTTCCGCATTACGATTCCGGGGCTCAGACCGGCCACATTTTTCATCTTGATTACATCGATCAGCGGTTCCTTCCAGACCTTTGGCGAGATTTATGCCTTGACCAACGGCGGGCCGATGAACCAGACGAATATGATTGCCTACTATATCTACCAATATGCGTTTGAGTTTTTCAAAATCGGCAGGGCTTCGGCCGTGAGTGTGCTGCTGTTTATTCTGCTGTTCGCCATCACGATCTGGCAGTGGAGCTCGTATCAGAAGAAAGAGGATTGAGTTGTAGGAGGTTTAACGGATGAGAAGACCAACACACATGATCGGGATGCTTGCGGTGTACGTGATCCTGTTTTTGACGGTGGTGACCACCCTGCTGCCATTGGTGTGGATGATCACGACTTCAATCAAAACGCCGGGAGAGGTATTCGTGTATCCGCCCAAGTGGATTCCTACCGAATTTGCCTGGTCCAACTACAAAACGGCTTGGGAGATGGCTCCTTGGAATAAATACTTTTTGAATACCGTTTTCTATACGGCGAGTACCGTGGTAGGCGTGCTGATTACGTCGGTCGCAAGCGGATATGCCTTTTCCAAGCTGGAGTTCAAGGGGAGAAAGACGCTTTTCTTGGCCTACATCGGGACGATGATGGTACCTTCGCAGGTAACGATCATTCCGGTATTTATCATTCTGTCGCAAATGAACTGGGTGGATACGTATGCGGGCCTGATCATCCCCGGTCTTACCAGCGCCTTCGGCTGTTTCCTGATGCGCCAGTTCATTACGGGCATTCCGACGGAGCTGATCGAGTCGGGCCTGATTGAAGGCGGGGGGCATATGCGCATTCTGGCCTCGATCGTGACGCCGCTATTGAAGCCCGCCGTAGCGACGCTGGGGATTTTCACGTTTATGGGGACCTGGAACAATTTCTTCTGGCCGCTGATCGTCACGAACAGCGATGAACTGCGCACCGTGCAGGTAGGACTCAGTTCCTTTCAGAACCAGTACGGTGACGGCGATTGGGGGGCAATGATGGCGGCTGCGACCATGGTCAGTGCTCCGGTGCTCATCCTTTTCTTTTTCGCCCAGAAGTACTTCATTGAAGGCATTGCGATGACGGGAATCAAGGGCTAACCTCGTACATACGATAAAAGCTTGGAAGGAAGTGAAAGGGTTGGATTTTAATATATTTAAGTCACCTTCGTTGGTGCTGGCTGAGACGGAACAGGGCTGGGAAAAGCTGATGCCTGCGGCGGATTCGGTGTGGAGCACGGGGCATGTTGCAGTGACCATGAAGCTGCGGGAATCGGCAGCGGATATGGGACTTTATCTGGAATCTAAAAAGTCGGCGGTGCATACCATCCGCATTCGTTGGAACCACAGCTTCACGAGGCCTGTAACGCTGCTCGGAGATCACTGGGAACGCGGCTACGGGGATATGGGTTGGTCCGGCCTGCAGCCGGAGCGCGTGATGCCCTGGTATTTCATGATTCACGACGGCTTGTCAACGGCCGGGTTCGGCGTGAAAACCGGGGCGGGCTCGATGTGCTGCTGGCAGGTGGACGCAGACGGCGTGACGTTGACGGCGGACGTGAGCAGTGGCAGTCAAGGCGTCACTCTTGGAAACCGGATTCTCAAATTCGCCGAGCTCGTGCAGGTCCATGGAGGCGAGAACATGACGCCGTATGAGACGACCCGGATGCTGTGCAGCTCCATGTGCGAGCAGCCGGTACTGCCGAGCGTTCCGGTATATGGGGGCAACAACTGGTATTATGCCTACGGCAAAAGCTCCCATCATCAAATTGTAGAAGATTCGCAGTTTATTTCCGCCATGGCGGAGGGCTTAACGAATCGTCCGTTCATGGTCATTGATGACGGCTGGCAGATCAGCTCCGGCACCTGTAACGGCGGTCCATGGATAGGAAATCGCGATTTTCCCGACATGGCGGAACTGGCGGATGAAATGAAGCAGGCTGGCGTCCGACCCGGCATCTGGTGTCGTCCGCTCTTAACGCAGGAGAAGGTGCCGGAATCTTGGGTCCGTTACACGAAAGGCGGGCATTTCTTAGATCCAAGCCGCCCGGATGTGCTTGAATATGTCGCGAACATGATGAGTCGGATGCATGAATGGGGTTACGAGCTGATCAAGCATGATTTCTCGACCTTCGATCTGTTCGGGCAATGGGGATTTCAGATGAAGGGAAAAGCCCATGCGCTGCCGTACGCCTTGAGCGATACTTCCCGCACCACCGCCGAAATTGTTCTCGACTTGTACCGGACGATTGCAGAGGCTTCGAAAGACAGTCTGATTATCGGCTGCAATACGATTGGGCATCTGGCGGCAGGCTTGTTTGAAATTCAGCGCACCGGAGATGACACCAGCGGCAGATCGTGGGAAAGAACGCGCAGAATGGGCGTGAATACGCTGGCCTTCCGGATGCCTCAGCATGGCACCTTGTTCAGCCATGACGCGGATTGCGTAGGCATCACCTCCGGGGTGCCTTGGGAATTCAATCGTCAGTGGCTCGATCTGCTGGCAAACAGCGGTACGCCGCTCTTCGTGTCGGCCGACCAGAAGGAGTTAAGCGGGCAGCAGAAGCGGGAGGTGCGACAGGCCTTTGAGGCAGCTTCCCGTCCGCTTCCGACAGCGGAGCCGTTAGACTGGATGTATAACAGCTGTCCTTCTCTGTGGAAGATTTCAGGGGAGACCCGGAATTACAGCTGGAACGGCGAAGCCGTCTTGGGGGCAGGCGCAAGAGATCACGAATGGTGGCGTTAACAGCCTTTGAACAAGAAAGTACCGCTTTCCGTTGGCAAGTGGATGAAGATCCCTTATTTACAGGAATCGGCCTATTCGCGTGCTTATGTGGGCGGAAGAGGCCTTGCTATCTGCTGAAAATTCGCCCATTAAGAAGATCATGAGGACAGAGGATCCGTTATTTTACGGGACTCGGCCTATTCTGGAGTTCACGCGGACAGAGGATCCGCTATTGTATCATAATCACGGATTAATCCGCGAAAAATCCCGGAATAGCGGATCTCTTGTCCGCATATTGCTTCGAAATCGGTAAAAACAAGGAAATAGCGGACCCAGTGTCCTCCAATAACGCAAATCGATGGACTTTAACAATGCTGGATGGCAGTATCCTAATCAGGGAATCTGTACGCGGCTAATTGCTGCCGAACTGAATAACAGTAATACAAAAAAGCCTATGCCGTTACATAGCGGGTAAACTTTAATGCGGCATGCCGTACATCCTGCCAAGCCACGCTCTTCATAAAAATCATGCACAAAGTCATCAGCCCGTGTTCGGGTCGGTGGCTTTTCCGTTTGTGGTATAATAACCCTAAATTTCTACATTAACTGAAGATGGCTGGTGAATCTGATGAGCGACAAATTCTGGTTAGTGGTACAGTATCCTCTGAAAAGTGTAAAAGGCAGCCAACGTGATCACTGGTTAAGAGAACAAGTAATGAAATACTTGCAACTATCTTTAGCAGATGCAGATTTAGGCCATGTTGACGGTTTTGATATGGGGAAAAACATATCCGATCCAAAAAAATATTCGCTTAATATATTCTGTGTCATTACGGAAGAAGAACGGGCGATAGCCTTGGTAAAAAGAGTGTTAAGAGAGAGTCGGCTTGATTATACTCGCATAAAAATGGCTACCATGCCCTACGGAACCGAAGAAACATATACCCTGAAATATGCCTATAAAAAGAGTGTTACGGATTTTTCACTATAGGGGTTTGAATCCCCTCCATACATTCCATAAAGAAGCGACCGTGACCGGTCGCTTTTTGTTTACCGGCCCAGATGCAATTCGGAAACAAGGGATGTTACGTATTTATGGCCGAGCGAGCTTCGCGTTCAGTCGTGCGGCCATTTCGTTAAGTGGACAGAGATTTTTCGAAGAAGATGGATTACTTTTTCTTTGTTCAATGAATCTTCATTACCTTTGTGCTTTTAATCACAAGTGAAGGAGCATGAGGATGCTAGTTTAGAGAAGTAAACAGAATAGAACTTCATCTTTATATATCGAAACAAAACAGAGGTGATGAACATGAGTGAATTCATTAATAACCGTGAGGAAGGAATTTCTGCTCATCGAACGGCCCGTATACATTTGCTCAAGGAAATCATTAAAGAGCTGCACCATGGAAAAAGCGTGGAGGAAGTGAAGTCAAAATTCAACCAAGCTGTAGGCGAAATATCGGTTGATGAAATTTCGGAGCTGGAGCAAGTGCTAATGCAGGAGGAAGGAATACCGGTAACCGAAGTACAGCGATTGTGCAGTGTACATGCTGCTGTATTCAAAGGTTCCATCCAAGACATTCACAGGGCTCATAAACCTGAAGAGCAGCCTGGACATCCTGTGTTTACCTTTAAGATGGAGAACCAAGAAATCGATCGACTGGCAAATTTCAAAATTGCGCTGCATTTGGATCAATTTCTGAAGGATCAGGGAGAGGCAAATCGCCTCAAATTGCTGGAGGATTTCAGTCTCCTCTATGACGTAGACAAACACTACAGCCGCAAAGAAAATTTGCTGTTTCCTTTTCTCGAGAAATACGGAATTTATGGACCGACCAAGGTGATGTGGGCAGTCGATGACGGTATCCGAATGGGAATAAAAGAAGTAAAATCCAACCTCACTCATTTTGAGGGCAATGCGCAGAGCGTAGTGGACCTTGCCAAACGCGTCTTAAATGAAGTAACAGAAATGATCTATAAAGAGGAACATATCTTATTACCTATGGCTCTGGAAAAGTTGACGGAAGATGAATGGCTTCAAATTGCTGCCCAAAGCGAAGAAGTCGGTTATTGTTTAATTGCGCCGGATCAAGCATGGATTCCTGAAAGAGCAGCTGAACCTGGCACAGATCAGGGATTGGCGTCTTCTCCGCTGCAAGAGGGGTATATCCGAATGAGTACTGGCATTTTATCGGTCAAACAGATGGAATCCATCTTAAATCATTTGCCAGTCGACCTAACCTTTATCGATGAGCATGATATCGTTCGATATTTTTCACAGGGCAAAGAGAGAATCTTCGTTCGCACCAAAGCGGTGATCGGCCGAAGTGTTCAGAACTGCCACCCTCCGCAAAGCGTTCACGTCGTCAATCAGCTGCTTGCTGATTTCAAAGCAGGTGTCAAAGATGCAGAAGATTTCTGGATCCCGGTTAAAGATAAATTTGTCTACATTCGTTATTTTGCCGTGAGAGATGAAGAAGGAAACTATATAGGCACGCTTGAATTCACTCAAAACATTAAGCCGATTCAGGAGCTCACCGGTCAAAAACGGATACTCTCACCGTAAGAAGGGAAGCCGTTCACCTTGGGATTCACCTGAATTGGATTCTAAAAGCCTTTGGCTTTTGGCTTTCTAACTAGGGGGGACTGCCCCTTCTGTGAGACAGCGATCAAAATACTGATAAGTCTAAACAACCAGTCGCCGAAAACAATCGGAGACTGGTTGTTTCGTTTCGCTTGTTGAATTTAATCAAAATATCAATTAGAAAACCTCCTGACCAACGCGATCCGTAGAATCGTGGTTTTGCTCAGCCACGCTTTGCCTTCAGTGGGGAACTCTCCTTTACAGCTCTGTGGGCACTTCCTTAGTCTTAGCTAAGACGGTACAATTCAAAGTAGATCCCAGAAATCCGTCCCAAACTAAAATTCATAATGCGCCATGGGTTAAAGGCAAGCAGGCGGAGCCGGTGATGGTTGCGGCCCGGTTGGTTCGGCTATCGGTTCCTATGTGGGAGGTACGGCTGGAGCCTTTGTCGGTGATGGCGCAGCTAAAGTGGCCGAAAGTGGAGTTCGCTGGATTAGCGGACTGTTAAAATAATTTCAGAAAGGCGATAAATCATGAACGCGATATCTTATCGGAAATCCGTAGCATGGGGAAAATCACTTGGCAGTTTACTTTTTGTGCTAGCCTGCCTGTTTCTGCTGTACGCGGCTTTTTTTATGGATACTTCTTTTATTCGTAAGTTCTTTTGTATCACATCAGCCATAATAGGGATTCCGTTTTTTGGAGGATATTTGGTTGTCAGCTTGCCAAAGGCGCTGAAATCAGATGCGCAGCTGCTAACCTACGATCAAAATTCCATTTCAGATGGAACGCGGACCGTAGCCTGGGCGGAGATTACAAGTATCAGCTACAGCGGCCCTTCCATTCGGAAGTGGCTGCTTCCGAAGTTTCCCAAGCTGATATTTCATTTGAAAAACAGAGAGACCTGGACGGTGAAAACGTATTATATGTTGACTGATACCGAAATTCAGTCTGTTATGAAGCACCTGCGAGGGCTGATCAGCCGTAACGGAAAGGTAACGAAATAGATTTGTATTGGAGGAATGGCTGCAGGACTTAAGAAGATAATCTTATAACCCTTCGCGCATATCGAATCAGACACCAAGTCCGAATACTACATACTAAAGAGCACCCTTTTGGTTCTCTTTTTTGTTTTCCTTACAAACTTACCAAGCATCTCCCAAATCAACCCAGCGATGTCTTATCTTGAACTTTGCGTAGTACTAGAATCTCATCTATAATAATAGGCTAATCTTAAACTGCGTCAGGAGGAAACAATGGACTTTATCAAAAATCAACTAGACGGATATGGCATGAGCGAACAAACCATTGGATATCTCTCGAATATGATCATGGTCGTATTTATCGCGGTGATCTCCATACTGGCCAATTTTATTACCAAAAAAATCGTGCTGAAGACGATTATTCATATCGTCAACAACAATCGGTACACGTGGGACAATATCATCGTGGAGAAAAAAGTGTTCCACAAGCTGTCGCATCTCGTGCCGGCAATCATTATTTATTTTTCGGCGTCCATCTTTCCGGCTTATCAAGTTTTGATTGAAAAAGCTGCAGCAACGTACATGATTATCGTCACCATCTCGGTGTTGAATGCGCTGCTTAATGCTTTTGATGACATTTATCGTTCGTTTGAAGTCTCCAAGATCAGACCGATTAAGGGATACATTCAGGTGGTGAAAATCGTTCTCTTCATCATCGGCGGCATCGTGGTCATCTCGAACCTCATCGGGCAGAATCCCTTGATCATACTCAGTGGGCTTGGTGCTTTATCAGCCGTTCTGATGTTGGTTTTCAAGGACTCCATATTGGGTCTGGTGGCAGGCGTTCAATTATCATCGAATGATATGGTGCGTGTCGGCGATTGGATTGAAATGCCGAAATACAATGCGGACGGCGACGTCATCGACATTACATTGAATACGGTAAAAGTAATGAATTTTGATAAAACGATCACGATGATTCCAAGCTACGCCCTCATCTCAGACTCGTTCAAGAATTGGAGAGGCATGCAGGTATCCGGCGGCAGAAGGATTAAACGAAGCTTCTATGTCGATACGAGCAGCATCTGCTTTTGCACCAAGGAAATGATTGAGGAATTTCAGAAGATTCACTACCTTACCGATTATGTCACGACAAGAGTAAATGAAATTAACGCGTACAACATCGAACACCAGATTAATACGGAAAGCAAAGTGAACGGCAGGCAGCTTACGAATGTGGGCGTGTTCCGAGAATATATCCATCAATATCTGCGGAATCATCCGAAAATCCATAAGGATATGACGCTGATTGTCAGACAGTTAGCGCCGGGAGATAACGGACTGCCATTGGAAATCTACGCTTTCAGCAATGATACCAACTGGGGCGTATATGAATCGATTCAAGCGGATATTTTTGATCATATCTTTGCCGTTGCGCCGACCTTCGGTCTTCGTGCCTTCCAAAATCCAACCGGCCATGATATCGTCCATCTCAAAGAAAGCCCGGAATATTCGCGAGGATATTGAGATCGCATCGTTGAACGAGTTACAAGGAATTCACGCGGGAGGAGAATGGCTATCCGGTGTAGAAGCAATGGTAGAACGTGGCCATATCTCAATCGAGCGTCATGGGTCGGCGGGCGATACCATATTGTTCGAACTCGACTGACTGTTGAGATTATCCGCGCTAAGCAGGACAAGGGAATGAAGGCCGAATCGCTTTGCAGCGCGGCCCACGTTATATATCACTCAGATTGAGTCTTGGTCATGTATGAACCAAGCGCAGCACAGGAGAGGAGTGACTACCATTGAACATCAACAATCCGATCATACCCGGCTGGTATGCGGATCCCGAAGCCAGAACGTATGAGGGGAAGCACTGGATTTATGCGACGCGGTCCTTCACGGAATATACGATGCAGATGAATCTGGACGCATTCAGTTCCGACGATCTGATCCATTGGGAGAAACACGAAGGCATTATCGAAATGGCGGATTTTCCATGGATATGGAGGGCGGTTTGGGCACCGACGCATATCGAACACCAAGGGAAATATTATCTCGTGTTTGCATCGAACGACATCCAATCGAACGAGGAAACCGGCGGCTTGGAAATCGCCGTTTCGGACCGTCCGGAGGGGCCGTATAGAGGCTACTTGGGGAAGCCGCTCGTGGATAAGTTCATTCATCAGGCACAGCCGATCGATGCGCATCTATTCAAGGACGAAGACGGAACGATCTTTTTGTATTATGGCGGATGGGGGCACTGCAACGTTGCAAGGATGAACGAAGAGATGACGGGATTCGTTCCATTGGCAGACGACGGCAATGAGATTTTCCGTTCCATTACGCCGGAGGGATACGTGGAAGGTCCTTGCATGATTAAGAAGGACGGACTTTATTTCCTGATGTGGTCCATGGGCGGATGGACGAATGGAACCTACCGCGTAGCCTATGGCGTAAGCGACAGCCCGTTCGGTCCATTCAAGAATGAAGGCACGATTCTGGAGCGACAGGAGCCGATTGCCGAAGGACCCGGCCACCATGGCTACTTGCATTTGCAGGAGAGAGATGAGTGGCTTATCGTATACCACCGCCGAATCATTGGAGACACCGAGCCGGGCCACCGCCAGCTATGTATGGATCGGATGCGGATCGGCAACGGCAAGATTGAGCCGGTCATCATGACTTAATTAAGGGAAATGATCAACATCCGTGGCCGAAGGTGGATCTGCTGAGCTAATGATTCGCCTCCATATACAAAATTGAAAAAGCGGCCCGTGTAATCGGTCGCTTTTTTTGCGTCTTCGTAAGGGCTAAGTGTTGGGAAATACCAGCAATAATCCGTATGATATAATCTAGTTATATCTTTTGACCATGGCAGGAGGAAAGCACCCGAAATGGCGATATTGAAGAATGACTGGGCGACATATTTAGAGCAGGAGTTTACGAAGCCATATTACTTACAGCTCCGGGAATTTCTCATTGAGGAATATCGGACGAAGACCATTTATCCTGATAAATACGATATTTTTAATGCGCTGCACTATACATCGCTGGCGGCCACCAAGGTAGTCATTTTAGGCCAGGATCCTTATCATGGACCGGGACAGGCCCACGGCTTAAGCTTCTCTGTCAAAGAGGGCGTCAGCACGCCTCCTTCCTTGCAAAATATGTTCAAGGAGCTTCAGGATGATCTGGGCTGCTTCATTCCCAACAACGGCCATCTGATAACTTGGGCGCAGCAAGGGGTACTCCTTCTAAATACGGTGCTCACCGTAAGGGCGCATGAAGCGAATTCTCATAAAAACAGGGGATGGGAAAGCTTTACGGATAGGGTCATTGAGACGATCAACCGGAAAAATGAGCCTGTCGTGTTCCTGTTATGGGGAAGCCACGCCCAGAAGAAGGCGGAGCTCATTACGAACCGACAGCATATACTGATTCGTTCACCGCATCCGAGTCCGTTGTCTGCGCACCGAGGCTTTTTTGGCAGTAAGCCGTTTTCTCGCGCTAACGAATTTCTGCGCAATATGGGGCTTCAAGAAATTGATTGGCAAATTCCTAACTTGTAAGAGGAAGGAGAGTGGCCATAGTAAGACCTCTTCATCCAGCAAGCGATTGTATCTGGACAATGAAAAGCCACATCCGCATGAGGATGTGGCTTTTGCTTACCATCAGGATGGACTTTTGTGTTTTTACGGCTCGATCGAAAAAGCAAGATTCTTAACGGATCGATTCGTAAGCATAGGCCCACAGGTGTCATGCTTGTCCTATTAAGGAAATCTTTTTTTATGTTTATATCTACTTATCAGTCCAATACTATTCTCTCCTTCGATCATAAGATACATAGATTACGATTAAAGGAGGACTTATCATGGCCGAACAAGTTAGAGTGAGCCCACAATTCAAAAGGCTCTGTGCTCAATTTGGAAGAATTCTAGGAGGCGAATCGGAAATCGAGGAAGGTCCGGTTTGTTTTGTCACGCGTATGACGAACCTAAGGGAATCCATCTTGGGAAGAAGAACGCGCTCCCCTTTGGTTCAGATGCAAATGTTTTCCTTTGAATCTCTTGATAAATCGGGCCGTGCGCTTTGTTTGGGTGAAACTGCCGTACACCAAAATCAGGTCAATCGATTGATATCCAATCTCCGTAAACGTGGGATAAAAGTAACGGCGGTTCATAACCACTGGCTAAAAGAACAACCTCGCTTAATGTATATGCATTGGGAATCTATTGACAATCCTGTTGCGTTTGCAAGAAAAACAAAAGAATCCATTGCATTCTTGGGTTAATGCCGGGTGAGTGATGTCTCGTCTTTCTATCATTTAATGAGAGGATGATTTCGTATGGCGGAAGTGAAGGCAAGTCCTCGCTTTAGAAGATTATGTAACCAATTCTCGGCCATTCTAGGCGGAACGGAGCATGAAATAACAAAAGGACCGGTTTGTTTTGTCTCCAGAAATCGGAGAATAAGAGCATCTATTTTAGGAAGACGGACGACTTCCCCTTTGATCCGTTATCAATTATTCTCGTTTGAAAACCTGGACAGTTCCGGTCGCGCACTTTGTTTAGGGGAAACCGCTCTCTTACAAAGTCAAGTAAATCAATTGCTGACCAATCTTCGCAAAAATGGGATTAAAGTGACAGCGGTCCACAATCACTGGCTGTTTGAGAACCCGCGTTTAATGTATATCCACTGGGAGTCGATCGATGATCCCATTGCATTTGCAAGGAAAGTAAAACGCTCCATTGCTTTCTTGGGTTAATGTGAGAGCAGAATGAAGGCCCCCCGAAATAGACCATTCAGCCGGTAAATATTTGGAGGCCAAAGTGAATATAATCCAATTTGTATCCGTAGAAAAGCGACCGTGATAGGTCGCTTTTCTACGTTTTTACATTTGAAAGGGAGGTTAACAACGCGTGTTCATGGAGTTCAGACGTTGCTAACGATCCTAATGATAGTTCTTGGATTCATTTTCTTTGTATTTGTCATCGCTGTCATGCAGCGCTTGTTTCCGGCGATCGTTGCGGGCCTGCTGCTGTTGCTGGGCCTCCTGGCTGTTCACGGGTGTCTCTGCCAGCTGTTCCACCGTGTTGATTAGGTTCTTGTCCGGTTGATTTGCGCTCAATTGAAAGGTCCTCCTTGTTTACTTATATAGGTTAATGAGGTTTATTATGTGCTGGCCGTTGTACGGATATACGTGTCGTAGAACTCCAGAGGACGTTTGATGGCAACGGTTGGTGAATATATGGAACAAGATTATGTTATTAAGCACATAGAGCAGCGATTTCATCGCACGGTATGATGATATCCTTCAAAATATTGTATTTGAGAGGATTGTCATGGTTTATGGGCGAAAGAAAAAGCCCCGAAAATTCCAGGGCTTATATGCTATAATTTGGAATGTACAACACACCTTGAGTGGGCGCAACCTCCGAAAGGAGGTGATGCGATGAACATTTCGTTTGGTGAAGTGCTTACCTTCGGGTTATTCCTTTTGGCATTGCTAACTTACATCGATAAACGAAAGTAACCCACTCTTAGGTTGTCGCCGAAGTGGGTTACTTTCTGATCACACATGATCTTGGAGGGGATTCCACTCAAGATGTTGTACTGAGGACGGTTGGCACACCGTCCTTATTTCTATTCTTATCTTATCATACCCGTTTTTAGTCCTCAACGATTGTGTTTATTCAATAGACAAATTATTTCTGTATGGTCCCATCCCTTTGCTTATGTAATTCTGGTGTACCTATACAACGTTTGACTTTTTCAGGTATATCGCCTTTTGTGAATCCCTCAATCGAAACTGTACTCTTTTCAGCAACTTCAAGACTTTTTATATATTCCTATGCAGAATTTGTTACTATGATAGTACATAGATGCCTTATACCTAATGTTGGAATTCGTCAGGCATTTACTACCTTTCTTCATATGAATTGGATCTTTGGAGAAAACAAATAGGAGGGAAAAGATTGAATACACAGAGAATGGGAGCTCCTTTGGAAGGCTTTGCCGAGTTTAGCCGAAAGGTCGCTGCCGAAGGTGCCGTACTGTTAAAGAATGATGGACAGGTTCTGCCCCTGAAACCAAACGAAACCGTTTCCGTTTTCGGCAGAACGCAAATTAATTATTACCGCAGCGGTACGGGTTCGGGCGGAAGCGTTCATGTTTCCCATACAACGAACCTGCTCGGCGGTCTTCGGGATAAGAAGAACATCACCGTCAACGAAGAATTGGCATCTGCCTATGAACAGTGGATTGAACAAAATCCTTTCGATAATGGCGGAGGCGGCTGGGCTGCGGAACCGTGGCATCAGAAGGAAATGGCTTTGACCGATGAGCTGGTATCCGCAGCAAGACAGGCATCCGACAAGGCGATTGTTGTTATCGGGCGAACAGCGGGTGAAGATCAGGATAATGCTAATGAGCCGGGCAGTTACCAGTTAACGTCCGAAGAAAAAGCGATGCTGCAGCAGGTGACCACGCACTTCGAGCAAACCATTGTGGTGCTGAATGTATCCAACATTATCGATATGAGCTGGATGCTCGATGAAGGTTATGTGCACCCGATTTCTTCTGTCATTTACGCTTGGCAAGGTGGCATGGAGGGCGGTAACGCCATTGCAGACGTGTTGGTGGGCGAGGTGACGCCTAGCGGCAAACTAACCGATACGATTGCTTATTCGATCGAGGATTATCCATCGACCCGCAATTACGGCAACGAGCTAAAGAATGTTTATCAAGAGGATATTTATGTGGGTTACCGTTTTTTCGAAACGTTTCGACCCGCTTCCGTGCAGTATGAATTCGGCTTTGGGTTGTCGTATACGCAGTTCCAAATCGAGCCGCAGGAAGGCAAGCTGGTGGTTAGAGAGGGAGCGCAATACGTTGAAATCGACGTAAACGTAAAAAATATCGGGACCACCTATACAGGTAAAGAGGTGGTGCAGGTTTATTACGAAGCGCCGCAAGGCGTCTTGGGCAAGCCTGCCAAAGTGTTGGCGGCATTTGGAAAGACGCAGGTGCTTGCGCCCGGCGATTCGCAGCCGCTCACGATCAGTTTCCCTCTCCACACCATGGCTTCCTACGATGATGCTGGTGTGACGGGACAAGCTTCCGCTTATGTCTTGGAGGCCGGAACCTACCGTTTGTATGTGGGAACCAGCGTGAAGAATGTGGAGCCCATCGGTTTGGATGGCCAAGAAGGCTATGTTGTCGAAATGCTGCAAGTTGTGGAGCAGCTGCAGGAAGCTATGGCGCCAACGGAAGGCTTCACCAGAATGAAGCCAGGCATTCGCAAGGAAGACGGCTCATACGAACTGACATATGCAGAGGTGCCGCAGCGCAAGATGAACATGGAGGAACGCATTCATCAAAACCTGCCGCTTACCTTGGAGCAAACGGGCAATCGAGGTTATACCTTAAGGGACGTTTATGAGGGGAAAGTCAGCATGGAAGCTTTTATCGCTCAACTCAGCGATCATGACTTGGCAGTGATCGTCAGAGGAGAAGGCATGAGCAGTCCGCTGGTTACGGCGGGCACGGCATCGGCTTTTGGCGGCGTGAGCGACAGCTTGCTCGACTACGGAATTCCGGTGGCTTGTACGGCGGATGGGCCGTCCGGAATACGGATGGACAGCGGCCAGCAAGCAACGCAGGTGGCAATTGGAACCCTGCTTGCGGCCACCTGGAACGCCGAGCTGGTCGAAGAGCTCTATGTCATGGAAGGCCGGGAGCTACTCAGCTACAACATTGATACTTTACTTGGACCGGGTCTGAACATTCGCCGCAGCCCGCTGAATGGACGCAATTTTGAATATTTCTCGGAAGATCCGCTGATCTCGGGGGTATTTGCCGCGGCATGCACGCGCGGGATCATGAGGGGCGGCTCCAATGCCACCCTGAAGCATTTTGCCTGCAACAACCAGGAGAAGCATCGCAGTAAAGTCGACGCTGTTGTGTCCGAACGCGCCCTTCGGGAGATTTACCTGAAAGGCTTTGAAATCGCGGTGAAACAAGGCGGGGCGAACGCCATCATGACCTCGTATAATCCGATCAATGGACACTGGGCAGCATCCAATTATGATTTGAATACCACCATCCTACGCGGCGAGTGGGGATTCCAGGGTATCGTGATGACCGACTGGTGGGCCATTATGAACGATGTGGTGAACGGAGGCCCAGCCGATCGCAAAAACACCAACTGGATGGTCCGCGCCCAAAATGATCTGTATATGGTGGTTATGAACTACGGTGCGGAAATCAACGCATGGGAAGACAATACCTTGGCATCCTTGGACAATGGTACGCTGACTCGTGGAGAGCTGCAGCGCAGCGCCATGAACATCTGCCGGTTCCTGATGCATGCGCCGGTATTTTCAAGAAAACAGGTGATCGAGGAAGCCGTAGGTGCTTTTAAATCCGCCACTTCTCTCGCGCCGGAGCAAGCACAAACCTTATCGGAGAGCACACAAGTAAAACCGGCTGAAGCGGGATCGACGTATGTGAAGGTCGAAGAATCCGGCGAGTACCGGATCATTGTGCGCATTATGTCTCCGGAATCGGAACTGGCCCAGAGCGCATGCAACGTCACACTGAACGATCAACCGGTGACCACGATTCAAACGAATGGTACCGACGGCAGATGGATCAGGCAGAAGCTTGTCAAAGTGGAGCTGGAAGCGGGTTATTATGAAATGAAGCTGGATTTTGTCAAGCCCGGCTTGCAGATCGACTGGATTGAATTTAAACGGGTTTAAATCTAGCAACACAGGGGGTATCCAACAGATCTAAGATCTTTTGGATATCCCCTTTTTCCTCGATAACAATATGAATACACCACTTGCCCGTTGCTGATATCCAGTATGTATGACAAATATCACCGAAAAACATATTTGAAATTTGAATAATAAGGAGGATGCGAGAACATAAAAAGATGAGTGGGTGTGAGACGTTTGGCAGTAATGATCCGTGAATGTGTTGAACAAGACTATATTATTGAGCATGTGAAGCAACAATTTCATTGCAAGGTATTATGGTGTGAAGGGCGTGCATGCCTGGAATATAACGGCGAGGAAGACTTAGCTCGAATCTCGGATTACGTAAAACAAATGTTTGATAAAGAGCTGCTGGACGTATTTTTTACAGCTATAGAAAGCCTGCCGGTGGATGTTTAAAGCGTGCATGATATCCATGCCATTTTCTTGGCTGCCTTCGGACAAGGGAGTAATCCCCCTCTTAGCACTATGTAAAACTACCGATCGCATAAGGGCATGGTTTTTGCTTTTTTCAAAGAAATAATAATAGAATAATAATCCAAAACCATCCGCATGAGGATGGTTTTTTGCGTTGACCATAAGATGTTATCTTCAATTTGTTCACAGTTAAGTTGTGACTAGAGTCTACAAAGTTCAACATGCTGAAGTTCTCATTACAGCAAAGTTCAACATATCCCTTCATCATATTCCATGATATACTAAAATAAACCAAAATATAGTTCTTGGAGGTACTATGCGGAGACCGATATTAGGACTTAATACACGGGTTGAAACCAGTCTGGATGTCGCACCCAGACAGCAAGCTGTAGTTCGATTAGAAGGAGCTGCATTAGAGAAAAGATTGCGCTTAAAACGCTCAAGCGCTTTCATAGAATCGATGACCAAGCTTGATGTTAGCGGTGTGGTTGTCTCTAAGGGAAAAGTTCAAGAGCTTATAGATCAAATATCCAGTGAATTTCCCGAGTTAGCGGTGGATCAGCTTCCGTTAGGTATTGTGAGTAAGTGTTACTTGGGGAATCCTTATGAAGTCCATTCGCTAGATACTAGATTACAGATTCTCGATCATTATAAACGAGGAGAAATCGTCCCAAACGGTATGGAAAAGGCTAGAAGACTGGCTATGCATCCTAGCTATGCCTACATCGAGGTATATATGAATATGATTGCTGCAGTATCCCTATCTGGAGAAGTATCTATGATTAAGGAGTAGATGAGCGATGTCAAATCATCAAACGATCTCTACGGCTAACTTGAGTCGGATCGAAAATTCGTTGAGCGCAATTAATGACAATATTAATGGAGTATATCAACAGGTAGCTACGGTAGAGCAGCAACTGGAGGATACGCAAAGCGATCTTGCACTGCTTGCGGAAGAGTTTCGTGAATATGTACGCCAGGATGGATTGATCAAAAATGTGCAGTTAGCAGAGACGAGATTAGTTAAGGTTAGACAAGAACTCGAGAATAAATACGGTCACTATGAGGATGTTCGTCGAAGAGCGATTGGAATATTGCAAGCCGTTGACACCAGTTTGGTACGTAAGGATACAATCGAGAACGCATCGGAAGAACAGTTGCTGGCTGCTCCACGGTATTGGCTGGCGCCATGCTTAATCGCATTATCCGCATGGCTTAGTGATAAAAAGGAGCTGGCTGAGAAGGCAGTTGTCGAAGCGTTGCGAAGAGATGATGAGAAGACATCTCTGTTTTTTGCATTGGTTACGCGCCGAGGAGGTCGTTATCAATCAAGCCGCTCTTGGTTGGAACGATATTTTGGTCAGCAAGATCCGAATGAACTTAAGAGAGAAATCGTTATTTTGATTGATGGCTTTTCTAACGGGATTTTTGGTCCTGAAGCTAGAGCGAAATGCGGCTTATTAATAAAAAGCTGGTTGGACGAGCTATCACAAAAAGCAGGTTTTATCGAAGCACAGCGAGACCAATGGAAGAAAGCGCTTTTGTCGCGTACAGAAAAGCTGGATGCTTCAAAATTTCCTCATTTGAGGAAATACAGTCCGACTTGGCCACAGCTTCAGCATGCGCTTGAGGGTGCGCAGCTGCATGATATTATTTTTCAATATTTCAATTTTATCCTTACGCAAGAGATTATCCCTTCCAAAAACTTGGCTTTTGCAGTAGACCAACTGCTCGACATTTTGGTTCGTGAATTCGACGAGGAAGAGCTGCCGTTACGTCGTGAAGAACGATTAAATGAATTAATCATAAAAGAAGATGGAGATAAGAACACGGCCCAGAACTTGTTTGCAAATGAGAAGGTTGTTGACGAAAGACTTGATTTTACCCAGCTGTTAACGAACTTTTCCATGTATCCGACAGAATCCAACGCTTCTGTTGCTACCCAAAAGCTCGCCATAGCCTTATCGAAGGAATGGATAAACCATGCCCATGATGATCTAACTGCTGAAAATCGTAATGCTGTCCCTATCGATATTGAGATTAAATTGGACGATTGGACGGGCACTTCGAGGGACGGAAGTAATGAGGAAGAGCTGATCTCCAGTTTGCAACAGCATATTCAATTGAAGAAAGAGGACGCTTTGGGTAAAAACAAGCTCGGCGCCAAACATTGGGTATCCTTAGCTGCAGGTATTGGGTTCTTTGTATTAGGTATGAGCACATTATTTTTATTTATTGTTTCCGCTATCTGTTTGTTTATTTTCCTGAATGGTCTGAGGATTGTTAAAAAGAATGTACAACTAATTGAACAGAATTATGAGGAACTATTCGCAAATCATAAGCAAATTTTAGTGGCAACTTTAAGTGATATTGTTGATTATCGCCTCGAGTATGAGACTGAAGATGCTAACGCAAGTAAAATAGATGAGCTTCTTGATCAAGTTA
Organism: Virgibacillus sp. LDC1; assembly: GCF_025792345.1. NCBI lineage: Bacteria > Bacillati > Bacillota > Bacilli > Caryophanales > Bacillaceae > Virgibacillus > Virgibacillus sp. LDC1. The sequence goes on from NZ_JAOXLZ010000002.1 coordinate 225,956, forward strand.
CGCCAGAGCAATATACATATTCGACCTATGATTCTGCTAGAGCCGTTATTTCGTCAAATTAAGAAGGAGTGAAATCCGGATGTTAAATAGAAGCAAACCCATCATTCAGAATTCTTCGACAGAGCCGGCTGGCCAAATGCAAGCAAAGCTGGATCTGAAGATTGAAGAACTGCAAAGGCAAACCATTAACGAATCATTAGCGGAAAGCTTTCCTGCATGGGATTTGAATCCGCCGGCTGTATTAGTTCGTAGACGGAGCTCGAAATTATTATGAATCCTCCGAATTATTATTCCGAATGGACGAAGCTGTTTCATCAACTAAAAGAACTTGGTCAGGAAGATGAGAAGATCATTTCTGTTCTGGAAAAAGGTAAGTTGGAATGGACGTCAGGTGTAGCTGATAAAATTGTAAAGTGCACCTATGAAGTAATTGAATTTAAATTAAAGTATACGACGCGCCTATTCCAGCAGGAACTGGATCATTCACGCGGTGAAGAAGCAGCCATTATTTCCGCCATTATAAATGCACGTTACCGATTTGATTTGCTGTATCGTTTATGCCGCCTTTCTATTTTTCCTGAGGATGTTAAGGAATCCTTGATCCAAGTTGTAAGTAAATATGTCGGAGATTCTCAGGAAGCTTTATTAGAAAGCGCAAAGCATGATCGAACGGGTCAACTTGCCTATACGATTAGACATAATAGTTTGATACAGCAACAGACGCAAGCTCCAGCGGCCGCGGCTCGTGAGCCGGTTGAACCGAAGGAGTCTGCATCTGATCCATTTAAGTCTAGAAGAAGGGTGCTATTTTAAATGAGTGACTTGCAAACATGTTTGAAGACCATGGAGCAATATTTGAAAGCGAGAATTCCCTTTATTTCTATACGTACTGCGGAACGCTCTCGTGCGCTTAGTTTTATAGCTCAATTATCAACAAAGTTAAATTTAAACATTGGCTACCATACGTTATCCCAAGGAATGAGAGATATATCAACCAATCGGCTGCTCAATGAGGACCGTTCGGTTATTGGTGGACTAGATTATGTGACACAAAAAATCGGTCAACTGCAAAATCAAACGTTCGTTTTTACAGAGGTACAAGAGCTTGAAGACGATACTCGGATGGCAAGACAATTGCAAGATGCGGTAATGCTTGCTACGGAAACGGGCGGGGCGATTGTTGTAATTACGAATAATCCTGTCTGGGGGCCATTGCAGCGTCTGGGCATGTCGATAACGCTGTCTCAGCCCAACGAGGATGAAATGCTGATCATTATTCGGGATCAAATTTATCCTTATCGAAGTGAAATGTTCATTGAGTGGCAGGATGCCGAGGAGAGGCAAGCGGCCGCTATACTTGCGGGCATAAGCCAAATCGAGGCTGAAAATGTGATCGCAACATTATTAGCTAACGGTAGTATTATGAATGAGAATTTAAAGGAATTAATGCATGCCAAAGATAAGATTTTTGCTGATATTTCTGGTATTGAGCGAGTTATTGTAAGAGAGGACTATCAAATTGGCGGGTTAGATGGCCTTAAATTATGGCTTGATGCTAATCGCCAGCTCCTGACGGCCGACTTGCGTGAACGCGGCATTCGCCCGCCAAGAGGAATTTTGTTGGTTGGTGTTCCGGGGTGTGGGAAGTCTTTATCCGCTAAGGCGATCGCTTCCTTATGGAACCTACCGCTGTATCGGTTGGATTTATCCACCATACATGGACAGTACTTAGGGCAGAGTGAGAATCGTTTGAAGGAAGCATTATCCACAGCCGATCATGTGGCGCCATGCGTATTATGGATTGATGAAATTGAGAAGGGTCTTGCCGGCGCAGTAGGCGGAGGCGATGGAGGCACATCGACCCGTCTGGTCGGCCAATTTCTGTATTGGTTACAGGAAAGCCTCGCTAGAGTCTTCGTTGTGGCAACCGCCAATGACGTATCCAAGCTGCCCCCTGAACTGCTGCGCAGAGGACGTTTTGATGAGTTGTTTTTCGTAGATTTACCAACCGCGAGTGAACGGGAGGAAATTATAAAGATTTATATTGAAAAGGGATTGAAGAGAACAATATCAAATGAATTATTACAGCATTTAGTGAGACTTTCGGACGGATTTGCCGGTGCGGATTTGGAAGCTGCTGTTCGAGACGTAGTGAAGCAAGCATTTGTAAAAGGGGACGATTCCATTACTGATGATACGTTTATAAACTTCTTTACCAATGTCGTGCCGTTATCTCAAACAAGCCCTGAACAAATTGAAGCGATACGTACTTGGGGTAAAGAAAGGGCAGTCCCAGCTGGTAAAATAAATGAAGAGGCGAATGGGCATGGCATTCACCGATCAAGCGGACGAAAAGTAATGGTATAGTATACGAATACAAACTGATCCGATCAGCGCTCGGGCCCGTTTATTGACAGCAATATGGCCGTATTCGCCTTCATGTATAACAACCCGCTCATTGAGCGGGTTGTTAATTTGTTTAAGATCGAAATCATGAATGTACTCAGCCGTTAGAAACGACATTAACAAAAACACTAAGGTCGATCCAGAAGTTCATTTTGCTGCGCATCGTCTTTCGAAGTTGTTGTGGTATTTGTGCGTAAGCAGGAAAAGTAAAAGATGGATGTGACGCAGACAAAAGCCTTGCCTTGTCGAGGCCGAGCTTTAGTGAAAAGATCCCCAAACCGGTCATTTGGGGATCTTTTATAAAGGGGGGCATATGTAATTGCGGGTGTTTGATCGCTGCGGAATATGATTCGATAAACGACCCATGAAGTTCATGTTTATTCACGTATGGTATCTAAGACCATGGCCGTTAGCTCGTGCACGGTATGTTCGTTTAATGGACGCTGAATCTGGTACATAGCCATACTCCCGGACATGCGCGCTGTGATGTCAAAATGCCACTTCGTTAATCCGCTGCCGGATAGAAGTTGGTTTCGATAGGTATGACGATGCAACAGCGGCAGCTTCTCTAATTTATCAATCTCACGTATATGTAGTTGACAGCAATCCGTCTTGATGATCTCAAAAATGCCAGCCAGCGGCAGGGGATTATTGGAGAATTGGGATGTGACGGGGACGGCGTACTTGGTTTCACGCTCGAACAAAGGCCGAAAATGCCTGGAATCCATACCGAAGACTTCAAGGCTTTCCTGCCAAAGCTTTTGTTGAGGATAAGCTGGCGTTGCGTAAGGAATATTTTGTTGGTCCAGCGTCACGGCGATAATGTCATCCGTTAATAATTGGTATCCTTTCTGCAAAAAGGCAGAAGCCAGCGTCGACTTCCCGTGCCCGGAATGACCGATGAAGGCATAGGCTTTATGGTCAATCACTACCGCGCTGCCGTGCAGGGGGAGTATTCTACGCTGCAATAAAAGGGCACCCATACAAGATCCCAGCACGTACAGGCGGATTTTATCCTCCGCGGCGCCCTTCTCTGGAGAAACAGAGATGGTCGTTCCGTCCTCTATTGCAAAAACGGCGAGTTCAGGTACTCTGAACATGACCATATCTTCAGTGCATACCCATGTTTTATTCGATTTATCAGATCTTCCAAGCCATCTTTCGGTCAGATCGGCATAACGGACGACAATGTCGGCAAAATCATCCGGGAGGACGACGGGCTGTAACTCAGGCATGGGAATGTCACTATGAATGGAAAACCCGAAAGCCTTATATGCGGTTGGCTTAAACGTTTGAAGCATGGTCCTCACTCCAATGATTAATATGCGAATAAAAAAAGATAGCCCTTATACCCGATCAGGCGTATAGGGGCTCTTTTTATCAGAACATGATGGCTTTATATGTTAGCTGGTGTGAACCATTTCGTCCGGATCCGGTTGCACTCCATCCGGAATTGCACTACCAGGACCAGCCATGGTCATTTTGATGTCAAGAACCTCCAAAGCAGGTACGCTCCATTCCTTTTTCATATAGATTCACCTCCTTTCAAAAGTTTTTTTGAAGAAATCGATACAGAATGAGGCTGCGCATTAGGAGTTTAATGGAGGGGCCATAGGCTTGATTTGGATCCATTCCCTGACGGGCCTCCGACAGAGCTTCTTCGAGAACAGGCATGTTAATGAACTGCTGCATTCTAGAATCACGACTCAGATGATCCAGTTCATCGATAAATGCTGGCCAGTCACTTCGCATACGATGGATAGAATCGGCTGCCTGGATGCCTCTTGTTCTCTGGTTAAGCCGGATGGAATCGGGGAGCCAGCCTGAAGTAGAGCGTCTAATTAAAGCCCGATCCATGCCATTATGAACGAATTGCTCCATTGGCGTTGACAGGCAGAATCGAATGACGCGCAGATCATTGGTCGGATCGTGACTCCATACGGAATAACGAAGGGACAGTTTGCAGCCGCTTGACCCGGTGGCGCTCCACATGTTAACCCGGTTGAAATGCTGAATTCTGGCTTCCAGTGGATCATCAGGAAGATCGTCTGTTGAGCCAATTCCGGTAAACGTGCGATCCTGCAGCTTGTCGTAGATCCCTGTGCGTTCAGCAAAGTCGGAATGGATGAGCTGCGGCAACTCAGCTGATGATCCGGATGGCCTTATCCTTGTGAGGAAAGGCAATGCTTTACGGCAAAGGATGGAGTATAGCCGCTTACGTCCAACTCCAACGTTCCTGCTATACTGATTGATCTCGCGGGATAGATGGAGCCAGTTGAACTTTTTCATAAGTCGCGTGTAATACTCCATTGCGGGTCCCCAAGAGATGCTGTAATTCCCCCTTGCTCCATTCAACAGAATTCCGATCCCGCGCTGCTGCGCCTGCGCATAAATTCCTCTTAGCCAGAACGAATTATCAAAGAACTTATAAGGAGATTCCAGGATGTCAATCCAGTCGTCGATTTCCGTAAAGGGACTGTGACCTTTGAAATTCAAGTAATGATCATGGATGTTGCCCACAAACTGTACGGTCTGCCTGATGAGCGGCCTCTCGTCAGCAAATCTGTGCTTTGGCGTCCAATCTATGAATTCATCTTCCGGTATGTAGCTGAAGGTCTGAAGCATCCGGTTCTTCTGCTGAAGTGCTCTTGCTGCAAAGCTTGCAACAGAGCCCGAATCCAAACCACCACTAAGATGAGCGCCGATTTGCAGGCTTGAACGACGAAGCCTTGAGGTTACGGCTTTATGAAATACCTCACGAAAGGCTTCTTCATACTCCTCGGATGAACGGAGCTGCAGAGGCTGCACATTAGCCAGGTTGTCATATCGGCTGATCCATAACCGGTTATGTTTAACGATGAAGGAGTGGGAAGGCGGGATCTGATAAATATGATTGTACACAGTGGTTGAAGCATCCGGGGGTTCGAACACACCGCGGATCGCCAGAAACTCGGCTAGCCAACGCTCGTTAAGCTCTTTATGTATATAAGGTAAAGTGAGCAAGGGAGTCATCATCGTACAGAAGGAGAACTGCTGCTCATCGTGATGATAATATAGCGTTCTTGCGCCTGAGAAATCCCTTGCCCCGAACAGCAGCTGCTTGCGTTCATCCCATATGGCAAAAGCAAAATCTCCGACCAGTCGCTCTGGCATCCGTTCGGACCATTTCTCATAAGCCTGCAGCAGAATTTCACTGTCTGTCATGTGCGGCCTATGGACAGGCGACACATGCAGCTGTTCCATGAGCTCATCCCGATTGTCTAAGATGGCGTCGGCCGTGATGGCAAGCCCGCGCTGCGGATCGTAATAAGGAAGTATTTCGTGGATGGCATGCTCTGTAATCCATTGGGCATGACATCCCATCATAATGTAATCCTTTTGCCAAACGGCGCTTTGATCAGCAGGATACTTGCTTAATGCCGACATTATGAGTTCGCTGTTATCCGTTGGAATCGGCTCTCCATGAAAACGATAAATACCGGCAATTGCGCCCATTCGATCTTCCTTTCGTTGCAGCCTACACCGGCTGTACCCCATTCAAATCAATGATACATATCGTATCGGTAACATTATATATCATGTATACAATTTGTATCAATACTTTTTTTGTTTATTTTCTGGAATCTTAACGGATGCTTTTATGGTTGGTATTTCTACGGAGCTGGAATGTGCACAAGAAGTAAGCCAGTAGAATGCCGGAGGCATCGTTGATCACGTCATAAATCCTCCCGCCCCGAAAGAAAAACAGTTGGAGGATTTCTGTGAATGCAGCATAAAGTACACACCAATAGAAGGCTGACTTGGTCTTGCCGAAGTTCGACGCCAGCATAGCAAGGATGAAAAATCCGAAGAAATGGCCTAATTTACGCGAAATCCAATCTCCGCTGTACCATTGAAAATCCAGTTTCAGAAGATCGGACCAATCAGGGGACGGATTAAATCGGAAATTTACAATGTGATGCTGGATCAGAAGTTGAAAATTAAGAGAGCAAGTGAAGATGAACAAGGCTAGAGCCCAAATTACAGTAATAAAGATGCGCATAACATAACTCCTTTTTTTGAAGAGGCCTCAGGAATGGAGAGGATGAATTTCCATTAAATTAAAATTGATACAAATCGTATCCCAGGTGAATATCATATAGCAGTATTTACGCGTATTCAAGCAGGAGATAATCCTCATCCGATCAGTAATGGCTTGAAATTAGAAAAGTATTACTTGAATAAAAGGGCGAGTCTAACCCGGAGGATTTTCACCAAACATAGTATGTGTTCCAGAGGAAATCTTAAGGTTAAGAACGGAGAGTTGAAATTATTTCTTTTATATAAGTAAGCGTTAACATATCTTACACTTCAATCATCGCGATACAAAACGTGTCTTTTTTATGGAGAAATCAAAGAAAGTTCTCCTTGACATGATACAAACTGTATCGTAAATTATGGGATATAAATTATACGGATTGTATCGAAGAGTTGCGAATTATGAACCATGCATGAATGTATAGCCGGTAATTAATAAAAAACGAGATCAAGGTGTTGTAGGAACTTGAATCCAACGGGGGGTCGAACGCAGATGGAACTCAAACAGTATTTTGGAGTCATACAGAAAAAATGGTGGTTAATCGCAATTATTGTGATCGTTGCAATGGTTGCAACCGGAGTGAAAAGCTACTTCTTTACAACACCGATCTATGCTGCCAATGCCAAGCTGATCGTGAACCAGTCATCTGGAGAAGGGGCAGGAACACTTAATACGAGTACAATCCAAACAAGTATATTCCTTATAAATTCTTACAAAGAGATTATCAAATCCTCCGCTATTATGAACAAGGTTGTTGAGAAATTTCCCGATCTGGGACAGACTGCGGGGCAATTATCCGCCAGGATTTCCGTCACATCGGCAAATAATTCACAAGTTATGAACTTGGTCTATGAGGATACATCCTATGCCAAAGCTGCTGAAGTCGTAAATGCGGTCTCCACCGTGTTTAAGGAACAAATCCCTCATATTATGAAGGTTGATAATATCACTATTCTAAGCGAAGCAGATATGACAGCCACCCCTGGACCTATCAATTTCAACCCAATCATGAATCTGTTAATCAGCTTTGTTGTTTCGTTGATGGTGGCAATTGGACTGATATTTCTTTTAGATTACCTGGACGATACGTTAAAAACAGAAGCTGATATTACCGAAATGCTGGACGTCCCCGTACTTGCGGTTGTAGGAAGAATCCCGAAAAGTGACCTGAAAAAAACCGCCAGAATGAAAGCACTACAAAACTCAAAAGTAGGTGAAGGTCAGCATGCGACGATCAACCAATGACAGCAGTTTAATCGTATCTACAAATCCGAAATCTCCAATATCAGAAGTGTATAGGCTACTTCGTACAAAAATTCCTTTTTCCTCAAAGGATATGGAATTAAAGACGATTATGGTGACTTCATCCCAGACTGGGGAAGGGAAAAGTACAACAATCAGCAATTTGGCTGTCACCTACGCACAGGAGGGGAAAAGAGTCCTTCTTATCGATGCCGATTTGCGCAAGCCTTCTCTGCACCGTATTTTCTCACGATTAAACTATCAAGGCCTAAGCACACTATTAGCAGGGCAAGCGAGTACAAGTGAAGTCATTCAGGAGACATCGATCAACCAGCTTTCATTGCTTCCTTCCGGGCCAGTACCTTCGAATCCGTCGGAGCTTATGGATTCCATTGCGATGCGTGATCTGCTGGATCAAATGAAAGAGCAATATGACGTTATTCTCATGGATACGCCCTCTGTACTATCCGTTTCAGATAGTGTCATAGTTAGCGCCTTGTGCGATGGCATTATTATGGTGGTAGCTGCAGGCAAAGTGAAGAGGGAAAGGCTGAAGAAAGCTCAGGAACAATTAAAACATGTAAACGCCCGAATGCTTGGCATTGTAATTAATCGGGTTGTGTGAGAATTACCAAAAAGTCAATAAAGCTAGCGGAAGTAGTAATAAGGTAATGTCTACTGCACCTTTTTCACTGTAGACACTCGGTCATGCTGTGGGTCTTAAAGACCTTAGACATTATTGTCGATGGTGTGATGTGAGGATGGGTTAAATGCCCTTTTTAGAGAGTTTAGCTATGTTCTCTTCCTGATTGAAGAGTGTATAGCTAGGCTGTTCTACTACATAGACATTCATATTGACAAATGTATAAAGAATAAACAGAGATGGGTAGTGAATGAATGATGAAGAAAGTGAAAAAAGCGATTATCCCTGCAGCAGGTCTAGGTACTCGTTTCTTGCCTGCAACAAAAGCCATGCCAAAAGAAATGCTTCCAATTGTTGATAAACCCACTATTCAATATATTGTGGAGGAAGCAATAGCTTCTGGAATTGAGGACATTATCATTGTGACCGGTAAAGGGAAACGTGCCATCGAAGATCATTTTGACCATGCGTTTGAGTTGGAAAATAATTTGTTTAGCAAAGGGAAATTTGATTTGCTTGATGAAGTGCGCCGTTCATCCAACGTGGATATTCATTATATTCGTCAGAAGGAAGCAAAAGGACTTGGCCATGCTGTATGGTGTGCCCGCAACTTTATAGGAGATGAACCGTTCGCTGTGCTCCTAGGGGATGATATCGTACAGTCGCAGACACCTTGTATTCGGCAGTTGGCAGAACAATTTGAGCAATTACAAAAATCCGTGATCGGAGTCCAAACTGTGCCGTATGACCAAACGCATCGTTATGGCATCGTAGCTCCCCTCGACAAAATGAATCGTTTATATAAGGTGGATTATTTTGTAGAGAAACCTCCTACAGGCCAAGCTCCATCCCAGTTGGCCATTATGGGAAGATACATATTGACTCCAGAAATATTTGAATTTCTTGAAGCTCAGGAGGAAGGTGCTGGTGGGGAAATTCAGTTGACGGATGCAATACAAAAGTTAAACGAGGCCCAGGGTGTATTCGCATATGATTTCGAAGGGATCCGTTACGATGTAGGCGAAAAGCTCGGATTTATAATGACAACAGTTGACTTTGCCCTGCAAAATGAGGACTTGCGTAAACCATTACTGCACAGTTTGGAAACTATTCTCGAACGAGAACATCTGGGTAAAATAAATCGCTAATGAGGTGAACGAAGTGTCTCCCACTCCTCAACGAAATGATATAGAAGTTGTTCTCGAGGGGAACTCGATATATACCGAAGAGAAGAAAAACGGCAAAGTCTTATATCGTATATTAAAGCGGGCTATGGATTTCATTTTTGCCCTCATGGGGCTTGTTCTATTGTCGCCACTCTTTCTAATCATATCCATACTAATTAAGTTAGAGGATCCGAAAGGATCTATTTTTTTTTATCAAACTCGTATCGGTAAGGATGAAAAGTCATTCCGAATGTATAAATTTCGCTCCATGGTTTCAAATGCCGAAGAATTATTGGAGGAATTATTAGACCAGAATGAGATAAGTGGCGCTATGTTCAAGATGAAAGAAGATCCGCGTATTACAAAAATTGGGAAATTTATTCGCAGAACCAGCATAGATGAACTTCCGCAGTTATGGAATGTAATTCGCGGTGAGATGTCACTTGTAGGACCACGACCAGCATTGCCTAGAGAAGTTGATCAATATAGCAGCTATGACAAGCTACGTTTGAGCGTTATTCCTGGGTGTACTGGTTTGTGGCAGGTAAGTGGTAGAAATAAATTGAGTTTTTATGAAATGGTAGAGCTGGATCTAAAGTATATCGAACAAAGAGGAATCATTACAGATATAAAAATTATTTTACACACAGTAAGGGTCTTATTTGGAACTAAAGATGCTTTTTAATGAGAGGTTAGGAGTTGATCATAATATGGATTTAGATTCAAAAATTTATGTTGCTGGACATAAGGGCTTGGTGGGCTCTGCTATTCTAAGAGCTTTACAAAGTAATGGGTACCACAATTTGGTGTGCCGTAGCAGTTCCGAATTGGACCTAAGGGATAGAGGAGAGGTCTATAACCTGTTCCAGCAAGAGAAGATTGATTATGTGTTTTTAGCTGCGGCTAAGGTGGGCGGGATCGCAGCAAATAATGACTATCCTGCTGATTTCATAAGAGATAACTTATTTATTCAAACCAATGTTATTGATGCAGCCTATCAATTTAATGTCAAGAAGCTCTTGTTCCTAGGTTCTACGTGTATATATCCTAAATTTGCTCCACAGCCACTTAAAGAGGAATATTTACTAACTGGTGAGTTGGAACCAACGAATCAGCCCTATGCCATTGCTAAGATAGCGGGCATTAACATGTGTCAGTCTTATAATCGTCAATATGGAACAAAGTATATATCCGTTATGCCTACCAATATGTATGGTCCACATGACAACTTCGACTTGAAGACTTCTCATGTATTACCAGCATTGATACGAAAATTTCATGATGCAAAAGAAAATAACATCCCTGAAGTAGAGGTATGGGGGACAGGAAACCCTAGGCGTGAGTTTCTTCATTCAGATGATTTGGCAGAGGCGTGTTTATTTCTGATGGAGCATTATAACGAAAGTGAAATAATTAATGTAGGCGTTGGCCAAGATATCTCAATTCAAGAGCTGGCAGAACTCATCCGGTCCATTGTCGGTTATGACGGAGAAATTGTGTTCAATAGCACTATACCTGACGGGACTCCGAGAAAATTGGTAGATGTGACGAAGATAAACAATCTTGGATGGAAAGCCCAGATTTCATTGGAGAGCGGATTACGGTCCGTGTATCAAGCGTTTCAGAAGGAATATTTAATCAAACAATAACCGTAGTCCGTGGGAGGGAACATACATGAAAAGAGCGTTAATTACCGGTGTTACAGGGCAAGATGGTTCTTATTTAGCTGAGCTTCTATTAGAAAAAGGATACGAAGTATACGGATTGCGAAGACGCACAAGTACCCCCAATTATGAGAATGTTAATCATATCAAAGATGAAATCAGATGGATCTCTGGAGATTTGACTGATATGGCATCTCTAATTGAAGCGGTAAAAATTTCAGATCCGGATGAAGTGTATAATCTGGCTGCTCAATCATTTGTAGCAGCATCTTGGCCACAACCTATAGCTACTGGACAATATACGGCAATCGCAGTTACGAACATGTTAGAGGCTGTTCGAATCATGAAGCCGGAGGCTAGATTTTATCAAGCATCTAGTTCTGAAATGTTCGGAAAAGTAGTAGAAACTCCGCAGAAAGAGACGACCCCCTTCTATCCGCGAAGCCCATATGGTGTGGCTAAAGTCTATGGCCACTGGATTACTGTAAACTACCGTGAGAGCTTTAATATGTTCGCTTGTTCGGGTATTCTGTTCAATCATGAATCTCCAAGACGTGGACTAGAATTTGTTACAAGAAAAGTTACTGACGGTGTAGCCAGGATAAAGCTCGGACTTCAAAATGAGCTCCGTATGGGAAACTTGGATTCTCTTCGTGACTGGGGATTCGCGGGAGATTATGTGAGAGCAATGTGGTTAATGTTACAGCAGGCTGAGCCAGATGACTACGTAATTTCTACTGGTGAAATGCATACGGTTAAAGAACTTCTTGAGGTAGCATTTTCTTATGTCGGATTGGATTATAGAGATTATGTTGTAATAGATCCCGAATTTGTACGCCCAGCTGAAGTAGACCTTTTGCTTGGTGATTGTTCAAAGGCGAAAGAAAAATTAGGTTGGGAACTTGAGATTGGATTTGAAGAGTTGATTCAAATGATGGTAGATGTGGACATGAGAAGAGTTCGCACACAGATAACGAATAAGGAGACACTATTATCTATCTAGACTTTTATCAAAATTTATCGGGTTAGTTGCAAGGTGTATAAAATTTAGAGTGGAGCACTCATTTTATGAAACTAATAGATAGAATAGCATCCATAAAAAAAAATAGGGACTTTAATAATGTGCTATTTAGTATCTCATCCTATTTTATAACGCCCGTCGTAATCATCATAACAACACCAATGCTTTTAAAAAACCTAGGAAGTGCTAATTACGGAATATGGGTGCTAATTAACTCGCTTATAAATATACTTGGCATATCTAACTTCGGTTTAGGTAATGCATTCATTAAGATTGGATCGGAATACGAATCGTCAGAAAATGATTCAATGTTTAATCAATTGTTTTCTGTAGCATTCACACTCTCAATAATTTTGTCGCTTGTCATCAATGCACTAACACTGTTATTCGATACTTTCGTATTCCCAGTGTTTTTTGGAACTTCTGGTGTGAATTCAATCCTTCCAGTCATTCATTTAATAGGCGGCGTTGTAGGGCTAAGAATTATTAACAGCGTAATCTCTGGATCTTATATGGCCAAGCAAAGGTATGATATCAACAGCAAGGTGAATATTGTCTACAACGTATTAACATCTATCCTTTTTACAGGACTTGCACTTATTTATAAAGATATTAAATTACTGGTTATATTTTTATTCATTTCAACCGTGTTGCTTTTGTTTATCAATGCCTATATAGCAAAAAAGGTTAACTCAAACCTACTCTTCAGACTTCGATTAAACCGATCCATATTCATGGAAATTTTCAAGTATGGGATTTACTCTTGGCTTCAAATGATAATCAGCGCCTTAAATAATCAAGCTGATAAACTTATCATCGGCTCATTATTAGGTCCTAGCGTATTAGGGTATTATGCGGTTTGTATGCAACTTGTTATAAAGATACATGAAATGCCAGCTGCTGCATCTGCATTTTTATTTGCAAAATTCAGTTCATTATATGAGAGTAAGCAAACCGCACAGATAAGGAAAGTTTACTCAATAGCATTTATGTGCAAATCAATATTCATTATTATTGCATCCCTCGTTGCTTATTTGTTTGCACATTCCATATTAACGTTATGGATTAGTTTGGAATTTGCCAGTCTTCATACTGATCTTTTCCGCTTGCTAGTTCTTTCAGTAGCTATCGGAGCTTTTGCCATAATTCCAAATTATTATTTGAATGGAACAGGGTTCATCAAAATTAACACAGCACTTTCGTTATCAACATCGGTATCCATTTTCACCATAATGTCTATACTCATTCCTTATTTTGGGGACTCTGCTGCAGGCTTATCAAGATTTGTTGCAATACCGCTTGTTGTATTCTCAATTATTTTTGTTAACAGGAAAATATCGAATGGGAGTGTGGATACAGAAGAAGGCGGTGCTATCAAACAATCCTCATTGCTTGGATAATGAAGTGCTTAGAAGATGTAAACCAATGATACACTGCAATAACTTATAGATGGATTGGTGAAAAATGATGAGAATTTCCTTACCCGCCAGAACAGGTTCATCTTATTTGTATAAATCACAATTAAAGTTCATTTATCTGCTAGTCATGTTTGCAGTCATTCTGCTCTCCATTATATTTATTGAGTATGAACTGTATTTAAAGACAAATCTGCTTACGTCTTACATTATGTACATAATGATTGGGTTATCAAATATGATCGTTACTTCAAAAGGGATAACCTGGGACAAAATAGTGGGATGGTCATTTTTCGCATATTCTGTAGGTGTGCCATTATACTTGTTAACCGATGGTGGATTGGAAGGATTTATTGGCACAAAAATTCATTTCAATGAAGTTTATACATTTGCCACCGTATCAGAATCACTGTACTATAACTGTTTATTTCTTTCTTTATTTTACTTCTCCTATTTCTTATTTAATAAGAAATCAAGTAAGGATGTGGAAGATACTACACATGAGGAAGTTGACCTGGCCTCAAAAAAATACAATTATTTTCATTCGAGGTTTTTCATTCACTATTGGCTGTTAGCAGCGATGGGCTTATTCTTTTTTGGCTTATACAAAATAGATTATCTTAGTGCAATTAGCGCAGGGTATAGTTTAAAGAATGTCGGATATGTGTATTTGTTTACTGCAGTATTTGCAATCGACATAGGGACATTAATTCTAATACGAGTGACAGGTTTCCAAAAAAAATATTTATTGTTTGCTGGATTATTTCATTTATTATTGTTTCCTCTAGGAATTAGGCAATTAACATTCACCTTTATATTCCAGATCGCATTATTGTATAAGTTGGTAAATTACAAAAGGAAACTTAAGACCAAGGAAATTATTTTTGGGATCTCGCTATTGTTATTTCTAGGCTTGATCGGGATGATAAGAAAATCAGGGGGGGAACAGGCCTTTACTTTCCTTTCTCTTCTGAAGGCTCCCATCCGATTTTTCTTTTACGAAACAACCTTTAACTATATTAGTTTTCTGAAGTGTATAGAGCTGTTTAAGGAGCATACAATAAGTTTTTTATACGGAAAAACGTTACTCGATCCTATCGTAGAACAGGTCCCATCCTTTATCTTGAATAACAAAAATAACTATCAGTTTTTTGAACGGTTTATTATGGAGAATGAAGCGTTAGAAAATTTAAAACCGGTCGGAACCGCTCACCTGCTTACAGAGCTTTTTGTGAACGGAGGAATGACTTTTATCATAATTTTTTCATTCGTCATCGGGTATGTCTCTAATACGCTAAATAATAAGATGAGGAAGGTCCTGGCATCGAATCATTATATTGGGCAGATTTTATTTGCTGCTGTTATTCCTTTCGTCATTATTCAACTAAATAGAGGCGGGTTATCTGTATTAACGAAACTATCTTTTCAATTTGCAATACTTCCTGTAATAATATTCCTGATTTTTCGCAGAAGGATTAGGCCATAGTTCTTCCGGTCCATTAAGGGAAGAGATATTATATTGAGGTGAGCGTATGATCAGAACCCTTATCCTTACGAATACGATTGCTCCGTACAGGATTCCGGTCCTAAACAAGCTAAAAGAGCATAAGGAAATTAAGTTACAAGTTTGGTATTTGGAAGAGCGTGAAAAAAATCGGCAATGGAATATAAATCATCAAGAAATTAAATACGATTATCAATGTTTACCTGGGGTTCATACCTATATTCAGAAATTGGATATGGGTGTGCACATTAATCCGGGTATTTTTTTTAAGTTGATTCGAGAAAATCCGGATGTAATTATTACTTCTGGATATGACTCGCTTGGATATTGGTCCGCTCTCGTGTATTGTCGACTATTTAGAAAAAAATTTATTGTATGGTGGGGGAGTACTCTAGACAGTAGCAGGGTGCAGAACACCATGGTAAATCGGGTTCGAAAGTTCTTTTTTAAGTCAGCTGATTCCTTTGTAACTTACGGTACCGAATCTGCAAAATGCCTGAGACATTATGGCGTAGAAGAAAGGAAAATAGTTGTCGGCTACAATACAGTGGATGTTAGATATTATCGTAACA
Source organism: Virgibacillus sp. LDC1 (assembly GCF_025792345.1). Lineage (NCBI taxonomy): Bacteria > Bacillati > Bacillota > Bacilli > Caryophanales > Bacillaceae > Virgibacillus > Virgibacillus sp. LDC1. Next base: position 241,667 of record NZ_JAOXLZ010000002.1, read on the forward strand.
AATATTATGAGAGCCTGGTTAATGAAGGAATGGACTTCATTCAGAGTGATAAGATTAAGATGCTATTTATTGGTCAACTTATTGAGCGAAAAGGATTAGTTCAAATTATAGATGCTCTTCGATTGCTGAATCATTCACAATGGGAATTAAGAATTGTGGGTTCTGGTCCCGATGAACAGAAACTGAAACAAAAAGTTAAGGAGTTTGGTTTAGAAAAACAAATCTACTTTGAAGGATATAAGCAAAAGGAAGAGTTGACGAATTATTTAGTTCAGAGTCATTGTCTGCTTTTTCCTTCATTAATTGAAGTTTGGGGCTTGGTTGTAAATGAAGCACTGGCTTCAAATACATTTGTTCTCGCATCTAAATATGCTGGAGCAACAAAAGATATTATACTGGATCAACAGAACGGTTTGATCATTGATCCGATGGATGAGAATGACTTGCTGAGGGCTTTTCATTGGTTAATGGATCATCAAGATTATGTACGTTCTGGTTGGAAAATGAGCTTAGGGTTATGGAGAAAACTACACCCTAATTCTTATGCTAAGGCTGTTTCAACAGCGATAAAAAAGGTCATTTCGTGAGGTGTGAGAATATGAATAACATACTTTACATTCAGCCTTATGCCAGTCATGTTGGCGGAGTGGATACTGTTCTGCTTCAACTGGTTCAAGGATTGGATAAAAAAAAGTTTAAACCTTATGTTGTATTACCTTCCTCAAGCCCGTATGTTGAAAAGTATGAAGCTGCCGGTGCACAGGTGATTTTTACTACATTAGCTGTTTTTGGCAAACCGACGGATTCCACATACTACATTCGTAATGTAATAAATTTATTTCGTTCTATGAAAGCCCTTAGAGTCATTATTCAAAAGTATAAAATTCATATTATTCATTCTCATAAGATGGAGCTGATGGGGGGAAATATTGTTGGAAAGCTTCTGGGCATTCCGACCCTCCAAACAGTTCATGAATTGCCTAGACAGCCTCTGTTTGCTTATAAATGTGTTGCCTACCTGAATCATTTGTTCAATGACAAAGTAATCGTTTTATGCGACAGAAGTAAAGTAATGTTTAAGTGGGGAAAAGGTTATTCGAAAAAGCTTATTAAAATTTATAACGGTATTGAAATCAAGAAGAATTCTGATAATAAACAGGCAGCCAATGGAGTGAAGCAAGAATTAGGATTAAATAGTGGAGATAAGATTGCAGTTACTGTTGCAAGGCTTTCTCCTATGAAGGGGATAGAATATTTACTTAAAGCAGCGCACATTACTAAACAAACAAACCCAGATGTAAAGTACCTAATTGTTGGTGACGTAGCATTTGAATCAGAGAAGGGGTATAAAGAACAGTTACAAACTTTAGCTAAGGAATTAGATTTGAATAATGTTTACTTCTTAGGGCTTCGCAGAGATGTTCCTGAGTTATTGTTGCAAGCAGATTTGTTTGTACTTCCTTCCGTATATGATATTTTCCCAACCGTGATTCTTGAAGCAATGGCGGCATCATTACCGATTATAGCCACAGATGTTGGAGGCGTTCCCGAAATGGTTACTCCTGACATAGGGTGTTTGGTGCCTCCGAAGAATGAAGAAGCTCTTGCTGAGGCAATTAGATATATCTTTAAAAATGTGGAAGGGAATCAATATGGTATTCATAGTAAAAGACGAGTTCTAGAGCATTTTACTCACGAACAATATTTGAATTCAACATTAAAAGTGTACAATACATTGTTAAGCAATGAAACCATTCCTAATGGGAGAAAGATGGCACATGGAAAATAACAGGATTAGATTAGATCAATATAGTCAAGATGGCTACTCAAGAGGAAAGAGTGGGTGGTTTATATTACTTTGGTGGCTTGTTCAAGGGAGTCTATTTCGATTCTCGTTACATCCTATGTATCAATGGCGTAATTTTCTTTTACGTTTATTTGGTGCTCGTATAGGGAAAGGAGTTCAAGTAAGACCCACAGCAAGATTTACATATCCATGGAAGGTAACTATTGGTGATTATTCCTGGGTTGGTGATCATGTTGAATTCTATAACCTAGATCAAATTGAAGTGGGTGAGCATTGTATAGTATCTCAAAATGCCTATCTGTGTACGGGAACTCATAATATTCATGATGTTAAGTTCGGCTTAATTACAAAACCCATCAAAATTTGTGATGGTGCTTGGATTGCAAGTGATGTTTTTGTTAATCCCGGTATAACAATTGGTGTAATGTCGATAGTAGCTGCAAGAAGCACGGTCACCCGGGATGTACCCTCCAATGAAGTTCATGCTGGATTACCTGCACGTTTCGTCAAGTATAGATTCGAAGTAACGGAAGAGACACAACGATTGAAAGAGGTTCTACTATGAAGCAAAAAATGGTCTTTGTAATCAATTATTTTTATCCTGACTATGCATCTACCGGACAACTTTTAACAGAACTTTGCCTTCATTTACAACATGATTTTGAAATAACCGTTATTGCGGCTCAGCCAGAAGAAGCTAAGGAGGAACATCGCACAAGAAAAAGGTTCGTGAAAGATAAATTGGAGAATATTGATATTATAAGGATTCGGCTTCCAAAGCAAGACAAGCGGAATAAATGGAGTAGGTTGCGATATATTGCGGCTTATTTTTTTTATGCAAATTTATGTGTTTTTAAGCAAAAGGATATTCAGATTCTCTATACGATCTCCACGCCTCCGATACTAGGTGGGCTGATAGGCTCTATAGGTAAATTATTCAAACGGACCAAACATATTTACAATATTCAGGATTTTAACCCTGAACAAGCGGAGGCAGTAAGCTATATAAAAAACAAGTCCCTTTACCGAGTTGCGAGATGGCTGGATACAATGAATTGTAAATATGCGGATCATATAATTACTGTAGGTCACGATATGCAAGAAACATTGTATAAAAGATTGGCTAACCAGGCAATTACCAATAGCACGGTTATTAATAATTGGACGGATGAACAAGAGATTGTTCCTCTCTCGAAAGATCATCCTAAAGTCCACGAATTCATAAAGAGTAACGGTTGGGAAGATAAATTCATTATTATGTATTCGGGGAATATGGGCTTGTATTACGATTTAGAAAACTTGATAAGGATAGCAAAGGATTTATCCAATTATGATGATATTGTCTTTTCTTTTATAGGAGATGGGGCAGTTAAATCCAAAATGGAGACCTATGTGAGACAACATAAATTAAAAAATGTTTTCTTTTTACCTTTTCAACCGAAATCAGAGATTAAATATACATTGAATGCGGCTGATGTACATTTGGTAGTAAACCAAAAAGGAATCAAAGGGGTTTCAGTGCCCAGTAAGATTTATGGTGTCATGGCTGCAGGTAAGCCGATCTTAGGGGTTCTTGAAAAAGGTAGTGAGGCAAGTTTGTTAATTGAAAAAAGTGGTTGCGGTGTTGTTGTGGAGCCACAAAACTATTCAATGATAGTGAAGGAAGTAAGAACTTTCTATGAACTTGAACGTAGTGTGTTAGAGCGCAAGGGCGTACAAGGAAGAGAATATTTAGAAGAGCATTTAAGAAAAGAACAATCGTTGGATAAGTATCGCAGTCTCTTGATATCAATATAAATATGAGGAATATAAGGAGGGGCGAGAATGAAATTAGTCCTGTTATCCGGGGGATCCGGTAAAAGATTGTGGCCCTTATCTAACGATGCGAGATCCAAACAGTTTCTTAAAGTGCTCGAAAATGATAACAACGAGCTTGTTTCCATGGTTCAACGTGTATGGGGACAAATAAAAGGAAACGGTTTGGTAGAATCCTGTTACATCGCCACCAGCAGCTCTCAAATTGAAATTATGCGAAGTCAAATCGGAAATGATATCCCTCTTATAGTAGAACCGGAGCGGAGAGACACCTTTGCGGCTATTATGTTGGCATCTACTTTTTTGTATTCTCATGCCACAGTTGGGCTGGATGAAGTGATTGTCATATTGCCGGTTGATCCTTATGTAGAGAATCATTTTTTTGAATCGATTAAGCAACTAGAAGAGGTACTCAATTGCTCTAATGCTGACATAGCACTTATTGGAGTACAACCAACATATCCTTCTACGAAGTATGGATACATCATTCCCACAAGAACCGATGAACATAATGAGAGAAGTTTAAACGACACATATATGTCAGTTAGTCACTTTCAGGAGAAGCCAACGGAAGCAATGGCAGAACGTTTGATAGATCAAAATGCTCTTTGGAACTGTGGAGTATTTGCTTTTAGGCTTGGTTATGTTATTGAGTTGCTGGAACGTAAAGGACTGCCTATTCAGTTCGAAGAGTTATCCAAGCAATACAATAAACTTCCCAAGATTAGTTTTGATTACGAAGTGCTGGAGAATGCGTCTGAATTAGTGGTTCTTCCTTATGAAGGTTATTGGAAAGATCTTGGGACATGGAACACACTAACGGAAGAAATGCAAAACCATCAAATTGGTAAGGGAATCATAAGTGAAGACTGTTCTAATACACATCTTATAAATGAGATTGACATTCCGGTTTCAATACTTGGGTTATCCAATATAGTTGTAGCAATAAGTCCGGACGGTATTTTAGTATCCGACAAAAGTGCGAGCCCTCGTCTAAAAGACTTTATCAATTTCGACCAGGGACCGATGTACGAGGAACGGCAATGGGGATCAATTCGAATTTTAGACGATAATCAGTACGAAGACGGACGTTGTGTTACAACCAAAAGGGTAAGCATTCAAAAGGGCAAAAATTTGAGTTACCGAATGCATACGAGTCGGGAAGAGGTATGGACTATTGTAAAAGGCAAAGGGGAATTTATCCAAAATGGAAATTTTATGGAGGTGAGTGTTGGGAATGTCCTTCATAATCCTGTGAAAACGCTGCACAGTATTAGGGCTCTATCTGAATTGGAAATCATCGTGGTTCAGAGTGGTGTCAAACAAGAGGAGAATCAAGTCGTTGAGCTATACCATACTTGGGATGAAATAGCACGACATTGCATTAAGGTTTAATCACGACATTTGATGTATGCTTTTTTTGATCAGGTAGTTGTCTATAAAATTCAATCGTATTTATCTCTTGGTATGAGTATTCAAGCCTTTAATCTTGATTCTGTAAAGATGAGGCAGGGAATTCATGCTTTTTTGTCGTGTCTCGCAATAGAAGCAATAAGTAGCCATAATGCTTATATTTGACTCATGAAAAAGTGCTACGGCTAATTACTTTAGGAGGGGCTGGTAGAATGAAACTGGCTGTGATTGGTACGGGATATGTCGGATTGGTATCGGGAGTGTGCTTTTCAGATCTCGGAAATGAAGTTATTTGTGTCGATAAGATGGAAGCTAAAATTGAAATGCTCAATCAGGGGGAAGTACCTATATATGAACCAGGTCTAAAGCAACTCATACATAAAAATATAACTCAGGAGCGTCTGCGTTTCACGACAGATCTAACCGAAGCTGTCCAAAAATCGGATATCATTTTAATTGCGGTAGGTACCCCTTCACTAGCTAGTGGGCAAGCAGATTTAAGTTATATTGAGCAAGCCGCAAAGGAAATTGGCGATTCACTAAATGGTTTTAAAATCATTGTCACCAAGAGTACAGTTCCCGTTGGTACAAATGAGAAGATCCAGAACATTATCTCTTCACAATCACTTTTTCCATTTGAGGTTGCCTCTGTTCCTGAATTTTTACGGGAAGGAACAGCGGTTCAAGACACCCTTTTTCCGGACAGAATTATTATTGGTACTTCTGATGAATATACAAAATTGAGGTTAATTGAACTTCATGCCCCATTAACAAGTAATATATTTGTAACAGATATTCGAAGTGCGGAGATGATTAAATATGCTTCGAATGCGTTTCTTGCCACCAAAATTTCATTTATTAATGAAATCGCTAATATATGCGAAAAGGTGGGAGCTGACGTTACACAGGTTGCCACTGGGATGGGGCACGATAAACGAATTGGCACTTCATTTTTGAAAGCTGGTATTGGTTATGGTGGTTCATGTTTTCCGAAAGACACTCAAGCATTAATTCAGATTGCAGGGCAGATGGATTACGATTTTAAGTTACTCAAATCGGTTGTAGAAGTGAATCGTGATCAACGATTTAATATGATTAGAAAACTCGAATCCGTTTTAGGGGAGCTAGCAGGAAAGACGATTGCTTTGTGGGGGCTTGCTTTTAAACCAGAAACAGATGATGTAAGAGACGCACCTGCTTTTGAAATAATAACTTCTCTTTTAGAGAGAGGAGCAAATGTAAGAACTTACGATCCGATTGCAACGGATAACTTTATCAAAAGCTATAATATTGCAGACATTATGTATTGCCAAGACGCACGTGAAGCAGCTAAAGACGCAGATGCATTATGCATACTAACTGAATGGGGGGAATTCCAAAAAATTGCGCCTTCTCTTATTCAGTCATGGTTAAAACAACCTTATTTAATTGATGGTCGAAATATATATAGCGAAGAAGAACTTGCAGTAACCCAACTGAACTACTATTCCGTAGGAAGACCAAATATGAACAAAGGTGTTAAGGAAATGAGTCCTATTTTATTAATGTAATTAGAGAGAGGTTCTTTCTATGCTTAGTGTTATGAGTGTTGGTAAAAGTGATCTGTCAACTGAACTGTCCTTTATGCTCTATATATTACGCGAAGATGTAACCTTGGAAGAAGAGGAGATGCAAACGTATCTTTCCAATATCGATTGGAGTAAGTTCCTGAATTTAGTGATACATCATCGTGTTTATCCTTTAGTATATATCAAATTGAGTAAAAATGGTTCAAGATTAATTCATGAAAACGTTATGTTGAAGCTTCAACAACTTTATAGGAAAAACACAATAAAGATGTTACAGTTAACGCGAGAATTAGGAACAGCTTGTAAAGCACTTCAAGACAATGGAATTCGATCAATGGTGTTAAAGGGGCCTGTACTTACTCTTCAACTGTATGGAGAGTTATCTCACAGAACCTCTAAGGATTTAGATATCCTCATTTGTTCCAGTGATGTTGAGAAAAGCAAAGAAGTATTAACTCAACTCGGGTATCGTCCTGACAATACAGATGCTCACTTATTTTGGAAAAAGAAATCACATCATATTTCCTTCATTCATTCAGAACATTCTACTCAAATAGAAGTTCATTGGCGACTTAATCCCGAAATAATAAAATCACCTTCATTTGAAGAGCTTTGGCAGAACAAAAAAACAATGACGATTTATGACCAGCAATTTAACCATTTAGGGAATGAAGATTTATTGGCTTATCTTGCTGATCATGGTGCTAGACATGGATGGTTTCGCCTCCGCTGGTTGATTGATATGGATCGATTGTTTCATAATCAAATAGATCCCTCCAAACTGCATAATTACTTCAAACTATATGGAGGGAGAATTTACGTAGAACAAGCCGCTCTATTGAGCAAATTGTTGTTATCATCTATAGTTCCTATAGAAATACAATCGTTAGTAGTGAGTGAGAAAGCAGTCGAACTGGCTCAAATGGCTTTGGAGGGAATAAAAAATAGTAATGATCTACCACAGGCATCTAATCCTAAATACAAACGAAGCATGGTTTCAGCATTGACACTAAAACAGAAAATGCACCTCTTAATAAAGAGACTCCTCCCAAGTTCCTTGGACGCAGAAATTCTTCCTTTATCCAAGCCATTTTATTTTCTGTACATTCCACTTCGGCCTTTCTTATGGTTTTGGAGGTTATTGAGAAAGACTTAATTTAATTCTAGCCAGTCACTTATTAGAAAAGTCTTAATGGGCACCATGAATCTCGTTTAGTTATTGCAATACTAATTTGCTCATCGTGCCCTTTTTCTTTATAAATCCAGACCGAGTAATGGAGTAAATGTAGCTCCTGCTGCTGCCACGTTTCCTGGACAGTTAAAGATAATTGTGATTTTTGTGTTGGTTGATGATTGTGCTTGATCTCTACTCCCCGTTTCACCTGATCCCCAGTGTACCGAAGTAATGTCACATGTTTCAGAGAAATTTTGCCCACCAGGAATCGAGTCTTTTACAACATAGTTGAGGCGTTTTATTACTCGGGATTGTTCACTCCCACCAACACATGTGATGAAAGCTGTGGATATGCACTTATACCCTGTATTGCTAGATGATCCAGGGGCCGTTGTAATGACCATCATAGCAAATCCAAGTTGCCTCTGTTGTTCCAGCGTATTACCGGTAAGCTGCTCGATATCAATGGTTACCATTGATTTTCCATTTGATGATTTTTCAGGTATTATTTGTCTCCCACTAATGCCGAAAGTACGCCTGAACCTACGATATCCATTAGAAAAGAAGCGTTCTAATCGGGAATCGAGCCTTTTATAACCTAATGTTTGGTAGACAGAGTCATCGAAGTCAATCGATATATAAGGGCTATATGGTAACAGATCGGGATTAAACGAAGGTGCGCATGATACAATTCCATTTAGCAAATCAGTGAATCCAAAACAATTTTTAATGCTAATTCTATTGGGAAGGTTAAATAAAATAATATTGGAATCCCTTGATCCTGATGCTGAAGAAAGTAGACAATTCTGTATAGAGATCACATTACCTTCGTTCTTTGATAAATCAAGGACAGGGGGCATGAAATTATATACAATTGGATATCCTCCTCCTCCTTCAGCTCCAAAGCGTGCCCCATCAATAAATAAACCACTATGTTGTCCTGAACTTTCATAGCAATCGATCCACCTAGGATTCGATTCAGGTTGTGGTGGTAGTGGTACGAAAACACCCCCTCTAATGTTAAGAAACCCATCGTTATAGATAGCTGCTCCATCTGAGCCATTATGGGTAATCCAGCAATCATTCATAGAAGTCATGTCACAATAGTTTTTTAAGAAAACGGATGTTTTCCACGATCTGCAATCATTTATGGTTAAAATGGTACTCCGACTTGATGTAAAGCTCCCCGTGTCAACTCCAACGTTACACATGTGGAAGTATAGGCCTTCCAGTTGGATATTAGATACATCAACATTCCCTGTAGTAATATGGAGTGCAGTGTTGTAACCAATAAAACTAAGATTTTTTGCTCTGAATTGGGTTGCTTGATTCGTTGCATCGATACAATCAACTGAATTATCACTGGGGCTGGCTACCAAGTATGTTTGCCCTTCTGACACAAGGTAGATGCCCTTGTATACCTTAATAGGAGCGCTTGTTATATACTTTGCAGCTTTAAATACGACCGATATCGCATTACTGTAATAAGCGCTTCCTCCAATGGAATTATCTCCAATAATTTGTTTCTTAGCATGATCAATCGCTCGTTGAATTCTTTGCGTATCGTCGTTTTCATTTACGTTCCTGGGGAAATTTTCAACATAAACATTACCTGGAACACTATTCATCTCTTTACCAACCCCTCACTGATTGTTGTTATCGTAAGCTGGGTAAATACATTGAATTTTATGATGAATGAACAAATAATCATTTATATTGAATTACATTAGTGTATTACTGATGACGGTAATTAGTGTTAACTGTTGAATAGGCGACTAACGATTTGCTGTTGATTATTAGTCGTAACAACGAGAAGTAAGTTTTACTAGAACCATAAATATATCTAGTTATTATCTTGAAATTGATTGTAGTTAATAAAGTAGGATTTTAATAGCAGGTTGTATACAAATTGGTATGCCGTTGTTATAATTGATACAAATTGTATCTTTGATATTTAAGGAGGACATGTCCATGAGCGTTGATGTCATCACGTCTGAAGATTTGATCATGCAATCCGAAGGTTTTCTGGTCAGTGATATGGATGGCGAGAAGGTGATGCTGAGCATCGAAAACGGCAAGTATTATAATCTGGGACGGATTGGCGGGCGGATATGGGAACTTATTTCGTCTCCCGTCACGATCTCCAATATGGTGGATCAACTGGTATTGGAGTATGAGATCGAGCCGGAGCTCTGTGAGCAGCAGGTGCGATTATTCCTCAAGCAATTAGCCGCGGAAGGCCTTGTTCAGGTGGATAAATAGCAATGGGCCTTTACCGGAAAGCAAGAAGGTATATGTCTTTTCCGATTGCCATAAAGCTTATGTACATTGAAGCTTACTTTTATCTGGCCTGGGGAAGAGTGTTCAAGCTGTTTCCTTTTCAAAAGGTATCTCCGTCTCTGGGAGAACATATGAAGGAGACGCCGTATGCAGGCTATACGGAGCAGGAGCTTTCGCTTGTCCGCCAAATCTCAAGAGCCGTACACGCCATGAGCCGTGTCACATGGTGGGAAAGCCAGTGCCTGGTGAAAGCGGTCGCCGCGATGAAGATGCTGGAGCGAAGAGGGATTTCGAGTACGCTTTATCTGGGAAGCGGCCGGGACGACAAAGGGATGATGGTTGCCCATGCCTGGCTCCGCTGCGGCTCTTACATTGTAACGGGGAGAGAAGGGCACGAAAGGTATGCCGTCGTCGGGATATTCGGTAGGGATATGGGGGCCGGAGGCTTGAATTTGAAGCGGCCATCCGATAAGGAGTTTTTACATTGAAGGATCTCTTTTATTTTATCCGTAAAATGCATGGGATGGCCGGGGTTAAACTCTACCTCAATATGGGTATGATCCTGGTCATCAGTGTTCTGGACGGCATCGGCATCTATTTGATCGTCCCGCTTCTCGGTGTCATTGGTGTATTCCAGACCGATTTGAGCGGGGTGCCGCTCGTCTCAACCTTGATGGACCTTGCGGGTTCATGGTCATTGCAGCTTAATTTGCCGATGGTGCTGGCCCTCTATGTCGTGATTGTGGGCGGGCAAGCCTTGCTGCAGCGCAGCCAGAACCTGTTAAATGCAAAAATATTGCAGCGATTCATTCGTAAACTGCGCATGGAAACGTATCAGGGGTTGCTGCATGCCAAATGGGAGTTCTTCCTGCGCCACCGCAAGTCGGATTTCAACCATGTCATGACCAATGAACTCGGGCGCGTGAATCAAGGCACGTTTTTATTCTTGCAGATGGTCTCGTCTTTCTTGTTCACGATCATTCAGATCGGCCTTGCCCTATGGTTGGCTCCGATGCTGACCTTTATCGTCCTGTTGAGCGGAGGGCTCCTTGCCTTGTTTGGACGCCAATTCATCCGGCGATCGAAGCGAATCGGCGAGCAGACGACAGAGCTGTCGAAATATTATTTTGCGGGCATCAGCGAACATTTCAACGGCATCAAGGATATCAAGAGCAACCGGTTGGAGCCATTTCATATGAACTGGTTTGACAGGCTGTCGCGAAAAATGGAGCACAACTTCATTCAATTTGGCAGAATCAACTCCTTGTCCCAGCTGATTTATCGGCTCGCGTCCGTACTGCTGGTTGCCGGATTTGTGTATTTGGCGCTGGAAGTGCTGCGTACGCCTGCGGAGCAGCTGCTGATGATCGTTCTTATCTTCTCGCGCTTATGGCCAAGATTTATCAGCATTCAATCGAGCACCGAGCAGCTCGTGTCGAATTTCCCGGCCTTCCGGGCGATACGCGAGCTGCAAGCGGAATACGAGGTGGACAGGGAGATTGCCGGATCGATTCCGATGACAGGCAGCGAGCGACATCGGCTGCAGCATGGAATCGATTGTCGTCATGTGGACTATCGGTACGACGCCTCTTCCTCCGTTTATGCTTTGCGAGATATCAACCTACATATTCCTGCCAATCGCATGACGGCCATCGTCGGCAAATCAGGCGCGGGCAAGAGCACCCTTATCGATCTTCTCATGGGGCTGATTCAACCGGAGAGCGGGCAAGTTCTTGTGGACGGCGTGTCCATGGAGGACGAACGTCAGTTGATGTCGCTCCGAGGGGGGATCGGATATGTGGCGCAGGATCCTTTCCTCTTCAATGAGAGCATCCGGGATAACCTGAAGCTGATTGCTCCCGATGCCTCGGATAACGAGCTGTGGGAAGCGCTGAGGTTTTCAGCCTCCGATGAATTCGTGCACGGGCTTCCGCTAGGCCTCGATACCGTCATTGGAGACCGCGGTATCCGCCTGTCCGGGGGAGAACGCCAGCGGATTGTGCTGGCCAGAGCTATCTTGAAGAAGCCTTCGATTCTTGTGTTGGATGAAGCGACAAGCGCCCTTGACAGTGAGAACGAGCAGCGGATACAAGAAGCGCTGGAACAGCTGAAAGGGAGCATGACAATCATCGTGATCGCCCACCGACTGTCCACCATACGCCATGCGGATCAGGTCATCGTGATGGAGCAAGGGCGGGTTATCCAGCAGGGGGGCTATCAGCAGCTGGCCCAGGACCACAAAGGCACTTTCCGGCAGCTGCTCAGTTATCAGACAGGTGCTCAGATGTAAACCCTGATGGGATGCATAACATTGCTGTATTCGCGAAACATTTTTAAAGCTGTAACTTTGGGCCATTTCCCGGTATTCTGCCGGGGAATGGCCTTTTTTTGCATAAACCTGTCTTTAGCTAGCAGATTAACCCTGCTACCGGCCTCCTGATTAATATCCCTAAGCGGGCATCGTTAAAATTCATCTTACCCATCCCTTTTTATGAATCATCACCCAAGAAATAAGACGTTTGCTATTTTGGATCGGTTAGGTTATAATAAGTTTATTGGGATTTTGACCTGAGATTCACATATTGCAGAGGGTTATTATTTTGATTAGGAACCTTGTGCAATATGTGAATTTTTTGTTTTTTAACCAAAAATGAGAAAATCATATAAATTTAGGAGGTGTTTCTATGCAAACAGGAACAGTAAAATGGTTTAACGCAGAAAAAGGCTTTGGTTTCATCGAGGTTGAAGGTGGCGAAGACGTATTCGTACACTTTAGTGCAATCACTGGTGACGGCTTCAAGTCGCTTGATGAAGGACAACGTGTTGAATTTAACGTAGTTCAAGGCAACCGCGGACAGCAAGCCGAGAACGTTGTAAAACTGTAGATTCGAGAAAAGATCCCCAAACGTACCGTTTGGGGTTTTTTTTATAATAGAACTCAAACAGCATGAAGGCGTTAAAAATGTAGCTAAGGGGGAAGTTCATTGTCATATTCTTGGAATAAACCACTGGAAAATCTGCCGGAAGAGATGACCGCGATCTGGTCTTGTACGAAGGAAGGGTGTAACGGTTGGATTCGAGATAGCTTCTCGTTCAAGGAAGTTCCCGTTTGTTCACAGTGCGCGTCGTCCATGGTCAGCAGCAACAAAATCCTGCCGATCCTTGTTTCGTCGGATCAGCAAATCAAGCTTTACCGTAAGAATCAGCGCAAGGATACCAAATCGTAGGGAGTAGCTCTCGCGGCTCCTTCACCATTTTGTTTTATTCGTAGCGTTAAAGAAAGGTTGAGATCTCATGCAGGTATTCGAAGATTGGAATTTAAAGGTGAAAAAAACGTTTAATGCAACCAGTAATGAAGAAGTATTAACCGTTTCTGAGGCAGGTCAATTGTTAGGTCTGTCCAAAGATCAAATGAAAAGCTATGTCGATCAGAATAAGCTGACCAAAGTTCCAATCATGCGAAGCGTGCATCGATACCTTTTGTTAAAGAGTGAAATCGATCTGATTGTGAAAAAACGGTAGGTCTGCCTCACTCCAATATATAAGTGAAACGGGCACCCATAGGGGTGTCTTTTTTATGGAACGTGCAAACGAAACAGTCTAAAGGTCAAAAAAGGTCAAATCGAAAGATCAAAACAAATTCATTCGGTAAATCGGCTGATAATACGCTATTTTAGTCCTATTTTCTTCATAATCGGTTTTGGCATTTATGCGTTGCAGGCATATAATAAAGGCGTAAGGTCAAATAAGGTCAAAGAGGAAAGGGGATATTCATGATGTTTGATTTGATGCCATTTGGAAAGCGCAGAGAGGATGCCTTCGGACAGTTGGTGAAGTCATTTCACGATGTCTTTAACGATGCGTTTCATGATGAAGTTTTTGCACCGTTCAAAGGTTCGATGATGTCTTTCAAAACAGACGTAAAAGAAACGGAGCGCGCTTATCTGGTTGAGGCGGAGCTTCCAGGTTTTCAAAAAGACGACATCGAAATCAGCTACGCTGACCCTTACTTAACGATCAAAGCCGTTCGCAAGGAAGATCACAGCGTGGAGGATACAAAGCAGCAGATCGTCCGGAAGGAACGCCGTTATGGCGAGTATGTGCGCAGGTTTTACGTGCAGAACATTGCCGAGGACCAAATCGACGCTTCCCTGAAGGATGGAGTCCTTAAGCTTGAAATACCGAAACAGCCGGGTCCCGGTAAGAAACGCATCCAGATTCGGGACGATATCTAATAGACAAACCCTCCGATCTATAAGGTCGGGGGATTTTTTTGTTTTATTTAGGTATATTTTTACATATATTCCATCGAATTTCGGCATTTGAAACCTTTTAGCGGTCTATAGGGTATTATAGGTTAAATGTAAACTTTTCGAGGGGGACACTCATGGTGGGAATCTTATCGAGGTTTAAGGATGTTATGAAGGTGAATGTGAACGCACTGTTGGATCGGACCGAAGATCCGGAGAAAACAGTTGATACTTATATGCGTAGCTTGAATGCGGACTTGGGAAAGGTAAAAGCAGAGACGGCTTCGGTGCTCTCGGATGAGCGAAGAGCAAAGCGGGCGCTTGATGAGTGCAATGCCGAGATCCAGAAGCTGCAGCGATATGCAGAGAAGGCCGTGGAAGCCGGAAATGAGGACGATGCCCTGAAGTTCCTGGAGAGAAAAGCAGCGCAGGCCATGAAGCTGAACGACCTGCGGGCAGCCCACGAATCGGCTTCCGCAAACGCCGTCAGGATGAAACAAATGCAGGAAAAGCTGGTGTCGGATATGAGCCAGCTGGAAGCTCGCTATGCCGAGCTGAAAGGGAAGATGGCGGCAGCCAAAACCCAGCAGGAGCTGAATTCCGGCCGTTCCTCCTTGGGCAGTGCCAATGCGGCATTCCATACTATGGAGGAGAAAGCGAGCCGTGCTTTGGATGAAGCGGAGGCCCTGGCTGAGCTTCGCGCCGGAGCGAAGGAAGACGATCTTGACGATTTGATCGCCGAGTTGGAGAAGAACATGGGCAAGGACGGAGCTGCCCCGACTTCGCCTCCTAATGCCGAGGATGAACTGGAAGCGATCAAAGAAAAGCTGAACAAGAAGGATTAACTATTTCATTGTTATCGAGGTGAGCAAATGCCGGTAATTGAATACAAATGTCCGAACTGCGGCAGCGGCATGGTTTTTGACGGCGATACGGGAATGTTGTCTTGCCCCAGCTGCGGAAGAAAAGATAACATCGAGGAAATCCCCGACCCGCTGAAGAAGCAGGTGTTCGCGGAAGATGAGGTAAAGGAGTACCATTGCAACAGCTGCGGAGCCGTGATCGTGACCGAGCCGGAGACCAGCGCCACGACCTGCAGCTTCTGCGGATCGGCCGTCGTGCTCAGCGACCGGTTGAGCGGCGAGCTGGCACCGGTGAAGGTCATCCCTTTTTCGATAACGAAGGAAGAGGCGATGAAGGCGTTCAAGAAATGGTGCCGGAACGGCCTGTTGACGCCAAGCGGATTTATGACAGCGGACCGGATCAAGGGCATCACCGGGATTTACGTCCCCTTCTGGCTGTATGAGCTCCATAATCGGGTTGAGGTTCATGGCCAGGGCACCAAGGTGAGAACTTACACGCAAGGAGATTACCAGTACACGGAGACCGAGCATTTCGACATCTACCGGAAGATTCGCTTGAATTATGTGAAGGTGCCGATCGATGCTTCGGAGAAAATGAACGATGAGCTGATGGATAAGCTGGAGCCTTTTCCCTATCAGCAGCTGAAGGAATTCAAGACGCCGTATCTCGCCGGGTACATAGCGGAAAAATACAGCCATGACGACGAGCAGCTTCTTCCGCGCGCTAAGGAAAAGATCAGCTCTTTCATTGATTCGTATATTTCGTCGGCGGTCTCAGGATACACGACCGTGAGTTATACCAACAAACGGATCGATACCACCAAGAAACAGGCGGATTACGTTCTTCTTCCGGTATGGGTGGTGCACTATGATTACAACAAATCGGAGTATACGTTTGCGATGAACGGCCAGACGGGCAAGGTGGTCGGCAAGCCGCCGATCAGCAAAGCGAAGGTGGCCGGGTGGTTCGCGGGCATTTCGGGCGTCTCCTTGCTATCCTTGAAGCTAATCTCCTGGGCAATGGGAGGAGGGTTCCTGTGAGAAGACGATATGCGTTATGGACGGTCTTATTTTTACTAACGGTATATTTGATAGCGCCCTCCGGGATCGTCAAAGCTGCGGATGATAAGACTTTGATATTTGACGAGGCGAATTTGCTCAGTCCGGAAGAACGCCATGAGCTGAATGCGATGGCCAACGAGTACGGCGCCGAACGTGAGACGGACTTTATGATCCTTACGGTTAACAGCGTCCCCAATGACGATTATGAGACTTGGACCGAAAACTTTTACGATGAGTATGCCCCCGGATATGATAAGCCGTACGGGAATACCGCTATTCTAACCATTGTAATGAGTGCTCGTGACGGTTCTCGAAACGTGCATCTGGAAGGTTATTATAAGGCTGAGAAGTATCTCGATTCCGGGAGACTGACCAAAATACGCAACAAGATTACGCCCGATTTATCGAGCGGTAAATATAAAGAGGCTTTTGAAAAGTACATCAAAACCGCTCATCGGTATATGGGCTTTGAGCCGGACGTGAACCCGGATAATATTATATTTAATCTCTGGTTTCAGCTGGGAGCTGCCGCTGCCATCGGCGCTATCGCCGTGGGTATCATGGCTTTCCGCTCCGGCGGCCGGGTGACGGTCAACAGCCGAACCTATGAGGATACCAGCACATCGGGGATCTTGAATCAGCAGGACCGTTATATTAGAACGACCGTGACAAAGCGGAAAATAGAGCGCAACACGAGCAGCGGCTCAGGCGGCGGAGGCGGAGGCGGCGTCACCGGCGGCGGCCATTCGCACAGCAGCAGCAGCGGGAAATTTTAATGGGAAGGGATGGAAGCATCAATGGGATTTTTCAAGAACCAATTCTCCAACGTAGTGGAATGGGAAGAGTTTAGAGATGATATGATTTTCTGGAAATGGCGCAACCGGGAGATCAAAAAAGGAAGTAAGCTGGTCATTCGCTCCGGTCAGGATGCGATATTCATCAATAACGGCAAAATCGAAGGGATCTTCGAGGATGAAGGCGTATATAACATCGACTCGGACATCATCCCGTTCTTATCTACCCTCAAGGGATTTAAATTTGGCTTTAACAGCGGTATGCGCGTGGAAGTATTGTTCGTGAACACCAAGGAATTCACCGTCCGATGGGGCACGCAGAACCCGGTCCTGATTCCGACGCCGCAGCTGCCGGGCGGCATGCCGATCCGTGCCAACGGCACGTTTAATTTTAAAGTGAACGATTACGTAACGCTGATCGACAGGATTGCCGGGATCAAAGAGAGCTACCTTGTGGAGGACGTGAAAATCCGGATCAGTTCGGTGCTCGATCAATTGTTGATGAAGTGGATCAGCCGTGAAGGCAAGGACATGTTCAATCTACAGGCGAATGCTTCCGACATCGCGAGAGGGATTCGGGAAGACCTCGACATGGAAGTGATGGACAACGGGATGACGATTACCGGCTTCCAGGTGATGAGCTTCAATTATCCGAAGGAAATTCAGGATATGATCACGAAGACGGCCTCCCATGAAATGATCGGCAATCTGCAAAAGTACCAGCAGGTCAGCATGACGGACGGGATCGCGTCCGGCAAGGTGCAAGGCGGCGGTGCGGCTTCTGATATGGCAGGCATGATGATGGGGATGAACATGGCCAATGAAATGATGAAAAATATGAATCAGAACCAGGGCCAAAACAATCAAAATCAAAGCCAGCAGTCTCCGGACGCGAAGGAGCCATCCGCCCCAGCAGCCTCGTCCACTTCCGAAGGAAACAAGAAGCCCAATTTCTGCCCGAACTGCGGCGCGAAGAACGAAGGGGCGAACTTCTGTCCGAATTGTGGTCATAAGCTGGGTTGAATTAAAGCCAACAGCACGAATAAATGCACAACCTTGGGATGGACATAAAGGTTTTGATGTCACGGTTAAAACGATGCGAACTGCGTTATTTCTTCTATATAAAAGTAAATTTAACTCACGACCCCCTCACTCATAAAGTGAGGGGGCTTTTTTGCTATGAACGCCGTAGCTGAGTTATGTATCTACCTTTCCGCAGGAAGTGGCTCACAACTGGAATGAAGAACAGCCTCCGAGGGCAGGAAGGAAGTTGCTGCAGCGAGAATCCGGAGAAATAGAACTTGACGGACAAATGAGAACTAGGCAAATGGAAAAGGGGTGCATTATGATAGGACATATCGGTCATAAGAGAACTCCGAAAGATGAAGGGGGACAGGGGGATACTATGTTCAGATCGACATCCTGGCGCATATTTGTGATAAGCGGCATCTTTTTTGCATTGACCATCATACCGTTCTCGTTGTTTCTGGCCAACCGGTTTTCTCATTTCGCATACTCGCAGATGGGAACGTTTAATCAGGACCGCATCGACGAAATGGCGGAGCGGGTCGAGTACATCCTGGCCAAGCTGAAATGGTACAGCCTGACCATGTACGAGGATCATTCCGTGCAAAACTGGATGTATGCTTCAGCCGACAATCTGCTTCAAAATGCCAGCACGATGGGGGTGTTATCTAAATATTTATCTCACGAGCCTTATATTGAAACCGCTTACTTAATCAGCATCCGCAAACGTGAGGTGATCGACGCGAAAGCTGGATTGCTTTCGTTCGAGGAATTTGCCGATCAGGCGATGCTGCAGCGGATCGAGCGCACTCCCGGGAATTTCCTCCGTTATTTTGATCACCGGATAGGAAACCATTCGTATTTGGCGCTTCAGCTTCCTTCGACACCTGTGCAGAAAAACCGGGACGGGTATCTTGTCGTCCTGTTTGACAAGAAGGAGCTGCAGAAGCATTTGATCTCAGGCGACGAAAGAGCGGATACACTGCTTTCGATCGTGGATGATCGAGGAAGATTGATTCTGGGCGAAGGGGATGGTCGGCTCGAGGAGACCATCGATAACATCCAGACGGGGCAACAGCGGGGATCATTCGAGATGAACAGCGCCGGTGGGAAAGCGTTCGTCAACTATGCGCGGATGGGATCGCCGGAGTGGACCATTATATCCGTCACTGAAATGAAGCAATTCCGCGAAAAGGCCGGGGCGTTCAAAACAGTCATCATCGTCTGCTCGCTCCTGCTGCTCGTGGCGCTGCTCCTGGTCGCCTATTGGAATTCGCGCCGTTTCGTCGGTCCATTCCGCCGGCTGGCGGATCAACTGCAGCGGAAGCTGGGCGTGAAGGGGGAGAACGATTACGGCGTCATCGAGCAGGGCGTCGTTATGCTTCGCGATCATTATCCAGTGATCAAGACCGAATATTTGCGGCAATGGCTGCTGCAGGGCAGGCTGACCGACGGCGCCAGAGCGGCGATTGTCCGCGAATCGTGCCTACTTGACTATGAGTGGCTTCGGTTGGCTGTTATCAAGATCGATTCCTATTACGAGATATCCGAGCGGTATGATTTCTTCTCTCGCAAGCTGCTCAAGTATGCAATCGGCAACATCGCAGAGGAGCTGCTCGGCACATCAGAACGGCCGATCGAGGTGGTCGATTTTGGGACCGACCATCTGGTCGTGCTGGTTGGCACGGCCAGTTCCCTCCCTGATCCCAAGTTGACCCAAGAGCTCAAGGAGCTTAGCCGTCAAGTCAGCCGTTACGTAAAGCTGGACGTGACGATCGCAGAAAGCGAAGCGCGGCGCGTACATGACGATTTGCGAAAAGTATACGACGACATGAACGAACTGACATTATTCAAGTTTGTCAGCGGTGATGACAAAATCTACGTCGAACAAGACTTTGAACGATATGCCGATTTACAGGCGCCGATCGACTCCGCCGTGCATGAAAGCTTGATCCAGACGATTCGAAGCGGCAAAGAGGAGAAGGTGCTGGCCATGCTGGATGAGGCGTTCACGCGCCTGCAGACGATGAAATATACCGAGTGCCAATTCCAACTGAAGCTGCTTCTGTTTGCGATGGTCAAATCGTTCAGCAAAGTGATGTCTATCCAGAGTGTTGAAGGGATTGAGCGCCACTTGAGGCAGTTCGCCACGCTTACCGAGGTTCGAGAATGGCTGAAGGAAGAGATCGGGCGTATGATCCGGCAGCTTAGCGACCAAAAGGGATTCAATCGCAAGGAAAAGCTGATTGGGGAAATCATCGAGTACGTCCGCTACCATACCCATGACCCGATGCTGTCGGTAGACGATATCGCTGACCATATCGCTTTGTCGGCCAAATACGTCCGGCAGCTGTTTCACGAACATTATGGCATGCCTCTATCGAATTTCATCTTGAACGAGCGGCTCGGGAAGGTTAAGGAGCTGCTGGAGCAGACCAGCATGCAGGTCACCGAAATTGCAGAGCAGTCCGGTTTTCAGACCAAAAGCCACTTTTTCACCGCATTTAAAAAAGCAACCGGCATGACGCCGAGCCAATACCGCGACAGCAAGGCGGACGAGCGGATGGAGCGGACGCGGCAGATAGCCGGGAACTCTGCGAATTAGAAAGGCCAGCGGGCGATCGAGAACCGGCCAGACCAATAACAACCGGCCGAACGCTCGCGAATCGGCCGCGCGAGAACCGAATCCGGCCAATGAGAACTAGGCAAGCCGCAGCCGTGAATGCTACGATGGCTCCGTTCAAATCCTGCAAGCCGCACAAGAAAGGAGGGACGCTCTTTGGAGCGACGTAGAAGGTTCGGCGGGTCGTTTGTGCGCGAGCTGTCGCGGAACCGGTATTTGTACTTGCTGGCGCTGCCCGGCATTGCGTTTCTGGTCGTATTTGCTTATATGCCCATGGCCGGGCATCTGCTCGCCTTCCAGGATTACCGGCTATCCGATGGAATATGGGGGAGCGAATGGGTCGGATTTAAAAACTTCGAGTTTTTCTTCAATGGGAAAGACTGGCTGCGAGTGACGCTGAATACCGTTTTCCTGAATGCACTGTTTCTCGTAACCGGTCTCGGCAGCGCGGTCGTGCTGGCTATCTTTCTGAACGAAATCCGTAACAGGCTGTTCAAGCGAATCACGCAATCGTTTATTTTTTTACCGTATTTCATTTCTTGGCTTGTCGTCAGCATGATGACGTTGACGCTATTCAGCACATCCGAGGGGCTCATTAACCGCGCGCTTGCCGCCCTTGGCTACGAAGGAGTGGACTGGTATTTGACGCCTGGTGTATGGCCGTATATTTTAACCGTCATTAGCGCCTGGAAGATTGCTGGCTATAATTCCATTATTTTTTTGGCCGTCATTACGGGCATCTCCTCGGAATATTACGAGAGCGCCCGAATAGAAGGCGCGAGCCGGATGCAGCAGATGCTCTACATAACGCTGCCGTTGATGCGGCCGACCGTGATGATATTGGCGCTGCTTGGCATTGGCCGTATTTTCTACGGCGATTTCGGCATGATTTACGCGATCATCGGAGATAACGGCATGCTCTTTCCGACGACAGATGTCATCGATACGTATGCGTTTCGTGCGCTGAGGCAGCTGGGGAATTTCAGCATGTCCGCTGCCGTTGTTGTGTACCAGTCCTGCATGGGGCTTGTCACGATTCTGATCTTCAATGCGATCGCGCGCAAGGTGGACGCGGATTCAAGACTATTCTAAAAGGAAGGTTGGGCGAGTTGGCATGAGGCCGGATTCGGGCTTTTCGATCGCTGTTGTTCCCGAATCGTTATGATCGTATAGGCTCGTTAAGCGGATACGATTCGGGAACAAAGGCGACCACTTGCGTTTCTCCAGCCCCGAACCGGCCCTTTGCTTCAGTCCCAACCAGTTAAGGTGTGATCGAAGTGAGAGAACGGTTGTTTCTTGTTTTGATGTACGCAGTGCTGGGCGCTTTTGCGCTGTTTTGCTTCATTCCGTTCTGGATTGTGTTCATCAACTCGTTCGCCGATGAATCGCTTCTGCAGACGGCGGGGTACCAGTTGCTGCCGAGCAAATTCAGCCTCCATGCGTACAAATTTTTGCTTTCCGGCAAGCAGGTGTTTCTAAGCTATGGCATTACGATTATCGTGACGGTCGCCGGCACGGCGCTGGGCGTACTCTTGACAGCTGCCTATGCATACACGCTGAGCCACCGGAAAGTGAAGTACCGCAATATTTTATCGTTTCTAACCTTCCTGACGATGCTGTTCGGCGCAGGACTGGTCGGCTTTTACATGCTGATCGCCAACTGGCTGCAGCTGAAAGACTCGGTGTGGGCGCTCATTTTGCCCTATCTGCTTAATCCGTTCTATGCCTTCATTCTTGTCTCTTACTACCGGACGCTGCCGTATGAATTGAATGAAGCTGCGACTGTGGACGGCGCCAATGATCTCTATATTTTCTTTCGCATCATCTGGCCGATTTCGCTGCCTGTTATCGCCACGGTTAGCCTGTTTTACGCGCTGCAATATTGGAACGACTGGTACTTGTCATTGCTGTTTATCGACAACCACAAAATGCTGCCGCTGCAGATGATGATCCGCCAGCTTATGTCCAATTTGAATATTATGGCTTATGTGAGCGGGAGCCAGACGCAGTACAACGTCGTCGTGCCGACCTATGGCATGCAGCTGGCGATCGTTTGCGTTACCATCGGCCCGATCGTGTTCGTCTATCCGTTCATACAGCGCTTCTTTATTAAAGGTTTGACGCTTGGTTCGGTAAAAGGGTAGAGCGGCAAACGTGAAGGCGCTTGGCCGGTTCGAGCCTTCAACCGCTGCTGTTTATGAACCGGCTCATCCGCCTATTCTCTATATTTGAAACAGGGGGAATGACTATGAAAAAGCTATTGTCCATCGCGCTTGTGTTATTGATCGCGCTCGTCGCGATTGCCGGTTGTTCGGGCAAGAACGAAGGGGAAGGGAAGGCGCCTGGGCCGTCGGGTCAAACCGGAGACAGCGCCGGCGGAGACGCCAAACTTGAAGAGGTGACCCTGAAAATCATGATTCCCGGGGACCGGCCATCGGATATGGATTTGGTCATCGCCGAAGCAGAAAAGCGAATGAAGGATACGATCAACGTCAAACTCGACGTCGTCTTCGTACCCTGGTCCGATCTGGCGCAAAAGACACAGGTGACGCTTGCTTCCGGCGAAAACATCGATCTCATTTTCGATGCGCCATGGCTGCATATCAACCAAATGATCGCTAACGGATTCTATGAGCCACTGGACGACCTGTTGGCCCAGTACGGCCAAACGGTGCTCGAGAAACGGCCGAAGCAAATGTGGGATTACAACAAATACGGAGGCAAAATTATGGCCGTTCCGCTCGGCGTCAGCTACATGTCCGGCAATTCCTACATGGTGCGCAAAGATATTCGCGAGAAGCTCGGCGTACCGCCGATCAATACCTATGAAGATTTGATCGCTTTCGCCTACAAGGTGAAAGAGCAGGAGAAAGGCATCATCCCGATGACCGCAGGCTCCGGCACTTATTCATTTGTCGCTCACCATGCGCTGAACGATTACGAAACCCATGTCAGACCGACCCACGCCCTGGGCAACAGCCTAATGCTCTATTACAAGAACAATGACGGCAAAGTTTACAATTTGCTGGAGGATCGGGAGCCGATCGGAACGTGGCTGACGAACACGCGCAAATGGTTTACTGACGGTCTGATTTTCAAGGACATTTTGACGACAAAAGATTTTCATCAGCCGATCTCGGCAGGCAAAGTGGCAATCGTCACGAACGGCGCGTTCGGCATCGGCGATTCCCTCAAGAACACGTTAAAGAACAATGTGCCGGACAGCGAGCTGGAGACGGTCACCTTCTTTAATCCGGAGAAGGGCGAGAACATCACCGACTTCAAACAGTGGAACTTTCTGGCCGTTCCGAAGGTAAGCAAGAATAAGGAGCGGGCGATTATGTTCCTGAACTGGGCGAATGAGAAGGAGAACTACGACCTGCTTTCTTACGGAATCGAAGGGAAGCATTGGGAAGCGGTAGGCGACGACAAAATGAAAACCCTGGATACATCCGGCTACTCTGCTTTCGGCTATGTTTGGCTGTGGAATCCCGTCGATGAGCGGAGTGATGTGAAGGGCGAGAATGAGGAGTTGAACGCTGTGCTTAAGGATGCCGACATGTTCACGACCGATATTTTGGCCGGCTTCGAATTTGACAGTACCCCGGTGCAAAACGAGGTCAGCCAGTACAATACAGTCGATGGGCAATACTACACGGCGCTGTTCAACGGGGTTATCGATCCGGACGAGACATTGAAGAAATTTGAAGCGGAAGCCGGCCCTGCCCTCAAAAAAATTCAGCAGGAACTGCAAAAGCAGATTGATGAGTTCCTGGCGGCAAAGGCGAAGTAGACCAGAATCACCTGAACCCGGATAAATCGAAGTTTGCTTATTCTTGCTTCCGATCGCCCGAAGTGCGGAGTGTTTGGCTGCGCTGTACTACTGCTGTTGCCCACTGGAAACTTCGTGCCGCGGCACTGGATGCGGCGGTGACGGCTTCCTCTTCCGGAGGAAGCCGATCTTATACGCTTTGCTGCTTGCTTATGGCGGAATTCGCGAAAGGGGGGGATTAAAATCTAGCGTTCACCCGGAACAGAAATAAGGGTTTAAAGTTTTTGATATTTCTGTACTCGAGAATAAAGAAAAGGAGCTGGCCTTGATGAATTTGAATAAAAAATGGGTATCCGGATTAATGGCAGCCGTATTACTACTGACTCCGCTCTCTGCGGTTCAGGCGAAATCGCTTGTTCCGGATGTGACCGTCCTGCAGGCGGCAGGTGCAGACCAGATGGAAGCAGGAAAGAATACAGGTCATCCACAGGTCGAACTAGATCCACTGACGGATGCTGGTGAACCGGCAGCGGAACAGGCACCACAAGCAATAGACGAAAATCAAGCGGCAGCATCTTCGGCAGTGCAGGAGACGCAATTTCGCAATCTCGCGGCAGGCCTTCCGTATGAATGGTCTGAAGCTCCGGAAGCTTCGCATTCCGATGACGGATACAAGCTTACGGACGGAACATACGGCGCATTGGATATGAACGACCCGGCATGGGTAGGACATCTGCGCGGAAAGGCTCGCGAAGTCGTGTTCGATCTCGGTGAGGAAAAGTCAATTGGAAAGATCACGGCTAATTTCTTTCAAGATTTTCCTGCGAATTCGATTCTCGTGCCGCTGTCGGTATCGATGTATGTCTCCGACGATAAGGAAAATTGGGGGCTGCTTTCCCATAACGCTACGCAGCTTCTGTGGGGAGAAGGACCGCCCAGACAGGAGACCTTTGAATGGGATGGCAGCCGGGATGGAATCAAAGGCGGGAATACGGATGGCAAGCTGGCTTATGCCCGTTATGTGAAGGTGACCTTTTATATGCATCCTACACAGTGGGAATATATTGACGAAATCGAAATTATGGGTATGGACGGCAAGATTGAAGGGGCGGTAATGGTTCCTGCCGAGCAGCCTCGTTTTTTGGAGCCGGGGGAAGCTACAGCCGGGATCCGGAATCTGAATCTGCTGTATAACGGACAATATGCGAATGGTTTGGGCGATTGGAAAAAGGAACGGATTATCCCTAATATCAGTTATGTAAATAAAGACGGCGAGCCGGTCGATTGGCTTTATGACGGCGTTCTATATCTCGGGATTGCTTCGCCTGCCGGTCGCGATTTCGGTCAGGGACAAACGAACCTGGACGATTGGAAATGGTATTTGGATAAAACATTTGCAGCCACGGGCGATATGCAGCAGTTGAATGAGGCTGCCAAGGAAGTTGGGGCCAAGCTGAAACAGCCCGATCATCAAGTCAAGGTTGTGTTAATGATTCCGAATCCAGGGGAATCCTTAACCAATTTTGGCGACATTGACGGCAGTGGTTCCTTAAATTTCAACGACTCCGTCGTAGGCAAAGAAAAAGCGTCTGAAAACAGAGGAAAAGCGGTGCAGTGGTGGCTGGACCAGACCCAGCAAAGATGGCAGGCTGCCAACTACTCGAATCTTGAGCTTGTCGGCATGTACTGGATGCCGGAACAAATCGACATATCCGAATCGGGACCGGACATAGCTCGCATGGTGTCGGATAAAGTGCACGCCATGAACATGAAGGTTTTCTGGATTCCACACTCATATGCTTACAAAATGTTTATGTGGAAAGACGTAGGGTTCGATGCCGCGGCGCTTCAGCCTAACTATTTCTTTGGCGGAATGGATTCCGACCGTCTGGACGATGCTACGGATACTGCAAAGCGATACGGAATGGGGAACGAAGTTGAATTTGATGACGGAATGCTGACAGATCCCGTACTTCGTCAGCGTTTTGTCGAATACTTAGACAGCGGCGTCAGATCCGGTCTGATGCAAAATGGCTTCAGAGCTCACTATCAAGGCAATAATGCAGTATACAACTTAGGGGTAAGCAAGGATCCAAGTTTGCGTTTAATGTATGACTGGCTGTACCAGTATTTGAACGGAACATACGCTATCGATAGCAGCCCGGCGCCGGAGACGATGGCGGAGGTTGTACAGCGTTATGTCGCATCGAACGAAATCAAGCCGGCTTTTGGTAATGATTTGACGTATCGATTGCAGACCATCAAGCTTCTTTTGGACGATAACAAGCCGAAGGAAGCCGTGACGTATATGCAGGATTTTCTCGCGCACATTCACGACCCGGCTGTCCAAGCGCAAGGGTTGATTTCGGTCCCGGCCGCAACGGTGCTTGATTCCTACGCCCAAGTTCTCATTCATACCTGGTCTGACGGAGGGGGACTCAGCAATCTGGTTCTTGGCCAAAGCTATACAATTTCACAGCAGCCTAACAGCAACTATCCCGATTCCGGGAACGAACTTACGGACGGCCGATTCGGCGGGACGGATTACCGCACCGAGCAGTGGCAGGCCCATGCGGGAAGCGACTACCCTGACGATCGAAGCCGCACCATCATATTTGATTTGGGCGGCAACAAATCGATCGGGGCAATTAGAGCCCATTTTCTTCAGGATAAAGGACCCGGCATCTATTTTCCTCCGAACGTTACTTTTTCCGTTTCATCTGACGGCCAATCTTGGAGCACGCTGGCAACCGTTTCTCCGCCACCGGCACAGGATGCTGCCTCGGCCGAGTTCGTGGGTTGGAGCGGGATAACAGACGGTGTGCCGGGGGAATCGGGAGCCGATAAAGTGTCTGCCCGCTACGTTAAAGTGGAATTCCCGGTCAACGTCTGGGTCTTCCTTGATGAAATCGAAGTTCTTGGCATTGACGGCCATGCGGGGGGTGGCACTGCAATCGACGGCGCAAGAGCCGTGGTGGATGCCGCTGCGAAGAAATTGACGATCGACGGTCTGGTCGTGAACGGCAGTCAGTCCCAAGTGAATTTGAAAATACTCGATTCGAAAGGGAAAGTTCGGTACGAAGGCCAGACGACCAGTACGGAAACGGGAAGTTTCCAATTCGCGATCAAGCTTACCGGTAATTTAAAAGGAACCTGCGACGCCTATCTGTCCATGGAAGGAATGTCGGAACCCGTTAAGATTTCATTCGAGTACAATAAAAAGGACTGATGGGTTATTTCCGGCACGCGCTCAGATTTCTGCGGCATATGGCCTGATTCCATGATGTTGATTTAGGATGAGGACGTTCTAATTCTGCCGCGCCATGATGCATGATCATGTTTTGTAAAAAAGCCATGGAAGCAGCGTTATTTCCACGCTGCTTCCATGGCTTTACTTTCGAATCGTTCTTGATGACCGTTTGATAAATATGTGGTGCATCCCGATGTTTATGAACACGTTTAATATAATGAAGGAGCGTAATTAGCCAGGGGCGAGAAGAAAAGAATCGTGAGCGAATGACAATAACGATTAAAGATATTGCGAAGAAGGATTGCTGGTCTCCCAACTACATCAAGGGCTATCCGGAGATTTCAAACTGAGAAAGTTGAGATTAATGTAAACGCATACTTATTCGTGGTATAATGCATCTAATAGCTTAAGCGATCTTAGGGTTTGGGTTTGATAGGTTGTGAAACTTGCCTGGGGGTGTTGCGAGAATGAGAAGATATAGCGTTTGGCGTCCGATTATGCTGATTGCGGTAGCGCTGCTTACGAACAGCTTGGTTACGAATTTGGCCGGGGTATTTGGCATGACGCCGGAGTCGGCAAGCAGTTTGGGTGTAGTCGCCATGATTATTGCCGGATTAATTACGTATAATCGTATGATGAAGTCCCGCCGCAAATGAATATTCATTCAAAACTTTCATTGAAAAACAGCATGTTTGTAAGCACCTTGCCGAGGTGCTTTCTTTTCATAAAGCGCTATTATTTTTTTCCAAATGGAATGGTCTGAGCACTTCCACTTTGGCGTGTCATACCAACTGTAACCCGCCGTGTTATCTATAAAAACCGTTAAATCAACACTGCAGGAATCAAGTCTTCCTAACTCTTCTAGATATGGGATAAAACATGTCTTAAACGTTTCACCGCGGCACAGATGCAGTTTGACAGATTCACCCAAATTTATGTTGAAAAGGGTCTGTTTTATTAATATATTGTAAATAGCGCGAATCTAGTATTCGGGCATATATACCTAGGAGGGTTATCCTTAATGAAAAAAGGGGTCATATCTTTAATCAGTTTGGCGTTATCTGTCACAATGCTGGCAGGCTGCGGCGACAAACCGGCGTCAGAGCCAAGCGGCGGCGCAGGCGGCGACGCACCTAAGGCAAACTTCAAGGTAGGGATGGTTACAGACGCGGGAACGATCGATGACAAGTCGTTTAACCAAGGCACGTACGAAGGTATCGTGAAGGCGAACGAGGACTTCAAAATGGAGTATAAATACCTCAAGCCAGCTGGAACGACAGAAGCCGACTATTCAAAAGAGATCGGAAACCTGTACGATGCCGGATTTAAATTCATTGTAACTCCGGGCTTCAAATTTGAAACAGCCGTGTTCAAAGCACAGGACAAGTATAAAGATGCTAAATTCGTTATTATCGATGGAACACCTCATTCTGGGGAAGAGGGCGCAGCACCGGTCGTTAAGGAAAATACCGTATCCATCTTCTTCGCGGAACAAGAGTCGGGCTTCCTGGCTGGCGTAGCCACTGCGCTTCATGTGAAGGATGGACAAGCAGGCTTCATCGGCGGCATGGAAATCCCTCCTGTACAGAAGTTCAACTGGGGCTTCCAGCAGGGTGTAGCTTACGCTAACGAGAATCTGGGCACGAAACTGGTGATTAACAAAGAGAACGTTGTCTACCAAGGATCTTTTGACGACGTTGCAGCAGGCAGCCAATTGGCGGCTCAAATGTATGACCGCGGCGTGAACGTGATCTTCGCGGCAGCAGGCGGCGTTGGCGTGGGTGCAATTAACGAAGCGAAGACTCGCGTACAGAACGGATCCGAAGTATGGATCGTTGGCGTAGACGTTGACCAGTACCAAGATGGCGTTTACGAAGGCGATAAATCGGTAGTCCTGACTTCGGCCGTGAAGAAAATCGACCATGCGGCTTACGATATGATCAAAGCTGAAACCGAAGGTAAATTCCCAGGCGGACAGACACTTACGCTGGATGCGACCAATGACGGCGTCGGCCTTCCTGAGAAAAACCCGAATCTGAGCGATGACGTTCTGAAGCAAGTAGACGAAGTGTTCGGCAAGATCAAAGCCGGCGAAATTAAAGTAGCCGCAGAGCAAGGCGAATTGATTAAGTAGTACAACACACTAAAGTCATCTACGGAACGTGGATAGACTTACTTGAAAAGCAGCGATACCGCATGAAAAAAGACGGATTCCCTCCGTCTTTTTTTAAGGTATTAGAATTTATAGGTTATTTCAGCGAAGCGTAAGCAATTCTGTAATCGCATTTATATGTTTTTGGGGCCCCCGCAAAGTATTTGGAACAAGCATCGAAGCATAGGCTCCACTTTGTGGGGCTATTTAAGGTATCAGACCGTATCACCGGCGCAAGCGATTGCATGCTGATATTGAATGTAGAAATCGATCTATGTAACTGCGTTCTGGCTGTTTGGAAGTGAGTCGATCCGCGTTTTTTTAAAG
The DNA here is from genome assembly GCF_025792345.1 of Virgibacillus sp. LDC1. Lineage (NCBI taxonomy): Bacteria > Bacillati > Bacillota > Bacilli > Caryophanales > Bacillaceae > Virgibacillus > Virgibacillus sp. LDC1. The sequence continues at coordinate 271,843 of NZ_JAOXLZ010000002.1, forward strand.
CAGTTTATGCACAGGAAAATTCAACAAAAAAGAAGGAGAGGACCCAAAACCATGGACTATGTTGTCGAGATGGTGGGCATCCGCAAGGAATTTCCCGGGATCGTGGCCAATGACGATATCACAATTAGGCTGAAAAAAGGCGAGATTCATGCGCTGCTCGGTGAGAACGGGGCGGGCAAGTCCACCTTGATGAGCATCCTGTTTGGCATGTATCAGCCTGACCGTGGCGTAATCAAAGTCAACGGCAAGGACGTGCGGATCTCGAATCCGAACGTCGCGAACAAACTCGGAATCGGGATGGTGCATCAGCATTTTAAATTGGTCGAGCCGTTTACCGTGACCGAGAATATTATTCTGGGCAGCGAGACGCGCAAGTACTTCTTCGGCTTGGACGTGAGATCGGCTGCCAAACGGGTCGAGGAACTGTCCAAGCGGTACGGCCTCAATGTTGACCCTTATGCCAAAATCGAGGATATCTCGGTCGGGATGCAGCAGCGCGTGGAAATTCTCAAAATGCTGTACCGCGACGCGGAAGTGCTCATATTCGACGAGCCGACCGCTGTGTTGACCCCTCAGGAAATCGAAGATTTGCAGGGCATTATGAAAAACCTGGTCAATGAAGGCAAATCCATTATTCTGATCACTCATAAATTGAAAGAAATTAAAGCGGTTGCGGACCGCTGTACCGTCATCCGCCGCGGCAAGACAATCGGCACCGTTGAAGTGGCCGACACGAGCCGCGAAGCAATGGCCGAAATGATGGTGGGCCGAAGCGTATCCTTTAAGGTGGACAAGCAGGAGAGCCATCCGGGTAAAACCGTTCTGGAGATCAAATCGCTTACGGTAAAGAACAGCAAGAAAGTTGATGCACTCAAAGGCTTTAGTCTCGATCTACATGCCGGGGAGATTGTGGGTATTGCCGGCGTGGATGGTAATGGTCAATCGGAACTGATCGAAGCCATTACAGGACTTCGCCAGGCGGAAAGCGGAACGGTGAGCTTGAATGGAAAAACGCTCAGCGGTCTATCTGTCCGTCAACGGAATGAAAGCGGAATCGGCCACATTCCGGAGGACCGTCAAAAGAGGGGACTCGTGCTGGATTATACCATCGAAGAGAATTTGATCCTTGAGGTGTATAACCGCCCACCGTATTCCAAGAACGGGCTGCTCCAGCCAGCAGCGATCCGCAAGCATGCGGAGCATATCATTCAGAGCTTTGATGTGCGTTCCGGAACGGGCGGCCGGTCGATCGTGCGTTCGATGTCCGGCGGTAACCAGCAAAAAGCAATCATCGGTCGCGAGGTAGAGCGCGATCCGGATCTGCTTATTGCCGTTCAGCCGACCCGGGGCCTTGACGTAGGCTCGATTGAATATATTCACCGTCGTCTGATCGAACAGCGGGACAAAGGGAAAGCCGTTCTGCTGGTTTCCCTGGAGCTTGATGAAGTGCTGAACTTGTCGGACCGCATTGCCGTTATCAACAACGGTGAACTGGTAGGTATCGTTAAAACCTCCGAAACGAACGAAAGAGAGCTCGGACTGATGATGGCCGGGTATCAAAAAGAGGAGGCACCACATGAATAACAGCGTAAAATCGTTGCTTGCCGTCCTATTCGGACTCATCGCGGGGGCACTGCTTATGGCGCTGACCGGACATAATCCGGTAGAAGGGTATAAGTATCTCATCCAGGGTGGACTCAAAAACCCGGAGCGGATCGGAAATACGCTGGCGACGGCGACTCCGCTTATTTTAACCGGTCTGTCCGTGGCCTTTGCCTTCCGCACTGGACTGTTTAATATCGGTGCTGCAGGCCAGATGCTGTTCGGTGGATTTTGCGCGACGGCTGTCGGCCTCTCGCTGGACCTGCCGCGGGCTCTGCTCCTGTTAGTCATGGTACTGGTCGGGTTTATCGGCGGTGCGCTATGGGCGGTTGTCCCAGGTTTCCTGAAGGCTAAATATAACGTGCATGAGGTCGTATCCACGATCATGATGAACTGGACGGCCTACTGGACCGTTTATTATGTTATTCCGGGTTACTTCAAAGGGGCGAGCCTGGAGACGGAATCGCGCCAGCTTCCGCCGGAAGCTATGCTGCATCAGCAGTGGCTCAGCGATATGTTCCAAGGCTCCTATGTCAATCTGGGCTTTTTTATCGCGGTCATTGCTGTTCTGGTCGTCGCTTTCCTTATTAACAAAACAACGCTTGGATACGAATTGAAGGCGGTCGGATTCAACCGACACGCTTCCGAATATGCGGGTATCGCTGTCAAACGCAGCATCGTGCTGTCCATGTTCATCTCCGGCGGCCTCGCGGGCCTCGCGGGAGTTGCACAGTATGCGGGGAATGCCTCCAGCATGCAGATCGGCATTCTGCCGAGCCAGGGATTTGACGGGATTGCCGTCGCTCTGCTCGGAATCAACGCACCTATCGGTGTTTTCGTGTCGGCCTTGTTTTTCGGGATTCTCTACTCGGGCAGAGGGTTTATGAATGCCATGACGGAGATTCCGCCGGAAATCGCCGATTCGATCATCGCTATCATTATTTATTTTGCGGCAACCAGCATCTTGATCGAACGACTATACCGTAAATTGAAGCTGCGTCGCGCGGCTAATAAAAAGCAGGGGGAGTAAGGACATATGTGGACAACGATTGAACAGATTTTTCCGTATGCCATCGCTTACACGATCCCGCTTTTGATTACCGCCCTGGGCGCGTTGTTCAGTGAACGAAGCGGGGTCGTCAATATCGGCCTTGACGGCTTGATGATTGTCGGTTCTTTCATCGGCGCCTTTGTCATATTCAAAATGCAGGCCCAATGGCCCGGCCAATCGTGGGTATTATGGGTAGGACTATTAGCAGCAGCGGCAGCGAGTGCGCTATTCTCGCTATTGCATGCTTTTGCCAGCATTAACCTCAGTGCCAACCAGATTATAAGCGGTACGGCGATCAATATGATTGCGGGTGCCCTGACGATATTCCTTGCCCGTAACATTACGGGTAGCGGCAAGATCAGCATCACGAATGGTTTTGCACCGTTTGATTTTCCGGGTCTGTCCAAGATTCCGATCATCGGGGATTTATTCTTCACCAAAACCTATGCCACGACATGGCTTGTCCTGATTTTGCTATTGGTAAGTGCATTTGTGCTGTACAGAACACCGTTCGGCCTGCGACTCCGGTCCTGCGGCGAGCATCCGCACGCGGCGGAAGCAGCAGGTATTAAGGTACAGTCCATGCGGTATGTCGGCGTCATGATCTCGGGTGCTTTTTCCGGACTCGGGGGAGCGGTCATTCTGTTGACGTATTCCGGTGAATTTACGGGAAACGTAGCGGGACTAGGGTTCCTGGCGTTGGCGTCCTTGATTTTCGGACAATGGAAACCGCTCGGCATCCTGCTGGCCACCTTGTTCTTCGGATTTGCCACGACGGTAGCCAACGTATCGCAGGTCATTCCGTCATTGGCGGTAATCCCGCCGGTCATTCTCAAGATTTTCCCTTATGTTGTCACGCTGATCGCGCTCGTGATTTTCTCCAAATCCTCGAATGCGCCGAAGGCCGTAGGGGAGCCGTTCGATTCAGGTAAACGGTAACGCATTGCGCAAGTCGATGTAAGACAAATAGAACCTCTGATATGCCTATGCCCCTTTAGGGTTAGGTCTATCGGAGGTTTTTTTACATCTAGCATACTTTAGGTTAGTACTCTCAAAACATATCTGGTATATATAGTTAATAAGGCTAGAAATTTAATAGAATAGAGGAGTGAAAACCTGAATGCGCATTCGATTACATAGGTGGCAAAAGCAGCTAAGTATGTTTATGGCTATCGTCATGCTCCTGAGTATCATCGTTCCTTTCAGTCCCGTGAAGGTAGCGGAGGCTGCTCCCCAACATGACCAGGTTGTGATTAGCCAGGTGTATGGGGGCGGCGGGAATAGCGGGGCCAGTTATACGCATGATTTTATCGAATTGTTCAATCCGACAGGTAGTCCCGTCGACCTGACAGGCTGGAAGGTGCGTTATGCAAGCGCAACAGGCACTTTTAACAACGCGACCTCTTTAACTGGTACCATAGAACCTTATGCCTATTATTTAATCCAACAACAGAGTAGCGGCTCGGTAGGTGGCTCGCTGCCGACAGCAGATGCTGCAGGATCATTGAACCTTAGCGGCTCCAACGGCAAAGTTGATCTGGTGAACGCCGCGGGGGATCGCATCGATCTCGTTGGCTATGGAACTGCTTCAGAATCTGAGACGAGTCCGACCGCTGCTTTATCCAGCAGCACGGCAGCGATTCGCAAGGAATTGACCGTTGGTCAAAATGATCGCGGCCGAGACACGGATAACAATGAGGGGGATTTCACCGTTTCCTCGCCTGATCCTCGAAACAGCTCGAGCCCCGCTACGCCGATCTTGCCTGGCACGGGCTTGGGACTGGTAACGGCCAACCCGGAGCCTAATGCCTGGCCTGCCGGAACGGAGATTACACTGAATCCGCCTATGGTGGGTGCTTCCGTCTATGCGGATGTGTATCTTTCAGGCGGAAGTGGATCAGGATTCCAGATCGTCAATGGCCCTATCACCCTTAACGAGCCTACGCGGGTGGATGCCTATGCAGTCCAGGATGGTTTACCGGATGGACCGGTATCCTCGTTCCAATACGATATTTTAACGCAAACGTCCGTCGCTGATGCCCGCAGCAAGGCAAAAGGCGAGCATGTGTGGACGGAAGGCATCGTTACGCATATCGAAGGCAGAGAGACCTACATCCAAGACGATACGGCCGGTATCGTGCTCTATGACTACCCGCTTAATGCCAGCGTTGGCGATCGGGTGAGCGTGGCCGGCGTGATGGAGATTTACAACAATCTTCAGGAGATTAAACCGCACGCCTTGCTGCCGCATGACGTAACAGGAAACCAAGTGGGGGTGCCGCAGGCAGTCCAAGTCACCGGAGCTGATCTATCCGCAACTGCAGGAGAGACTTATGAAGCACGACTTGTCTACCTGGATGATGTGACTATCAAATCCGAGAACAGACCTGGGGAATACACGGCCGAGCAAGGCGGGCATGAATTCATCATCTATTCCGGATTGTCCAAGCTGAAGACGGTAAAAACCTTCAGCCGCGTCACGGGCGTGGTGAAGCAGTTTGGAAACATCTATGAGCTGATCCCTTTAAGCGAGGATGCCTTAATCGAAGAGATGTTCTCCGTGATTGCAAGTCCCGGTGCTGGTCCGATTATTACCGGGGGGACGGTGACGCTGTCCAGCCCAACGCAAGGGGCTAGCATTTATTATACGCTCGATGGATCGGTTCCGACGCCATCAAGCACATTATATAGCTCGCCGATTCTGATTGATCAAAATACAACCATCAAAGCCATTGTCGTCTCGGGTGCGGATGTAAGCAAGGTATACGAATTTGCTTACCAAGCTACTCAGCAGCCGCGCATCGCAGATATCCAAGGCGAGGACCATACTTCGCCGTATACTGGACAGACGGTAACCGATATTGAAGGCGTTGTAACCCAGTACGGTTATACGTTCTCTAACGGCAATATCAAGGGATTCTACATCCAGGATCCGAAGCCGGATTTCAATCCGGATACCTCGGACGCCATTTTCGTGTATTCCACGGATCCAAACCGGCCTCAAATCGGAGATCTGGTGAGCGTAGCCGGTAAAGTGGCCGAGTATAACGAGGGAAGCTCCAGCAACCTGACTTCCACTCAAATCGAGCTGCAATCGTTCAAGAAGCTCGATCAGGCACAGCAGCTGCCGGACCCTGTTCTATTAGGTAAAGGCGGACGTCCGATTCCGGCTGCCATTATCGATAATGACGGCATGACCACGTTCGATCCGGAGGAGGATGCCATCGACTTCTACGAGTCGCTCGAGGGCATGCTGGTCAGACTTCCGCAGCCAACGATCATCAGTCCGTATTGGACAAGCGGCGGCACCTACAACATTGCGACCCGTGTCGAGAACGATATCGCGGATGTCATTACGCCAGCCGGCGGACTGGTCCTGAAAGAGCAGGGGAATTTCAATCCGCAGCGTCTCTTGATTGCTTACGGCAATCCGGGTCAAGAAGTGAGCACAGGCGATACGTTTGCCGATGATGTGATCGGCGTAATCGGTTATAACAGTGGCAATTTCAAGGTGATTCCGGCTAAAGGCGAATTGCCTGCAATCCACAGCAGCTCTTTTAAACAAGAGGTATCCACGATCGACGTGAAAGACGAACAGCTCAGAGTAGCGACGTATAATATCGAAAATTTCTATCCGGGCGTAAGTTCCGCCAAAATCAATAAGCTGGCGGAGTCGATCGTAAACAACATCAAGTCCCCGGATATTATCGGCCTGGTGGAAGTACAGGATAATAACGGTGAGCAGAACAACGGAACTACTGCGGCTGACCAAAGCTACCAGGCTTTGATAAACGCCATCAAGGCAGCGGGAGGACCCGCGTACAGCTTTACCGACATCGATCCGGTGAATAATAATGACGGGGGAGCGCCTGGAGCCAACATTCGGGTAGGGTTCCTCTACAACGCGGAACGTGTCCAGTTATCGGACAGCGTTCAGGGCAAGAAAGGATCCCCGACGGAATCCGTTGCGTATGATGCTGCGAAGGATCAGCTGACTCTGAATCCGGGCCGGATCGATCCGCTGAATGCGGCATTCAACGCGTCACGTAAGCCTCTGGCCGCGCAGTTCGAATTCCAAGGGGAAAAAGTGATCGTCATTGCGAATCATTTTAACTCGAAATCCGGAGACCAAGGACCATTCGGCAATACCCAGCCGCCGGTTCTCTCCAGCGAAACCCAGCGTCATCAGATTGCAGCCGTCGTGAACGGATTCGTGAAAAGCGTTGTGTCTGCTAACCCAGATGCGAACGTCGTCGTGCTGGGGGATTTGAATGATTTCCAATTTACCGAAACGGCGAACATTTTGAAAGGCAACGAATTAGATAATCTGATCGAGAAGCTTCCGCCTGCGGAACGGTATACGTACACATATGACGGAAACTCGCAGGTGCTGGATCATATTCTGGTCAGTAAGAACCTGACCCGTTCTACGCAAGCCGATGTCGTGCATCTAAACGCTGACTTCCCGGCCTCCAAGGGCCGCGTATCGGATCATGATCCGGTTGTCGCGCAGATCGACCTGAAAGGAGAAGCCGTGAACGGCTTCCCGCTTACGATTTTGCATACCAATGATACGCATGCCAATCTGGACACCGTAAGCTCACCGGATAACATTGCGCGCCGGGTGACGGCGATCAAAGAAGCCAAAGCGAATGCGGTCAATCCTCTGCTCGTGGATGCAGGGGACGTATTCTCCGGCACGCTGTATTTTAATCAATACTTGGGACTGGCCGATCTGGAGTTCATGAATCTGGTTCAATATGATGCCATGACCTTTGGTAACCATGAGTTCGATAAGGGCTCCGAAGTGCTAAACGATTTCATCGAGCATGCGGAATTCCCGTTTGTTTCCTCGAACGTGAATTTTTCGGCCGATGCTTTATTGACCCAGAAATTCAAGAATGAAGTAACCCGGGATGCCAAGGATGCAACCATCTACCCGGCCATCATCATGGAGGTAGACGGGGAGCAGGTAGGCCTCATCGGACTTACAACCGAAGACACGGCGAACATCGCTTTGCCTGGAGACGTCACCTTCGATGATGCGGTGCAAAAGGCAAAAGACACCGTAGCGGTGCTGCAGAAGGAAGGCATCAACAAAATCGTTGTGCTGTCACACCTCGGATATGATGTGGACGTCAACCTAGCCAAGGAAGTCGAAGGCATCGACATCATCGTGGGCGGTCACAGTCATACCAAGCTGGATCAGGCGGTCGTGGACCGTTCGGACAGCGAACCGAAGCTGATCGTGCAGACAGGTGAAAAAGGTCAATTCTTAGGCCAGTTGGAGGTCGTATTTGACGACGAGGGTGTTCTGCAGGAATGGAACAGCAGCCTCATTTCCGTTGACGAGAAAGATAGCAATGAGCAGTATGTCATTCAGCCGGATCCCGAAGCCTTGCAAATTCTGAACACCAAATATAAGCCGGGCGTGGAGGAATTGAAACAAACGGAGGTGGGCACGACAGAAGTGAAGCTGAACGGCGTCCGCGCCGATGTCCGTACGAAGGAAACGAATCTCGGCAATCTGATTGCCGATGGCATGCTGGATGCGGCGCAAGCCGCCGGCACGAATGCGGTCATCGCCCTGCAGAACGGCGGCGGCATCCGCGAATCCATTGAGGCAGGCAAAATCACGATGGGTGACGTCATGACGGTGCTACCGTTTAACAATGATCTCGTCACGATCACGTTAACGGGCGCCGAGATTAAGGAAGCCATGGAGAACGGGGTTTCCAAGACGCCTGCTGCGGATGGCCGCTTCCCGCATATCGCGGGTATGAAGTTCTTCTATGATTCGACCAAGCCGGTTGGGTCACGCGTCCTGCGTATCGAGGTGAAAGGCAAGAACGGATACGAACCGATCGACATGAATAAATCGTATGAGGTAGCGACGAACGCATTTACCGCTAAGGGCGGCGACTTCTATGCATCGCTCGAGAAGGCTTACCTGGAAGGGCGAGTGAACTTGCTCTATAAGCCTGACTATGAAGTATTCTCGAACTACGTAAAAAAAGTAGGCACCATCACAGCCAAGACCTCCGCCGTCGAAGGACGGATTACGGACTTGAAGGGAGCGCCGCTTCCGGGAGGACCTGATCCGGGCGGGCCGGGGAACCCTGGGAACCCGGGCACGCCTGGAACGCCTGGAACGCCAGGGCCGACGACGCCACCCGTGAATCCATCGAACCCTGGAACGACACCGCCAGCCGAACCAGGCAAGGTAAAGGTTCCTGTTAAGGTGGAGAACGGTGCGGCGGCAGGCAGCGTGACCGGAGCGGCCATGAAGGAAGCCCTCAAACAGCCTGTTAGCGGAAAAGTTACCGTGGAGGTAACCAGCACGCAGCCAATCTCCTCTTCATCCGTTACCATCGAGAATGGAGCACTGCGGGCATGGCTTGATCAAACAAGCGCGCAGGTGCTGGTGGTAGCGACGCCTTACGGAAGCTATGAACTTCCGAAGAAGGAGATCAACCTTCAAGCGCTGGCAGCCCAAACCGGTTCGGACATTAGCGGCCTTCAGTTGGTCATTCAGCTTGCAGTCGATGCGGATGCCCTGAAGTCAGCGACGTCCAAAGGATATCATGCGCTGCAGGCCGTGAATTACAACGTGACCGTGAAGTCCGGCGATGGCAAGACCATCATGCTGGACGCATTCCAATCGTATGTGAAGCGGTCCCTGAATGTCGACAAATCGTATGCTTTGACGGACATCGCGGTTGTTCGAGTGGGTGGAAACGGCAACCAATATACGCCGGTACCATTCAAGGTGAATGGTCAACGAATCGATATCTATAGCCGTACGAACAGCACGTACCTGGTGTTGCAGAATCCGGTAACGTTCCAGGACATCGCGTCGCACTGGTCGAAGGGTAACGTCGAATCGCTTGCGGCTAAAATGATCGTAACCGGGCGCACGGAGCAGACCTATGTTCCGAACGCATCGGTCACTCGGGCCGAGTTCGCAGCGCTTTTAGTCCGGGCACTGGGACTTTCTGCAGACGCTGCTTCAGGCAGCTTCCAGGATGTGGCTTCATCCGACTGGTACGCCGGAGCGATCCGGGCAGCCGTCGATGCTGACATCATTAACGGCTACACGGACGGCACCTTTAAGCCGAATCGGACGATCACGCGCGAAGAGATGGCCGTGATGGCCTACAACGCGCTGGAGTATGCCGGATACACCCCCGTCGACGCGGCAAAAGCCCATTTTGCCGATGCGTCCTCGATCGGTGCTTGGTCTCAGGTGGCGGTGTATGAATTGGCGGGTCTTGATATTCTGAACGGGGATCCGAAGCAGCGTTTCAATCCTAAATCAAATGCGACCCGCGGCGAAAGCGCCGCTGTGCTCCATCGTTTGATGCAGGATTTGACGTACGTAAAATAAACAGGTTCTATAGCGGTTGGATGCATTTTGGGTTAGTCTCTTGGTTATAAACGAGAAGGGGGCGTCCAACAGCAAATCTGCTGAAGAACACTCCATTGATCAACAATGTGGAAAATAGAAATGGCGGTGCTAAGGATGCGATCCTTGCACCGCCATTTCTTGTTTTTTGTTTCGTTGCACCGCTTCCTTCGTAAATGGGGAGGAACGATTCGTACACGGAGCGTCTCCTAACAGAAAGAGGGAGCACTCCAGATCTGAGAGCTTTTGGGACAACTTCTTCTGTTGCCGAAAAACTTAAAAACAAAATGTGACCGATCCGCGTCCATAACTGTGTTAAGGGTAAAAGGAGGTCTAAAGGCGATGCAGATCGATTCGCTCCGGCCGGGCGGAGATATTACGGAAACCTATGAATTATATGGCGATATGCTTTTTAAAATAGCAATGGTGTACCTTGGGAACAAACAGGATGTCGAAGAAGCCATTCAGGAGACGTTCATTAAATTGATATATAAAGCGCCCGACTTCAGGGACCTGGAGCATAAGAAAGCTTGGCTCATCCGGGTGATTACGAACCACTGCAAGAACATGCAAGGGAGCCTGTGGCGCAAGCGGGTAACCAAGATGGAGCATATGAACGATTATTTTGTCGAACCGTCGGAACGGACGCTGATGGATAACGTCATGAGTTTGCCGTTCAAGTATAAGTCGGTCATCCATCTGTTTTATTACGAGGATTATTCCGTTAAGGAAATCGCCGGGATTTTGCAGATTAACGAGTCTGCGGTCAAGATGCGTCTTCAGCGCGGCAGGAAGCTGCTGCGCATGGACTTGGAAGGAGAGGACGATTGATGAATCGGAATGACTACAAATCATTGATAGATCGAATAGAACCTGATAAGGGATTGGAGGAGCGGATTATGAAAGGAATGAAACAAAATCAGCGTCAAACGACAAGAATGAGCCGAATGGGGGTCGCCGGCGTCACCGCGGCCATTATGCTGGGCCTGGTGGTAGTGACTTCGCTGGTATTGAATCTTGAAAACGAGCCAGCGGTCAGCGATATCCCGGTGGTTCAACAAGGGACTGGGGCGAATACCCCGCCAACCGCGAAGGTTGGCCACGATCCGGTAACCATTCCGAAAATCGAGCTTCCGGGCGAGAGCAACGTCAAAGCCGACATGATCGGTTTGGTTGTATACCAGGGCAATATCTACACCCAAACCGGTACGCAAATCACGCCGGAAATCGCCAAGCAGCTGCGGGGCGACAAGCTCGGACGGTCGAAGTCGGGGATTACGGAATGGAGTTCCTCCGATGACTACACGGAGCTTGCTTCGACGATCGGCGAAATGGATATTTTCACGGTTAAGGGATATGACGCCGATTTTAGAATCATGTCCTACATGGAGCATGACGGGGAAGTTTATGCCGAATTGTATGAGCATTTGAACGGGATTACGGTGTCCAAGGGCGAGGATATCATCGGCAAGCTGAATTTAATGGGGAACATGACGTCGGTTAAATGGCAGGATTTTGACAGCTGGAACATGGGCGAGAACAAACTGCGCGAGCTTTCCGCCGATGCGGAGGTGCAAGCCTTCGTTGAAGCTGTATATGAAGCGAAGCCGATAGCGGCCGAACCTTTGTTTGAGCAAGGGATCTACGAGACCGGCTCGGGCGAGCAGAAGTTTCTGTATATCCAGCTGCAGGACGGGACAGAGGTACAATTAAGATTGTTTAAGGGCGGCCAATATGTGCGGTATGCCAACGCGCCGGTGTTCTTCCAATTGGAAGCCGAAGCGTTCACTACGCTGTGGGAGCTGATGGAGGAGTAGGTCGTTCTACCGTTTAACGCAACGAAAAAAGATAATGTAAAAGACTAGAGGCTATCCCTCATCGGATGGCCTCTTTTCGTTGCTGTAGGGTCGATAACGGCGATCCCTTTATCGTTTATCGTATGGCGGTTCCTTGCTATTCGCTTGCCGTTGATGATGGGCGGTTCGCTTTCACGAATGCCCTCGGCGTCATTCTGAAATACCGGGTAAAAGCCCGGGAGAACGTAAATAAATCCGAATAGCCCAGGGATAAAGCGGTCTGCGTGATGCTGGTTCCCTCGGCGGATAACAGGCGGGTCGCTTTCTCCATGATCAACTGCTGCATGTAGCGGGACGGAGAGATGCCGTATCGGCGGGTAAACGCGCGGGTGAAGTGACTGCGATGCACGCCGGCCCAGGCGGCAAGCTCCTCCACGGACAGGTTCTCCGTGCAATGAAGCCCCATATATCCGGGGACGGACTCGAGCCAGTCGGAAGCAGCCGAAGCAGCGGGAAGGTGCTGGTCCCGGTTGGGATCGATGCTGTGGATCAACTGGAATCCCAGCGACATCAGCTGAAGGCTATGGTCCTGCTGGGGCTGCCGGAGCAATCGCTGAATGTTCTTAATGACAGCCAGGGCATCGTCCCTGAAGGCATTTCGTCGATAGGGCCGTTCCGGACATAAATCGACATGCTTCAATATGGACGGCATCAACTCGCCCATAAAGGCCGTCCAGGTGATCTTGGTAGACGGCTCGTCGCAGTCCTTGACATACGTATAGACCGAGCCGGGGAAGAGGCAGAAGAGGTCGCCTTCCGAGAGGGAGACGCTGCTGCCGTCCCATCCAAACCGCACCTTGCCGCTGGCAACGAAATGTATACTATAAAATTCGACCGAACGGGGACCGACTTTTTCGGTGAAAAAGGGGTGGGACCCGGATTTGAATATCCATAATCCCAGTTGTGTCTCAAAGAGAGCCGGATTGTTAAAGTATTCTTCTCGGGATGGCCGCTGATTCACTGTTAAACTCATGTGTCCACTCCTTCCACCTATACCGATCAATTCACTTGTTACTGCTACTATGCAACATATTGTATAACGATTGCAAGGATGGAGCATTCCGTATACGTCCGCTAAAAGGTACGATGATGAGGAACAAGTCGAGCATAGTAGAGGTGAATGGAGATATGAAACAACCGAATTTTATCGTGATTTATTGCGATGATTTAGGCTATGGAGATCTTGGATGCTACGGTTCGGAAACCGTGAAAACCCCGCACCTGGACGGGTTGGCTGATGAAGGCATTCGTTTTACGAATTGGTATTCGAATTCCCCCGTCTGCTCCCCGTCACGAGCTTCTTTATTGACAGGCAGGTACCCGGCTCGAGCGGGTGTCGGCGAGATCCTGGGGGCGAAGCGGGGTTCGCATGGGCTGCCTGCAGCCGAGGTGACGTTGGCTAAGGCGCTCAAGCCTGCCGGGTACAGGACGGCGCTGTACGGAAAATGGCATCTGGGCTTGTCCGAGGAAACCAGCCCGAATGCGCATGGGTTTGATGAGTTTTTCGGATTCAAGGCAGGCTGCGTCGATTTTTACTCGCACATTTTTTACTGGGGCCAAGCCCATGGCGTCAACCCCCTGCATGACCTATGGGAGAACGAAACGGAGGTTTGGGAGAACGGCCGGTACATGACCGAGCTGATCACGGAACGATCGGTTGATTTCATTCAGCGGTCGCGGGAGCAGGAGGCTCCGTTCTTCTTGTTTGCGTCGTACAATGCGCCGCACTATCCGATGCATGCCCCGCAGGAATACATGGACCGGTTTGCGCATTTGCCTTGGGATCGGCAGGTCATGGCCGCCATGATTGCCGCGGTGGACGACGGCGTCGGGGAGATCGTGAAGGCGCTGAAGGAAGCCGGCTGTTACGAGGATACGGTCATTTTCTTCTCCAGCGATAACGGACCGTCCTCCGAGAGCCGAAACTGGCTGGACGGAACGGAGGACGTGTATTACGGGGGAAGCGCGGGGATCTTCAGGGGGCATAAAGCAAGCCTGTTCGAAGGCGGAATCCGCGAGCCTGCCATATTGAGCTGGCCGAACGGATGGGAAGGCGGGCAAGTGCGCGATGAGGTGACGGCCATGATGGACATCGCACCGACCTTTTTGGATCTGGCCGGCGTCGATCCGGCGACAGGACCGCTTCAAGGAGTTGCGCTGGATGGGAGCAGCCTGAAGGCGATGTTACGGATGGGCGAGCCGTCGCCGCATAAGCAATTGTTCTGGGAGTATCAAGGCCAGCTGGCTGTCCGGGAAGGGGATTGGAAGCTGGTGCTGAACGGGAAACTCGATTTTGACCGCGTAGTTCCGGACCAGGTTCACCTGTCCGATCTGTCCAAGGATCCCGGGGAGCGTTCCAACCTGGCGGACCGTTACCCAGAGATCGTGGAGCGGCTTGGCCGGGATGTGCGCGCGTGGTATGAGGAAGTGCAAAGTCACGGCTCCTGAGCGTGAATAGAGCATACCATCTAAGCCTGAGCGATAAATGCAAAAAAGCCCCGGCAACCGGGGCTTTTTATTATGCTTTTGTGATTGGTATGAGCTGTTAAAGGGCAGCCGGAGCCCTTAAAAAGGATTCAGCACATGGTAGAACACATTCGGCGAAGCCATGCGGTAATAATGGCTGCACCAGCCGACACCCTTGTGATTGTCGCGGTTGGTCGTGCTGAATACCAGCCGTTCCTGCTCCAGCTCCTCGATCCGTGCCGTCCGACCCTCCACGTATTCCAGAATGCGGAACGATGCGGTGTCCAGGCGGGTGATGACGCCGCCATAGCGGATGTCGATGACCTCCCAGCCAAAGGGCTTGAACATCCGGTGCCACTGCGTGCGGTGGGCAATGCGCAGCTCTTGCACGGCTTTGGAGATGGCAGGGAGCACGTTCTTGGCCATATGCCTTAAGGTATCGGCGTCCTTGGCATCATAGGCTTGCTTCAGCAGAATGCCGATTTCGCTCTTGCGTTTGAGGACGGCGCTGAGCTTCTCCGGCATCTCGAACAGATAGTCCAGCTCGGCGCCGCTATCGCGCTTCGCGCGCAGGTTTTGCTCCAGCTCGGCATAGTGGTTCGAGAGGTCCAGGCCTTCGATCTGTTTGTCGAACATCCCGAGGAGCACGTCCTGATACAGCAAAAATTTCGACGGGTTGCTCTGCTTGGCGTTGTTCGGCTCCTGGCCGGGAATCTCGTCCAGATCCTTCAGCAGGAGGAACGCCTCCATGTCGATGCCCGTACAGAATTTCACACGTTCCGCCAACTGAGCCGGGGAAGGCTCCTGTTCCGAGTAGGCATGCTCGGCATAAAGCTGCAGACCGAGCAGCGCCGCGAACGGATTTCCTTCGTTGCCGTCGTCGCCCCACATCGTGGCGTATACCTCGCGGATTCCTTCCTGCTTGCACACTTGAAGCGCAACATTCGAAGCGTTCAGGGACAACCCGTAGTTGACGCCGAATGTGTTAAAGATCCAGACGGCTCCGGCAAACACGAGGTTGCAGCCCAGCGGGCGGTGATTGGCGATCAGCTTCTCATAGTCCGCCGGCTCCATGTGGGTGTAGTCCCAGTACACCATATCCACATCCTTCGGGATGCGGCGGGCCATATCCTCCGGAATCGAGGTGTCCTTGTCGTAATATGCCGCATCGCCGCCTCCGCCGGCAGCGAGCTTCAGGAACATGTCGCTCCACATCATCGGCTTCAGGCCGCGCTTGCGGACGGCAGCCAGGACTTTGTCCAGATGGGCGATCATAATGTCGAAACGGCTCACATAACCGTTGTGATCCAAATATTTACCCCGTCCGAGCTCCTCCGCTTCGTCCATCCCGATATGAATCTTGTTACTGCGGAACGGAGCGCTGGCGGCCTCGATCATCCGTTCGATCAGGGAATCGGTCTGCTCGCTGCCGACGAGCAAGGCCCCCTTCGTATCGCGGTAATGCTTGATGGGCTCCCACTTCAGAAACTCCTCCAGGTGCGCTAAGGTTTGGATGCTTGGAAAAGCCTCGATGCCGAATTGGTCGGCATAATCGTCCATCTCTTTCAGCTCCGCCTGCGTGTAGCGACCGCGCATATAACCGAAATACGGCTCGCCTTCGATCTGGTAGGTGTCCTCCATGTACAGCATCACGCTGTTCATGCCCATCAGGGCTATTTTATTCAGCATGAGCTTGAAGCTGTCCACGGTCAGCACGGCGTTGCGGGACAGGTCGAACATCGGGCCAATTTGGTCAAATTGCTGGCGTTCGAGAAGGTGGAACGAATCGCTTTGGCGGCTATGTTGAACCAGCAAGCCGAGTCCCCGGAAAAATTGATGTTTTCGTCCGTAACGAATATAGGCGTGGTCTCGGTCCCTGCCGACCTCCAGATCGCCATCGGACAAGGCTGCCTCAACGGGGATGCCGTTATCCCCAAGTTCGACGCCAAGCTCCTCCAGCAGCAGCTCAATGCCTGGCATGACATCCGAAACAGCGCCTTCGAAACGAAATTTCATATGAAATCCCCCTGCATCCATGATTTTGCGAACATTAAACATTATATCATTATAATGTTTAATGTTATGGGAATCGCCGCTGGAAATCAATCCTTTGTTTGCAAAGTTAGAGGAGTTATCACGACCTATTTCAAACGTACAGCGGTTCGTGAACGAGCTATTCATTTACGAAATAGATAAAAAAAGAACAAAAAAACAGGATTGACACTGCCGATAACCCGGTGTATTTTATATACAAATCGTTTTTGCAAAAACGTTTTGTATCATGAGTACATCAATCATTGCGTCATTCGGTGATTCTTTCTTCAACGCGATAGCGCCGTAATCGGCTAATATCTGATAGCGTTTACATAAGTGGTTTGTACTCTGCAGTTTTACAGGCCCTGCATTTATAGTCTAATCAAATGTTTTCCTATAATTTTGGATAAGGATGATCAGGATGGCAGCAACCATAAAAGACGTCGCCCGTGAGGCAGGCGTAGCGGTTTGTACCGTGTCGTTTGCGGTCAATGGCTCCGCGCATGTAGCGGAAGCGACCAAGAAGCGGATATTCGATGCAATCGAGAAGCTGAATTACCGGCCGAACCAGTCCGCGCGCGGATTGGTTACGAAGAAGACGAACAACATCGGCCTGGTGGTCGAGGATACGGTGGACGGTTTGGAGAATACCATTCTCCTCGACGTCGTCAAGGGGCTTGGGGAGGCGACGGGAGACAACAATTACGATTTGCTGCTGTCTTTTCAGAAGCCGAGTACGAATAAATTGGCGGATCACCTGCTGGACGTCTACCGCAAGCAATCGGCGGATGGGCTGATCCTGATGGGGGCGGCCATTAACCAGCCGTATGGGGAGCTGATCAAGAACCGGTTTCCTTTCGTCCTGCTCGGGAGGCCGACGATGCCCGGGGTGTGTCACAGCGTCAATGCGGATAATGAGCAAGGCGCCTATGAAGCCGTTAAATATCTGATCGGCAAGGGTCATCGCCGGATTGCGCTCATCACCCCATGCTCGCTGGAAGTGGATGCCTCGCTGGACCGGTATAACGGCTACCGCCAGGCCATGGAGGAATTAGGCGACGGGTTCGACGAGCGGTTGGTTGAGATCGGTTCCTTCGAAGAAGACAGTGGGTATACGGAAACGGAGAAGCTGTTGAACCGAGTCGAGCGTCCTACCGCCATCATCGCCGGACGCGACGTGGTCGCTTCCCGCGTCGTCGAGAAGGCTCAGGAACTGGGTTACAAGGTGCCGGAGGACCTGGCGGTGATCGGATTCGATAACACGGCTGTGTCCCAGTTGGCCCGGCCATCCATTACATCGATTGAGCTGCCGATGCGGCAGATGGGCCTGGAAGCAGCGAAGCTGTTAATGCAGCTGATTGACGGCGAAATTCGTTTTGACGATATTCAGACGATCGTTTTGCCGTGTACCGTCATTGAAAGAGAATCGACCTGAAAACGGATATTTTCGTTGGACGATTCTTTTTTTTGAAGGGTGCAAAAACGTTTTTGCACCCTGTTAACCTTGAAGGGAGTGATGCGGGTCCAATTTAGACATCTAAGACTTCACATAAATGTAAGCGAATTCATTAAACGCTTAGGGGAGTGAACGTCATGATCCATTTTAGAAAAATCGTAAGCCTCATTTTGATATCCTCACTAATGATCATCATCGCAGCGGGCTGTACCAGCAGCGGACCCAATACCGCTAGCCCGTCACCATCCGAACAGCCTACCCCAACGGATAACAAAACACCAGCCGAACCAGCCGGAGAAGATACAGATAAACCAAAAAGCGGCACGATCCAAATATCCTTGCGCGGTGCCTCAGCCGAGGTATGGGGCAAGGTAGCCGACGCCTACATGGCTAAGCATCCGGACGTCAAAGTCGTCGTGGATATTAAGCCGGCCGAGGGTTACCGCGAATGGCTGCAGGCCCAGTTTGCCGCCGGAGAGCCGGAGGCCGATTTTGTGAACACGAATGAAAACAGCGACCTGAACGAGGACCAGAAATTCGTGGACTTCAAGCCTTGGCTGGAGACGGAGAACCCCTACACCGGAAAGCTCTGGAAGGAAAGCTTCAACCTGGACGGCATGGGCGTCAATCTGGATGATCCTAACCTGCAAACTTTGCAAGCGCTTAACTTTGAATCGGTTCAAATCCTCTGGATGTACAACAAAGAGATGTTCGAGAAGGCGGGGATTACCGATACCCCTAAAACATTCGATGAACTCATCGCGACCTACGACAAACTGAAGGCGGCGGGTTATATCCCGTTCACGATCGGCGGCAACGCGCTCTCCCTGTGGAGCGGTCAGGCGGGCTGGCTCATGCGCATTTATCCGGACCAGTACTTCCGTGATTACGTGGAGCTGATTAAGTCAAAGCCGGAAGATTATACGTACATGCCAAACATCGACGACAACTGGAAGTTCGACTTGAGCGACCCGTACAACGATTCCCGTTCCAAAGTATCGACGAACGAGCTGCGGATGTACCAGGCCATTAAGAACAAAGTCGGCCCGTATAAAGTCGAGGGCAATCCGGCGTGGCGCGAAGTCATGACAAATCTGAAAACCTTGTTCGGTTACGCGCCGGACGGTTTTATGGGCATGTCCGAGGAGCAGGCCTACAAGCTCTTCCTGACAGGCAAGGCCGCAACCATGGTCGCGCTTCCGTCCTCCTATTGGCAGCTTCCGAAGGATTTTGCCGATGCGGAAAAAACGGGAGAGAGCGGCGGCGTGAAATCCTTCGACTTCGGATTCTTTAATATGCCTTCCATGGAAGGGGAGCTGGTCCAGGCTCCGGCGAGAACGATTCACATCTACACCGGCTTCTACGGCTTCGTGAAGAAGAATGCGGAGCAAACGGCCCTGAACGTGGATTTCATGATGTATTTGACCAGCCCGGAAGGGTATAAGGTGTACCTGGAAGCCGTCCAGAATTCCAAGGATGCCTCCTTGAACGGCGCGCCGTTGCTTAACGACATCGAGCTGCCGGAAGAAATGAAGAAGACGTTCGAATCGTTTGACGCAATCGGGAATACGGAAGGGCTGAACAGCCCGGGCAACGTGCTGGCCCGCGGTCTCCATGATTACCAACCGTCCGTGCAGAGCTATATCGGCCTGATCTCCAAATACTTCAACAATGAAATCGACGTGGATCAGCTGCTGAAGCAGTACCAGGCGGATATTGACGCCAAATTCGAAGCCATGCTCAAGGAACGCAAAAAAGAACTCTCCGATATCGAGAATCCGGAGCGTCAGCCGCCTGTCAGACAATAGCATTAGAAGGCTGTAAAAGGCTGTAAGGCGCAGGACTTCGCCTTCATCAGTGGAGTCCTGCGGGTTCATTTGGCATGGAAGGGAGTGTGAACACGAAGGTGATAAGAACAATATATTCCTGCCTGCTGGCTTCGCTGCTGCTATTTCTATTTGCCCAGCCGATCCATGCCTCTGAGCCGATCTGGACGATGGAGCAGGGTCTTACGATCAAAGCCTTGTCCATATCGGAAGACGGCGAGCTGGTGGCAGTCGGTACGCAGAATGCGAGTGCCATTCTTCTTCAGCGCGACGGCACCCAGCGATTCGAATTCATGGCAAACAACGTCGTGACCGGTGTCGCCCTCCTGAATGACGGCCGCATGCTCGTCTCTTCCGATGACCGGCATCTCTATATGCTGAGCGCTGACGGCAAGGAGCTGTGGAAGCGGGATTTCAAGAAAATGATCAAGAATCTGTCGGCAACGCCCGACGGCAAGCTGGCTATCGTGACGCTGCATAACGAAAGTTTGGTGCATGTGCTGGATGAACAAGGACAGACGCTGGGTGAAATTCCGATCGGCATCGCGGTGAAGAGCGCCGCGGTATCCCCGAACGGGCAATGGCTGGCAGCCGGGGCCGCGAACCAGTACGCCTATTTGTTCAATCCTGCCGGCGAGCTGCAATTCCAGACGCCGCTGGAGGGCGACATTCTTCATGCTTCCGTTGCGGATAACGGAACGATGGTGGTCGGAACGTCCAGCAATAAAGCGGTCCTCTATTCGGCGGAGGGCAGCAGGCTTGGCGAATTGTTGACCAAGGATAAAGTGACCTCCGTTCATGTAACCCATGACGGGGAGTTTATCGCGGTAGCGGATTACTCGGGCAATTATTACGTGGCCAATCAAGGCGGCGAATTGTTATGGAGCACGAAGGAGGCCGGAGCCGGCCAGCAAATCCGGTTCAGCAAAGACGGCACGCGGCTCTTCGCAGGCTCGGACAAAGGAGCCGTCTTCCAATATGAAGTCGGCGCCGTACTGGAGCAAGGCAAGCAGGCGGCGATGGTTAAAACCGTGGTGCAGGTGGCGGCCGTGATCGTATTTGTTTTGTTGACGGCATTGTTATTCTTCTGGCTGTGGCGTAAGAAGCCGTACATTCTTCACCGGTTGTGGAAGAGCAAACTGGCGTATGCCATGCTGCTCCCCAGCTTTACGCTCCTTATCATATTCCTGTATATCCCGGCGTTCTCCGGCTTGATTCATTCCTTGTACGACTGGAATCCCGGGGCAAGAAGCGAGTTTATCGGGCTGGACAATTTCAGGCGCATGGCGAATGATCCGTACGTCACCAAAGGCGTGGGCAATCTGCTCATCCTCATCGTCACCGGATTGTTCAAGGCCCTTATTCCCCCGCTGATCGTGGCGGAGCTGATCTATCATCTGAGAAGCAAAAGGTCCCAGTATGTATTCCGCACGTTTTTCGTCATTTCCATGGTCATTCCATCCGTCGGCATGCTGCTGGTCTGGCAGGACATGTACGATCCGAACATCGGCCTGGTGAACCAGCTGCTGCGCATGATCGGACTTGGCTCGCTAAGCCATCCTTGGCTGGGAGACCCGAATACGGCGCTGTGGGCCATCATTATGATGGGCTTCCCGTTCGTCGGCATCCTGCAGCTGCTGGTGATGTACTCGGGGCTGATTGCCATTCCGGAAGAAGTGATCGAAGCGGCGAGAATCGACGGCGCCAAATCTTTTCGCATTATCCGGGCGATTCACCTGCCGCTGCTGGCAGGGCAATTCAAGCTGCTGATCGTGCTGGCGCTGATCGGCATCATTCAGGACTTCGGCTCCATCCTGATCGTGACCGGCGGGGGGCCTGCCGACTCGACCTATGTGCCGGCGCTGCAGATGTATTTTGCCGCGACGAAATTCAATGACCTGGGATATGCGTCGGCGCTTGGCGTCAGCATGTTCGCCATCATTATGGTGATTACGGTCATCAATATGAAATTCATCAAAACCAATACGGATTAGGAGGGGAACGGCATGAATGCAAAGGCAAGACTCGTTCGGCAGTCGGCGCTCTATGTGCTGCTTATCGTTTTTGTTGCGTTGACCCTCGCCCCCATCGCCTTCACCCTGATTTCATCTTTTAAAAATAACGCGCAGATTCTGGGGGGCATCTGGACGCTGCCGATCCCGGCGCAGACCGTGAATTATGCGGAAGCCTTCGCAGCGATCTGGCGGTACACCTTGAATACGGTGCTGTATGCGGCGGTAGGCGGCACCCTGGTCGTGGCCCTGTCCGCCGTTGCGGGCTATACCTTTGCCAAGAAGGACTTTCTCGGCAAGGAGGTGCTGTTCATGCTGATGCTGGCCATCATGATGATACCGGGCGTCATGACGCTGATCCCGTCTTACGTGCTATATGCGAATCTGGGGCTGGTAAATACGCCGTGGGTCATCATTATCAGCGCGGCCGCGGGCGGACAGATTTTTGGCACGTTTTTGTGCAGGAGCTTTATGGCGGGCATTTCCAACGAGCTGTTTGATGCCGCCAAAATCGACGGTGCGGGAGAGTTCGTGGTGTTCACGAGAATGGTGCTGCCTCTGTCCGTTCCCGTTCTCATGACCTTGATGATCATGCAGTCGGTCGGGATCTATAACGATTACATCTGGCCGCTCTTGACCATTAAATCGAACAGCATTCAGATGATTGGCGTCGGGCTTACGCAATTCACGAACCAGTTCGGCATCTCCAACATGGGCGTGGAATTCGCGGCTTACATCATATCGGCGATTCCGCTGGTGCTGCTGTTCAGCTTCGGGATGAAGTATTACATCCAGGGCGTTACGCAAGGGGCTTTAAAAATATAAAACGACGGACCAAATGGAGAGAGATGGATGAATATACACAGACAAGCGGAGAAGATACCCAGCTGGATCTGGCATCGGGAACGTGCGGGCCGGCGGCAAGTTGTACTGGAAAAATCCTTTGTCCTGCATGCCGCGGTGGAGCAGCTTGAGATGAGAATCGCCTGTACGGGAGAAGCCGAGATCAGGCTGAACGATGCCGTGATCGGCCATTTCCCGGAGCATGCCAGGCATACGTCCGCATTTTATGCGGTCGAGGGGCTCCCTGGCGGTTTGGAGCCTGGAGCCTATACAATCCGAATCGAGCTCCGAAATACGGAGCCGATGCCGATGCATCCCATCAATATGCATCTGTTTGACCGCTCGGTGGGATGTATCGCCTACTTGAGCGGAAGCGAAGGCTTGTGGCTGGCAACGGATGCTACCTGGGAGACCGGGGACGGCCCGGCGGAGGTGGTATGCGTTTGGGGCGAGGAGCCTTTTGGAGACCTGGATCATGCGCCTCCTTGGTTTATTGCCGGAGGATACGGCGATATCGTGGTCGAGCCTGTTCAAGGCATAAGAGTCATTTCCGCAGCTGGAGTGGACGCGGTCAGCGGCATAGATGGTGTAATTCAGATGAAAGGAACGGCCGGAGGGCGAATCGTCCTGGACGAAGTGGAGTCCCGGAATGAACGGCATATTTTTTATCATCTTCTGAAGCAGGGGGAATGGAAGGAACGTAGGACACAGCAGAAAGAACTGGATTTGAGCCGGATGCCGGAGCTGCTGCTGGAATTGCCCCATGAGCTCAATGTGCGGATGCAGGTGAGCAACCACGGCGATTCCGAGATCGGTTTGCTGTGGAATGGCGCTGAATCCTTGCAGGAGCTGCGGCATTATGACGGATGCATGACGGAGTGGTTGGCGATTCCGCCGGGAAGCCTGTCGGCAACGAATCCCCAGGGCATGCGGTACGTGCAAATTTACGTAAGCGATGACGATGGAGGGGAATTCCATATCGAGCTCCGGTTGGAGGCAGCCGGTGCTGAGCTTAATCAGGCGGGACAATTGCAGACGGATCACGACCTTCTGCAGCGAATCTATGACGTGTCGGTGCATACCAGCCGGGTCTGCCATCAAATCGGATTGTGGGACGGCATCAAGCGGGACCGCCTCAATTGGGCTTACGATATTTATCTGGCCGCCAAAACCGAATACTCGCTCTGGGACGATTATTCGGTATTGAAGCGATCGCTCCGGGAGCTGGGGCGGACCCCTTACGGCTATTGGATGAACAATCTCCCTTCCTATACGCTGTGGTGGCTCAGCAGCATATGGGATTACTTCTTCGAGACGGGAGACCGCGAATTCGTATGGGAAATCCGGGAGGATCTGCAGCGGCATATCGCTTGGGTGAAGGCGAATACGGAACCGTCCAGCGGGATTTTTATGCCGGATGCCAGAGAGGAACATTCCTTCATCGAATGGTCGCCCATGGGGACGTCTGAATCGTGGGCGTGCCTGAACGCGATTTACGGCATGACGAAGAGTCAAATGAAACAGCTGGCGGATTACATGCCGGAGCTCGGGCTCCATTGGGATGAACCGCAGGCAGAGCTTAAGGAGGAGCAGTTCATTGGACCATCGTACGCGCTGCTCACCTCGGTCATCGGCATTAAGAGCGGGTATGTGGAAGAAGATAGCGCACGCAGATTTCTCCTCGACTATCGGCTGAGGGACCCGCTCACGCCATTGTCCGCCTACTGGCTGGCGGAATGCTACTCGGAGTACGGCATGCACGAACGGGCGTGGGATGTTATCGCTACGGTCTGGGGAACGATGCTGGATGCGGGAGCAACCACCTTCTGGGAGGGGATCAGGCTGACGCCGAGCAGCGATATCCATCATGACTTGACCACGTATACCGCGTATGATTCCTACCGGATGAGCCTGTGCCACAGCTGGTCGAGCACGCCGGTGGTCTGGATTGCTAGGTATGTCCTTGGGATTCGCGCACTTGAGCCCGGTTATGCCCGCATCGCTTTCGAGCCTCATGCCATCGGGGGGCTAACGGCTGCACGGGGCGTGATTCCAAGTCCCAAGGGCTTGATTAAGGTGGAATGGAAGCTGGAGGATGGGCGCATGATCAAATCAGCTCGCATTGGAGAAGCCGAGCTGGCAGGGAGGGCATGATGAAAGAACACTGGCAGGCGAGCTGGATATGGGGGGATTTACCGCCCGATTCGGCCAACGTATATCTGGAAGCGAGAAGGAGCTTTGACTTGCAGGAAGCGCCGATGGCGGGCCGATTGTACGTGTCGGCCAACCAAGAGTACTTGCTCTATGTCAATGGAGCCGTGGTCGGAAGGGGCCCAACACCTGCCGATCAGCAGTGGAAATATTACGACGAGATTGATGTGACCCCGCTGCTGGCGGAGGGTAGGAATGTGCTGGCCATCGTCGCTTACAATTTCGGTTCGACCGATATCGTGACAGGCCAGATGCAAGGGCCGGGGGGCTTGATTGCCGAGCTTGATATCGAGCGCGGAAACGGAGTGTTCTGCGTGGCCGCCACGGATGCGGAATGGAAGGTCCGGCGATCGCCAAGATGGATGGCCCAGGTGTCGCGCCAGCATCAATGGAACGGATTCCGCGAAATTTATCTCGCTGATCAGGAGGACGGATGGGAGGAATCCGCTTATGACGATTCCTCCTGGAGCGGGGCGGTGGTTATCGCCAAAGCATTGGATCCGGATTCGCCATGGCCGCGACTGCTTCCGCGGGAGATTCCTCCGCTGCACAGGGAGTGGGTCAGTCCGGCAGCGATCGTGCGAACTGACGCCAATTTCGGCGTCAGCCTGGGGGAGTCCGGCATGCTTCGGAATCGTGGGGGCAGCTCGGAAGCGTTCGGTTCGCTGGAGCATACCTCTCCGGGTCATGAAGCGTTTGGCTTGCAAGAGGACTCGGCGGAAACAGAAAGAGATCCAGGTCGGTTAGCGGCAGGTACAACGAGCTGGACGCTTGATGCCAGTATGCCCGGCTCGCTGCCGGGTGTTGTATATGACTTTGCCAGCGAAATCGTGGGGTATCCCGAGCTGGAGCTGGACGCACCCGAGGGCGGCGTGATCCAGCTGTCGTACGGCGAATCGCTGGAGCTGCAATTGTACGATACCTTCATCCTGCGCAAAGGGCGAAATCGGCTGAAGCCCTTTGGCCGCCGGGCTTTCCGTTTCCTTCAGGTTACGGCACAGGCGACGCCGGCCGCGCTGACGATATCGCGCTTCGGCGTCGAATCCGTCCATTATCCGTTTGACGAATCCGGCTTTTTTCGCTGCAGCGATGATCGTCTGAACCGGATCTGGGAGGTCGGGGCGTATACAACGCTGGTGAACAGCCAGGACCATCTGGAGGATTGCCCGCTGCGCGAGAAGGCGCTCTGGGTAGCCGATGCCGTGGTCATGGGCAAAGTCATCTACCACGCGTTCGGCGAGGATCGGCTGCTGCGCAAATGTCTCCTGCAAGGGGCGCGGATTCAGAATGACGACGGCTCCATACCCGGTACCGGCCCGGAACGAAACTCGTTCCTGCTGCCCGATTTCTGCGCGCATTGGTTGTTCGGCGTGCATGCCCACTGGCTGTATACGAAGGACCGCGATTTCCTGGAAGAAATCTGGCCGGCCATTACACGGTTGATGGCGTGGTTCGCGCTGCAGGAGGATCGGGATGGCCTGTTTGCCGGCGCCGACCGGCCTGGCTGGTGGTGCTTTATCGACTGGGCCGATTACATCGACCGGCGCGACCGGGTGACGGCCGTCTCCTGCTTCTATCACAAGGCGCTCGGGTTGGCGGCGGAGCTGGCGCAAGCGATTGGGCGCGGCGAGATGGCAGGGCAGTGGAAAGACCAGGCGGTCCGGCTTCGCGCTGCCATAAGGGAGCAGATGCGGCCCCCTGGCGAGATCGTATTTGCGGATTGCATCGGACCGGACGGATTATCGAAGCAGATCACGGCTCAGACCAATTTTGCGGCGATATGGTCCGGCCTGATGGACCCGGCGGAAGAGGACCGCTTCCTCGACGAATGGTACGACGGCGGAAAGCTGCCGCCGTTAAAAGGCGCTTTTTTCTATCATGTGGTTCTGGAGACGCTGATGAGCAGGGGGCGCGTAGAACGCGCTTTGGAGATCATTAGAAGCTATTGGGGTGGCATGCTGGACCGGGGAGCGACGACCTGGTGGGAGACGTTTGATCCTTCAACGCCGGCCTGTACCGTGCCGAGCGCTTATCAAGGCAATACGCCGACCTATTTGATTGATCATATTCCCGTGAGCTTTAGCCACGGCTGGGGTGCATCGCCGAGTTATATTTTGACGCAATCCGTGTTGGGCCTTGATTTAAGCAGACTCGGCGATGGGGAGGTGTATCTTGCCCCGCATGCCGGTGATCTCGATTGGGCGGAAGGCGCTGTGCCGACGCGCTTTGGGATGATGGAAGCCAACTGGAAGAGGGAAGAGGGAGAGAAGGGAGGAGGAAACCTGAAATACGAGCTGACGATTCCGAAGGGGATTACCGTGAAAGCAATCGACGGGACGGAGCTTGTGCTGAAAATCAGAGATTAAGGCATACCGGCTTGGTGCTGAGCGAATATTCGGTTTGGAAAGGGGGTGAATGGCGTCGAACTGCGGCAAACGTATCATCAGAATCCATTTTGAGGAGGAACAAGCTTGATGAAGTTGAAGAGGCTTAAGACGCTGCTGGTGTATTCCGTCCTGCTGGCCCTCACCCTGCAAGCGTATCCCGCCGGGATCGTGTTTGCGGGCACGTATGATCCGGATTTAAAGGCATCTCCCCATGTGCTGAACGTGACGGGTTACACGCCTTCGATTGTCATTGACGATTTTAACGAGCCCGATGCGGTAAACCAGCCGGGAAAATGGACCAGCGGAGCGGGGGCGGAGAAAGTCACCTACGCCGACCGTTATGCCAACGGCCCGAATTCTCCATATGAGGGAAGCCATGTGCTCGAGGTATGGTCGGATGAAGTCAAGGCTTATGAATGGAGAACGGTATCCAGGGATTTCGATCAGCCGCTCGACTTGTCGGACGTGAACTATCTGACGTTTGCGGCCAATTGCTACGGGTGGCAGACGGAGGACTATCTGATCAAGGTTACCCTGTTCAGCGGCGAAGATTCCTATGAGAGCATTGCCCAAATCAATCCGAACAGCTGGAGCAAAGTGGCGGTGTCCGTCAAGGATTGGGCCCAGCGGGACCACGTCACCAAGATCGAATTCGCGTTCATGCTCAACTTCGATCACGGCGGACTGAAGCCGGGCGATCCGGGATACGAATTCTGGGGCGGCAATTACCAGATCGATTATCTCAGCGGCTCGAACGCCATCGGCATGGATTTTAACGTGGACGGGGAAACGGAAGGGTTTACCGCCCAAGGCGCCGAGGTGGACGCAGCCGGCGGAGAGCTCCGATTGGCACCGGCGGGTGCCGCTCCCGTATTGCAATCTCCGGTGATCATCCAGGATATCGATCATTACAATACATTAAGCGTCAAATGGAGGAACGAGTCGCCATTCAGCAAAGTGAAAGTCGAATGGATTACGGAGGAAAGCCCCGATTGGGATGAAACGAAGTCGGAGGTGTTCGACATCGAAGCGGATAACAGCCAGTCCGTTGAACAGGAATTTAATCTGTCGCTGCATCCGGAGTGGAGCGGCAGCCTGAAGCAGTTCCGGTTGACGTTCCTGAGCGGCGGAGGGGCAAGCACGGGAGAAATCGGCATCGATCAGATCCGGTTCAAACAGCTGGCGCCGATCGAGGTTTTTCCCGGTGAGCTTACGAAACATGAGATCGCGGCTTCCCGAGATCGGATCGTGATCGAGGGAGCATTAAAGCCAGGGGAAGCGGAGAATTTTGAAGGCGGAGTACTTCAGTTATTTGAGCTGCAGCCTTATGAATCGGAAAGGGATCTGGCGAACAGAGAACCGATTGCCGAGCAAGGGATTCAAGATCAATTTATGTTTGAGCCGGATCTGGGAGGAGAAGAGGGACGCAACCGGCTGCAGTCCAAATTCGCGGTCGCGGCCAGGCTTCCGGACGGATCGCTGGAGTTCGTGGACCACGCCAAATACGTAAGCAATCCCGAGATACTTGCGCCGAATACGTATCCGTTCCCAGTGGCGAAGAGCAAGAAGGGGCTGCAGGTGCAGATGGTCGGCGATGCGGAGGACCTCGGCATCAGCCATGCCGCGTTGAACGTGGATTACAATAATGCCCTGTACATGAACGGGAGCGTCAATCCGGCCAATACGTTCGAATATTCC
The DNA here is from genome assembly GCF_025792345.1 of Virgibacillus sp. LDC1. NCBI lineage: Bacteria > Bacillati > Bacillota > Bacilli > Caryophanales > Bacillaceae > Virgibacillus > Virgibacillus sp. LDC1. The sequence goes on from NZ_JAOXLZ010000002.1 coordinate 300,690, forward strand.
TACGAAGGGGAGACCTTCTACTTCAAGAAGGATTGGATCGAGGAGCGGGATAATTCCATCAAGAGTTTGTCCGATAACGGAGTGACGGTATCCCTGATCCTCCTCATGTATAAGGGGGGAATGGACGATACAACGCCTAACCGGTATTTGCTCCATCCGGATGCCACGGAAGGCATCGTCTATGCATTTAACACAACGGATGAGCTAGGGACGAAGTATTATAAAGCCATCACCGCTTTCCTAGCGGAGCGCTACTCGCGCGAGGACGAGAAATACGGCAGAGCCGTCAATTACATCGTTGGCAACGAGGTGGACGCCGGGGAGACCTGGTACAATATGGGCAACGATAAAACGGTCAGGGAATTCGTTCAGGACTATGCCCGGACCGTAAGAATAACGAATACCGTCGTAAAAAGCTTTTACAGCAACGCCAGAGTGTATATTTCGCTGACGCATAACTGGGATCAGCAGCTGCCGTCCACGCAGATCGGCTCGTTCGACGGCCGATCGATCATCGATACGCTTCAGGCGGAGATCGACGCAGAGGGAGATATTCCATGGCATATCGCTTATCATCCTTATCCGGAAAATCTGTTCGATCCAAGAGCTTGGGTTGCGCCGCAGTCCCTCGAGCAGTTTGATACGCCGAAAATCACGTTTAAAAACCTGCACGTCCTCGTTGATTACATGAAGCAGCCAAAGTTCATGTACGGCGATGAGGCGCGCCGGATTATCCTGTCGGAGCAGGGCTTCCACAGCGGCGACAATTCGCCGGAAGGCCAGCAGCTGCAGGCGGCAGCCTATGCGTATGCTTATTACATTACGGACTTCCTGGACGGCATCGACTCCTTCATTCTGCACCGGCATGTGGACCATGCCGAAGAGTACGGCTTGAATCTCGGATTGTGGACGCATGATCCGGATACGAGCAGGGGCGCCAGCATCCCTGCGGAGCACAAGCTGGTGTATGATGTCTTTAAGTATATCGATACGGAACGTTCGCTGGAGGTGACGGAATTCGCGAAGCCGATCATTGGCATCGCCGACTGGCAGGATATCGCGCCATCCTTCGATGCCGGCATGCTTGCTCGGCGGGAGATACCGGATACGGCGCCAGCGGCTGTCCTTTCGCCGGAGCAGCTGGAGGGCGCGGAAATGCTGTTTGATTTTGAGAACGGCGATGAGGGCTGGACCCATGCAGAGTATGTATCCGGCGTCGAAACCGATGCTTCCATCATCTGGAGCGGGAGTCAAACGCTCAAGGCCACGGTGATGACCAGAGAGCAGCTGGGCGACAGCAAAGGCATCGCCAAGCGGTTCGACGAGCCACTGAATGCCGAGGGCAAACCCTACCTGTTCTTTGGCATCAATCCTTCGAGCGGACCAGCGTCCGAATCCTATACCGTTCGGGTAAAGGTGTACAGCGATCAGCATGTGCTGGAAGCAGAGGGGAATGTTCCGCCGAAGCAGTGGAGCAACCTGGCGGTTAACTTAGGAGATTGGGCGTATAAGGACCGGATCACCAAAATTAAAATCGGGCTTGTGCCGGCAAGCCGGGTACATTGGCAAGGAGGATATTTCCATGTGGACGGCATCGGTTTGGCCGACGGCATGGAGGCGGCAGAGCTTACCGCCGCTTTGACGCCGGAGCAGCCGGATGGCAACGACGGCTGGTACCGAAGCCCGGTAACCGTGAAGCTTGGCGCAGCCAATGGCTTGCCGGACGGCTACGACATTCAGTTTCGCGTGAATGACGGAGAATGGCAGACGTACGGTTCCGAAATGATCATGGATACGGACGGGATTCATGAGCTGGACTATCGGACGATGAGTCCAGCCGGGGAACCGGGCTCCATCAAGTCGTTGACCTTGAAGATCGATCAGACTGCGCCCGTGGCGACCGTAACGGCGGACCCGGTCAAGTTGTGGCCGCCTAACCAGAGGCTGGTCCAGGTCACGGCTTCCGTCGACGCCAGCGATTCGGGCTCGGATATCGGTTCCGTCGTGCTGTCCTCCATTACAAGTAATGAGGAGCTGCAAGCGGAGGATATTCAGGGTGCGGAGCTGGGCACGATGGATACCTCGTTCAGCTTGCGCGCGTCAAGATCGGGTGCAGGCTTCGGCAGGATCTACACGATCACTTATACGGTCACGGATCAAGCCGGCAATGAAACCGCAGCCGTGGCCCAGGTGAACGTGCCGCATGATCAATCGAATCCATGATGGATGGATTCTAACGCCCGATAGACAGTCTGGAAGGGGAGAAGCAACGTGCTTACGTTACAAAAACCGCTTGTGCATGGTCTGGAGAATCCATTGGGGCTGGATGTGTCTTCTCCTCGTTTTTCCTGGCTGCTGGAGAGCGATCGGCGCGGAGAGGCGTGCACGGCTTACAGGGTGAGGGTGTGGGTGTCCCATTCCGCGGAGGGTCTCTCTAACAGGGACGAAGATTTAGTGTGGGACAGCGGCAGGCGGAGTGGCCAAAGCCTAAGCCTCCTGTATGATGGTCCGCCGCTGCAGAGCAATACGCGTTACTGGTGGCGGGTTACGGTCTGGGACCGTCAGGGAAAGGAAAGCGAAAGCGTACCGGCATATTGGGATACGGGCTTGTTTCCCGGCGATTGGAGTGCTGAATGGATATGGCGGTCCGAGGAGATGAAGCCTAATGATTTTGCTTATTTCCGCAAATCCCTTGATCTCCGGGGAGCCGTTGCGCGGGCCAAAATCTTCGTATCCGCCCACCATGTATTCCAATTATTCGTCAATGGACAACGGGTTGGAGGCTATGGTTCTCCCGCCCCGACGGGGGTGCCTCGCCGCAAATATTATTTGGCATATGATGTGGCCCCCCTCTTGTCGAGCGGTGCCAATTGCATCGGCGTTGCGGCTCATTATTTGGGCGGAAGCGGCCAGAACTATGTGAACGGCGTCCCGGGCATGCTGCTCCAGCTGCACGTAGAGCATGAGGACGGGACGGAGCAGCTGGTTGTATCGGATCTGACATGGCAGGCCTTAAGGCAGATTCCGCATCGCACCGGGACTTCATACCAGCAGAACCGCCGTTTATCGGCCATAGAGGACTATGACGCGGCTCTTCTGGAACCGAACTGGCTGCAGCCCGATGTTGGAGATGAACACTGTACTTCGGTCGTTCTTGCTCATCCATCCGTACAGCAATGGTCACTCCATTGGCAGCAGCTCCCCGAGGCGGAAGAGCTGGAGTCTATCATTCCATCCGTGACAGCGGAGCCGTTGGTCGTTAACGGGAAAGAGGGGCTCATTCAGGTATTCGACGCTGGCAAAATCATATCGGGCTGGCCGCAATTGGCCTTGCCCGGTATAGCAGGCGTCACAATACGGCTCCGGTATGCCGAAACGCTCGATGGCAGCGGGCGGGTTGTTCATCAAGTATGCAACGAGACTTCGCATCATTATTACGACCTTTATACGATGCATGGGCGCGGAGGAATCGAGTATTGGCAGCCCGATTTCAGCTTTAAAGCCTTTCGTTATGTGGAGGTTACCGGCTATCCGCAACCGATTGAGGAAAGCCAACTGCGAATTTGCTCAGCGGGTACAGTTATGGCGCGGACGGGGCATTTTCGGTGTTCGTCCGACTTCTTGAACAAGCTGTACGACGTTTGCCTGCAGACGCAGCGCAACAATGTGCTGGGCCAGGTGGTCGACTGCCCGCATCGGGAACAGGCCCAGTATCTCGCGGATACCGATCTGCAAGCGGAGACGCTCCTCTATAACTTCGATGCCTATCCGGTACTGGATAAGACGCTGCAGGATTTTGCAGACGGTCAATTGGAAGACGGCTCCTTCCCTTTTGTGTTCCCTTCGAACTACGAGCATCCTGATTTTTTTATTCAAATTCCGGAATGGGACCTGCATTATGCGACCTTGCTGTGGAAGCTATATCAGTTTAGCGGGGATACGGAGCTGCTCTCTCGCTATTATGAGCCGCTCCGGGCCATGATCGATGGCTATCTATCGTTGATATCGCCGGCTACAGGCCTGATTCCGGTCGGCCGCGGATGGCATATTAGCGATTGGCCTTATCCGACGGTTGAGCATGAAGGCGAACATCTGACCGTGCAGCAGATCAAGGCATGGCAGGCACTGCGCATCCTGTCGGAAGCCGCTGCCTTGCTGAATCGAGCAGAAGACAGTGCGGCGTACGCAGTCCATGCGCAGAAGCTGCAAGTCAGCATCCTGAATGAGCTGTACGATGGTTCCGGCAAGCTGCTGCATGACAGCTCGGGATCGACTGCAACCCATCAAGGGGTTAATGCGTTGGCATTATATGCGGGGCTGCTGCCGACAAAAGACCGGGAGGCTGCATTGCAGGCCGTGGCAGGCAAGCCGTGGGAGAGCAAGACGGTCTTGTCGCTCCCGCTGCTCCGTCTTTTGTTCGAGGAAGGACTGCAGGATCAGGCCTACCATTTGCTGAGTAAAACGGATTATCCGGGGTGGGGCTACATGATTGCACAAGGAGCCGAGACCATGTGGGAAGGCTGGGATGATATCGAGTCCCATTGCCATGCATGGAACGGTTATCCCGCCCGCTTGCTTCAGGAGTATGTCTGCGGGATTCAGAGCGGAGCTCCCGGATTCGCGACGGCACGAATTCGCCCCTTTTTCGCGCCGGATCTGGACTTCGCCGAGGCTTCCGTTTCCACCGTAAGAGGCAATATCGCCGTACGCTGGGAGCGGGTCGGCGGGACCGGTATTCGGATGCGGCTTGAGCTGCCCTGCACAATGAGCGCTACCGTTGTACTGGATTCACCGCACTCCCGCCCCATTACCGGTCTCCTGATGGATGGTATAGAGATATGGGGAGGAGCAGCTTCAAGCTGCATGCCGGACGGCATCGTCCGCTGTGGACTGGACCATAGCATGCTTGAACTTGAGCTGCTGTCCGGACGTTATGAGTTAACGGTTCGCTATTAGTAGGCAGCGTTGTGCTTGCGGCCGACCAGCTTCAGCAATTCCCAACCCTATTTACAGGCAACGGCCATACCATACATGTAAAACTTAGTAGGGGAATCCGTCATCATCTGGATGACGGATTCCCTTTATTTGTTAGAGCTAGATGCTGCTGGAGAAAACCCGCCTGAGCCGCAAAATTCATGATGAAAACAGGTCAAAATGTGGTTGACGAGAAGGAGCCTCAATACTACAATAAATGATGCAAACGTTTTCATTGTAATCGCTTTCATCTAAAATGTTTCATTCTATATTTCGAATATATTCTCTAAACGTTGTCAGTAATTGTCGTACTTTACTTGATGGAAGCTCAAACTTGTTTATGCAAGCGTTTGCGCAATGAATGGCATCAACTCAGTATCAGCTATACCTAATCCAAGAACAGAAGGAGGTTATTTGTTTCATGAGAATGACGGTTTCAAGCAAACGAATGTGGTCTATCATTATGATTGTTTCGCTCATTTTCTCTATGCTCGGCATTCCGCCATCAACGGCCGATGCCAATAACGCGCCAAACCAGGTTACGCTGGTAGGAAGTCTGCAATCCGAACTAGGCCATAGCGGGGATTGGGATCCGGCTGCCGCAGCGACAACCATGAACGATATGGGGAACGGAGAATACAGGTTCACCGGCAGCTTGCCCGCGGGATCGTACGAATACAAGATCGCGATCGACGGCAAGTGGGACGAGAATTACGGCTCCGCCCATTATTCCAATCCCAGCGGAGCAAACAAGGATGGCAACATCCTCATAACGCTCGCTCAAGATTCCCAGGTTACCTTTTATTACAATCATGGGACGCACCGGATCGCGGATTCTACATACTACGCTCCGATCGAGGCGGATAAGCTTCCCCGAGTGATCGGCAGCTTCCAATCGGGCATCGGCGAAGCAGCTGACTGGTCGCCTGCGGATGCGAGATTAATCATGCAGGATTCCGATTATGACAACGTATACACGGTGACAGCCGATGTGTACGAAGGGGATCATGAGTACCAAATCGCTTTGGGGAGCGATGCGGCAAGTCCGGTTCACCCCGCTAATCGGGAGGCGCTTCAGCTGCCGCAGGACGTGAAGGTTACGTTCAGCTACGATGCGGCCAATCACGGCGTTGCCGCTCATTTCGCGGTACCCGCTGATCCGGGAACGCCGGTGCTGGCTAACCATCTGCGCGTCCATTACGACCGGGCTGACGCGAATTACGGGAGCGTCGGACTGTGGATATTCGATGACGTCGCATCTCCGTCGGCCAATTGGCCGGCAGGCGCAACGCCATTCCCTGGCGGGCAGCAGGACGCCTACGGGGCCTTCGTCGACATTCCGCTCAAGGACGGCGCGCAAAAAGTCGGCATCGTCGTTGTCGATCGCATCAGCGGCAATAAAGACGGCGGCGACAAGAAATTCACCTTAGCCTCGCCGGACATGAACGAAGTATGGCTCAAGGAAGGCTCTGATACGGTATACAGCTTTGAGCCTGTTGACCTGCCGGCGGATACCGTGCGTATCCACTATCAACGGCAGGATCAGAACTATGATCCGTACGGTTTATGGTTATGGGGAGACGATGTCGCTGCGCCTTCGAAAGACTGGCCGACGGGGGCTACCATGTTCCCTTCAGGCCAAACCGACCGATATGGCGCTTATGTGGACATTCCAATGAAGCCGGGAGCCCAGAAGATGAACTTCCTCGTGCTGGATCCGGCCAAAGGAGACGCCGGCAAAGACGGGGGCGACAAAGGCTTCACCTTGGTAGACCGATACCAGCATCTGTTCATTCAAGAAGGCGACAACACCGTCTACACATCCCCATATGGGGAAGTGCCTACCGGGTTGGTCTCGGCTGAAGTATTGGCTCCAGGAAAGCTCCAGCTCGGATTTACGATGACCGATGGTTTGGAAGCGGATACGCTGAAGAATGAGCTGCAGATCAAGGATAAGGACGGCCATCCGGTTGCCATTCAAAACGTGAAGATTACCGGAAACACGACCATCGAAGTGTCGGCATCATTTCAGCTGGATCAGATACCGCTAAGCGTAACTTACGCCGGAAAAACCGTATCAGCAACCACCGGCTGGAGAATGCTGGATGAGATGTACGCTTACGACGGCGATGACCTCGGGGCGACTTATCAGGCTGGAGGAGCCGAGCTTAAGCTGTGGGCACCGACGGCGACCGAAGTCACCGCAAAGGTGTACAGCAAGGATGATGCCACGCAGTTTATCGGCAACGTCGCCCTCCAAAAGGGCGATAAAGGGGTATGGTCGGTTCGGTTGAAGCCGGGGGACCTCGGCATTCAAGATTTTAGAGGATATTTTTATCAATACGAAGTGACCAACAACGGCGTGACGAAAACCGTGCTGGATCCATACGCCAAATCCATGGCGCAATTCAGAGTGAACACCAAGGGCGAAGTTGGACCGGACGGCGATACCGTCAGCAAAGCCGCGATCGTCGATTTGAGTCAAACGGATCCCGCCGGCTTGGATTTTGCGGACATTCCGGGCTACGAGCAGCGGGAAGACGCCATCATCTGGGAGATTCACGTCCGGGATTTCACGTCGGATCCGACGATTGAGAATGACCTCCATAACGCGACTTGGGGATCCTACGATGCGTTCAAAGAGAAGCTCGAATACATCAAGTCCTTGGGCGTCACCCATGTTCAGCTGCTGCCCGTGATGGCTTGGTATTACGGCGACGAAGCAGCCATGAAGAACAGGGAGCTGGATTATTCGGCCAAAGACAATGAGTACAACTGGGGGTATGACCCGCACAGCTATTTCTCCCCTGACGGTGCTTACTCCGAGGATCCAACGGATCCCGAGCTTCGCATCAAAGAATTGAAGGCGATGATCAACGCCATTCACGAGGCCGAAATGGGCGTCGTATTGGACGTGGTCTATACCCATATGGCCAAGGCAGATTTCTTGAATGATATCGTACCGAACTATTATGCTTTCCAGGATGCCAACGGCAACTTCATCGGCGGCTTCGGCAACAATCTGGCGACCAACCACAAGATGGCCGAGAAGCTGATGGTGGACTCCGTGAAATATTGGTTCGACGAATACAAAATCGACGGCATGCGCTGGGACATGATGGGCGACGCCACGTATGAAGCCGTGCAGAATGCCTATGATGCCGCGGCAGCCATCAACCCGAAAGCGCTGTTTATCGGCGAGGGCTGGGTCACGTTCGGCGGTCATCTGTCGGATCCCTCCCTGGCAGGCAAGGGCGCGGACCAGAATTGGATGGATAAAACGGACGACGTCGGCGTTTTCTCCGACGAGTTCCGCAACGAGCTGAAATCCGGCTTCGGCAATGAAGGCGAGCCTCGGTTCATTACGGGTGGCGTGCGCGACATCCAAACCATTTTCAACAATATTAAGGCGCAGCCAAGCAACACGAAGGAAGACGATCCGGGTGACATGGTTCAATACATTGAAGCCCATGACAATCTGCCGCTGTACGACATTATTGCGCAGTCCATCAAGAAGGACCCGTCGATTGCAGCGAATGATCTGGAGATTCACAAGCGCGTTCGCCTGGGCAACTTGCTCACCTTGACCTCGCAAGGAACGGCGTTCCTCCATGCAGGACAGGAGTACGGGCGGACCAAGCAATGGCTGGGCTCAGGGGTTCCCGAGCAGAAATACCATGAATTAGAGGACGAGGCAGGAAACCGTTTCGGTTATTTCATCCATGATTCCTACGATTCCTCCGACGCCATCAACATGTTCGATTGGGAGAAAGCGACGGATGAAGCCAAGTATCCGGAGAATAACAAGACGCGGGAATATACGACCGGACTGATCGAGTTAAGAAAATCGTCCGACGCTTTCCGCCTTGGCGATCAGTCGATGGTGAATTCGAACGTAACGCTGCTGCAGATTCCCGAAGTAAAGGCGCAGGATCTGGTCATTGCTTATAAGAATAAAGCGACGGACGGAACCGGCCATTATTATGTGTTCGTTAATGCGGATAACCAGTCGAGAACGTTGACGCTAAGCGAAGATCTGAGCTCCGGCACGGTGGTGGTCGACAACGATGAAGCCGGCACGACCGGCGTCAAAGCGAAGTCCGGCTTCACGTTAACCTCCGGCTCGATCACGCTAGAGCCTCTGACGGCCGTTGTGATCAAAACGAACGCCGCGGCAGCCGTACTCCGCGATATATCGGTGGATCAAGATAGTTACTCATTGCAGACCGGTAAGACGCATCAGACCGCGGTATATGCTGAGTACGAGGACGGCAGCAAACGAGCCGTAACGAAACAAGCAACCTATGCGTCCAGCAACCCGCAGGTGGCTTCGGTAACGGCCGCAGGCGTGGTGAAGGGAGTCTCGGAAGGAACGGCGGTCATAACCGTTTCCTATCGGGGGTTCCAGAAAGAGATTACCGTAACCGTCACAGCCGATGTAGTGGACAATAAACGGTATGTGCAGCTTAACTACATTCGGCCGGATCAGGATTATGCGGATTGGAATTTGTGGGTTTGGAATACGGGGGCAACGAACGGTGAGATTAGGTTTGAAAAGATAGAGAATGGCGCGGCTACCGTACAGATTGAGGTGGCACCCGAAACAACCGGCGTCGGTTTCGTTCTGCGCAAAGGAACGAATTGGGATACGGCCAAGCAGGATATCCCTGATGACCGGATCATTCCGCTTCAGCCAGGCGAGGCCTTCACGAAAGTGAATGTGACGAGCATGGTGCATGAGCTGGACATTTTGCCGGGCCTTACGGGGCCGATGCTTGAAGACGGTAACATTACGTTCCATTATCGGGACGATCAATTGTTCCGGGACGGACGGATGGATAGCATCTCTGACGTGAAAGTGAAGATTAACGGGAAGCTGGAAACGATGGTCTACGTTCCTGACAAGGAATGGTTCAGTTATACGCTTAAGGGCGTTGCTCCCGGAACTTACGAATACACGTTCATCGTCAATCATAACGGAACCGCGAAGGAAGTCACCGATCCGAAAAACACGGTGAACGGAAAGTCGCAGGTGGTTTACCGCGATCCGACCGTGACCATCGGGGCGAAGGTAACCCCTGGTTCCATCTCGTATGATGAAAATGCGGTGCTAAAATTGAATGTAACCTCTTCGGAGCCCGTTGCTTACAAGGAAGCGTTCGTCGACCTAACGGAGCTGGGAGGTCCGGCCCGAGCGAAGGTGGATACAGAGCTGCTGGAGCACAGCATTGCCGTGAAAGATACGGTCACGGCCGGCAGCAAGAAAGTAGGAATCACGCTAGTCGACCAATACGGCAATAGGCATACCGGCGAAGCCGCGGTAACGGTGAAGCCAAGAATCGCAGGCGGCAAACTCGATTTCGATTGGGACGAGGCGCGCATTTATTTTGTGCTGACCGACCGTTTCATGGATGGGGATGCTTCCAACAACGCGAATGTTGACAAGGATCACCCGGAAGCCTACCATGGCGGGGATTTCAGAGGATTGATCGATAAACTCGATTACATCGAGGATCTGGGCGTGAACACGCTGTGGATCACGCCGATTGTGGATAACATCGATTTCAATCAGGGTGCAGGCTTCGGCGGCAAGCAATATGCGTATCACGGCTATTGGGCCAAAGATTTTACGAAGATCGATGAGCATCTGGGCGATCTGGATACCTTTAAGGAGCTGATCGATAAGGCGCATGACCGGGGCATCAAAATTATGGTGGACGTCGTAGTCAACCATACGGGATATGGCCTGAAGCCGGGAGACAGTGCGCCCGGTATCACGCAGGAAGATAAGGACCGGTTTAAAGATATGCTTCGTACAGACGGTCTGTCTGCCGATACCGATCCGATCAAAGGCGAATTAGCGGGGCTGCCTGATTTCATAACGGAGAATCCGGTTGTTCGCCAGCAGATCATCGATTGGCAGGCAAGCTGGCTGGAGCGTGCCAAAACCGACCGCGGAGACACGATCGACTACTTCCGCGTAGATACGGTGAAGCACGTGGATGAAACGACATGGAAGGCGTTCAAAAATGCGCTGACCCATCTCGATCCGAGCTTCAAAATGATTGGCGAATATTTCGGAGCCACGGTTGACAGCGTTGGCGGAACGCTTCAGAGCGGCCAGATGGACAGCTTGCTGGACTTCGGCTTCAAAGGAAAGGCCAAGGAATTCGTGAACGGCAGCGTGGAATCGGTTGAGGCCTACCTGGCTGACCGCGAATCGAAGCTGGATAACACCCGAATGATGGGGCAATTCCTAAGCAGTCATGACGAGGATGGCTTCCTGTCCCACTACGTGGATGGCGATAAGGCAAAGCTGATGGCGGCCGCAGCGCTGCAAATTACATCCAAAGGCCAGCCGGTCATCTATTATGGCGAAGAGCTTGGGCGCTCCGGCAAGAATGCCGGGGATATGGGCAAAGGCGAATTTAGCGAGAACCGCGGCGATATGCCATGGGACCAGCTGGAGGGCGAGAAGAAGCTGCTCACGCATTACCAGAAGCTCTTGAACATTCGAGCGGCAAACTCGAAAGTGTTTTCAAAAGGAACGCGCACATCCATCGCGGCTTCGAATGCGGATGGTTATCTCGCATTCGACAAGCAGTATAACGGAGAGCATATCGTTACCGCGATTCACGTGAAGAACGAACCGAAAGAAGTCGTCCTGCCTGTGCCGTTTAAGGCGGGCAGCAAGGCGAAGGACTTGTACGGCGGCAGAGTGTATAACGTAACGGCCGATCAGAAAGTGACGCTAACGCTCCCTGCCATGTCGGATGGCGGTACCGTCATTCTGGCTGCAGTGCCAACTGAAGGCGGCGGCAACGGCAGCAACGGCAGCAACTCCGGCAGTGGAAACGGAAGCGGAGGAGCAGGCGGCAATCCGTCTACCGATCCGGGAACGAAGCCAAATCAGGGTCAGCGGATCGTTAACGAAGAATCGCTGCGCGGCGGGCAGGAGAAAGTGACGATTCAGCTCGGTGCCGAGGATATCGAAGTTCTCCTGCCGCTGACGGCAGGGGATATTCTGGGGGCGAAGCCGCTGGAGCTGAAGCAGGACGGCGTGATGGTACAGCTTCCGTCCGCGCTGCTCAAAGCGCTGCGCCAGCTCGTACCGGCCGAGCAGGCTAAGGATGCGGTCATTTCGTTTAAGCTGAAGGAGGTTGGAACGCAGACAGCTGCCTCTCTCGTAGCCAAAGCAGCTGCTGCCGGGAAGGCTAAACTGAAGCAGGGCAGCAAGATGTACGAATTAGATCTTAACGTCCGTACGAAAGACGGCAAGGCATATAAGCTGGAGCATTTCATAGCGCCTGTAACGATTGCTTTTCCTGTCGACAGCGCCATTCACGGCGAGCTGGCCGGCATCTACCGCATTTCGGAATGGGGACCATTGAAATATGCCGGCGGAAAGCCGGTAAACGGGCAGCTGACGGCTGAAGTCAGTCAATTGAGCTACTATGCCGTGCTGGAATACGACAAATCGTTTGCCGATCTTGCCGGCCATTGGGCGGAGCAAGCGGTAAAAGAGCTGGCAGCCAAGCATATTGTGAATGGCACCGGCGATACGAAATTCAGTCCGCAACAGCCGCTGACACGCGCGCAGTTCGCAGCGATGCTCGTTCGTGCCCTGGGCCTTGAAAGCACGCAAGACACGACCTTCACGGATGTGGACGGCGAAACATGGTATGCTTCGGCGGTTGCGGCGGCTTACCAGCACGGGCTGGTGAACGGCAGAGGCAAGGACACGTTCGCACCGAACGCGGCCATCACCCGCGAGGAGCTGGCTGTGATGCTTTATCGTGCTTACCAGACCAAGGGAGGCACTTCCTCTTTAGAGGGAGCACCTAACCTGAAAGATAAGCGGCAAATTTCTTCATGGGCACTCCAAGAGGTGAATGAAGCCTTGGCCCTTGGCTTGATGAAGGGGCATGCCAATGGCATGTTTACGCCTCAAGCCAAAACCACCCGTGCGGAAAGCGCACAAGCCATGCTGAATCTGTTGGACCGACTGCAGTAATTCCGACATCCCGCCGATTCGTGTAACGCCGGAATGGGGTTAGAGAGCCGGTTCGGGTCGGAATGACATGGGATCGAGTCGCAATGTAACAATCTTTCGGAAACGCAAGGAGCCTGGACATGGATACATGACCAGGCTTCTTTTTCGTACATGAATGTAAATGATACATAGAGGGGGCTATTGAACTTTGGCGTAGTTCACGTTTCACTAGCTAGATGACGGCTGAGGGGGATTGGAGCCGGATGATCTCCTTCATGAGCTTTTTCAGCATGACGGATGCTTTGACCTTAATCGGCAGGCTGTCCGAGACATGAAGCTGGTAAGCGCCTTGCATAATGGCATCCTTGAGCTCGGCAGCGGATTCGCAAGGCATATGCAGCTCATTATAGACGCTTCCGAATTGGAGGCATTGATGCGTATCGCTTCCCGCCGTAACAGGTTTGCCGAGATCGGCAGCGAAACGTTGAACCTGATCTTGATTGGCTTCGCTGCCGTATTGGTACATATCCTTGGCATTGAGATCAAAAGCGTCCAGGCGGCTCAACTGGCTGCGCGTGAGATGGTGGAGCGGCGTGCTCTCCCGGAATGGATGGGCTCCGATCTTGAGCAGCGGGAAGGCTTCGGCCAATTCCATCAGATCATCGAAAGGGATGAAGGCGCCCTTCTCCGTATACCCGTCCAGGCGACGGCGGGTTTCCAGAATGAACTCCTTCCGGCCGATCAGCAGAATGTGGCCGGTTTCCCGGATGTCCACTTCCATCCCCGGAAAGATCTTCAATCCGCCTGCATCGTAGTATTCGCCATTATAGGGAAACATGCTGTCAAGCTGGCGGTACACCTCGTCAAAATGGCGCGTGTTAAAATGCTCGGTCAAAGCGAGCGCATCAAGTCCGTTGTCCAACGCTTCCCGGATCATCTCCTCATAATAATGTTTAGAGAAATCGGACGCTTTGGACAATTTGGCATGGGTATGGAGATCAATTTTCATATTCGAACACTCCTTGTCAAAGTCAGTAGTTTAGCCGAACCAGAACAACAATGCGGTATACGCTGCCGTTCCGGTCAGGAACACCACATCCCTCGCCGACAGGGTCAGGTGGGACAGCTTCAGCTTCTTGGCAGCCGGATTCTTCATGCCGTAGGAGAACCCGCGGGTCTCCAGCGCTTCTACCGTCGTGCGGGAACGTTTGGCGGTGGCCAGCATCAAAGGAAAAAAGGATAGCATCAGCAGCTTCATGTAATAGGCCGCGAGCCGCCAGTAGAGAAAACCGGGATGTTCCGGCGCTTTTCCCCGAAGCCGGTAAGAAAGCAGCACATGGCGAAATTCTTCGAACAATACGGGGAGAATCCGATAGCCGTACGACAAGCTGAACGAGAAGGCGGCAGGCATGCCGAGCGCAAGCAGGCCGTCGCTGATTTTCTCGGGATCCATGCCGGAGAACACCGTAATGCTTGCAAGCGATACAACCGAGAGCTTCAAGGTGAGTTTCAGCAGCGGAAGCGCCGAGCTGACGTCCCCGCCGAAAAAGAGGGACACCACAAACAGCCAGCCGACCTGGCCGATCAGGCCCAGGCATAGTACGACGATAATAAACGGCGTAACCCGGGACAGAATGGTGGTGACCACCATCATGAGAAACAATCCGGCCAGCACGGTCATGCTGGAAATAAACCAGGGCGCTATGGCAAAGAACAGGTACCAGATCAGCATGCATCGGGGATCGAGCCGGGAAAGGGCGGCATGGCCGCTCCCGTAGGCGGTATTCATCAACTCGAGCTGAATCCGTTCAATCGAAATCTTGTTAAACCAGTTGCGGACTACCTGCATGACGGTGAATCTCCTTTCCGCTCAGAATGCCGTACATATGCCGGGCAAACTCGTCCGGCGAGCTGGTCGGGGGCATGACGCCCAGCCTTATAGATAAATCCATCATCTGGGTCGGTGCGAGCCCGGCCCGGGAAATAAGCTCCGAATCGGCGAAAATCTCGGAGACGGTGCCGTCGCCGGCCACAACGCCTTGATTTAAGACGATCACTCTGGTCGCCCATTCGTGAACCAGCTGCATATCATGGGTGGCGATGACAACGGTACGGACATGGTCCTCCAGTTCCTGCAGCGTATCCAGAAGCTCTTCGCGAGTGGACATGTCCAGATTGGCCGTCGGCTCATCCAGCAGAATCAGCCGGGGCATCATAGCGGCCCCTATGGCCAGGGATACGCGGCGCTGCTGACCGCCGCTGAGGAGGCGGGCATCCCGTTCCTGGAGAGGCTGAAGCCGGAAATGGGTCAGCATGCGCTGAACCCGATCCTCAGCTTCCGGGTGACGGCGGCTCTTCAAGCCGTAGGCCACCTCTTGATGCACATTATCTTCAATGAACATATCCTCGGGGTTCTGGAAGACGTAAGCGACGCTAGCGGATATTTGCTCCAGCGATAAATCCTTGGTATTTCTGCCCATCATCGTGACGGAGCCGCCGGAAGGCTTGGCGATGCCGGCAATCAGCTTCAGAAGCGACGATTTGCCCGCGCCGTTGTTGCCGACAAGCGCGATGCGTTCGCCTTCATGCAGGCAAAGATCAATGCCTCGAAGAACCTCATGCTCCGTTTTATGAATCGTTCGGTAGCGAAGTACGGCATGGTGGAACTCCACCAGTGAACCATGCTCCCCTTGCCGTTCTGATTCATCGCCCTGCAGGATGCGACGCTGGTCGGAATCCGGGTTTTTCACGGTGGTGTCAGCGGGGGAAGCATCGTCTGCTCTAGCGTCGGTTGGTGGATGATCAAACAGCGATGGCGTATCGGCGTGCCTGTGCAGAAGCTCTCCAAAATAGACCTCTGCTTCCTCGGCCGTAATAGGGTAAGGCTGCTTCAGCTGATATCCGGACAACCCCATAGAATAAGAGTCGGAGCCGACCGTTATCGAGTGTCCATCCTGCGGACGGCCGGGGGCCATGCCGCCATTCAGCAGAATCGCAGACAGTTGTACCGCTGCTTTGGTCACCTGGGGCGGCTGGATGCCAAGCCGCTCCAGATCATCAAGGCTGTTCAGCGCCTCGATGACCGGGCGCTGCCATAGCACCTTCCCCTGCTCCATCAGGCACACTTCCTCGCAGTAGCCGGCAATAAACTCCGCATGATGCTCAATCACGATAATGGTCTTTCCATGGACCTGATTCAATTGGCGCAGCACATCATACACTTGCCTGGCGTGCTGGGGATCGAGCTGGGATACCGGCTCATCCACCACGAGAATGTCCGGTTCCAGCGAGAGGGCGCCCGCCAAAGCGAGCAGATGCTTTTGCCCCCCGCTCAGCTCCCATATATAGCGGTCCTTCAGATGGGTTAATCCGCACATATCGAGTGCCCTGGCGCACATGGCCCGGTAGTCCGGGAGCCCGTAATTGAGCGGAGTGAAATGGGCTTCATCCATGACGGTGGGGCGGACAAGCTGGTTATCAAAATCCTGATAGACATACCCCACCATGCGCGATAGCTCGGAGACCGTCCGATTCTCGGCGGAAACCCCGCAGATTTCGACGGTACCCGTGAAATCGCCTGAATAATAGTGGGGAATCAATCCGTTGAACAGCTTGCAGAGCGTGGATTTGCCGCAGCCGTTTCCTCCGATGATCGCCGTAAAGCTTCCGCGGCGAATGTGCAGGGAAGCTTCCTTCAGCACAGGCTGCTCCGAACCGGGATAGGCAAAGGTGACGTCTGCGATTCGGATGGCCGGGTGGTCATGAACGAACGGTTTAGGCATAAGGCGGGTTCTCCGGCATTTTCTCTTCCTGAAGGCCGCGGTTTCTTCTGGCTCGCATGAAAGCCAGTACTGCAACGGCCACGATGGCGGCTGCAGCAATGCTGATCCAGATCGCGCCGATGCCGAACCGGTCTGCAAATCCGCTGTCCCACTCCCCGAAGTTCCAGTCCGTTTCCGAAAGGGATTCCGCCCCGAAGGCAATCAGTGCCAAAACGATTCCAGCCAGGATCAGCTTGGGCGAGACGATGCCGGCGGCTTCGTATTGGGTAAGCTTCTGGCGGGGTTTGATGCCGAGCAGCGGCTCGATTTTTCCATACAACCTTGGAACCAGATATAATGTAGGCAGAAGAGCGAACAGGATGCCGGAGAACAGCACATCGTTCAGGAAACCGATGCCTTCGACAAGGACCACGCTTTGTGCAAGCCCAGGCACGGCTTCGAATTCCTCGACGCCGATCCAAACCTTGCCGATATCCACCAGAGAGCTGCACAGCTGGTGGATGATGACGCCCGACATGGCGGCGATGCCAACCTGAGCGCGGCTGAGGGGATTTTTGACCAAGCGGCCGGCGACGTACATGGCGAAGGAGAAGGTAAGAAACTTCTCCAGCTCTCCGAGACCGCCGAATTGCCCGAGCATCAGTTCACCGAAGATGACTTCGCCGAGCGCAGCCCCCACTGCAGCATAAAACGGATGAAACAGCATGCAGAGGGTTAGGGGAATGAACGCGAAGTATTCGACCGAAAGCTCGATCGGACCCAGGCGAAACGCGGGAATGAGCTCGGTGAACATGTTGGACAGGCCGTACAGCGACATGGACAGCACGAAAATCATCATTTTCTGCGAAGAGGTCAGGGTATAGACCCGTGAATTGCTTGCCATTAGAGAGAAGCCTCCTTGGGAATGGGATTTGCTATCAGTATAGGAGGCGATTATTAAAATGAACGGAGTACTATGTCAACGCATTGTAATATTTTTTACAAAAATATAATCATGAAATAAAATTTACATAACAATCACAGCGTATGATGAACTCATGCCCAATTACGATGATTTCATTGCAGAAGGAGTGCATCACCATTGAAAAATTGGTTTCCCGATAAATCCGGGCTGTCGCCGAGCCAGCTCAAAATTGCCGATTTTATCGAACGTTATCCCGAGGAGATGCTGTTCATGACCGAGCAGGAAATCGCCGACAGGCTTGGCACCAGCATTGCGACCGTTTCCCGGTTTTGGCGCGCTGTCGGGCACGACAATGCCAAGGCGTTCAAGCTGAAGCTGCGGGAATCCTCGGATACGACGCCTGCCGTAAAGCTGGAAAAAACGATATCCCGCCTGGACGCGTCCAGTCTGCCCGCGAAAATGCTGGAGCAGGCGAAGCATCATCTGCAAGACACGATGGAGAAGAACCGCCCGGACGAGCTGGAGGAGGCAGCCCGTCTAATGGCCTCGGCAAGACGCGTGTATATTTATGCCCCAGGTCCATCCCTGTCACTGGGCGAGCTGCTTTCGTACCGTTTAACCCGGTTCGGCATGTCGGTGCGGATCATGGCCGGCAGCGGTCATGAACTGCTGGAATCGCTCGCGCATGTGGAGCGAGAAGATGTCGTGCTGATCTTCAGCTTCACCCGGATGCTCCCGGAAACGGAGGTCATCCTGGACTGCGTAAGCCGCGTCGGAAATGCGGCGATCATGATCACGGACCGGGAGGACTTCCGGTATGGAACGCCGGCGCAGAGCTCCTTTTTTGTCAGTCGGGGGGATATGGGCGAGTTTCATTCCATGGTGACGCCCTTGCTGCTGATCGAGCAGCTCATCCTGAGCATCGGCATGCTGAATAAAGAGAAGGCGCTCGGCAAGCTGGATTACTTGGGCGAGCTGCGGACCCGATATGCGGATAAGCTGCCAAGAGGCAAAGCTTGAAGGCGATTATCGTCCCCGCTGGCAGCCCATCCATAATAGAAGTCGTTCAGGCACGCCCTGAAGGACTTTTTTTGTGCCTTTTGTCGCAGAACCATTGGATTATTTATGTAATTTTGATATAGTTACCTCACCTCTATGAACTTGCTCGCTTCGGCTTGGTCCCTCTGTTTCGCTGCAGTTCTCTGCGTATTCGCCATGGCCTTCTTAGACACGGGACGGTCATGCCCGCATCATGTTATCCATGTGAAAATCCGATAAAGAAATGAATGGATGGCATATCGGCAGGGCTGCCTGGAGAGGAAAATGCATCTAACTTCGAATTGAGACGTAGTATGTGTTATATCCTTCAATTGCCTATGTTTTTACGGATGTTTTATAAGATAGGTCGAATCAGTCATCGCTCTATAGGAGCAGGGGAGGTGTTAATTCTTGAATGGCTCGAAATCCGTGAAGCTGCTCCTGCTTATGGCGGTTATCGCGATCGTGAATATTGCCCTGGTTTCGCCCGGGCTGCTCGGCTTCCAAGTCGGCGGCGATAACGCCTTCCAGTCTGCACTGGTCATCACCGTATGGGTTGTCAGTGTTCTTGCACTCTTTTATGGCAGTTATGTTTTGTTGTTCAAGTCTCCGGCTGCAAAACCGATCCAAACGATTCAGACCCGTGAGGATTACATAGACGCGCTTCATCATTATCGCAATGTGAAAGTGCTGAAGCATGATATCGCCCTTGCCCTGGATCAATTGGAGCGAATCGAGAAAAAGAGGAATGCGCTGCTGGGCGTTCTAAGTCAGCGTTTTGAGCAAACGGAACTCAGTTACAAGAAATTCATGGGGGTCATCGATGAAGTTGAGAAGCTGTTCTATCTCAATATCCGAGGGATACTGAACAAGCTTGGCGTCTTCGCCGCATCCGATTTCGCCCGCATGGCCGATCAGCCGAAGGCATCCCAGCTGTCCAGCAAGGTGGCGCAGAAAAAAACGGCGTTATACCAAGAGTACTTGGCTTACGTGACCGGTTATCTGGAAGCGAATGAGGAAATCATGCTCAAGCTTGATAAGCTGCTGCTGGAGATTTCTTTGCTCGGCAGCACCGATTACCGGGATGTGGAGGAGATGCCGTGCATGAAGGAAATCGATGGGTTAATCAAGCAAACCAAATTATACAAGCAATAAGAGAGGGAGATGATTATGCGAAGCAAGGGTAGTGCCTTTGTCGTATTCGTGGCCATTGCAGTGGTCGTGTTTGTTCTAGTGTATGCGGGGATCACGTTAACCTCCAATCTGGGCAAAAGCCAAGCCGAGGTCGACTCGGAAGGCGCGGCTAAGAAAATCAACAAAATCTACAAGGATATCGTGGTCACGACCGCCGACCCCATAAAAGGCCAAGTCGATCTGGACCCGGTGGCCGTAGCCGACTCCCTGCCCGATATATCCAAGTTTCCGATCTCGGTCGAGAATACGACGGACTTGTACGTGGAGATCTTCTCCTCGCCAGAGAAGGCGGGACCGGGCATTGACGGATGGCTGAACGAAGTGGCTGAGGAATTCAACAGCTCCAAGCCGATGGTGAACGGCAAGCCGGTATCTGTGAAGATCCGTAATATCGCTTCGGGAACCGCAACCGATTACATAACATCCGGGAAGTACGTGCCGGACGCTTTTACGCCTTCCAATGAGCTGTGGGGGGAGATGGTCAAGGAATACGGCGTCAAAGCCGAGCTCGTATCCAAGCGCCTGACGGGGAACGTCACCGGCGTCGTCACCCGAAAGGCCAAATACGACGAGCTGGTGGAGAAGTACGGCTCCTTGAACGTCAAAACGCTGACGGATGCGATTGCGAATAATGAATTGGCGATGGGTTACACGGATCCTTTTGCCAGCTCGACGGGGCTTAACTTTCTGATCACGGCCCTTGAAACGTTTGACAGCTCCGATCTGCTTAGCGAAAAAGCGGTGCAGGGCTTCGAGAAATTTCAGGCGAACGTCCCTTTCACGGCTTCGACCACGATCCAGATGCGCGATGCGGCGAAGTCTGGCATGCTGGATGCTTTTGTCCTGGAGTATCAGACCTATGTCAACGCGGCGGATATGAAGAGCGGTTACGTCTTTACCCCGTTTGGCGTAAGGCACGACAGTCCCTTATATGCGCTCGGGAAATTGCCGAAGGAGAAGCTCGACGTCATCAAGAAATTTGCAGATTTTGTAGAGCAGGATAAATATCAGCAATTAGCCGATAAAAAGGGCTTCAACGGTCTAAATGATTACCAATCCGAGCTTGAGGTCGTCGACAGCAGCCTGCTGCCGTCCGCCCAGAAGCTGTGGAAAGAGAAAAAAGACGGCAACAAGCCGGTTGCGGCTGTGTTTGTAGCGGACGTGTCGGGAAGCATGGATGGCGAGCCGTTAAACCGTCTCAAGGAATCGCTGTTAACGGGACAGAAATATTTGGGCCGGGACAACAGCATCGGCTTCGTATCGTATTCCACGGACGTTACGATCAACCTTCCGATCGGCAAGTACGATTTGAATCAGCAGTCGATGTTTGTCGGAGCGATCAACAGCCTTGAAGCCAGCGGGAATACTGCGACCTTTGACGGCATCGTGGTGGCGATGAAGATGCTCCAAGACGAGATGGCGGCGAATCCGGACGTGAAGCCCCTGATTTTTGTGCTGAGTGACGGAGAGACGAACGTCGGGCATTCCCTCGACGATATTCGAGAACTGATCCAAGCCTACAAAATCCCGGTATACACGATTGGCTATAATGCCGACATCCAGGCGCTCCAGAGCATTTCCAGCATCAATGAAGCTGCGAGCATCAACGCGGATACCGACGATGTCGTCTACAAAATCGGCCAGCTGCTGAATGTGCAGATGTAGCAATTTTTCATACGATGTGAATCTGGTTAACACAGAAATTTGGAGGAGGGGTTATATTGTCATTTACGATGGAAGTCATTAGTCCCGAAGAGATTAAGACGGCGATTGAAGAGCAGGTGAAGCCTGAGCCGGAAGAAGTCACGCAGCTGAAGGAGCTGGCGGCTAACAATGTGCAGGCCATCATGGAGCTGGATATCGAATCGCTCGAGAAGCGAAGACAAGTGCTGCAATCCATTGAAAGCTTTGGGATCAGCTCGATGAGATCCTCCTCGGAGAAGAATGCGCTCCTGCAGGTTCAGGTGGGGAAATTATCGAAAACCGGGGACGAAGGCGGTCAAGTGGCTAAAGGGTTAACGGAGCTGCAGCTGCAGCTGAAGGATCTGGACCCAAGCGTCGTGGATTTTGCAAAGAGTGGGCTGCTGGGCATGGTGTTTAACCCGCTGCGCCGATATTTTGCCAAGTTTCAAAAGGCTGATGCCGTCATTTCGGATATCATTATTTCTCTGGATAAAGGAAAAACCGTATTAAAGAACGACAACACCACGCTGGAGATTGAACAGCAAACCCTCCGCGAGCTCACCAAAAAGCTGCAAAAGGAAATTCAGCTGGGCATGCTCATGGACGCAGAGATCGAATCCCAGGTCGAGGCGGCTAAAATACGGCAGGAGTCGGAGGATAAAATCCGGTTTATCACCGAGGAGGTGCTGTTTCCGCTGCGCCAGCGCGTGATGGACCTGCAGCAGATGCTGGTCGTGAACCAGCAGGGAATCATGGCCATTGAAGTGGTCATTCGGAACAACAAAGAATTAATTCGCGGCGTGGATCGAGCGAGAAACGTAACGGTAACGGCGCTGAAAATCTCGGTCACGGTGGCTAGTGCCCTGTACAACCAGAAGATTGTCCTGAAGAAAATCGAGCTGCTGAACGAAACCACGAACAACCTGATCAGCGCTACCTCCAAAATGCTGAAGGATCAAGGTGCGGCGATCCACAAGCAGTCGCTGGAAACGAGCATCTCCGTCGATACCTTGAAGCAAGCGTTCACGGATGTGCTGTCGGCGCTCGATTCCATCAGCACATACAAGCAGGAGGCTCTCCCGCGGATGCGTGAGACGATCCATCAGTTCAGTGAGCTGGCGGTCACGGGTGAGCAGCAGATCCAGCGCTTGGAGCGGGGGCAGAAGCTGGGCTTATAGGGGAAGCCAGGGATATCATCAAAAAAAGAGTGTGCAGTCGTGATGCTGCGCACTCTTTTTACTTAGTCCGAGCCTAGGCTCGCAAATAGTTGAGCAGAATGTGCTTGAGAATCGCCAGCTGCTTCTCCGGCGCGAGGTCCGGCTCGACCACTAGGATGTTTTTCTGGAGGGACAGCTTTCTGGCAAAAATGCCGAATGTATTTACGATGGTGGTCAGCGTCTCGGAAATCGGAAGATCGGCTTGAACCGATCCGTCTTCAATGCCTTGTTCCACAATCGTTGAGAATACCTGGGATATGTCCCGGTAGACGGCGTTAAACAGCTCGATGTCCTCCAGAGGCTCCGTGAACTGGGCGGCATAACTCTCGAAGTTCTCAAGCAGCTTGACGTTCGAGCTCGTCTGCTGCTCCAGCAGGGAAATGAAGTGGTCGAACAGTAGCTCCAGCTTCTCCATGCAGGAAATCGGCCGTTCCGCGATGGAACGGAAGGTTTCGAGAACGGCCTCCAGCTTTTTCGTAGCAACGGCAACGACGAGTTTCTCCTTACGCGGAAAAAACCGGAAAATGGTGGCTATGCCCATGTTGGCCTCGGTGGCGACATCCTGCATGGTGGCTGTTTCAATGCCTTTATGTGTAAATACGTACTCTGCTGCTTCGATGATGAGTTGCGTTCGGGCATTTCGGGTTTCGGGATTCATTATCGAGCCTTCTTTCAAACATGACGATTTTATTTTATCCGTATTATATCCTCCCACCCTTTTGACGACAACAAAAGTGTATACATCGGCGGAAACAGCGGCCCGCACAAGGACCGCTTATAAATCGATAACCGTTGTAAAGGTAAAAACAGGAGAAGAGCCGTAGTTTTCCTCCCTTATTATAGTGGTTAAATGCAGGAGCCGGCTATCCAATGCAGAAATCAATGATCAGTGAAACGTTTGATCATCCGTATTGAAGGGAGGCGCTGCAATTGGAACAACGAAACGAACTTATGGCCGTCGCTGCAAGCAAGTTCGGACTCTTGGAGAAGGATAAGGTACAGACGCATGTTTCCGAACACAGCCTTATCCGTTCTTATCAACTTGGTGCCAAGATCGTTTATGTGCGCATAACGGATGAGTCCCACAAACCGTATGTAAAAATTGAGGGCGAGGTGCAGTGGGTCGAGTTTCTCGGAAGTAAGGGAGTCTGCGTTTCGAGGCCGCTCCATTCGGCGGCCGGAAACCTTGCGGAGCGAATCCGGATGGAGGACCGTGAATATACGGCAGTTTGTTACGAGGAGGCCAAGGGGCGTCCGGTCGGAGAGAACGATGCCGATGAGCGCTTATACAGGCGAATGGGCCAATTCATGGGCTGCATGCATCGCATCACCAGAGGGTATACCCATCTGGATCCCGTTACAAAACGGCCTGATTGGTCGGATGAGGCGGAGAAAGTTCGGCATATCGATTTGCCGCTAACCGAGAAAGGGATCACCCGTCGTTATGAGGCATTGCTCCATTATATATCGGAGCTTCCGATTGCTGTGGACGCTTATGGACTGATCCATGCGGATTTTCATTACGGCAATTTTTTTGTCTATGAGGATTCGTTATGCTTGATTGATTTTGATGCCAGCCGATATTCATGGTTCATCGATGATATTGCGGTCGCCGCGTTTTTCTCGGGTTTAACCGAAGGGGCGGATGTGGAGCCGGGTCCGTTTCTGACCCCGTTTCTGGAAGGATACCGTCTGGAGCATCATCTGGAGGAACAGTGGTTTCGAGAAATCCCGTATTTCATGAAGCTGCGAGAAATGGGGCGTTATATTAAGCTATTCCATGCCTGTGGAGGGAAGCTCGATAAACTCCATCCGTGGGGACAATGGTATATGAGGGGACGCAAGGAAAAGATTTTGCGAAGTTTCCCAGCAATTGAATAAACGGAAAGCCTTGGTTCATGTCGGAACCAGGGCTTTTTTTAGTTGACGTAAGGGTCTGCCGCAGCGTATTCAGCCGAAGAAGAAGGTCGCCTAAACCAAGGATGAAATCATGAATTACTCGAAACAGGAAATTAATTCAAGCACGATCAATTATTGCATTGACAGCAAATAGCGAATCTATTAGTATGTGCATAACTTATTAAACCTACCAGATAACTTAGATTTTAGGGGTGCGTTCGTTTCACAAGTTTTTGACAGAGCATGATGCATACATTTCATATGCATATGTCTACTACATGGGGGGATTACAATGAAAGCCAGAAAGTTAGGTTTACTCTTATCGTCAATCGTGCTGATGATGTTGATCGCGGCATGCGGCAATGGTTCCGACCAGGCGGCAGAGAGCGCAGCCGAAGACAAAGGAAGTGAGAAGCAAGCCGAACAACAAGAGTACAAAGACGAGCTGAACATTGCACTTACGGCACAGCCGCCTACGTTGGATACGGCCTTGACGGTATCGGCGGTCGCGTTGGATACGGCAGGCAACATCTTCGAACAGCTCTACACGCTGAATGCAAACTATGAGCCCGTACCGGCTCTGGCAGAGTCTGTCGAACGAAGTGAGGATGGTTTAACGTATACGTTCGCCCTTCGCCAAGGCGTGAAGTTTCACAACGGGAAAGAGATGACGTCCGAGGATGTTGTAGCCTCGATGAACCGCTGGCTGGTGACTTCGTCCCGTGCGAAGGTGCTGCTGACGAATGCTAAATTTGAGGCCGTCGATACGTATACCGTGAAGCTGACTGTAGAGGCGCCTACATCCGACGTGTTGATTCTTATTGCATCGCAAGCGCAGTTCCCTTCCATCATGCCGAAAGAGATTGTTGACGCAGCGCCGGCTGACGGAATCAAGGAGTACATCGGTACAGGACCTTATAAATTCCAGGAATGGAAGCAGGATCAGTACATACACTTGGTGCGTAATGAAGATTATCATCAGGTGGCGGATACGGAGCCAAGCGGATTTGACGGGCGAAAAGAAGCTCCTACCCAGAATCTGTACTTTCATTTTGTCACCGACCACTCCACGCGCATTGCTGGCGTGAAGACCGGACAGTACGATGTGGCGGACAGCATTCCGATCGAAAGCTATGATGAGCTTGCCGCCGACAACAATATCAATTTGCTCTCGTTCCCTGGCGGTGCCCTGACGGCATTTTTCAATACCAGCGAAGGATTGTTAAAGGACGTTAAGATCCGACAGGCCATTCTCGCCGCGTTTAATAATGAGGAGATCATGTTGGCGAGCTTCGCCAAGCCGGATTTATACTCCCTGGCACCGGGTTACCTGAATACGAACCAGGTCCAATGGTCAACCGAAGCCGGAGCGGAGTATTACAACCAGTCCAACCCGGAGAAGGCCAAACTGCTGCTGCAAGAAGCAGGGTATAACGGTGAAGAAATCACGCTGCTGACGACCAAGGACTACAATGAGATGTACACCGCGACATTGGTCATTCAGGAGCAGCTTCGTCAGATCGGCATGAACGTAAAAGTGGAGAACTTCGATTTCCCGACATTCCTGGAAACGAAGAACGACCGCTCCAAGTGGGACATATTTGTTGCCAGTACGGGTTACCAGATTACGCCGCCGCAGCTGCTGGCCGTCAATCCGGATTGGGCCGGTCTTGATAATGAAACGGTCAAGCAGGCATTGATTGATATTCGCGGCGCAGCTACGCCGGAAGCCGCCAAGCAGGAATGGGAGAAGCTGCAGGGCTTCCTTTACGAATTTGCTTCCTCCACCGTCATCGGCCATTATAATGGCGTCGTCGCCACAACGAAGAAGCTTGAAGGCTTCGAGTTGTTCGAAGCACCGGTGGTTTGGAATGCCAAAGTAGCGAAGTAAGCGTATATGGAGGGTGTTACAAGTTACCGGAGTAACTTCGATAACACCTTCCTTTTTTGAAATTGGATTCATAGACCATGTACAAATGAGGGGTTTGCCGTGCTGGCTTATATTACGAAAAGACTTTTGTCGTTGATTCCTGTACTGGCCGTTGTCACCATCGCTATTTTTCTGATCATCCACATTACGCCAGGGGATCCGGCGGCGGCCATATTGGGCATGGAGGCGTCGCAGGAGGAAATACAGCAGCTGAATCAGGACCTGGGTTTGGACCGCCCCATGCTCGAACAATATACGAGCTGGGTAGCCAACGTGTTCAAGGGGGATCTTGGGGATTCGATCTTCATGAATCAGCCGGTCAGCGAAGCGATTGCGGAGCATGTAACCCCCACGCTATCGCTGGCCATTCTGGCACAGGTTATCGCAATTATACTGGCGATTCCCTTCGGGATTATCGCTGCTTACAAGCGAGGGTCCATCGCAGATTATACGCTGATGGGGATATCCTTGCTGGGCATGGCTTTACCTAGTTTTTTGCTGGGATTGTTCCTTATGCTGTTTGTTGGCGTCAAGCTGCAGTGGCTGCCAGTGGCTGGATATGAACCGCTGAGCAGCGGGCTCTGGGAACATATGAAGTATCTGATTCTTCCCGGCATTTCCCTCGGGACCATACAGGCAGCCCTGATTACGCGGATGACCCGTTCGTCCATGCTGGAAGTGCTGAATTTGAATTTCATCAAGACAGCCAGATCCAAAGGCTTGCATGAAATGAAGGTGCTGTTCAAACATGCGTTTCGGAGCGCGTTTCTGCCCATTCTGACCGTCATTGGACAAACGTTTGGCACGTTGGTGACAGGGGCTGTGGTCGTGGAGGCGATATTCAATATTCCCGGATTGGGTCAATTGATCTTGAATTCCATTGCCAGAAGGGACTTCGCGGTGATCCAAGGCGTGGTGCTTGTCGTTACGCTTATGTACGTCACCATCAACTTAATCATCGACTTGCTTTATGGAGCGGTTGATCCGCGTGTTCGTTTGGAACGCAAATAAAAGAGGTGTGATTGGATGGCAACTGTTCAGGAAAAAGAATACGTCGCTCAGGTCAGTAAAAAGCTGAAAAAGGAGCAGCGTGCACTAGGATATCGCCGACTGAGGTCGAACTATGGGCTTTTGATCGGAGCGACCATTTTTATTTTATTGGTGATTCTGGCTCTGATCGGACCGCTCTTCACCAACTACGGTCCGTATGACATGAAGGTTGTGGAACGTTTGATGCCGCCAGGAGCCGAGCATTGGCTGGGTACCGACGAATTCGGACGGGATTTGTTAACCAGGCTTCTCTACGGCGCCAGGGTATCGATTAGCGTAGGACTGGCGGTTGCGCTGCTGTCCTCCGCTCTGGGGCTCGTGATCGGCGTCTATGCCACGTACTACAAAACATTGGATCATATTCTCATGCGCATCTGTGACGGATTGATTGCGATTCCGGGCATCTTGCTAGCTATTGCCTTGATGGCTGCGCTCGGCGCATCCGCCATCAATGTCATCACGGCGCTAACTATCGTGTTCACGCCGAATATCGCCCGGGTCGTTCGCTCGGCCGCGCTGGTGGTGCGCGAGCAAACCTACATCGAAGCGATGCATGTCCAGGGGGCAAGCTCCACGCGCATCATATGGCAGCACATCGTGCCCAATACGCTATCTCCGCTACTGGTGCAGGCTACCTTCGTGTTTGCCGAAGCCATTATTTCCGAGGCCGCGCTAAGCTTTCTCGGAGCGGGTATTCCTGCGCCTGAAGCCAGCTGGGGGAATATTCTGCAGGCGAGCAAGCTTGTTATTTACAAGGCATGGTGGATGGTTGTATTTCCAGGAGCAACGCTTGTTCTGTCTGTCCTGAGCTTAAATTTGCTGGGCGACGGGCTGCGTGATTTGCTGGATCCCCGCGTGAAGCAAAAGTTGAGAAAGTCATGAATATAAAGCTGGAGGTACTTTCATGAATAACGAGCCTCTATTGGAAGTGAACAATCTAAAAACGCATTTTCATACCGAGCGGGGGAAAGTGACGGCCGTCAACGGAGTCAGTTTTTCCATGAATAAAGGCGACATCATCGGCATTGTCGGGGAATCCGGCAGCGGAAAAAGCGTAATGTCCCAATCGATCATGAGGCTGCTGGACCATACGGATGCGATCGAGTACGAGGGAGAGATTCTGTTTGAGAAGCAGGACCTGCTGTCTCTCCCGCATTCTAAATTGCGGGCGGTCCGGGGCGACAAAATCTCCATGGTTTTTCAGGACCCGCTTACCTCCCTAAGTCCCGTATATACGATTGGCAATCAAATCGGTGAAGCTATACGCCTCCATCAGAAGAAGTCCAAGAAAGAGGCCCGTCAGCAAGCCATTGAGATTCTGCGGATGACGGGTATTCCATCTCCGGAAGTGAGAGTGGATGAATATCCTCATCAGCTGTCGGGAGGAATGCAGCAGCGTGCCATGATTGCCATGGCGCTTTCCTGTGAGCCCAACCTTTTGATTGCGGATGAACCGACAACCGCGCTCGACGTAACGATTCAAGCGCAGATTCTGGAGCTCATTGCAGACTTGAACCGCAAAATGGGCATGGGCGTGCTGTTCATAACGCATGATCTGGGTGTCGTATCGGAAATTTGTACGGGTGTGAAGGTGATGTACTTAGGACAAATCGTGGAGGAAGCCCCTACGGAGCGCTTGTTTCACACGCCGCTGCATCCCTATACGCAGGGACTGATTCAATCGATCCCCAAGCTGGAAGGAGACAGGAGGGATCCGCTTCATGTCATTGAGGGAACGGTGCCCTCACTCACGGATATTCCTCAGGGCTGCGGTTTTTCTACACGATGTCCCTATGCCGATGAGTTATGCCGTACCTCGGAGCCGCCGATGCGAACGGCCCATACAGACCATCGAGTGAAGTGCTGGCATTACGAGGCTATATCCGAGCAGGAAGGGAGGGAGACAACCGTTGGAACAAGCATCTGATCATTCGATTTTAAAAGTAAGCTCCCTCCACAAGCAGTTTCCGGTGTACGGATCTTTCGGTAAGTTATGGGGCGCCAAGGGATATGTGAAAGCCGTAACGGATGTTTCCTTTCAATTAAGAGAGGGAGAAACGTACGGTCTTGTTGGAGAATCCGGTTCCGGTAAAACCACCACGGGGCGTACGATCTTAGGATTAACCCCAGCAAGCCAAGGTCAGGTTCTATACCGGGACCGGGATTTGGCTGCGATGTCGAGGGAGGAAATGCGGAACTTCCGCAGGGACGTACAGCTTGTTTTTCAAGATCCGTTCTCCTCACTTAACCCGAGGAAGAGAATCGGCCGGATTCTGGAGGAACCCCTGATTATTCATAAAATGGGTGACAAGGCAGAGCGTCAGGAAAAAGTCTTTCACATCTTGAAAACCGTGGGCCTGCAGCCGGAGCATTATTTCCGTTTTCCCCATGAATTCTCAGGTGGTCAACGCCAGCGTTTAGGCTTGGCGCGCGCGCTTATTATGAATCCGAAGATTATCGTATGCGACGAGCCGGTCTCGGCACTGGATGTCTCCATTCAGTCGCAAATTTTGAATATGCTCAAGCACCTGCAGCGGGAATTGAAATTAACGCTATTATTTATTACGCATGATATCAGCGTGGTTCGTTATATTTCCGATCGGATCGGCATTATGTATCTCGGAAAAATAATGGAGGAGGCTTTGACGGACGATTTGTTCCATGAGCCATTGCATCCCTATACGAAGGCACTGTTCTCGGCGGTACCTGACTTTACCCGCAGCCGATTAAAGGAACGGATCATGTTGCGGGGGGAAATCCCGTCCCCCTTATCGCCGCCAAGCGGTTGTGTTTTTCATACGCGCTGTCCCTATGCAACGGATGTATGCAAGGCAGAAGTTCCGGCTTTAAGAGAAGTTCGGCAGAGCCAAAAGGTAGCTTGTCATCTGGTTGATGAGAGCCGTTCATCCTGAAACGAAGACTAAAAGAAAAGAGGCTAGAACATGACAACGTTAAAAATGATAGAGGGCCAGGATCAAATATTCAATGAAGCTGGGTTTCAGATCGCAGGAAACCATGGCCCGAATCTGGAGGGCGGCCTGTCTCCGAGAGAGCTGCTGGAAGCGTCCCTGGCGCTGTGCGTATCCATCTCGCTCCAAAAAATAATGGCTTACGACGGCGTGGATTACGATAAGTCTTCCATTCATATCGAAGTGTCATCGGTAAAGGCAGAGGATAAAAGCAATAAGTTCTCGCATTTCAACGTCCATGTCACACTGCCGCCAACCCTGGAGGCAGCGTACAAGGAGAAGCTGAAATCTGTTGTAGAGCGCGCCTGCACGATCGGCAATACGCTGAAGAGCGAGGCCGTTGTTGAACTGATCGAAGTGAATGAACCCATCGAAACGAGCAGCAATGCGTAATGGATAAACTTTTGTGTTAATTTTTCAAGCCAATCCAACAACAGCCTTAGTCCAGGATTCATAAGCGGACTAAGGCTGTTGTGTTCTTCAGGGACCGTGAATGCACTATTATGTGTACATGCTGCATCTATTTTCACCGTATGCCGTATGGCGTTTAGTTACGCCTTTGGCATCGGGGAATACCTTCCGGTCTCCATCATCAGATTCGAGGGCGATGTAGTAATACGTTCGGGATGAATTGCCCAGAATGCATCATGCACCAGAATCCGCATAATGCAATCCCAGCTGATAAGCTCGTTCGAGCAAACTCTCCATATGCTCCGGTCTGCCTTCTAACGTATCATAGAAGAATTCCACACGGGAATTTTTGATTCCGGAGTAGTCGGCCATCCCGATATTGAGGGAAAGGGATAACATCTGATCATAGCCCCGCTTGGCAAAATGGTCTTCCGAAGCTCCCGCGAGCGCCAGCCATAACACCTGTTGGTGATGAAGCTTTGATCCGCCGCCGTAAGCAAAGCCATGATTCCAGACACGATCGATATACCCTTTCAGCATGGCCGGGGTTCCGTACCACCACACCGGGAAGATATAGGCCAGCGCGTCGTACTCCTTCATTCGTGCGATTTCGGCCTCAACCTCAGGAGAATACCGTTTGTTAGGATCAGACCAATCGGGTTCGTCTGCCTCCCACAGGACTGGATTGAAACCGATGCGGTGAAGATCCAGAATTCCCGCTTCATGCCCGGAGTCCCGAAGCCCCTGTATAAACTTTTCGGTAACTGCAAAAGTAAAGGAATTTTCGCGTGGATGCGTAACAACCGTTAATACCTTCATGAAGGTTCACCGTCTCTTTCTTCTCTTCGAATTTGAATGCCGAATTGTTCAATACGTTTCATTGCAGTTTCAAGAGGAACCAACGTTTCCGGTAGATAGAAGCCTCCGGAAGCAGGAGGTGAGCCGTCCCAGCCCAGAATTCGCTCAATGGAAAGGAGAATCCCGAGGGCCGTAAAATGCGCCTGTCCTTTCGGATCGGTCAACGCGATTCTCCGTTTCGTGGAACGGCCGTCAAGAAGAACACCTTCAAGATCAATGTAGAGGTCTTGGGAGGCCTTGCCTCCAGCCTGTGTTCCTATAGAGTCATGAATGGCGAAGTCGAATCGAATATTAGGCGCTCCCGTAACAGCCCCGAGGCTTGGAACATCCAATAAACTCATGGGATGGCCTTCTACCCGGGAACCGTTTGAAAGACTTATGCTTCTCGGATACTTCGCAGCCTCAACCCATTTCCATATCCCGTTTTCCCGGAGGAGAGCACGGCTGATAAACCCTTCGGTTTCCTCGAGCGTCATAGGCCCCATCGGATCGCGTTCATCATAGTGACCAGTCAAACCGATCGATTGGATGCTTCGGAAAGACTTCGCCTCCTGATACGCAACCAAGGTCAGGATCCCCGCTTGCGAATGCCCCAAAGGCACAATCGGCGCTTGAGGGGGATGGTTTTGCATGGCGAATAGAATAGGCGTCAGTTCGTCGGCAAGCTTCGTAATCCCGATATGTGCAGTTCCTTTTGCAAGGGCCTCTTGAATGAGGAGGTCGGCCGGATCCTGAATGGTAGAAACGATAAGGTCGACTTGATCCAGCTCCGCTGGAGACTGACCCTGGCGGATATCTAAAAAAGCGGTACGGGCGTTCCCCAGCTCTTGCACTAATAAGCTCCCCTTCTCGGGATGTCTTCCGGCGAGTATAATCTCGGCATCTTGATTGATCTTTCGGATATGCCGGGCAACAGCACTTCCGATTACGCCATAACCTCCGGCAATGTAAATACGCTGCATGCCATTTCACCTCCAATTTCCATACTGAAGTACTGGTATAAGGGGATTATGTAACATATAATGACGGAAAGGAAGTACGCACTTAATTGTTCTATAGGTACCTAAAAGTATCATTAGTACCCCAAAGTGCCTGTTATCAGTCCGATGCCACTTCCGTTCGAAAAGGAGAGAAGTTCTTATGAATGGGGAGCGACAATACAATATTCCGTCTGAGGCGACCATGGATGTCATCGGCGGCAAGTGGAAGGTCATTGTGCTGTGCCACTTAAGTTATGGCCCCAAGCGAACGAGTGAAATTAAGAAGCAGATGCCGGATATTACGCAGAAAATGTTAACGCAGACGCTGCGGGAGCTGGAGGAGGATGGGATTATCACGCGAACGGTCTTTAATCAAGTGCCGCCTAAGGTCGTCTACGAGCTGAGTGAATTGGGCGTTTCACTACAACCGATCCTTGATCAAATCTGTGAATGGGGCGAGAAGTACTTGAATGGAAAATCGAAGGTCATTACACCTTGAGGACAGACAAAATAAAAGCTGCTGACCTAATAAGGGTCCGTAGCTTTTTATTTTTAAAATTGTCGCTCCATATTTTCCATAGGATAGAGGAATAGCCCTGAACTCCGTAGAATAATTAGTTCTTTAGACTCATTAAAATCCGGGCGCATTCGCACCTTTCTTTGTTTGTCGAGAAATTGAATAGTTACTATAGATATAATATGGAGAAGTGCAGGACTAGGGAGGCCGAGAAATAAGGATTGCTTTTTCCTGGCATGCACAGGGGCGAGTCACCGTGAATTAATAGAAACGTTATCCGCTAGGAAACGTATGATCTTCATAGGACTTAAGAATTACTCACAAAAGGGGTGTGCACAGCTCAGATGGACGGCAATTATAACTATTATATTGTTGGGCTTTCAATTGCGATTGCGATACTTGCTTCATACTCGGCTTTAAATATTACATCCAAAATTTCGGAGGCGAACGGCAAATCCAAGTTTTTTTGGCTATTCGGCGGCGCTATGGTCATGGGAAGCGGCGTTTGGTCCATGCATTTTGTCGGCATGCTGGCCATGCACATGAATATGAATGTGAGGTACGATGTCTTTCTGACCATCATGTCGATGTTAGCCAGCGTGGTTTCCTCCTTCATCGCGTTTTATATTACGATGCCCAAAAATATTAACTGGTCCAAAATCGCCATTGGCGGCTTCATTATGGGAAGCGGCATTGTCATCATGCATTACATGGGAATGGAAGCCATGGTCATACATGCTGAGATCAGTTATGATCCCGGCCTTTGGGTACTGTCCGCCATCATAGCATTGGTGGCTTCCTATGCGGCTTTATTATTGTTTCTCCGCTTTCGGAATCATCCCAAGTCCAGCTTTCTCAAGTGGGGCTCGGCGGTTGTCATGGGATTTGCCGTATGCGGGATGCATTATACCGGCATGAAAGCTGCACGGTTTGAGGCTCATGCCGGTATGATCACGCAGCAGCCGCAGTCTGTCGATTTTCTGCTTCTGTGTGGTGTGACGGTCACGATTTTTGTCATCCTGCTGATTTCCTGGGGGGCGATGTTCTTTGACCGGCATGTGCTGGAAAAGCTGGCCTATCAGGATACCATCACGGGATTGCCTAACCGCAATGAAATGAACCGATTCTTTGAGACGAATGCCGAGACGGAAAAAATTACGATCCTGTTTCTGGATTTGGACCAATTTAAGGCGATCAACGATACGCTGGGTCATAATGTTGGGGATATGCTGGTCCAGGAGGTGGGTAAGCGACTGCGTCAATTCATTGGAAGCGGCCAGCAGGTATTCCGGATCGGCGGGGACGAATTTCTGATTATTTTAAAGCGAAGCGACCCCAATTATGCCCAGCGCTTAGCAGACGATATACTCCAAAAAATAAAAAACGTCTACCATATCGACGGTAACGAGCTGTATGTGACGGCAAGCATCGGAATCAGCATCGGTTCTGTCCATAGCTCTGACCGTACGACGCTGCTGAAGAATGCGGACACCGCCATGTATAAAGCGAAGGGGCTGGGCAAGAATCAGCAATGCCTCTATGACGAGGAGATGGGTCTTCAAGAGGTTCGTAAAATGGAATTGGAGAAGGACCTGCAGCGAGCGCTTGAATTGAAGGAATTCTTCATTGCATATCAGCCGAAATGGAATGTGCAGAGCGATCGCTTGGTCGGATTTGAGGCGCTGCTCCGCTGGAAGCATCCCCGATTAGGCGTGGTATCCCCGCTTGAATTCATACCGATTGCGGAAGAGACGGGGCTGATTATACCGATGACCCGATGGACGCTTGAGGAAGCATGCAAACAGTGCAAGGTGTGGCAGGAGAGAGGAATCGTCCAGCCCGTCTCGGTGAATTTATCGATTCGTTTATTTCATGGCGACAATCTGCTGGAGCTTATTCAAAACGTGCTGGACAAGGCGAATCTGGAACCTCGCTTGTTAGAGCTGGAGATAGCAGAGTCCATGGTGCTGCACGATGTGAATGATATTATCCGCCAGCTTGGGAATATCAGGTCCTTGGGGGTCAAGGTCTCCATGGATGATTTCGGAACCGGTTATTCCTCGATTGGGCTCCTCGACCGGATTCCGATTGATGCTTTAAAGCTGGACCGCCAGTTCACCAATGATTTGGACACGCCCAGCAAACGCGCCATCGTCAACGCCATCGTTCTTATGGCAGAGAATTTGAATTTGGATGTCATTGCGGAAGGTGTAGAGAACAAGGAGCATATCGACTTTTTGACCGGACTTGGCTGCCATGTCATGCAGGGTTATTATTACGGAAAGCCGATGGATATCAATGAGATTAAGGTCTGGATGTACGACCAAGAACACAAGAACGAAGAGATCGTGACCCTTCGATGAAAAGTAGAAGGAATAGATACAGATCATACGAATAACGGGCACCCTGAGGTGTCCGTTATGTTGTGATTGGAGACATATAATAACCGCCTGGGCCCCTCAAGTCTCTGCAATTAAACAAAATAGGCAATTTTCGCACGAGGGAAATATTCTTGGATCCCCTTCTCGAACAACTGCTGGAATTCCTCGACGGTTTCGGCCTTATAGACATATTTAAACTTTCCGTACCTTCCCCATTTTAACTGCCGATCTTCCTCGTCCATATTCAGTTTGGTTTTGGGGTAACGCTTTAATATGGTGTTTTTGGCCGTTTTGGTAAAGCGGTGTTGAATGAGCTCGAACGTTAGATCCTCTACCTCCACATGGCTTAATCGCTCATGAAGCTTCTCTAACAAATGCCAGTATCCCTCTTGCCATCCGTCATATTTGACGATCGGGGCAATGATGAAACCTAACGGATATCCGGCTTCGGCAATTTTGCCCGCGGCTTCAATCCGTTCTTCGAAGGAAGAGGTGCCCGGCTCGAAATAACGGATGACATAATCGGAATTGATGGAGAAGCGGACCCTGGTATGGCCGCCGTGATCGATATTCAGAAGGGAATCGATGTTGGCGAACTTCGTCACGAATCGCAGTCGGCCATATTCCTGCTTGGCCATAAATTCAATGTAATAGGCAAGTGCTCCGGTCAAATGCTCAAGCGATACGGGATCCCCCGTGCAAGCAGCTTCGAAACGCGTAATCTCCGGGGCCCGATCCGCGATATAGGCCTTTGCTTTATCCAGGATTTGATCCAGGTTCACGTAAATCCGCACATAGGGTTTCGAGCTCATCGTCGTTTGCAGGTAGCAGTAATGACAATGTCCCGCACATCCTGTGGTTAGCGGGATGGCATATTCCGCTGACGGCTTGGAGGTATCGAAGTCCAATGTTTTCCTGATCCCGACAACCAGCGTTCTCTTGGCGTTGCGGTATTTTTCAGTTTCCGATTCTCCTGGAATGCCGGTCACCCTATTATGAGAGGTCGTCATTTTAATGGGGGTACCTAATTCTTCAAACCATGCATACAGCTTCTTTCCAAGCGGATACTCCAACGCGTCCGGCTCAAAAAAGACCAGTTCCGGGTCAAAACGCTCCAAATAATCTCCCTCCCCGCTAAATAAAGAATATGATGTATAGGATTGGCAACCGTCGTGATGATCATGCATAGTTCAAGTTATCCAAAGGGGAAACGGATAAGCAGGCTTAAGCATGATTATGAAAGCCCTTTCCGGATTCTATGATATACTACGACATAACAGGCATACCATTTATAACAACCTATATTTTCCTGTATGATTTCCCATACTTTTCATATGCAAAGGAGATTTCATGATGTTTAATGTTCTTGTTGTTGACGATGAGTCCGTTCAAAGAGAAGGCATTAAGGATTTGATCTCTCAGTACCGCTTCCCCTTTCAAGTATTGGAGGCCGAGAACGGAATGAGCGCGGAGCGGATTCTGGTGGAAAATGCGATTGATATCCTCATCACCGACGTTAGAATGCCTCTGATGGACGGACTTGCGCTAAGCAAACAAGCCCGAAAGATGCAGCAGGATCTAAAGATTGTCATTTGCAGTGGTTATGACGAATTTGAATATGCCCGCAGCGCCATCCGGCTGGGCGTGGTAAATTACTTGCTGAAGCCGCTGGTCAGGGAGGAGTTTCTGGAGGTGATGGAGGACATTACCCAGATCAGCCCTTATGGAGGGGACTACCAGCAGGAGTCGTTGGAATCCAAGGTTATCCTTCAGGTCAAGGATTATGTGAAGGATCATTACCAGCGGGACATTTCGTTGTCGGATGCAGCCCATGATGTATATCTGTCCCCGGGGTATTTAAGTATTTTGTTCAAGAAAGAGACCGGCGAGAACTTCTCGAAGTATTTGACCGATTACCGCTTGCGGCGGGCAAGCCATCTGCTCCAGAATTCCAATATGAAGGTCAATGATATCGCTGTAGCGGTTGGCATCGATAACCATTCCTACTTTGCCAAGCTGTTCAAAAGCAAGTTCGGCGTGAGTCCGATACAGTATAGAGAGTGCGGGGTGCTCCATGATCGGGTGGATCAAGAACAAGTTCAATGATATCAGGTTCCGCAACAAACTGCTGCTGTCCCACTTGGTGATTGCACTCATTCCCATTCTTCTGCTCGGGCTGCTCTCCTTCATTCAGTCCTATCGCATTCAGATGAAGGAACTGCGGAGCGAGGCCGAAGCCAGCCTGGAGCAGGTGGCGAACATTATGGATTACAAGATTAACCGGTATAATACGCTGAGCGAGTTCATGGTGCTGAATCGGGATTTATCCCAAATTTTCATTAAGGATTACGAAGAGAACTATTTTAACATGTACCTGGATTTCCGGGATATCCTGGAGCCGTTGATCTCGAACATCCGGCTGATGGACGAGGATATTGAGGCCATTACCTTTTATACATCCGGTGAGCTGCTGGGGATTCGCGACAATATTTTGCCGATCGGGGATCTTAAGAGCAAGTCTTGGTATGACGGATTTCGGGGCAGGCGCTGGATTGTGGACGGGGAGAAGCTTTATCTCGTTCAGGAGCTGATCAGCAATCCGAAGGATAGCAATTTCATGGTCATTTCCATTCAGCATGACAGCATCTTTGCAGACCTGGACAAGCTGTCGGAGCATGTGGCGGTTCATATCGAGGATGCTGAGCAGCGGGTGATATTCAAGGAAAGCAAGGCGCCGGATGCATCTGCCGGTTTGGAGGATGGGGAGCCGAGCGGGCTGAGCCTAAGCCGATCACTCGCTAACAATGGCTGGACGGTTCACTACCATTTGCTGAACACGAATGCGTACGCCAATGCGCTCGGTATTTTTCAAATTACATTGTTTGTCATGATCCTCAGCTTGATCATTACCTTCCTGCTCATTTATGTGATCTCCAACAATTTCACGCGCAGAATTATCCATATCAAGAACAAAGTAGATAAGGTGGAGCAGAACAATCTGGATGTCATTATCCAAAGCTCGTCCAGGGATGAATTCGGTGAGCTGACCAACGGCATCGGCAAAATGCTGAAACGGATCAACAGCCTTATCTCCCAGGTGTATCAAGCCGAAATCGCCAAGAGGGAAAGCGAATATAACAAGCTGATCAATCAGATTAATCCGCACTTCCTATACAACACCCTCTCCTTTATCCGGTGGAGGGCCGAGAAGAAGGCGGATATCGAAACGAGTTATATGGTATCGGCATTGGCCCGGTTCTATAGAACGACGCTGAATCAGGGGAGGCATATGGCAACGATCAAGGATGAGGTGCAGCACATCAAGGCTTACCTGGATTTGCAGCTTATTATGAATGATGGGCGGTTTGACGTCGATTATCATATTGATGAGAGAGTGTTGCATACCGAGGTCATCCATTTTATTCTGCAGCCGATTGTGGAGAATGCCATCAAACACGGATTTGTGGAGGCCAGAGGGGCAGATTACCAGATCCACATTGGGGTCAGCCAGGTCGAAGGGGGAATTAAACTAATCGTCAGCGATAACGGGGTGGGCATGACTCCCGTGCAGGCGGCGAGGCTGCTGGCCGGAGAGAGCGGGGGCTGCGGTGTTCGGAACGTGAATGACCGGATCAAGCTGTATTACGGACAGGATTACGGACTCGATATTCATAGTGAGTCAGGCAGCGGAACGGAAGTATCGATGGTCATTCCGGCTTCCTGAACAGCGAGCGTTATTCCGTCCATAGCATTGGTCATGAAAGCGGTGTGCTGAGGCAGCCGCTTTTTTTGTAGTTTGAAGTGGAGAACAAGAAGGTCATGAAAAAAGTGATACATATCCAAAAAATGTTGCATATACGCCAATTTTGAAACCGCATACAATTTGATTATCAACCAAAACAAGAAAAAAGGGGATGACAGGATGAACAAACGCAGAAAGATGGCTTCTCTGCTGCTCGGCTGCATGATGCTGGTCGTATTCAGCGGCTGCGGCGGGGGCAAGAGTGATAACGCGCAGCCGGAAATTTCAGAGCAGGATTATGAGCCTTACGGAAAATATGAGACACCGGTGGAATTTACGATCGGCCGGAATACCAATCATGTGAACAACCTGCCACCAGGCGATACGATTGAGGACAATTTGGCTACCCGATACGTGGAGGACCGGGTGAACGTGAAAGCCAAGGTGGCTTGGGAGACGGACGATATGGATCAGAAGCTCTCGTTATCGATGACAACGGGCGATCTGCCGGACGTTATGCTGGTCAGCCGCGATATTTTCAACCAGCTGGTGGATAATGACCTGATTGCCGATATGACGGAGGTGTACGAGAAAACCGCATCCGACGGGGTCAAGAATATCTACGCTTCCTATGGCGACTTGCTGCTGAACCAGGTGAAGGTCGACGGTAAAATCATGGGCCTTCCGATGACGAATATCGGCAACCAGCACCAGCTGCTGTGGGTTCGGAAGGACTGGGTGGATAAAGTCGGCGCGAAGATGCCGGAATCCGTCGAGGACGTATGGAACCTCGCCAGAACATTCGTGGAAAAGGACGCCTCGGGAACAGGCAAGACGGTCGGAATGGTGATGGATTCCAACGCCATGAACTTTACGCCGGTATTCGCTGCGCATGGCGCCTTTCCGATGAACTGGATCGAGAAGGACGGCCAGGTCGTATATGGATCGGTTCAGCCCGAGATGAAGCAGGCGCTGACGGAGCTGAGCGCCATGTACAAGGAAGGTTTGATAGATAAACAGTTCGCCGTCCGGTCGAATGAAGAGAAGGAAGCGCTTGTGATCAACGGTCAGGTAGGCATGCTGTTTAATCCATGGTGGATCGGCTACACCAACTACAAGGACTCGATCAAGCAGGATCCCGATGCTGTCTGGGTTGCCGTATCGGC
The DNA here is from genome assembly GCF_025792345.1 of Virgibacillus sp. LDC1. Lineage (NCBI taxonomy): Bacteria > Bacillati > Bacillota > Bacilli > Caryophanales > Bacillaceae > Virgibacillus > Virgibacillus sp. LDC1. Next base: position 341,378 of record NZ_JAOXLZ010000002.1, read on the forward strand.
ACCGGTAGACGAGAACGGCAAATTCAAAACGATCCGTCAGGATCCGGTGGGCGGCGGTATCGTCGTGGTGAAGAAGGATTTTGCCCATCCCGAAGCGATCATGAAGTCGGTCAATCTGACTACGGATTTCCTGTACTCCTTAACGGATGATGCAATCAACTACAAGAAAGAGCATCCGGACGAGATGCTGACCGATGCCAGTCGTTGGAACAATGATCCGACGCAAATTCCGATGCAAGTGGATTATGACGACGTGTTGAAGCGTTATTACGACGATCTGATGAAGGCGGATCAATCCGGGGATGCTTCGGCCGTTCAGGAGGACAGGGTGGTATCCTTCAAGGCATATCAGGAGTTTAAGGAGAAAGGCAATGCCGTCGATGTGAACACCTATGGCGAATACCTCTCACGTATCGAGGGTCAACGCGAAGCGAACAATCCGAATCTGGAAGTGATTCCTGCAGGCTTCTACGGAACCACCGAGACGATGAAGCTGAAGTGGGCCAACCTCCAAAAGCTCGAAGAAGAGACGATATTGAAAATCATCATGGGCCAAGCCCCCGTTGATGAATTCGATAAGTTTGTGGACACCTGGAAGCGTACCGGCGGCGATGAGATTACGGAAGAGGTCAACCAGATGAGCAGCAGATAAGGAAAGCAGGAGCCTTGGCGCGGAGGGCTATTGGTGGTCATCCGCGCGGGCTTTTCATTCGATAAGGCCTGTCCTGACAGGGACATGATGGAGGTGGAGCGCAGTGGAAACAACCGTCAATTCAGAGCGGGAAGTACGATACCGGAGGAAAAAGAAACGAAGAACCTTTGACGAAATGACCTACCATGCGATGCTGCTGCCCGGCATGGTCATGCTGTTCATTTTCTCGATTGTACCAATGTTCGGGGTGGTCATGGCTTTTCAAAAGTTCATCCCTGCAAAAGGGATATTCGGCTCCGCATGGGCAGGACTCGACAATTTCACGTATATGTTTCAACTGCCGGATGCCAAACAGATTTTTGTGAATACGCTGGTCATCGCGGTCGGGAAGATTGTTCTCGGATTGATTGTACCGATCGTGTTCGCCCTGCTGCTTAATGAGGTGCGTCTGAAGCTCTTCAAAAGCACGATTCAAACCATCGTGTATTTGCCGCATTTTATGTCATGGGTGGTCTTGGGTACGATGCTGACCATGATCTTTTCCTTTGACGGCATGATTAACAATTTCCTTGAGTTTCTGGGGCTGGAGCGGATCATGTTTCTGGCAAGCAACGACTGGTTCAGGCCGCTGCTCATCGTGACGGATACCTGGAAGGAATTCGGATACGGGACGATTGTGTATTTGGCTGCGTTGACGGCGATTAACCCGGCTTTGTATGAATCGGCCGCAATGGACGGCGCAAGCCGCTGGAAGCAGACGCTGAATATCACGCTGCCGGGCATGTTTCCGACGATCATCCTGCTGGGCACGCTAAGTCTCGGCAATGTGCTGAATGCGGGATTTGACCAGGTGTTCAACCTGTATAATCCGCTGGTATATGAGACGGGTGATATTATCGATACGTTTGTGTACCGCATGGGTCTGATCAATATGCAGTATTCGTTCGCAACGGCGATCGGACTGATGAAATCGGTCATCAGCTTTATTCTGATTGTTATATCCTACAGGCTGGCCTCGAGGTATGCGGGGTACAGGATTTTCTAGGAGGGTTAGCATGATTCAATCCAAAACGCTGGGCTCAAGGCTATCCCGCCTGATGATTATGCTCGCGCTCGTTCTGATTACATTTGTGTCGCTGGCTCCCATAGTCAATACGATTATGGTGTCTGTCAGCAGCAGCACGGCTGTTAATGCTGGCAAGGTCTACTTTTTTCCGGTGGAGCTGAACTTCTCATCCTACGGGCAGATATTGAATGACACGAAGTTTTGGAAGGCGTTTCTCATATCCGTGGAACGGGTGCTGCTTGGGGGCGCGATCAACATGATTTTGACCATCCTCATGGCCTATCCGTTGTCGCGGAGCGTCACGCAGTTCCGATCGAGAAACCAATATATGTGGATTATCGTGTTTACGATGCTCTTCAGCGGCGGGATCGTTCCCTGGTATATGGTGATCAGCAAGCTGGGGTTGATCAACAGCATCTGGGCACTGGTTCTGCCGGGTGCGGTTCCTGTCTTCAACGTGATTCTCCTGATGAACTTCTTCAAGGGCATTCCGAAGGAGCTGGAGGAGGCCGCATTCATTGATGGTGCCGGTCCGCTGAAAATCCTGCTCAAGATCTTTATCCCGATCTCCATGCCCAGTCTGGCGACCATTACCCTGTTTGTCATCGTCGGTCACTGGAACAACTTCTTTGACGGAATCATCCTGATCAATGACAGCGAAAAAATACCGCTTCAAACCTATCTGCAGCAGCTCAGTCTGACGCGTGACCAGATGCAGAATCTCTCGGTCGAACAGCTGCAGCAGTTCAATAAAATTTCCAACACGACCCTGAACTCGGCCAAAATTCTGGTTTCCATGATTCCAATTCTGCTCATTTATCCGTTTCTGCAGCGTTACTTAATCCACGGAATCGTTCTGGGGGCTGTGAAGGAATAGAACAGCTCAGCCGGTCAGCCTTATTGGCGTGCTCTGTTTGAGCGGGTACATCCAGCATCGGCAAAATGAATTAGGTAGTCGACAGAGACAGCGCCCTTAGCATGAGTCTTTCCGGCGAAAGACCATCCTTCGGCGCTGTTTTGTCATGGTTAAGACTGTTCAGATTGCATTTAATTTGTAAGTGGTATCCGTTCAACATGGACAATTTAAATATATCATGTTATATTGTTATATAAATTAGCAGGTTTTGGAGTACCGTTGGAGGGATATCAATTTGAAAGATGCAGCTTCCACGAAGCCGATGTATGAACAAATTTTTAATGAGATGAAGCGAAAGATCTCAACCCATATTTTTCGGATAGGCGATAAAGTCCCTTCGGAGAAGGAACTCGCGGATGAATACGGAGTTAGTCGAATCACAAGCAAAAAAGCATTGGACCTGCTGGCGGCCGAAGGCGTGATTGTACGCAAGCCGGGAAAGGGATCGTTCGTAGCCGATCCGGATGAGCCTGTGGTGCACAGAGAACCATTCTCCTCCGAGAGCGCAGATGCTGCAGGGGCCAGCCGGGAGAAGATGATCGGTCTTGTCATTACGGACTTTTCTTCAAGCTACGGAACACGCCTGGTCTACAGCATGGAGCAGTATTCGAGGGAGAATGACTGCTTTCTGGTGCTGCGCAGAACGTTTGGAGACCAGGATAATGAGGAATTATCCATTCAGAAGCTGCGTAATCTCGGCGTGAACGGACTCATTGTATTTCCCGCTCAGGGGGAATATTTCAATGCTGAAATATTAAAGATGGTCATTGCCCGTTTCCCGCTTGTCCTGATTGATCGCAAGCTGAAGGGAGTCGCAGCGGCTTCCATTAGTACAGATAATCTTGAGGCAGCCGTGCAGGCGGTGGAGCATTTATTCGATTTGGGTCACCGTCATATTTCCCTGCTGTCTCCTCCACCGAGAGATACGACAGCGGTTGAAGAACGGATTGAAGGGTTCGTGCAGGCTCATGCCGCCCGGGGCATCGCGTTTGATAAGGAAATCTGGATTAGCGATGTGACGGCCACTTTGCCCAATGCCTTCCATGAGAGCAATATTGAACGTGAAATCCAGCGGATCGTGCAGCATCTGCAGGATCACCCTTCGATTACTGCCTTTTTTGCGATCGAATATAACATTGCTTTGCTGGCCAAGGTTGCGGCCGAGCGCCTCGGTCTGCGGGTGCCGGAGGATGTATCCATCATATGCTTCGACAGTCCGCAGCTAAATATCGGCGAGGGTTATTTGTTTACCCATATGCGGCAGAACGAGGAAGGGATGGGGAGGCTGGCGATCGAGACGGTACTGGGCATCATGAATCACGATGATGTAGCCGTTGAGAAGCGATTGCCGGCGGAATTGGTGGTTGGTGCATCTACCGGGCCTGTAAAGAAATAACCAGTGACCTTGTCTAAACCTCTGTGCGGTGAAGCGCGTCAACATATGCATGGATAGCAAGATCGAACGTAATCCACCTGATACCGCCATATCGCCTGATTGAAATTTGATTTCGAAGACGATGCATAGCTGAATACTGAATCTGAACCGGATGCAGGAATACGGCAGTTTTATCCTTTTTCCACTATAGATGAACAAGTACAAGCCATGCGCTCACGGATAAGTGAGTGCATGTTTTTTTGTTCTTTTTTCTAAATGAATGCGGATTAGATATTATGCGGAGACGCAGAATTCAGACATAACATTTGTTTTATATATTGATATATTAACTGGGTGACTGTAGATTATACGATCAACTTAAATACACACGAACTATTTTGCTATGCAAAAATATCCATACAAATCTCAATCCTATGTCTACATCACTTGTCATTATTTCTCGGGAAATAGCATCTGCTAGCGAATTATCCGAAACAAATAGTAGTTTCAGCCAAATCATTCCACTAAAATAGTACTGTTGGAACAACATTCTAGGGGGATATCAAATCAGATGAGTGTAGTACAGCTACGACACGTGCAGAAGACATCCGGCAGTACCGTATTAATTCCGCATATCGACCTTGAAGTGACAGCAGGTCAATGCGTTGTTATTCAATGTAATCATGAATTAGGACATCAATTATTACTCGCCATGATCGGGCAGACGTCGATATCTGAGGGTTCCATATGGATTCACGGAGAGGCGCTGACCCCCCATAATACACGCGACATTAGAAGGAAAATAGGGATTCAACTTTTGTCCGATACAGCTTATGAGCGACTGAAGGTTAGCGAATTCCTTCAATTTTACGCTCGTCTCTACGAGGCGGAGCTGGATACGGACCTGTTATTGCAGCGGCTAGGACTTGCAGAGAAGCGGGATAGCCGAGTGTCGCGGCTGACTTCATCAGAAGTGCGCCGATTGTCTATCGCACGCGCACTCGTACATAATCCGCAGGTTCTATTCATGGAAGATCCGGAGCAGAACGTCGATCTTGAGACAAGTTATATCATTCGCAATCTAATACCGGCTCTGATGGAGGAAGGCACAGCGATCATTATTACGACAATGGTTCTGGAACAAGCCATTTCCATGACCAATGATGTGTACTTATATAGCCATTCCGGATTTAAGAAGCTGGAGACGGCGGAAGAAGAACAAAATCTCCTTAACCCAAACGATAGAAATAGAGATAGAGAGCCAGTTATTTCAATGGTAGGGAAGCAGGTAAGTACACCCACTGCAGCTGATTCCGTTACTAAAAACTTCATATCCGCTGAGGTTTTTGCGAAGACTCAATCGGAAGAAGCAGAAAACCAAGTCACGTTGATTAGGCCTAATACAACAGCAGAGATGGAATCCGGTATGGAAACGAAGCCGGAAGACGCCGAGATAAGCGCTTCACCTGATAAATCGTTGTCTACCGAAACCGGCGCCAGTGTCGGGGCGGTAGATCTAGACTCACAATCGGAGCCAGCGGGAAGCCAGGTCCCTGTTTTTGTCCAGCCCATGCGTTTTGAGAAGATTCCGGCCAAGGTGGGAGACAAGCTCATTCTGTTTGATCCGACGGAGATTGATTATATCGAGAGTCATGAAGGTGTCGCGAATCTGCATGTTCTTCAAGGGACCTATGCCTGTTCCATGTCGTTAAGCGATCTGGAAGGGAGACTCAAAGGTTTTGGTTTTTATCGTTGTCACCGCTCGTACCTGGTAAATCTTCAGAAGGTCCGCGAAGTCATCACATGGACACGGAACAGCTACAGCTTAATCCTGGACGACCAAACCAAGAGCTCTATTCCGCTATCCAAGAGTAAATATGATGAATTAAAGAAGATCATTGGCATTTAATTGCGGTTTGTTCATCCGAATTGCTGCTCCGTTCAAGGGAGAAATCGCAGGTTTCAATGGCAGATATACTCCTTTCATCCCTTATATAATGCGGCTTTTCTGGCGTTGCCATAACATGAAGTGTGTAAGGCGATAACGAAAACCCGAAGGGATGGATCAAGCATGCAACCAATCATTGAAGTCAATCAGCTGCTGAAGGCATTCGGAAACAAGAGTGCGTTACAGCATATCCAATTTCATATTAATCAGGGCGAAATATTCGGATTCCTGGGTCCTAGCGGATCGGGCAAAACAACGACGGTAAAAATTTTGACTTCCCAACTGCTTCCAACCTCCGGCACCGTTAAAGTATTCGGTCAACCTATCCATAAAATGAATGATGCCAACCATAAGCGCCGGATCGGGATATTGACCGATAACAGCGCTTTATATGAAAGACTCACCATCCAAGACAATCTGGAACTGTTCTGCAAGTTGTACGATGTGGAATTGAAACGGATTGCCGAAGTACTGGAAGAGGTCAATCTAGCCAATGACCGTCAAACGATGGTGAAGAAGCTCTCAAAAGGGATGAAGCAACGAGTGATGCTGGCACGCGCCATTCTTCACAAGCCGGACCTCTTGTTCCTGGACGAGCCTACGTCGGCGTTAGACCCGGCCAATGCCCTGCATATTCATGAGGGATTGCGGAAATTGAATCGGGAAGGGACCACCATTTTTCTGACAACCCATAACATGATGGAAGCGGAGAGTCTGTGTGATCGTGTAGCCTTTATCCATGATGGCGTGATCAAAGCGATTGATACCCCGCAGCAGCTGCGTCTGGCGCATGCCGATCAATCGATGACGGTTCTGGTAGAAGGTGAGGGCAAGCTGGTGCTGCAGCAGAGTGAAGAGAGTGCGCAGCGCATTGGGCAATGGATGCAAGAAGGCAAGCTATTATCGATCCATTCGAATGAACCTACGTTAGGCGATATTTTTGTACAAATGACAGGGAGGGAATTGCAATGACCTTTTCCATGAAGAGACTGCAAGCCATTATAAATAAAGAGTGGAAAGATAGTATCCGTAACCCGCAAATTCTATTGATGATGGGAATGCCGATCCTGTTTGCCTTCCTGTTCAGTAGAATGGGGGCCAATGGTACAACAGGCGATGACATGATGATATTGAGCTTCCCGATTTTGCTCGCCTTATCGATGACAGGCGCGTTTGTGCTGGCGATGATGGTCGCGGAAGAGAAGGAGAAGCACACCCTGCGCGTATTGATGCTCTCGCCTGCAAGTACAACCGAGATTCTGATGGGTAAAAGCTTTCTTACTTTCGTATTAACATTGATCGCTGTGATCGCTTCGGTGGCCGTCTCGGAAGTGCCAGAGGTGAGCTGGGGAATTCCGTCCCTGCTGATTCTCATCTCGCTTATCATGTTCATTGCGCTGGGGTTAATCATCGGTTTGATGTCGCGTAACGTACAAGAGTCCTCCATCATCGGTTTACCGGTTCTCATTATCTTCGTTATGGGCCCGATGTTCGCTCCCATGTTAGACAGCGAATTCATGATGAGCTTCGTAAACTATTTGCCTACGCAGAAGTTTATCGACGTGATGGGAAGTGTCAGCAGAGGAGAAGCTGTGGGCGTAATGACCAAAGATTTGCTGATTTGCGCCGGATGGATGGTCATCTCGATCGCTGCCGCTGCAGCGGTGTACAGCCGGAAACGGTTCGATAAGTAGTCTGCTCAAACCATAAGCCGCGAGGGAGACGATGGTTCTCCCTGCGGCTTTTTACATGCAGTGGATACGAAAAAAGGCAACCCCATTCGCCCCCGTATGGACGATGAGATTGCCTTGGCTGCTAATTAATCGAACTTGATCACGCCGGTGGTATGAAGCAGCACCAAAAATACGAGTACTGGCGCGATATAACGGAGCATGAACAGCCATACCCGGAACCAGCCGGCTTTCAGTCCAGCGGCATCTGCCGCCTTCTTCCAGAAGTATCCTGCAAAGATGGTGGTGATCAGACCTCCGACCGGAAGCAGAATGTTGGATGTGATGAAATCCAGCCAATCGAAGAAGTTTTTACCGCCGATATCGGTAAGCCCAGGTACGATGCCGAATGACAACGCAGAGGGTAGACCGATCAGCATAACCAGCGCGCTAATAACGACTACGGATTTCGTGCGTCCCCAATGCCAGCGGTCCATGACATACGAGGTTGGGACCTCCAGCAGTGAAACGGAGGAGGTTAATGCGGCGATGGCTAGCAGAATGAAGAACAATCCCCCGAAAAAAGCACCCAGCGGCATGGCCGAGAAGGCCGCCGGCAAGGCAATGAAGACAAGAGAAGGTCCGGCATCTGGCTCAATCCCGAAGGAAGCGGTTGTCGGGAATATAATGAGCCCGGCAATAAACGCATAAATCAGGTCGCCAGCACCGATGGCCAGGGTAGCCGGCCCCAGAGATTGCCGTTTATCAACATAAGCCCCGTAGGTCAACAGAATCCCCATCCCCAGTGAGAGGGAGAAGAAGGCATGTCCCAGCGCGACCAGTGCCGCTTCCGGGCTCAGCTTCGAGAAGTCAGGATTCAAGAAGAAGGATACGCCTGCGCCGGCTCCTGGCAAGGTTACCGCACGGATCATTAACACGATCAACAGGATGATCAGGCCGGGAATCAGAACTTTGTTGAATTTCTCGATCCCTCCGGAGATTCCTTTGGCTACAACCAACCCGGTAATAATAATAGCGGCGAATTGCCATACAATCGGCATGTAGCCTTGCGTAAACGTAGTAAATTGACCACCGAAATCGGTGTTGTTGTACAGATTGCCGCTAAACGACATGACGGCATAATGAAGCGTCCAGCCTGCCACAATGACATAGAAGGTCAGAATGAGAAACGGCGCAATAACCTGGAGCAATCCAAGATGCCCGAAGACTTTCGGTCCGCCCGCTTTAACGAAGGAAGTCGCGGCACTCCCGCGGCCAGCTCGTCCGATGGCAAGCTCCGCCAGCAGGACGGGCAAACCGATCACGATGAGACAGATGATGAAGAGCAGGAAGAAAGCTGCACCGCCGTGTTCTCCCGTAATGTAAGGGAACTTCCACATGTTTCCGAGGCCGACAGAGCTCCCGATCGCGGCCAGAATGAATCCAGCAGAGGAAAAACGATCACTTTTCCCCGGTGAAGCTGGGTTGTTGAGCTGAGATTTCATAGATGTTCCCCCAGTTGATTAAAGTTAAGTTCCTCTATTATATTTCATGTTCTGCCAGAAAGGCATAAGTAATTTTTCCTAAGGGATAAGGACCTGCATGTTTATTATGCTGTTAATGCAAAGTTTTCAATACTAACATTAACCACGATTTGTAAATAAATAAACCTTAAACATCAAGTTTAAGGAAATGAAGAGACTTTGGGTAGGGAAAAAATCACAAATGCACCTGATGATAATGAAAGTTGGCAGGGGTTGACAAATATCTTAGATTGTTATATCTTTATATTAAGATAAACAACAAATCAAAATCATATGGAAAGAGGGATATCATGATCAAAAGCTTAACCCGGATTAATGAATTGGCTAAAAAACAGCGGGAGGGCGTGCTCACGACTGCGGAGAAAGCCGAGCAGCAAGTCTTGCGCACGGAATATCTGCGTGAGATCCGCGGCCAAGTGCTAAGTACCTTTTCGGGATTAAGCATCGTGGATCCCGACGGAAACGACGTGACACCTGAGAAACTTCGAAATGAGCAGAAGAAGCTGAGAGAAAATTAAATTGCCGTGACTGTGTAACGCCTTTACACAGTATGGTGAGCATAATGAAACAAGAAGAAGAGATCGCCATGTCATGGTGATCTCTTCTTTATTTTAAGCTAGTTATGTCGGGCTCCTCTATCCAAACCGCTCCGTCTTGTACCATTTGGACTCCCTGCCCGTAATCTTGTCCACGATCATGGAGTAGAAGGCCTTGATGGAGATGATGAGGAACAGCTGAGCGTAGGTGAAGTACGATACGCAGGAGAGAATGAAGTTGCGCGTGTTGCTCTGGCCAATGTCCGTTGCGAGCGCCAGGTTGATCTGTAGGACGTAAATATAATACATTAAGGCCCAAGCGATGATGAGATACATATACACATCGCCCTCAAACCGGAAAGGAGAGACGACGGCCGGATTAAATAGCGCGATGATCTGATATACGATATTGGTCACAAATATAATATCCGAGATGATAATGGCAATCATAAACCAGAAGTAACTGGCTGCGTAATACAGCACATGCAGCTTAATCCGCCAGCTTGTCCGGTCAAACAGATGATGAATATTATCCGTGACAACGCTGTAGTTGCCCTTGGCCCAGCGTTCGCGCTGTTTCATGTATACCTTCAGATCCTCGGGCTCCTGCTGATAAGCTTCGGCTTGCGGAGCCAGCGCAATAAGCTGGCCTCTCGTCAGGATCTCGAACGAAATCGCGGTATCTTCCGTGATCGCTTGTTCATCCCATCCGCCGATGTCCTGAATGAGCGCGGTTTTCACGATAAAGTTCGTGCCAGGAATGGTACCCAGCTTAAACAGCTGCCATAACCCGGTATGATGCACGCGCTGAATGGTCACCAGCTCCAGATTGATGCAGCGGGACAGAAAATTCTGTCCGCGGTTTCGGGCCTTGTTGCGGCCAAAGACAGCCCCGTAGCGTTCAGGCTGCTCCATCGCCTTCTGCGTCAGGAACAACAGTGCGTTTTTCTCAGGTGCGGCATCCGCGTCGTAGACACAGATCCATTCGCCTGTTGCCTTCTTGAGCGCGTCGTTCAGGGCGCCCGATTTACCGCCGGTTCCGGTTCTCTCCAGAATAAGAAAGTCGCGGTCGCGGTAACGTTCATTGGCTTTCAGCGCCCTTAAGCGATCAGCCGTATGATCCTTGCAATTGTCGGCGATGACAATCACCTGCATTTTGTGATGCGGGTAATTCATCTGCAGAATGTGCTCTACCGTTGCCTGGATGACCAATTCCTCGTTATGCGCGGGCACCATGACCGTCACGGTTGGAAAATCCTCCAGATTGCTCGGATTCACCAGCTTCTGCCGGTTTTGTTTATGAATGAACACGATGGCCCCTGCCATGATAATGATCGATTCCAGCACGGCAATCCATATACTGATGATGGAAATGACCAGGAAAAAGTCAGTCACTGAACCTCCCCCGATCATATTTTCGTTTGACTTTCGAACGGAAGCTTAAGGTGGCAATCGTCAGAATAATGATGGCTATGGAGAACACGATGCTGACCCCGATGCACAGAGGGATAAACCAGTGGGTATATGACATCGGCCGCAAGCCTCCTTTTGATGGATGATGGCAACTTAACTTGGTTAAATATATTCTCCAATGAGGTCGGTTTCGGTATTTCGTTCTAATGCAGAGATGACGTCATCGATATTTTCGTATCGGCTAAATTGCTCCTTCTGGAACACGAGGCCGCCGGCGCGGACCACAAGCTTGAGGGACATGCCTTTTTTGTCACGGAAGGGGACGTTCATCATGGCGACTTTGATGCGCTCCATAAGGCTTTTGAGATATTCCGGCTTGGTGAGCGGGCACAGAATGATAAAGCGTCCTTCTCCAATGGAGAATTTATAGTCCTCATAACGAATCTGCTTCTGTATCGTGCTCGACAGCTCCATCATTAGCTTGGCAAAACGATGTGATCCGACAGACTCCCTGGTCAGGGGGAGAAAATCGAGCTTAAACATCATGATGCAGAAGCTGTACTGATCCGAATAGCGATTGGCCAGATTGGCTTGTTTCACCAGCGTATCTGCGAAAGCATCCTTGCTGCCAAGGGAGGTGTCGATGTCGATATCCGGGTTGGTTTTCCTCAATTGCTCGAGACGCCTTATGAACCTTCGGCTTCGCACCAGAGCTAGCTTGATGAAGATGGCAATAGCGGTATTGGCCGGAAGCAGCAGTATCCAGGATAGGGTGAGCACATTGACCGGGGCTAGGGTGGACAACCATACGAAGTAAGTGACCAGATACACAAAAACGGCAACCGTCGAAACGCCTACCGGAAGAAAGAAACCGATCAATAAGGCGGCCAGTGTACCGACGCTGAACAGGAATTCTGTGAAAGTAAAACTTTGATTTACATAGATGTTCCAGAATATGAACAACTGCTGGATAATAGCAAGAGCAATCAGCAGAAAATAACCGAGTTCGACGCGACGTAAAGGGGTGGATTTTTTCATGTTTTACCTACTTTCTAAACGCTTAAACCTTTAATCGCTGTAGTTGGGCCATTCCATATGTTATTTAAAAATTACCCAAATGTCGATAGATTTATCGAACGTTGTCATAATCTACATATGGGATACCGAATTTAATGTCCATTGACCCTGGAATTCTCCTTTCAACTGACCCTTCCGGGGATCAGGGAATATGGGGTAGAGTAGAGAATAACGTCTTCATGAGGTCACAGGCGGTAACGCCCATTTGTCTTATTAGTGGTGTAGCTGTCATGCCGAAAATATACAGAATAAGAAGGTGTGTGCCTGATGTTATTGGATCAAATCTATACCGAATACAAGCCGATGATGTTCGGCCTGGCCTACCGGATGCTGGGGAGTGCGGCGGATGCGGAGGATATCGTGCAGGATGTTTTTTCCCAATTCGTGCAGATGGATCGGGGAGAAGTACGGAACGATAAGGCGTATTTGGCCAAAATGACAACGAACCGCTGCATCAACCTGTTGAAATCGTCCAGACGCCAGCGCGAAACGTATACCGGTCCCTGGCTGCCTGAGCCGATGCCGGATTATGACATGCTGGCGCGGTCCGATCCTGCGGAACGCCGCGAAACGATTGGTTATGCCTACCTGGTGCTGCTTCAACGGTTAACGCCGCTGGAACGTGCCATTTATATCGCCAAGGATACGCTGGGGCTTGAATATCCGATCATAGCGGAGATGCTTGGAAAGACGGAGATCAGCTGTCGCAAGACCTTCAGCCGTGCCAAGCAGAAAATGGGGCAGGCCACGGAGAGGCCTAAGGGAGAAAACGCCCGGACGGAAACACAGGAACGCTTCGTTGAAGCATTCCTGCGCGCGTCCGATATGGGGAATTTTAAGCCGCTGCTGTCTTTCCTGAAGGAAGAGGTTACGCTGCTATCGGATGGGGGCGGCAAAGCGAAGGCAGCCATCAATCCGATATTGGGCGTGGAACGGGTACGCGCATTCTTCGAGGGGTTATCTGCCAAAGGCTCGTTTCGGGAAGGGTTTGAGCCTGTCTCCGTAAACGGAGAGCCTGGCCTGTTGCTGAAGCGGAACGGTAGGGTCTCCATGGTGCTGACGGTAGAATGGGAACCCGACCTATCCCGCATCAGTCAGATTTTTCTTGTGGTGAATCCGGATAAATTACAGCTGTTTAATCAAAACAGCCCGGGAACAGCCCTGTAGCGACACCGATCCGGTTCCAGGCATTGATCGTTGTGATCGCCATGACCAGATCGACGAATTGCTTCTCGTCAAAATGCTTGCGGACGCGTTCGTATACCTCTGCAGGAACGCCGGCCTCGGACAGCTTGGTCACGCACTCCGTCAATTCGATGACGGCCCGTTCTTCGTCGGAATATATCGGGACCTCCCGCCACATCGGCAGAAGGAGGAGGCGGTCCACGCTTTCGCCCATGGAGAGCAGATCCTTGGAATGCATATCCACGCAGAAGGAGCAGCCGTTGATCTGGGATGCCCGGAGCTTAATGATTTCGTACAGCTTGTGATCGAGTCCGCTTTTTTGGGCCGCTTGCTCCAGGGCAAGCAGCGTTTTGAAGGCTTCGGGATTGGCCGATCGGTAATTCATTCGAAGTTCCATGTTCAGTTCCCCTTTACGGTATGATTGGTGATGTTCACCCATATGACATTCTGCCGGTCAGAATTGTGACATGTTCTAATGGAAAAAAGAAAGAAACCCTTAAAAGGTGGAGAACGAAAGCACGAAAAAGGAACGGCGATTCTTGGCAGAAGCGCCGCCCCGGGTAACGTTCATGTACATCCAGAGGGTTTCTTTGTCGTTTATTAGGCTCTAAATGTTACTTTCCGGCCTTAAGCGGAACGCGCAGGACATCGTCTCGCTTATGGGTGGTATAGTTCGAAATGTACACCTCAAGCTCGGTCTTGTCGAAATTCTTATACACGTCTATATGTTTGTTGTTGTCATCGCCGAGCAGGCCGATCATGGCCGGCATTCCATAGCTTCGGTCATCGCCGTCAAGATAATAGGTTTGGTTGACGCCGCCGAATGTCGGATCGGAGCTTAAGGATTCTACGTAGAGATTGTTGTCCTTCATGTAATAGGTCCATGTGATCGGATAACCTGCAATGCTGGACGTTAAGCTTTGAGGTTCAGCCGAAATGCCGGTCAAGCGGATTGGATTCTTGTCTCCGGCATATTCATCGACGCGGTGCTTGGCAATCAGAGACACCGGTTGGTTCGCCAGGGAGGCCGCATGAAGTCCGGTCATTTCAAAACGCAGCTCCGTCTTGCCTGATTGGCCGGGAACATGCCAGCTGCCTCCGCTTAACAGCGTCCCGCCTACATCCAGCTGGTAGTCCATGTAAGGAACACGAGTATATTTCTCTTCATGGGTCAGGATCAGCCGGACTTGGGTTGGCGTAACGATCATCTCATGAATTTTTGTTCCGCCAGGCACCTGATCTACAGGGATGTTCAGCACTTCCTTAAATGTTCCGCTGTCCATTTGTTTTTTGGACAAGGCCATATTTAAACTCCAGGTGCCGTCTGCGGTTCCGAGTGTGCGATCATAAGCCAGCTGGAACCTCGTACCTTCAGCACGCAAGGAGTCCGAATTGAATACTTGCTGACTCAGGTATTCCCCGGAGGCTGCCGGGGTTCCAAAAGTAGGAGCTTCAACCTCCTTAATCATCTCTTTCTTGTCATCGGTCGCTTGAATTCGTACCCAGCTTCTGCTATTCATTTCGGGATCCGTAAAGGTAATGGCCGATTGGAGCAGGACATTTCCTTCGGCTTGCTCAAAAGACTGCAGGGTCACGCTGTCAATGCCATCCTTTTGAATGGGGAATACCTGCGTATTCGGATCTTGAGGGTCGTAGCTGATGGACTGTTTTCCATCGCCGGTAAAACGGATATTCTCCATGGCAAACTCGATATCCGCCATTTGGCCATCCGCAACCCAATCGGTCTCAAAATACCCCTGGAATACGCCAAGCTCCTCATTCCACTGATGGGAATAACGGCCCTCGATGGAATGGCCCTCCTTATCTTTAAGCCCAATATGATCAAAGGCTACTTGCTCGCCAGCTCGTGTTGAGCCTGGATCCAGACTGTAGAGCAGGAACGTCCGGTTCTCATCGATAAACGCCGTGTGCACCGTTAAGGTGATGCCGTCTCTCGTAACGGATTGCTCAATCGTCTGGCCAAGCCCCTGCTCCAATGCAGTCTGGATCCCGGCCCTGTAAGATAGAAGATTGGACCAATCATAGTTCAGGGCCGCATAGACCGGCGTTGCCATCAAAGCGACGGATATCCCCGTGATGATCGCAATCCGTTTTCGTCTGCGCGGACGAAGCGGAACCGACTCACCCCCGGCCACCTTCAATTCGTTCTGCTGGATGCTGCTCCACATGCGGTCAAAATCAGGATAAGACACGTTATTCGCTGTTTTCATCTGGTCCTTCAGATTGTTCTCAAAACGTTCCAAATTGTTTCTCTCCCTTCAGCCAAAAGCCGTTATGGTGTTCGAGCTTTTTGCGCATGATTTTCAATGCTTTGTGAAGCCTTGATTTAACCGTCCCGACGGGAATCTTCAGCGTTTCGGCGATTTCCGCCATCGACAGCTCACCGATATAGCGGAGTGTGACAACGGCCATCAGCTTGTCCGGAAGCTGCCGCAGCAGTTTCTCCCATTCCGCCGCCGCTGCTTTTTCCAATACGATGGTGTCTACGGATTTAACCGATGCCGTGGTCTGCTCGTGGAGCCACTCGACCTGACTTTGCTTGTCACGCTGGGTCTGATTTCTTCTAAGCAGGTTCAGGCAATGATTCATCGCGATGCGCATGATCCAGGCACGTGTATGCTCAACGCTTCTCCAATCCTGACGAAATACGGTGACAAATACGTCGTGGCAGAGATCTTCCGCATCCTGCGCGTTCCGCAGCATGTAGTAGCAGGTACGGTACACATCCTTGTTGTAAGTATCGAATAACTCGCGTTCCGTCAATCCAAGGCACTCCTTTCTTTTGCGTTATGTCTAATAAACAAATGACCCTTGGAAAGGGTTCATCTTTTTTTGCTGCCGCTCATGCAGCGAAGGTCTGAGTCCGTCTCCGTAACGGTTAATTGATTTCATTCTAACAAAAAAGAACATCTGCCCACCGTATAAAACGAAGGGCAGATGTTCTATGGATGTCTGTAAGATGAGAAGCCGCTGACAGGCTCAATTGGAGCCTAACGATTAGGCATTTGCTTATAGGAGGTTATCGCTTTGGCTTAAGCTATGCGGAACCAGCTGATTTGCACTTCGCCTTTCAGGATGAGGAAGACGTCAGCCCGTCCTGTTAACCCCGTCAGTTCGGCTTGAACCGTCGTCCAGGCCTGGCGTCCTCCGGTCGGCAGAACCTTGCAGCTTCCGACTGTCGGACCATCCGGGCTGCCGGTCGTAATGACGATGTCGCCGCCCTTGATATGTCCGCTCACCCTGGCCTCGAACGTTGCCGAAGAATCGCCGAGATCGGCGTCATGGAAGGCGATCCATCCCGAGTCGCCGGTTAAACGGATGCTTTCCCCGCCTTCACGGCATTCATCCAGGAAAACATCCTGGTAGTCGTCATAGTTCACCGCTCGAACAGATTCTCGCAGCGTGCGTGGAGGGATCGTCTCACCTTCGACTTGAAGGACTGCGGTTTCCGGCAATTGACTGGAGGACGATCCAGCCATGAGTGTATAGGTCCCCTTTTCAACGCAGTAGCGATCCCGGGTGACATCCCAGAACGCCAGATCCTCCGCCTTGAGCTCAAAGCTTACCACTTCCGAAACGCCTGGAGACAGATGGATGCGACGGAAGCCTTTCAACGTTTTGAGAGGACGGATGACGCGGGAGGAGTCAGCCCTCACATACAGCTGAACCACCTCATCCCCGGCTAGCTGGCCCTCATTCCTCACGGTAACGGTGACGATGACGCTGCCATCGGCGGTGATTTCCGGTTGGCTTAGCGACAGACCGCTGTATTGGAAGCGGGAATAGCTGAGACCATGACCGAACGGGTACAGTACATCACCGTCGAAATATTGATAGGTCCGTTTCCCCTTGATGATGTCGTAATCCATGAGGTCCGGAAGCTGTTCGGTCGACTTATACCACGTCATGTTTAAGCGGCCGCCCGGATTGTAATCTCCGTACAGAACGTCGGCCACCGCATGGCCCAGCTCCTGCCCGGCGTGAGACGTAAAGAGGATGGAGGGCACATGCTCCTGTTCCCAGTTCACCGCGAACGGATATCCGCCTACGATGACAACCACCGTATTGGGATTAGCTTCGTAAACCGCCTGAATCAAGGCTTGCTGAGCAGGCGGAAGGGTGATGTCGGGACGGTCGATCGTTTCCTTGCCGTTAATGAACGGACTGTTCCCCACGAATACCAGGGCGGTTTCAGCCGATGCTGCCGCCGCGACGGCTTCGGCGATGCCGTCCTGAACCGTTTCGATGGCAATTGGCGTTCCCATATCCTCGCTGCCGCCTACCACAAGGCGTCCGTGCTCATCAAGTAGGATCGGTTTGCCTTCCCAGTTCTTCATCATAAAGCTTCCATCCGGTAACGCCTCGAAGCTGAAAGCCTCTTTCACGAACCAGCCGCGAGCCTCGTCAGCCGTTGCGTGCAGTCCCGTCTCGGTTTCGGTTACGAATTTGCCGCTGCCAACAAGGCGGAGCGTCACGGAGCCCCAGCCCCAATCGTTCCGCTCGAACACCGCTGCTCCGGACGGCTCAGCCGTGCTTGCAAGCAGCCCGCCATCCTCTTCCGAAGATAAGGTGATATATTTGCCGCTAACAGCAGAACGAAGACGCACCTGGTCTAATCCCGTATGAAAATGGACGCGGCCGTCCCGCATTTTCTCCCGCACGCCCTGAAGCGGCGTAATCCGGTATGGAGGCGTACCGCTGTACCAATCCGTAAATGCTTCGTTAGCCAGGGGACCGATGACAGCAGCGGATTTCAACGGATCACGCTTAAGGGGCAGCAATCCGTCGTTTTTCAGGAGCACGATCGATTCCCGGGCGGCACGCAGCGATAATTCGGCATGCTCGGGCGCGCAGAGCTTCGTCTCCGGCACATGGCTGTACGGATTCCGTTCTTCTGGATCGAATTCGCCGAGACGGAACCGGACACGGAAGGAATTGCGGAGGGCGTGATCGAGATCCTGCTCTTCCAATAATCCCTGCTCCAATGCGTCGCGGAGAGCGCGGAAGGAGATGTCCTGGTCGTCGGTGATGCTGTCGATTCCGGCTTTAACGGAGCCGGCCACGGCCTCTGCATAGGAAGAGACATAATGATGGTCTATGACGGTGCCGAGAACGTCACCGGCGTCTCCTACCACGAATCCATCCATGCCCCATTCTTTTTTGACGATGTCGTTCACTTCATGGTTCAGGTTGCACGGCGTGCCGTTGATGCCGTTATACGCGGTCATCATGGAACCGGCTTTCCCTTCCCGGAACGGAGCCTCGAAAGCCTTCAGATAATACTCGCGTTTGTTTCTCGGATCGATGCTTACCGAGGCGCTGCCGCGGTCAACTTCGTTGTTATTGCCGTAGAAGTGCTTCAGGGTAGCTACCGTTTTGTAGTAGAAGGGATGGTCTCCCTGCATGCCCTTCACAAGCCCGGTGGAGAGTTCCCCGGTCAGGTGCGGGTCTTCCCCGTAGGCTTCTTCCGTGCGTCCCCAGCGAGGGTCGCGTTCCAGATCCACCGTGGGCGCCCAGATGGTCAGTCCGTTGATGGCCCGGTCGCGCTGGTAATAGACGCGGGCTTCCTCCGCGATGACCGAACCGATCTCCCGCATCAGCTCGGGATTCCAGGTACACGCAAGCCCGGTATTTTGCGGGAACACGGTCGCTTCGCCAAGCCATGCCACGCCGTGAGCACCTTCGGTGCCATGCTTATATTTTTGCACGCCGAGGCGGGGGATTTCCGCCTGGTATTGGCACATTAACTCGATTTTTTCGTCCAAGGTCAATCGGGATACAAGATCGTTAACCCGTTCTTCCAGCGAAAGATCAGGATTCTGGAATGGATATTTCATGAGCAAAACCTCATTTCTAAACATAGTTGGAATGGAAACGCTCTCAGTTATACTTGCGATAAGTTCATGCTTCTCTTAAAACGGTTAATCCAACTCCATCATAGCGTGCAAAGCGGAGCCGTAATACACCGAGAATTAGCGCAGTTTTCATGTGAAAATTTCGATTCCTTCGGATAACTGATTTGATGACCTCATCGCCTTAGCCGGCAATCTGGTGTTTGATGATTGGGAAGGGCTCCAGGAAGCCGGAGGATGAACGGGCTGCTGGGGATCTCCCTGTACCTTGTGTAACCCAGTTATTAAATCAAGCGTTTAAATTAATGAAATGAATGAAAGAGAGGAGTGATTTTATTCCAAGAGCAAAGAAACTCATAATTGCAATAGCAGTGGTGCTCTTAGCAGCTACTATGGGGATTATCTATTATTCGGTTCGATTGCCTTCTACAAGCGTCATTGCCCATTCTACTAAAATAGAAAGGATCTCTTTTCTATACCTGAAAGGAACTAACATGACACCTTACCTTACGGAATTCGAAGACCAAAATGAAGAGCTTAATCAATGGATGAGCATTTTAGACTCCGTGTCGTATACGAGATCGCCCAGATCGTTTTTTAGCAAAAACATAAGAAATGATGGGGGGCCTACATTTGCATTCATTATTTTTTACCGTGATCGTGATGGAGAAATCAATGATTATTTTTTGGATATAAATCAAAAAGGTTATGTTCTAAGAGGAGGGAAGAAAATATATAAAATGGTTGATCGGGAAGCGGAGGTTTTTGATCAGCTATCCACATGGCTTTTTGAAAAAGCTGTTAGAATGCCTGTAACTTAGAAGCTGTAGGAAATGAACCACTAAAATGAACGCAGGAAATATGAATATGAAACCTCTCCGATGAAAGGAATGCTTAAGCGCCTTTCGTTTCTTCGTGAGAGGTTTCTTCTCTTTTGTCCGTTACATTCGGCAAATCTCTTTGGGGCAGTCCTCGCAGTGGCAAATATTCCGCAAATAGTCGGGATCAATGAGAACGATGCGTCCCCGTTCGGTAGAAATCACGCCAAGATCCTTAAGCTCATTCAATATCCGGTTAACGCTTTCACGGGTGGAACCAATCATCTCCGCCATTTCCAAATTCGTAATCCGCTTGCCAATGATGGCGCGCGCATCCTTGTTTGTCCCGCTCGTGCCGTACATATTGTACAGTCGCAGCAGCAGTGAGCACAGGGCGCCTGATTTACCATGCAGCAGCAGATCACGTAATTTACTCTGCGTGGTGCGCTGCATGAGTGCCATCCAGCCCATATATTCCATGGCAAAGTCCCCGTTGGTGCGGATGACTTTATCCAGTTCGGTCTGCGGCACAATTCCGACTTCACTATCCTCCAAGGCTTTGGCTTCGAATTGGTGAACGGCTCGTCCGAACGGATCGGGTTCACCGAACAGATCGCCGGGAATGTGAAGCGATAAGGTGGCAGACAGTCCGCCTTCCAGCAGCTTGGATACCTTCAAGCTTCCACGGTTTACAAAGTACAGCCGGTCCGCAGGATCGTTCTCCTGGTATAGATAATCGCCGGCAAACAAACGGACAGGCTCGGCCATTTCCCGGATCAGAGCGAGATGCGGTTGTGAATAGACGGAGGAAGTGCCCGCTGGAAACAGCCCTCCATCCCACGCATCGGACCTTGCAGTTCGATTCTGTTTCATACGATCTTCTCCTTCCATAAGGTTATTCGGCAAGTTGATAATCGCCATTGGTCAGCTTAAATGCATGGGTCAGACCTGAGGTGAGATGGATTTGATGGTCGGTGGTGACGAAAATAGCTTCGGCATCGTCGCGGCTCTCGACGAACTGCCGCCCTTCCGTTAGTCCAAGCGAGAAGACGGAAGTTGACATGGCGTCGGCGTCCATGGACGTGTCGGTCACAATGGTTACGCTGAGCAGGTCGTTATCGACCGGATAACCGGTGAAGGGGCTCAGAATATGGTGATACACTTTTCCGTCTGCTTCGAAGAAGCGCTCGTACACGCCGGAGGTTACGATCGTCTTATTGACGACCTCCAGTGTTCCCAGATGCTGCCCGCGCTTTTCCCCCGGGTCCTGGATGCCGATTTTCCACGGTGAACCGTCCGGTTTCGATCCCATGGCAAGGATGTTGCCCCCAAGGTCGATGATGGCCGAATGGAAATCCTGCTGCTGCAAATAATCCGCGATGACGTCCGCTGCATACCCTTTCGCGATGGCACCCAGATCCAGCGACATTCCTTCTTTCTTCAGCAGAATGGCATGGGATGCAGGATTTAAAAAAACATCCTTGTAGTTCATTCGCTTCATGACTGCATCCAGTTCATCCTCTTCCGGCACAGCGGGGTGTTCACCGCCAATGCCCCAGAGGTCGACAAGCGGGCCTACGGTCGGATCGAAATGTCCGCCGGAAGCCGCCGCGTAATCGATGGCGGTTTGGACAACCTTGAAGGTTTCCTCGGATACGCTCACTTCGGACTTACCCGCCGCTTGATTGACCCGATCAATCTCGCTGTCCGCCAGCTGCCGGTTCATGCGTTGGTCGATCCGATCCAGCAGTGCGCCTACCTCATCGAAATGCTGGGACGTCATCCGTTCATCGTAAACGCGGAGACTTACAATGGTATCGAATATAAAGTAACGTTCGGTTGCCGGTTCGCTGCTGGCGGCTACCTTCTGATCTGCTGTGGTTGTGCAGCCAATCGATCCCGTCATCAACAGGGTGAGCATGATCAACAGGCTGCTGTAGGAAAGAAGCTTCCTATACATGACAGTGCCTCCTCTTTTCAGTTCTGATGCTGTTCTCAATCGAGTTCCGATGATCTCAGCGTATCAGACCCTTACCTTGCTGAATGTGAGAAAAATCATTTCTGGCACTTGGTGCAGCCCTGATAATGAAGATAAGCAAAGCGAAGTGGAGAGATGCTGATGAAACGCGGAGATATTGGAATAGCGCTCGTGCTGATAGCGGTTGTCGCCTGGTTTGGAATATCCAAGTTTATGGGAGAAGACGGAGCGGCGAAGGGAACCTATGCCATGATCGAGGTGAATGGAAAGCATTATGATACGGTGGCGCTTACGGAAGAGCCCCGAGATATAGAAATCCGGACAGAGCGGGGATATAACCTCTTGAGGGTCTCCCGCGAGGGTATCGAGATGGTGGAGTCGGATTGTCCGGATCAGCTCTGCGTTGGGTTCGGTCACGTTCACGATGATCATGATACCATCGTATGTTTGCCCAATCGGGTGTTTGTAGAAGTGACCGGAGATCAAGTTGAAGGAAGTGAGCCGGATGCCGTTGTCTCCTGATCCCTATGCACTCCGCAAGCTGGTCGTGATCGCCATCTGCGCCTCCTTATCGGTGGTGCTTGGCATTGTGGAAGCCTTGATTCCATTCGCGGTCACGATACCCGGTGCCAAGCTGGGACTTGGCAATATTTTGGTGCTGACCTGTCTAGTCTGCCTAGGGGGCAGGGATGCCCTGTGGCTTATTGTTTTAAAGACATTGCTGACTGCCTTTATACTCGGAAGCTTCTCGACCTTCCTGTTCAGTATGTTCGGCGCGCTGGCAAGTTATTTGGTGATGTATGTCATGCTTAGGCTCGGGGGCCGTAATTTCAGCTTAACCGGCGTGAGCATTGCAGGCGGCATCGCTCATAATATTGGCCAATTAACGGCAGCCTCGCTGGTATTGGGAACAACCAAAATTTATTATTACCTGCCATTTCTGCTCGGGGCGGGTGTCGTGACGGGCATCTTTGTAGGATGGGCTGCAAAACATCTGATCGAATCCCTGCGACGTATCGATCCGTTTGGCATGTTTCACACGGAAACCTAAGGAGGAGGCGTTAGGCATGGGCACAATGGATAAGTCAGAGCATGCAGTAAAGCTCAAGCACGTATATTACGGACAGGGCTGCACGAACGTGCTCAAGGACGTCTCGCTGACGATTCCCCATGGGCAGTGGGTATGCATCGCCGGAAGGAACGGGGCAGGCAAGTCTACGCTGATGCGGCTGTTGAACGGTCTGCTCCTCATGAGCCGGGGGCGCATTCTTATCGATGGGCTGGAACTGAACGGCCGTACGCTGGGGGAGATTCGCCGTCATATCGGCATGGTGTTTGCCAACCCTGACGATCAGTTTGTCGGCCTCACCGTAGAGGATGATATCGCGTTTGGCCTGGAAAATCTGTGCCTGAGCCGGGAAGAGATGCTGCAGCGGATTCGGACCTATGCGGAGCGGCTGGATATGGTCCATCTGCTCCATCGCCATCCGGCTACTTTATCCGGCGGTCAGAAGCAGCGCGCTGCCATTGCCGCCGTACTGGCGATGGAGCCTTCTATCATTGTCTTGGACGAGGCAGCTTCCATGCTGGATGAGAAGGCTAAGAATGAGCTGCTGGGTTTCATGCGAACTATGCATAACGAAGGCCGATACACGATCATCTCCATCACCCATGACGTAGAGGAGATGGCCGAAGCCGACCGGATGATCGTGCTGGATGGCGGCATGGTGACGGCGGACGGAAGCCCAAGGGAGCTGCTGCTGCAGGAAGAGCTGCTCCAGCGTTGCAGGCTAAAGGTTCCGTTTGCCCTCCAGCTATGCAGGGAACTGAAAGCGCGGGGGATTGATATCGGCGAGCTGGTTAGGGAGAAGGAGGTGCTGGAGGCGTTATGGTCATATCATTCGAAGAGGTCTCTTACCGCTACCGGGACCGGGGGATGAGCCCTATTCTTGGACTCGACGGTCTTCATCTGGAGCTGGAGGAAGGTAGAATGATTGCTGTTCTCGGTGCGCCGGGTTCGGGGAAATCTACGCTTCTCCAGCATCTGAACGGATTGATACGGGCTGATGAGGGCTTGATTCGCATATTGGATTTCCGTCTTGAATCGGGTGACGGCAAGAAAGTCCCTGCCGGTCTGCGGCA
Organism: Virgibacillus sp. LDC1; assembly: GCF_025792345.1. Classification (NCBI taxonomy): domain Bacteria; kingdom Bacillati; phylum Bacillota; class Bacilli; order Caryophanales; family Bacillaceae; genus Virgibacillus; species Virgibacillus sp. LDC1. The sequence goes on from NZ_JAOXLZ010000002.1 coordinate 365,571, forward strand.
ACGCGTCGGTCTGGTGTTCCAATACCCGGAGCAGCAGCTGTTCGAAGAGACGGTGGAGAGAGATTTGCTGTTCGGGCCGCTTAATTTCGGGCGGAGTCCAGCCGAAGCTGCCGAGGCGGTCCGCAGAGCGGCTTCCTTCGTCGGATTGGACGAGGAGCTGCTGACACAGAGTCCCTTTAAGTTAAGCTCGGGCCAGATGCGAAAAGCGGCGGTCGCAGCCGTATTGGCGGCGGACCCCGACATTTTGGCCTTGGATGAGCCTACGGCTTCCCTCGATCCTGCGAGTCGCGAGGATTTGATGGAGCGGCTGCATGGATTAACGAGGACCCAAGGCAAGACGGTACTCATCGTCACCCACCGGTTGGAGGAAATTGTGGCCTATGCGGACGAGTTCGTTGTAATTAAAGATGGCCAAGTCGTATTTCAAGGAACGGCCAAGGAACTGGTACACCGACAGGAGGTGCTGGAACAGGCGGGACTGATGGCCCCGTCGTCCGTGCGGATGGCGGGCAAGCTGGCAGCACAGCTTGGAGTACAGCCTCCGGAGATGCCGCCGGATGCGGCGGCGTTGGCGGATTGGTACGCGGGGCAGCTTGAAATGTAGGGCAGGGCGAAGCAGAGGCGAGAGGAGGAAGCATGGATGAAACGAAAAATCATCCTGGGCCGATATATGGAAGGTGATTCATGGATTCACCGTCTGGATCCGCGTGCCAAGACGGCGGTCATGCCGCTTTTTATGGTGGCCGTGTTCCTGGTAGACGGATATATGGGGGTCCTTGCGCTGCTGCTGTTCACTGCGGCGGTGATCCGGGCTACGGGTATCCCGTACCGTTATTTCATCCGAGCCATGAAGCCGCTGATGTTCCTGCTGTTGTTCATCCTGGTATTTCACCTTCTTTATGATGCGGGAGGCGGGAAACTGCTGGATGTGGGCGCGTTCAAGGTGTATGCCGGCGGATTGGAAAAAGGCATCGTGTCCGCCTCACGGATGGGACTCTTCATCATGTTGGCGGCGGTGCTGACCTTCACGACCCAGCCGGAGCAGCTGGCCCAGGGGCTCGGCAGCCTCCTGCGGCCCCTGACCTACATCGGTGTGCCGACCGATCGGCTGGTGCTGATGCTCGGGATTGCCCTCCGGTTCATTCCGACCATCTTCGAGGAAGCCGAGCGGCTGTGGAAGGCTCAGCAGTCCAGGGGACTGGACCTGTCGTCGCGGTCGCTCAAGGAAAAGGCACGGCTGATCATTGCCCTGCTGGTGCCCGTAACGACAGGCGCATTCCGGCGAGCCATCGGACTTGCCGATTCCATGGAAGCCAGAGGCTACCGGCTGGGTGCGCCGCGAAGCAGGTTCAGGGCCTTTGTGTGGAAGCGGGCGGACACGCTGTTTGTCGCATTGTTCCTGCTGCCTGTGGCCGCGGCCGCGCTGCTGTAATTGGGGCTTGATGAAAATGAAAACCGCAGTCCTTAAGGACTGCGGTTATTTTACTCGAAATTGAAAAAACACCGTTCCATATAGGAACAGTGTTATCTGTCATACATATTAATTCGACGGCATCGGCGTATTCGTCGGCTCGATCCCCTGGTAGGCCTGGTCCACGGATTGACGGATTTCCTTCATGTTAAGACCTTGCTGTCTGCCGCTCAGGTACATGTTCGTGACGTCCAGGCAGGTTTGACAGAACTTCGCGTGCGTGGTTGGCGTGAGCCGGCCATCGTCCTCTTGAGCATAGTAGCAATTGAGGTTGCTGCTGTGGCCTGCATCACCGCATCCGCAGAAGCAGGGCATAAAGGCCAAATGGCTGGCGTGGAGGATGGCTGCATTATATTCCTTCACACTGGACATATGCGGAAGAGGCGCATCGGAATTCAGCAGGTAGTCGCTTTTTCCGTCGGATCGGCCTGCAAGGTTTTCCGCATACAGGATGTCGCTGCGATATGCACCGCTTACCACTTGAACTCCATTCACGCCTTCGAAGGTTTGCAGTGTAAGCGCGATGGCTTGTTCCGCCCGGTTTCCCTCCTCTGAATCGGTAAAAGCACGAAACGAGGGGGACAACTCAACCACGGTCACGCCATGCTCGGTCCGGATTTCAACGAAGGTTACGCCGTCAGGGATGGCGCTTTCAAGTTCAGGCGGTAATAGATCTCCAAGCTGGGTCAGCATGGACATGGCACTAACCTTGGGATAGCGGACGGATGTATCTGTCTGCACGTACTGGGATACTGGCGTGAATAAACCGGAATGCGGGTCATAGGCATGGAGGGTTACGCTGGGCATCGTGCTGGGGATAGCGGAAAGAATCGTCCCCTTGGGCGGACGTGCACCGTTCGCAGCGAGATCTTCCAGTTCGCGCAGGATCTTGTCGCTTGATATATCTTCGGTCAGTCTCCCGAGTTCTTCATCCTGAGCGTTCAGGAACAGGATGGTCGGGTGCTCTGTAATGCCGTACCGGTTAACGGCTTCCGTATCCTCCGAAATGCTGAAATACTGGTAACGGTAGGCTGGCGAGGCAGTTTCCATCTGTTCCATCACACCCAGCGCTTTGGAACAGCCGCCGCAGCCCTTGAGCGCAAAGATGGCGATAGAGCTCACTTGCGTGTCACCGGTACCCTGCTTTCCGAGAGGGGATGTCTTGAACAGCATGAAGCCCCCTGCAGCAAGCAGGATCAGGAAGAACGTCAGCGCCATTTTCCACCGCCAGATTCGTGTGCGGTTCATGTTCTATAACATCCTTTCATATCGAACAGGGATGCATCCATGATGGATGTATCCCTGTTCATTTGGAGTATATGGATTCATGTCTTTAGGGCAGAAAATAATGGAGCAGGGCCTGCAAGTCATGCTGGGCGGGATGATCGGCAAAGTCGCCGATCATCCGCTGAGCCTGTTCCGCATAAGACCGTGCAAGCTCTTCGCTTTGCATAATGGCCCCGCTTGCGGCGATGTGGAGGATGACCTCATCCATGTCAGCCGCCGCAGAATGGGGACCGAGCTGCCTGATTCCAGGTGCAAGAGCTGGATCGTTGAGGGCGTAAAGCACCGGCAGCGTAATGTTGCCGTTTCGCAGGTCTGCGCCAGCCGGCTTGCCGATGGCCTCCTTGGGCTTCGTGAAATCGAGCAGGTCATCCCGGATTTGAAATGCCATGCCGAGCGACTCCCCGAATTGAAAGAGCCGTTCAGCGGTTCGTGCGTCTGCTTTGGCTGCTTCCGCGCCCGCTTTCAGGCAGTGGGCCATCAGCAGGGCGGTTTTGCAGCGCGTTTTCTCCAAATACTGCTCCAGTGTTTGATCATAATTAAAGCGGTGGTGCAGCTGATCGTATTCTCCCATGCAGAGTTCGGTGACCAGAGCCGCAAGCTCGGCTAACCGGTAGGCATCCTTTTCGGAGACATCTTCGCTGCTCCTGCCTGACTCGTCATTGGGATTACCCGCGGCCCATTCGATGGCGCGGGCAATCATGTAGTTGCCAATGTGCACGGCCGTCTGGACATCCGTTGTTTCATGCAGGGTTGGCATGCCTCGCCGCATATCGGATTGATCGATGATGTCATCGTGTACCAGCGAGGCCATGTGTAAATATTCAAGCAGAACGGCCGTTTTCATGACGGCCGGCTCATGCCCGCTTTCCCCGAAACGGCTGCCGAGCACGACCATGAGCGGGCGCAGCCGCTTGCCGCCGGCGTTAATGAGATCCATGACGCTGCTCAGCACAACGGAGGGAGGAGTGAGGTCACGGTCTGAGGTGACCACCTCCCGGAGCAAGCGATCAAAGGAAGCGAGATCCACTCCAATTTGGTTATGAAGGTTCATCTGTATCAGCGCTCCTTTCCCCAGATAACTCCTTACGCGCTCCGTTGCTCCAGATAGCTGCGGATTTCACGTTTCAGCTCTTTAAGCAGGATTTCGGGTGAAACGTTCTTCATTAGTTTCAGTTGCATGCGCTTATGGAGGGGGAGAAGCCGGGACAGCAGCTTCCATTCCTTCCGTTTGACGGCAATCCGGTACATGAGCCCGGTCAAATAATCGCCGTCCAGCAGCATGCGCGTCAATCTCTCGTTGTCCTGTGCCTGCAGCTTGCCGTGCTTGCTTAGTGCGGAATGAATCAGGATGCTGCATGCCAGCACCGTCATTTTACGAGAATAGGCCAGTTCATAAGCGTTGATCATATCGGCAATGTCTCTCACCGGCCTGTTATCCATCTCCATCCAATCGATATCCGTTCCGGAATCGATATGCGACCGAAGCAGGTCGATCGTATCCTGTAATAGCTTCATATCCATCGTTATTGACTCCTTCCGGAAGGCTCGTGTTGAATCCCGCAGAACGGCCTATGAACCGAATCGGCAAGCATGATAAGATAAGCCGATTCTCGCGAATGGTGGAAGATTAGTCCGTATACACGTACCATCGCCTTACGATCGGTATTCGTTTCCATACCTTCTTCAGCCAAGGATATACATAGTAGTCCAGTCCGAACGTGCTGCCCGATCCACCGATTAGGGCGATCCCAGCTGCCAGATACCACAGCATTTCGTTAGGTGCCATACCCGATACCCAAACCATCGCGCCCATAGCAACGCTGGCTACGGCTGCAGGTGCCGTGAACAATCCGACGATCAGCAGGATGCCGACGATCAGCTCAGCCAGGACCATCGAGGTCTGAAACACATAGGCGAGCGAAGTATAGCCGCCGTCGCCGGTGTAGAACATCAGGTCCATCGACCAATCGACAATGGATTTCATGAAACCCGGAACCGGCAGGGCGGATACCGCTTCTGCGGTATAAGCGGAGGCGGCGGAGACCGCGTCAGCCGCTCCAGCTCCGGCTGCTCCGGCAGCATCGGCGCCGGCAGCAGACGCTGCGCTTACGCCATCGGCTGCTTTGGCAGGAATAAGGAACACCTTATTCGGATCCTCGATAATCTTATGGATCTTATCCCATCCCTGAGAGAGCCACATCCATCCGGCAAAAATCCGCAGCGGAACGAGCCAGAAATTCGGAGACCGTTTGGCAAAATGTCCGCCCACGAAGCTGCGATTGTTCCGAACATGGAAGAATTCATGCAGCAAGTAGTGATATACCTTGTTGAAGCCGCAAACCTGGAACAGATAGAGCATATTGATCATATGTTTGACCAGCATAGCCATAAAGCCGCTGAGCCTGAACATGTGGCCAGGCACACCCACATTAGCTACCCCGTAGCGGCTGCCGATACAGACCATCGTTCCGTGGAACGTCGGTTTGTAGGATTTCATCGGTTTGCTCAATAGTTCAGCCACGATGTTATGCGCGATGACCGGGGCTGCGAGTTCCGCATTTTCCACCATTTGAGGTACGGGTGCAGCCGCTCCCTCAGGAATGTAGAAAATATTGTCCCCGACGACATAAACGTTCGGATGGGCAGGAACTTGAAGCTTGTCGTTGGTCAAAATACGCTTGCGGCCTTTTTGCTCGACATCCATATTGCCGACCACGTCGGAACCCTCAACCCCTGCGGTCCAGATAACCGTACGGGATTTAATGTCGCTTCCGCCGACGGTAACGCCGTCCGATTTCACTTCCGTAATCTTGGAGCCTGTGATGATATTGACGTCCATTTTGCGCAGCCGTTTCTCGGCTTTGCGGATTAACGGTTCGGGCAGGATCGGCAGGATCTTGTCGACCATGTCGGCGACATGCAGTGTAACCTCGCTTGGATCGACGTAGAACTCTTTGCATAATTGTTGAGTGAATTCGGCCAGCTCGCCGATCATTTCGACCCCGGTGAATCCACCGCCGACCACGACAAAGGTCAGCATTTCTTTGCGGACCTGCGGGTCGCGCTCCAGCACGGCTTTTCGGAACATGTTCAGGGTGTGTTCCTTCAGGCGGACCGCATCATCATACGACCATAAGGTAAAGGCGTGTTGATCTGCGCCCGGTATGCCGAAGAAGGTTGGCTTGCTGCCTGTTCCGATGACCAGATAATCATAGTTATAGGTTTGTTTCTCTCCACGGAGTGTTTGACCGTCAAAGTCAATGCCGCCGATTTCATCCAGCACCACGTCTACATTGCGGAATCCGGAGAACACTTTTTTTAGGTCGATTTTGATGGAATCCTCCTCGACCCGGTTCGCGGCCACTTCATGCAGCTCGGTCAGCAGCGTATGATACGGCTTGCGGTCGATGAGTGTTATCCGCAAATCCTTCTGTTTGCGCAGTCGTTTAGCCAGCTTCTTGGCGGTAAGTATACCGCCATATCCGCCGCCCAGCACGATAATCTGTTTCATGCGAATCTCCCCTCAAGGAATAGTTGTCTTCTATCTATCGCTCTTGTGGCTTATTTGGCGCCTTCGAGTGCTTTTGTTGCCAGCTCTACCAATCCGTTGACGTGGATGGACACACCGGAGATTGCATCGGTTTTGCCGTCTTCCGCCGTTACGATAGCTTGCGGATCTTGCTTTTCAATCAAATACTGCTCGGCTTGGTAAGCCTGTTCATGCCATTCGGATTGAGCTCCGCCGTTCTTCATGCCGTATTCACCGGATTTGGAACGGGTGACTTTGTCGGTGCCGCCGTCTTTATGAACGCCGTTCCAGCTGACCGCGGCGATCTTGCCGTTAATAACGGTAACGTCGACGGTTTCCTTCCAACCGGACTTGGCATCGAAGTCAGCTGCCTCTGCGTGATAACTGCCGTCTTTGTATGGTCCTGCTTCAACAGGTCCCGCCGCCAGCGCTTTTGCTGCCAGTTCCGTAAAACCGTTGACATGGATTGATACCCCGGACACGGCATCCGTGCGGCCTTCATCGTTCAAGGTCAAGCCTTCAATCGACTGCTGAGCCACCAGGTATTCCTCCATTTTGGCTGCCTGCTCATGCCATTCCGCTTGAGCGCCGCCTTTTTCCTTCATGCCGTAGAAGCCTTTTTCGGAAAACATCTTCTTGTCCAAGCCGCCGTCCTTATGAAGTCCGTTCCAGTTGGCGCTGACGATCTTGCCGCCTTCGACTTTAATCGCTACAAGTTCCTTCCAGCCGGAGTCTTCGGCAAAATCGCCTTCGGCATAATATAAGCCGTCCTGCAGGGTTCCTTCTTGTGAAGGCTGTTCTGTATTACTTGCGTTATCCGTGTTTTGGCTCTCTGCCGGTTTGTCCGTGGTGACAGGCTCTTTGTCTCCGTTGCCTCCGCAGCCTACGAGCAGCGCAAACATCAACATGACGGAGAGGGATAGAGAGAGTGTCCTTTTCATTCTGGTTTCCTCCTATGATTTTGTGAATTACTTCACAAATATTGTTCTTGAGTTCATTTTATTCTTAAAAAGAATAGTTATCGGTGAAAAAAATCACAAAGAGTCTCGGTGCTTCATGTTCGGCATGATCCTGTTGATTGTGTATGCAGGTTCATAGGTTAGATAATGCCTCGAATGTCATCCAGCGAATGGATGCCTTCGCTTTCCATCAATTCAATCAATTCATCGGCCAGGGTATCGCCGGCCCGCAGGTTGATGAAGTTGTAGGTTCCGATCTGTACGGCAGCGGCGCCAGCCATAATGAATTCGAGGATGTCTTCGGCGCTGCTGATGCCGCCGATTCCAACGACCGGGATGGATACCGACCGTGCCACCTGATGGACCATGCGGAGCGCGATCGGCTTAATTGCCGGACCGGACAGCCCCGCGTAGGCTCTGTCAAAAACGCTTCGCCGTTCTCGAATATCAATCGCCATCGCTTGGATCGTATTGATGAGCGAAAGACCATCAGCGCCTTCGGCTTCACACATGCGTGCCATTTCCTTCAAATCCCTTGCACCGGGAGAGAGCTTGACGAGCAGAGGCAGCGTGGTCGCTTTCCGGACTGCGCGAACCACCTCTTGAGCCTGCTCATTCTCAACGCCGAAGGCCAGCCCGCCTTCCTTGATGTTGGGGCAGGAGATGTTGAGCTCAATCATGTCGACGGCTCGTTTGCCGGATGACCGTAACTTGAGACTGGCTTCGGTAAGCAGCTCGGCGCCCTCCGTATATTCCCGTATGGTGCCGCCGCCAAGATTGACGATGACCGCCGTCCCGTGCGAGGTCATCTCGGATAATTCATGTTCCAGAAAAGCGGGGATGCCCGGATTCTCAAGGCCAATGCTGTTCATGATGCCGGATGGCGTTTCATAAAGCCTTGTCCCTGAATTTCCAATTCGTGGAGTCAGGGTCAGTCCCTTGGAGATAATGCCTCCAAGCTTGCGAAGCGGATACAGATCCGCATACGGTTTGCCGAATCCAAACGTGCCCGATGCCGCCAAAATCGGGTTCGCCAGCGGTACGCCCGCCAGTTCACAATCGATGGAGATCATTCCAGTTCACCTCCTTCGCCGGAAATACGGGGCCATCGGTGCATACCTTGCGGCTAGAGCCAGCGGAGGTTAACGTGCAGCTGTTGCATGCCCCGATGCCGCAGCCCATTCGCTTCTCGATGGAGACGTGGAGCTTGGCGCTGGTACCTTCCGCTTTTTGGGCCAGACTGTGCATCATGGCAACCGGTCCGCATGCGAATATCGTATCATAGCGGCTCGGGTCCACTGCGTCGACAATGGTGCCGCCGGATTTGACGGTGACATTGCGGCCTAACTCGTGGAATCCGGTGACTCCGAAAGGGACGCTGGTGTATCCCAGATATACGCTGGCCTCGGGTATTTCCTTAGCCGCCAGCAGCAGCGGGGCTACTCCAATACCGCCTCCTACCAGTGCCGTCCGGCCTTGGGGCTCGGGGAATCCTTGCCCGAAAGGTCCTTCCAGCTGAATCCTGTCACCCGCTTGAAGCGCCGATAGCAGCCATGTGCCTGTTCCATGCACGCGATATAAGAAGGAAACGGAGTCCTCCGTCTGGTTATGAACGCTGATCGGTCGTGACAGCACGGGATAGGTATCCCAGCAGCGAAGCATGAAGAACTGTCCCATTCGTGCCGAATAGCTGCCTTGAACGGTAAGTCGATATATGCGATGGGCCAATCTGACATTTTGAATAACAAGGGCCACGTTCTCATTCTCCTCCCTTGGCGTACTTTTTCCGCCCGCTATGTTCCTTGCTACAGTATCACAGACGGATAACGCTACCTGTGACATTTCTCATATTCGGGCGTTATCCGGGATTGATACCTTTTGTATACATACACGAGACTGAAAAGGGTGGGGGATCATACATGAGAACACTGGTGATCGTTGCACATCCGGGTCTGCATGAGGGATCACGGATCAATCGCGAACTAACCGAAACGGTGAGACATAATCATGAGGTGACGATTCATGACCTCTATCAGCGGTATCCGGATGGAGGCATCGATATCGAGGCCGAACAGCAATTGCTGCTCCAGCATGACCGCATCGTGTTTCAATTCCCTTTCTGGTGGTACAGCTCACCGCCCCTGCTGAAGCATTGGTTCGACGAAGTGCTGACCTTCGGATGGGCGTATGGGCCGGGCGGTGACAAGCTCCAGGGAAAAGAGTGGGGCGTAGCCGTTACAACCGGCGGAGCCGCGGAAGCCTATGGCAGTGCAGGATACAACCGCTACACGGTGGAAGAGCTGACACGGCCCTATGAAGTGACGGCGAGCCTGGTAGGCGCGATCTACTTGCCGGTATTTACCGTTCATAATGCCATGCAGTTGACGGATGAAGAGCTGCAGCGTCATGCGGAGGATTTTGCGTTGCACGTTACAGGAGCGGTGAGATCCAGGTAAGGGTTACTATTGAAAGCGTGCAGCTGCAGTGATGGTTCGATTTATGGTTGACGGGTGGGCAAAAGGACAGGTTGTAAGCTCCTAACTCCAAATGGTGAATATGGAGGCGGTAGCCCGTTGAAAAGTGAAGAACTGAATTGCTGATAAATTAGCCTGGCGGCGGAAGCTGCTGGGCTTTTCGGTGGTACTGGCGAATTTCCGCGGATTCCGGCATATTTCGAACGATCAGGGGAGATTCTTGGGACTGCTGTGCTTAGGGTATGCTGCTGTTCTCATAAAAAAGGTAGGTGCGAAGAGCGCCACGATTTATTGATTAGAATGTAGATGCGGGAATTGCCAAATGACTCGAAAACATTCGTTGCATTGTGGAGACGCTTATTTTATACTCATATACATAGATTTACGATACATAGATTATCTAGGTATTGGAGTGATAGGGCGAATGGGCATTAACAAGGAGCTGCTGAAAGGCAGTACCGTCATTTTATTGCTTACCGTATTAAACAAGCGGGAAATGTACGGGTACGAGTTGATCAAGGAGATCGAGCAAAGTTCGGAAGGGGTGTTCCTGATGAAGGAAGGGACGTTATACCCGATTCTGCACACGCTGGAGGCGGAGGGTTGGCTGGATTCTTCCTGGAGCCAGCATGATGGACGCAAACGGAAATATTACCGGATTACCGAGCGCGGCAGGGAACAGCTCCATGAGAAGACCAAGGAGTGGGTCAAATTCCGTACGGCGGTGGATACGGTCATCGGGGAGGGAAGCTAGTGCGACCGGTTGAAGAATACAAGGTTGTCCAAGACTTCCTGGCCCGGGTGTGCAAGCAGGTACGCGCAAGAGCCATGCATCCGGAAATCCGCGAAGAGCTGCTCGGCCATATCGAGGAGCGGACGGAGCTTCTAATGTTGGAGGGCAATGCGCAGGAGCCTGCGGTGCAGGAAGCAGTGAAACAAATGGGGGATCCGGGGGATATCGGCAAAAGTCTGCATATGGCTCATCGGCCTCAGTTGGACTGGAAGCTGCTCGTTATGCTGGCCTTGCTCTCGCTGATTGGGTTGTTCGGGGCACTGAGCGTGGATTATTCGGGTACGGAAGTCGTATCGGACTTTTTTGTGAGAAAAGCCGCATTCTTCGGTATAGGACTGATCCTACTCGTCGGTCTGTATTTTCTGGATTACCGAAAGCTTAAGAGGTGCTCGGGGGTGTTGTTTTTTATCACGTTATGCCTTATGGCATTTACGTTGATTCGGGGTGTTGACGTCAATGGACTAACGATATTCCTGGATTTCGGCCCAATTATGATCCCCATGCTCGGTGTAGCATCTGTTTTTCTTCTCCTTATCGCCTTGTCAGGCATGAAGCCTGCGAGTCAGTGGGGGCTATGGGAAAGTGTATTCCACATCCTATATCGAGGTGTGCTGCCGATCATACTATACAGCTTGAGCGGTTCCATGGTGTATTTGTTCATCTATTTGTTAGGGTTCCTGGTACTGACCTGGACGACGCAAAGGAATATTAAACAATTTGCGATACTAACGCTGCTGCCGTTTTTTGGATTAGCCTATATCTTGTTTACAAAAAGGGTATACCTCATGTGGAGACTTGAGGGGCTCGCGGACCGTGAGGGGGACGGTGGTTATTTCATGCGGGTCATCGCGGATGCCGTTTCTTCTGCCGGTTGGTTCGGTCAAGGTTTTGCTGCGCCGAATCCGGGGATCCCGTACGTTTATAGCGACTCCATATACCCCTATCTGATATATTGCTTCGGCTGGTTGTTTGGCATTGCGGTTGGAATGGTTGTTCTTTTGTTCCTCGCCAGAGTGTGGAGTATATCCAATGTACTTCACGATTCCTACGGGAAAAATATCGTGACGGGTGTCATCGTGGTAATGGGGCTGCGCCTGCTCATGCCGATCCTTATGGGACTGGGAGTGGTACCTGTTATCAGCCTGGACTTTCCTTTTATTTCGTATGGCGGCGTCAACAACATGCTGGATTTTGCCATCGTCGGCCTGCTCCTCTCCATTTACAGACGCAAAAACATGATCCCACGCGGGGTGGGAGAAGCGGCCCCGATGAAGGTGGCTTAGTTAAATGGTCTATCTAGGCAGCCTCTATTTTAATCGGACAGACTTATCGTACAACACCTGCTGTTTTTAACTTACATGATACTAGATAACTCTCTTCGGATTGGTTAAGGAGGAACGGGATTCAATATATCACGGATGTTCATCCGAGGTACGATTGAACGCCAGACCCATTTTGAGGAGAGTTATCTTTTTTATCGTAAAGGACTGTAAAAAGATTCATGTTTTAACTAATAACCCCTATCTATATTCGAGGAATGCCATCAAACTTATGGCAATTCAAACGATAACTTACATTCTGGTCAAGGAGGAACCACATGCGCCAAATGGAGGAGAATATGGTTGTCCGGCAATTTTTGGACCGGGTGTGCAAGCAAGTGCGCACGAAGCAAATGCATCATGAGATCCGAGAGGAGCTGCTAGGTCATATTGAGGATCGGGTCGAACTGTTGATGCTGGAGGGACATCCTGAAGAGTTCGCTGTACAGGAAGCAGTGAAACAAATGGGGGATCCGGGGGATATCGGCAAAAGCCTGCATGTGGCTCATCGGCCTCAGTTGGACTGGAAGCTGCTCGTTATGCTGGCCCTGTTCTTAATCATTGGACTGGTTGGCATGGTGAGTGTTTATTTCGCGGATGAAAGGTATTCCGTTAGCCTAGTCGAGAGGAAGTTGTTTTGCTTCGGAATCGGAGTATTATTCCTGATAGGTTTTTACTTTCTGGATTATCGAAAGCTAAAGAAATACTCGGCCCCTGTGTTTTTCCTTATTGTTATTCTAATGGTCATTTCATTGGTATATGGACAACTGCACGATAGGAGAACTGACTATATCAACATAGGTCCCATTGGAGTCAATATAATCACTTTCTCCTTGATACCGCTTCTGCTCGCTTTGGCAGGGATGAAGCCTGCCAGCCAGTGGGGACGGTGGGAGACGGTATTGAACATCCTCTATCGAGGAGTACTGCCTGTGGTCCTCTATAGCATAAGCAGCTCTATTATCTACACGTACATCTATGTGATTGGGTTCCTGATTTTGACATGGAGAACAAGTAAAAGCTTGAAACAATTCGCTATGATCGCGGCGCTGCCTCTTGTCGGAGTAGCTATTTTTCTCAGCACCCAGACAGATCATTTACTGCTCCGGTGGAGAGAATTTATGAACCCTTCTGCCAAAGAAATGTGGTATATGGGAAATAACGCGGATGCCATCCAAGCAGCAGGCTGGTTTGGGCAAGGTTTTGGTCAAGCTACACCGAGGATCCCATATGTCCTTTATGATAACGTGTTTCCATACCTCATCTATTGCTTCGGCTGGTTGTTTGGGATAGTAGTTGGCGTGCTGATTCTGCTGTTCCTCGTTAGACTATGGAATATTTCTACGGTTCACAAGGATCCTTATGCGAAGCATATCGCTGCAGTACTCATCGTTGTTTTTGGTTTTCGGCTGCTTTGGCCGCTGCTCATGGGGCTGGGTATTCTTCCAAAGGTTACATTGGAACCACCCTTCTTCTCTTACAGCGGGATGAACCAAATCCTGGACATGGCAGCAGTCGGCCTACTCCTCTCCATCTACAGACGCAAAAACATGGTCCCAAGCGAGGTGGGAGAAGCGGCCCCGATGAAAGTGGCTTAGTGGAAGCTGAAGATCATCCTTCGATTTCGACTAGCAGGCTAAAGTTTTGCAAAAGAAAAAGCGAGACCTTGGGCTCTCGCTTTTTTCTCTTTTATAGAGAGGTGCCGTTATCCGTTCGGCGGCGTAAGCTACACCTTCTCCAGTGCACCGGCTGCGATTTCTTCGATGTAGTGGCACGCCGCCTGATGACCTCCGCGCTCATCGACTTCTCGAAGCAACGGAGCCTCGGATCGACAGCGATCCGTGGCATACATGCAGCGGGTATGAAACCGGCAGCCGGAAGGCGGGTTGATCGGGGACGGAACATCCCCCTTGAGAATGATGCGTTTCTTTTTACGCTCGGGATCCAGCGTCGGGATGGCCGACAGCAGAGCGCGGGTGTAAGGATGCTGCGGGCGCCGGAAGAGGGAGTGCTTATCCGCGATTTCCACAATCGTTCCCAGATACATCACGATAATCCGGTCGGAAATATGCCGAACGACCCCGAGATCATGGGAGATAAACAGATAGGTCAGCTTAAATTCCTTCTGGAGCGACTTCATCAGATTGAGCACCTGTGCCTGGATAGACACGTCAAGCGCAGAGACCGCTTCATCACTGATGATCAGCTTGGGATTCACGGACAAGGCGCGGGCAATCCCGATCCGCTGCCGTTGCCCGCCGCTGAATTCATGCGGGTACCGATTAGCTTGATAGGCGGCCAGGCCGACCGTTTCCAGAAGCTCGATGGCCCGTCCTCGCCGATCCTTTTTGGGAACGACATTCTGAATGTCCATCGCTTCTTCCAGGACTTGCAGCGCTGTTTTTCTAGGATTCAGCGAAGCATAGGGGTCCTGAAAAATCATCTGCAGATCTTTGCGCTTTCGGGTCATCTGCGTTTTGTTCAGGGAGAGCAGATCGGTCCCTTCGAATAAAACCTCGCCGGCCGTTGGTTCGTCCAGCCTCAGGATGGCCCGGCCCGTGGTTGATTTGCCGCAGCCGGATTCGCCCACGATACTGACAGTTTCCCCCTTATCTACGGAGAACGAAATATCATCCACGGCTTTTACGACGTTGACGGTACGGCCCAGGATGCCGCCCTTGATTGGAAAATACTGCTTGAGATTCTTTACCGTTAACAGCTCTTTGCTCATGGCAGAACGTTCACCTCGCTTTCCGTCTCCCATTGATCGGTATATTTCCAGCACCGGACTTGCTGGTTATCATACAGAGCCTGAAGCTCCGGCAGTTTGTCATAGCACAGCTTGGCTGCATGGGGACAGCGGGGGGCGAAGCGGCAGCCTTCTTGCGGATCATAGGGGCTTGGAACAGAGCCTTTAATCGGCTCCAGTGTTTCTTTATCGATATCATGCCGCGGTAGCGAGTTCATCAGGCCGATGGTGTAGGGGTGCTTCGGATGCTTGAAGAGGGTCCGTACATCGGTATACTCCACCACTTTTCCACAGTACATAACCGCTACGTCATCGCAGGTTTCCGCGACGATGCCCAGGTCATGGGTGATAAAAATAATCGACATCTGCAGCTTTCGCTGCAGTTCCTTCATGAGCTCCAGAATTTGAGCCTGAATGGTCACGTCAAGCGCCGTGGTCGGCTCATCTGCAATGAGCAGATCCGGATTGCACGCCAGCGCCATAGCAATCATGACACGTTGGCGCATACCCCCGGACAACTGGAAGGGGTATTGCCGGACCCTTTTTTCCGGGGAGGGGATGCCGACCAGCTTCAACATCTCAACGGCTTTGTCCATCGCTTGTTTTTTGCTCAGATTCTCATGGATTTGGTAGGCCTCCGCGATCTGATCGCCGACGGTGAAGACCGGATTGAGGGATGTCATCGGCTCCTGGAAGATCATCGAGATCTGATTGCCCCTTATTTTGCGCATCTGCCGGTCTGATTGTTCGAGCAGATTCACACCGTTATACAGGATCTGGCCACCGACGATTCGTCCCGGATGAAAGATCAGCCGCAGGATGGACAGAGACAATATGCTTTTTCCTGAACCGGATTCGCCCACGATCCCGAGCGTCCTCCCCTTGTGCACGGTTAGGCTGATATCATCCACCGCTTTCACTTCGCCCATTTCGGTAAAAAAAGAGGTTTGCAGGTTCTTGATCGTAAGCAAACTTGATGCGTGCTGTTCCATCTTGTCTAAGCTCCCTTCGCTTATAATTGGTCTTGCGTGCGTCCGCATGGACTCCAAATGGATCGATTTTCGGTAAATAGTGGATCGTGTGTCCGCATTGGCTCACAATTGGCTCGATTTCAGCAAGTAGCAGATTCTGTGTCCGCATGGACACAAAATTAGCTCAATTGGTTGGATTGGTGATTTTGAGAGGACTATAGTTCCGCTATTTCTTGATTTTCTGCTTCTTAGCGGAGGTATGAGGACATGAGATCCGCTATGGCAAGATATTGAGGGTTAAATTCGTGATTCTGGGTTGATTAACGGATCCTGTGTCCGGCTGGACTCCCAAATGGATCGATTTTCGGTAAATAGTGGAACGTATATGTCCGCATTGGCTCACAATCAGCTCGATTTCAGCAAGTAGCAGATTCTGTGTCCGCATGGACACAAAATTAGCTCAATTGGTCTGGATTAGCGATACTTGTTGATATTTGAGGACAGTAGTTCCGCTATTCCTTTGTTATCTGCCTTTTAGTGAAGTTATGAGGACATGAGATCCGCTATCGCAAGATATTGCATGCTAAATTCGTGATTCTGGGTTGATTAACGGATCCTGTGTCCGGCTGGTCTCCCAAATGGATCGATTTGCGGTAAATAGCGCATCGTGTGTCCGCATTGGCTCACAATCAGCTCGATTTCAGCAAAGTAGCAGGTCTGTGCTGATTTGCTAGCGGATCGTATGTCCGCATGGACTCAAAATTAGCTCAATTGGTCTGGATTAGCGATACTTGTTGATATTTGAGGACAGTAGTTCCGCTATTCCTTTGTTATCTGCCTTTTAGTGAAGTTATGAGGACATGAGATCCGCTATCGCAAGATGTTGCGTGCTAAATTCGCGATTTAGGGTACATTAACGGATCCTGTGTCCGGATGGCCTCCCAAATGGATCGGTTATCGGTAAATAACGGATCCTGTGTCCGGATGTACTCCCAAATGGATCGGTTTTCGGTAAAAAACGGATTGTGTGTCCACATGGGCTCCCAAATGGATCGATTCTCAGCAAATAACGGATCATGTGTCCGCGTGGACTCCCAAACAGCTGGATTGGTCTGGATTAGCGATATTTGATGATATTAGAGGGTTGTAGTTCCGCTATTACCTTGTTTTCTGCCTGTTAGTGAAGTTATGAGGACATGATATCCACTATCGCAGCAAGTTATATAGTTGAAAATCGCCAATCAATCGAAATCAATGCGCTTGTTGAAGTAACGGTAGGAGATGTCCACGAGCAGGTTCACGAGCACGAACATGATTGAGAGCACAAGCACGGTTGCCTGTACGACCGGGAAGTCCCTTGCCCGGATCGAGTCGATGACGTATCGTCCCATGCCGTTCACGGCGAATACGGACTCGGTCAGCACCGCCCCGCCCAGCAGGCCGCCAAATTCCAGACCGATGACGGTAATGACCGGGATCATGGCATTTTTCAAGGCATGCCGGTAGATAATGACGCGCTCCCGGACGCCCTTGGCTTGAGCGGTTCGGATGTAATCCTGGCCGATGACCTCCAGCATGCTGGATCGGGTCATTCGGGCAATAATCGCGGCGCCGCCTGTCCCGAGCGTGATCACGGGAAGGACGGTTTGCGACCACGTGCCCCAGCCGGAGGGACGGAACCAGCCCAAATCCACGGCAAAATATTGGATCAGCATAAGCCCCAGCCAGAAGTTTGGCATCGACAGTCCGAACAGGGCGATGAACATGACGCCGATATCGGCAGGCGAGCTTTTTTTGACGGCGGAGATGATGCCGGCCAGGATGCCGAGGAATACAGCCAGAATCGTAGAGTACACGGCAAGCTCGACGGTAATCCAGAACCGGCTTTTGAATATTTCATCGGCGATGGGACGGCTGCTGCGGATCGAATCTCCCAAATCCCCCTGCAGCAAGCCGCTGACGTAGTTCCAATACTGAAGCGGCAGCGGATCGTTCAATCCCAGGTTCTCGCGGATCTTCTCCACCTGCTCCTTGGGTGCCCCTTCCCCGATAATGACCTGCGCCGCATCTCCCGGAATGAGGTGCATCAGCAGAAAAACGACGATGGTAACGCCAATGACAACAGGTATCGTCTGAATCAGCCTTCGAATGGAATAGATGAGCATGGCCCGGCAGCTCCCTTCATTATTTTTTCATTTTCGGGTCAAGGACATCCCGCAAGCCGTCACCCAGCAGATTAAATGCGATGACAACAAACACGATCGACAAGCCGGGGAACAGGGCAACATGGGGGTGATCCATAATATAGTTGCGCCCATCATTCAGCATGGCTCCCCACTCCGGCGTCGGCGGCTGCGCGCCAAGACCGAGGAAGGACAGGCCGCTGGCGGTCAGGATGGCAACAGCTATCCGCAGCGTAGCCTGCACGATGATAGGGGATGTGATATTCGGCAGAATATGCCCGAAGATGATTCGACCGTCGCTCGCGCCCAGCGAACGCATGGCATCAATATATTCGAGCTTGCGCACGGCCAGCGTCGAGCCGCGCACGACTCTGGCAAAGGTGGGAATCGAGAAGATGCTGACAGCGATGATCACGTTGAACAGATTTTTTCCAAGAACGCTGACAACCGCCAATGCCAGCAGAATGCCGGGAAACGCCAGCATAACATCGGTAATTCTCATAATGAGCGCATCCCATTTATCCCCGTAATAGCCGGATATGATTCCGAGCACGACACCAAAGGCTGCTCCGATAATGACCGAAATAAAACCGACCGAGAGCGTAAGACGCATGCCATGGATAATCCTTGTGAAAATATCTCGCCCGTTGTGGTCCGTACCAAACCAATGGTCAGCGGACGGCTTCAGCAGTTTCGTAGAATAATCCACTTTGGTCGGATCATACTGGGTGAGCAGGGGGCCAATGATCGCGACAAGAATCATCAGCAGGAGAAAATAACCCCCGAATAAGGCCGCTTTGTTCTTCTTCAGACGGTGGTAGAAAGATTTCCATTGTACGAGGCGGGTTCCACTAGGGAGCGATTCTTGTGTTCTGGCATCAGCGGTCATGTTAGGCACGTGAAATCATCCTTTCTCCAAGTATGGATGTCAGAATTGGTATCGTAGAAACGTGAGGTAAATCTGGCTTCTACTGGTATAAATATCAAATAGTAAAATATATGTTAACTGTGCATGAAATATTTTCCTATTTTGATTGAGAAGGGGGAGTTTGTTTCACATGACAGGTAATAGAAGATTAAAGTGGCTTGTCTGCATTTTGGTCATACTTGCCGTAATGATGTCTGCGTGCAGTAGTCCAAGCAAGAGCAGTAACCCCGAAACGCCGCCAAACGGCAGCAATACGCCAACTCCTGATCCGGGGGCCAAAGATCCTCCCGAAGGAACAACCGACACCGGTGCGAATGAGCTTGTGATTGCCTGGCTTTCTGATCCGCCATCCATGGACCCTCATATGTCGACGGACCAGCAAACGAGCGTAATGACAACGCATATTTATAACACGTTGGTGATTCATGATAAGGATCTGAATATTCAGCCGGGGCTCGCTGAGAGCTGGAAAGCGGTCGATGAATTGACTTGGGAGTTCAAGCTGAGACAGGGCGTGAAGTTTACGGACGGCTCTCCATTCAATGCAGAGGTGGTCAAAGCCAACATTGATCGTATGCAGGATCCGGAGGTTGCTTCTCCGCGCGCATCGCTTGTCGGCATGATCAAAGAGGTTAAAGTCGTTGACGAATACACGGTGCAGCTCGTGACCGAATATGCCTTCTCGCCGCTGCTTGCCCATCTGGCCCATTCTGCGGTGAGCATGGTTAGTGCGGAAGCCATCAAGCTGGATTACGAGAAGCTGAAGGCAGGTGAGAAGGCAGGCGCATATCTGTCACAGAACCCTGTAGGTACAGGCGTATTCAAATTAGAGAGCTGGAACCCCGGACAGGAAGTGAAGCTGGTTGCGAATGCGGATTACTGGGGAGATAAAGCGAAGGTTGAACGGGTCACGTTTAAGGTCGTAAGCGAAGAGGGGACGCGGATCGCGGAGCTGGAAACCGGCTATGCGCATATTATCGATCCGGTGTCGCCGAGCAGCATCAGCCGCATTGAAAGCACGGACGGCATGTCCCTGAACCGTCAGGCATCGCTGAGTCTGTCGTATATCGGGTTTAACAATAACAAAGAGCCGTTCAACGATGTGCGGGTACGGCAAGCCTTATCGATGGCCATCAATAAGGATGAGATCATCTCGGGTATCTACGAAGGCACGGGCATCCCTGCCGTCGGTCCGCTGGCACCGGACGTGAACGGCTATGATGCTGCCGTCAAGCCGATCGAACATAACATCGACAAAGCGAAAGAGCTGTTGAAGGAGGCCGGCTATGAGGGGGGCTTCTCAACGACCATCTGGACCAATGACAATCCGGAACGGATTAAGATCGCCGAGTACGTACAATCCAAGCTGAAGGAATTGAATGTTGAAGTCAAAATCGAAGTGGTGGAGTGGGGAGCATATCTGGCCCAAACCGCAGAAGGCAAACATGATATGTTTGTTCTCGGATGGTCCACGGTAACGGCCGATGCCGACTATGGCATGTATGAATTATTCCATTCCAAAAATGTAGGGGAGCCGGGCAACCGTACCTTCACGAAGGATCCGGAACTGGATAAACTGCTGGATGCCGGGCGTAAAGAGAACGATCCGGAACAACGCAAGCTCATCTATAAGCAGGCGCAGGAGAAGCTGGTTGAGTTAGCGCCGATGCTGTATATCCATCATCAGGAGTATTTAAACGGAGTCAGCAGCAAGGTGGAGGGCTTCTGGCGGCATCCGAACGGTATCATGCAGCTGCATCAAGTGTCCATTCAGCCATAAGGATGTCCTGAAAGTTTTATAGCTTTGTATCGATATGATAAAGAGGTTTATATTAAGAGGCCCCTATACTGGGGTCTCTTTTTTGATGTTGTTAGCGTGCCGGGACAAATGAATAGGACGCCCCATGGATCATAAGCTGCGTTCGTTGAGCATCTGAATAGATTATGCAGCATGTCCGAGTGGATGAAATGGATGTCGCGTTTTTTTCGTCAAATGAATGCTGAAAAGAATATAATATATACGTTGACACGTATATACACTTAAGTGTATATTAAAACCATGAATACTTCAGCTATGCAACTAACCCTGTTCACGATCTCGGAGCCGAACCGTTTCAACATAGTCGAACTCTTAAAGCAAGGGTCGAGATCGGTCAGCGACATCGTAGAGACTCTGGGAATCGGCCAGCCCCAAGTATCCCGCCATCTGCGGATACTGAGCGAGGCCGGGCTGGTGAAAGTCCGTAAGAACGCACAGCAGCGCATTTATAGTCTTGAAGCCCAGCCGTTTCAGGAGCTGGACGACTGGCTCGATTCGTTCAGTCGACTATGGGAAGAGAGACTCGACAAGTTCGAGGACTATATGAGCGACTTCAATGGAAAGGAGAGTTAAACCAATTTTTTATAACTAGCTCCACAGGAAGATACGGCTCTGCACGCAGAGCCGATTTCACAGATAGGAGGAACTCACATGGGCAGGAAAACCACCATCATGAAAGACCGGGAGCAGCGGAAGCTGACCGTGGAGCGTGTCGTATCGATACCTCTGAAGCTGTCCTGGCAGGGATGGACGAAGCCGGAACACATCGAACGCTGGTGGGGGCCAAAGAACTGGAATGCCACGGTATTTGAGATGGATGTCAGACCGGGCGGCGTATGGCGCTATAGACTGGCCCCCGATGCGGCGGGAGAAGGGGAAGAAGCCTTCTGCAAGGCGACCTACTCCGAAGTGGTGGAGTTATCGAAGCTCGTCTATACGGATACATTTACGGATCAGGACTGGAGCCCCGTGGCAGGCAGTGACATGTTAACCTCGGTTACGTTTGAAGAGGCCGGGGAAGGGACCAGGCTAAGCATCATCACCCATTTTGCTAGCGTAGAGCAGCTGGAGGCTGCTGAAGGCATGGGAATGGTGGAAGGATACGCAGATACGCTGGAACGGTTCGAGGATGAAATCAGCTTGTACATAAAAGGAAGATAAAAGGAGAGATGATCATGAACTACGTGATGTCTAATGACGGTACCCGTATTTTTTATGAAAAGAAAGGGACTGGTCCGGCTGTCATTCTTGTAGCTGCAGCAGCTTCGGATCACAACGATACAACGCGCCTAGGGGGGCTTTTGTCCGAACATTTCACCGTTTACAATTATGATCGCCGGGGACGGGGCAGCAGCACGGATACGGCTCCGTATGCGATTGAACGTGAGGTCGAAGATATCGATGCCCTTATTCAGGAGGCGGGCGGCAGCGCGTATGTATTCGGAAGTTCATCGGGCGCTGTTCTGGCTCTGGATGCGGCGAGCAAACTCGGAAGCAGTAAAGTTAGAAAACTGTTTCTATACGAGCCGCCGTTTATCATTGACGATAGCCGCGAGCCCGTACCGGCGGAATACGTGCAGCATTTGAATGCGCTGATGGCCGGGAGCAGGCGCAGCGAAGCCGTAGAATATTTCATGACGGCAGCGCTGGGAATCCCCGCGGAATATATAGAATTCATGAAGGCAGATCCTTCTTGGCAGGTCATGGAGGGCATGGCGCATACATTGGCCTATGACGGCATGATCATGGGGAGCACGCAATCCGGCCAACCGCTGCCAGCAGATCGCTGGGATGTTGATGTCCCGGTGATGGTGATGACGGGCGAGAACAGCGGAGCTGTGTTCCATGGGGCCGCGAGCGCTTTGGTCGACTTGCTCCCTCAGTGCGAGCACCGAATGCTGCCTGGTCAGGACCATTCTGCCGTCGTGATGGCGCCGGAAGTGCTGGCTCCCGAGGTATCGGGATTTCTGCAGCCTTCGGCAGACCGAATACCGAGATAAAAGAGCCTGTCGCGCAAAGAACCCGTGACCCTTAGGGCCACGGGTTTTCACGTTCCGGTCGAAGTATTCATTCGGACTTCTGAAACGGCTCAATAAAATGATTAAAGGCGCTGGTGCGAAACAAGTCGCGCCGGAATATAAAATGGACCCTGGAGCTGCGGTAACGTTTGGGGATTTGGAAAGCCTGTAATTTCCCGGCATCCACCCAGTCCTTAACGGAAGAACGCGTTAGCAGCGAGATGCCCAGCCCGGCGGCCACACCGCCCATGATGGCTTCCAACGTGCCAAACTCCATAATGTTCATGGGCCCGACGTTCTCTTCATGAAGCCATTGCTCCAACCGTTTACGGTGGTAGCAGCCCTTGCCGAAGAACAGCAGCGGTTTGGTGAGCAAATCGCGAAGCGCAGCATCCGTGGGTTCCGAGATGAGGACAAGCTCCTCGTCAAAGGCTCGGATTTCGTCAAAGTCCGGGTAATCCAGAGGTCCGCTGATAAATGCCCCGTCCAGTTCATACTCGTTCAGGGCTCGGATCAAGTCAGCCCTGTGGCCTGTAATTAATGACAGTTTCACGTCAGGATATCGTCTATGATAATCCAGCATGATACCGGGAAGATGGACCGCGGCCGTGGTTTCCGATGAGCCGATCCGCAGCGGCCCCGACGGTTCTTCCGAGAATTTAGTCGATTTCATGGCTTCGTCAAGCAAAAGCGTAATCTGATCGGCATATTTGAGCAGATTACAGCCGGCCGAAGTTAAGGCAACGCCGCGGCTGAGCCGATAGAACAGAGGCGTGTTCAGCTCGGATTCAAGCTGCCGGATTCTAGCGGTCACGTTTGATTGCACGTAACCAAGGCTGGCTGCAGCCTTGGTTATATTTCCTTCACGGGCAACAGCCTGGAATATCTTCAGATCCCCACTTTCCACCTTAGCAGCCTCCTTATATCCATCATTCACAGTGATGGCTTATATCTTATTTAATTATTTTACATGATATAAAGGTCGGAATAAACTGAGGATACACTTGGTAAGGAGAGGGGGATTCATGGCATGAGCAAACCGCGTATGCTGTTTCTGACGATATTTACGATGCTGGTTGCGGGACTTAACTTCCCGATCGGCAAAATGGCGCTGTCCTTCGGTTCCCCATTCGTGCTGCTGGCGATCCGGTTTGTGGGCGCGGGTCTTCTGATGCTGCCCTTCATTGTAAGACGGGCCCATCCCAGGAGCAGCGCTGCCTGGCTGAAGCTGGCAACGATTGGTCTGTTTCAATCGGGACTCGTGATGAGTGGCATCTACCTGAGCATGCAGACCATTTCCTCCGGCAGCTCTTCGGTTTTGTCCTCCAGCAACCCGATCTGGTTCATCGTGTTCAGCTTCCTAATCTTCGGTATAAGGTACCGTCTTCTTCAGTGGGCGGGCGTGATCATCGGTTTTATCGGCGTATTCATTACGCAAGGCTTAGAGATGCAGATGCAGAGCGGATTCTGGTTTGCGCTGGGTGCGGGGATGGCCTGGGGCATGGCGACGCTGCTAAGTTCCCGTTGGGGCAAGGAGTTTGACGCTTGGGTCATGGCTGCCTATCAGATGCTGATCGGGGGCATCCTTCTACTCATCGCAAGTCCGCTGCTGGAGCAGCCGCATTTTGTATGGGATTCGTCCCAGATCGTCAAGGAGCTCTTTGTTCTGGGCTGGATGATCCTGATGAGCTCGATTGCTCAGTTCGTTACCTGGTATTATGTGCTGCGCAATAGCGATCCCAATAAAGCGAACGTGTATCTGTTCCTCATTCCCGTGTTTGGCGTATTATCCGGATGGCTTATACTAGGCGAGCAGCTGCATTGGTATACCTTGGCCGGCACAATGTGTATTGGGCTTGGCATTTATCTGGTGAATCGGCCTGGACGAGTGGATACAACAAGAGATCCATTCACGATCAAGGAGCGGTGCGGTACCTTATAAAGGGCAAGAAATCTAATATATTCGGAATTAGCAGGTCACGGCGATGGATTCGCGTGGCCTGCTTTTTGCTGTGACGACCAAAGGTTTTCTGGCCTGAGTGGGTATCATGACAAGCAGCGACAAGAATGATGTTCCAGGGAAAATCTCGCCCCAGCAAAATAAGTAAATTTTATTAAAAATAAATCCATGTTATATTAAATTTACTAACGCCTTTGGAGAGGGGATAGGATTCATGAGTGGTTTGAAAGAAATTGCAAAGCTCGCGGATGTCTCGGTGTCTACAGTGTCCAACGTGTTGAACGGGCGCAAGAACGTGGGGCGGGAGACGAGGGAGCGGGTGCTGAGATTATGCTCGGAGCACGGCTATTTTCCGCATAAGTCAACCAAATCCGATAAAAGCAACACGATTATATTTGTCTTCAGCGACTTTGATCGCGATTATTATTTAAAGATCATCAAGGGGATCAGCCATTGCCTGACGGAGAATGGATACGACCTTATCATCTGTACGAATAAATCCAGCACCAATTTTATGCGCAGCAAATTTGCAAGCGGTACCATAAGTTTGGATCGGAATATGACGGACGAATATTTAGTCTCGGTAGCCACGCCGCAGTTCCCCGTCGTTCTCATGGACCGGATTATTGATAACGAATACGCCAACACCAAAAGCGTGATCGTGGACAACTACCCCGTGATGTGTGAAATGGTCCAGGCCTTGGTGGATAAACAGTTTACGAATTTTGGATACATTGGCGGCTTGGAGTTTACCCTGGATCACAAGGAGCGATTCGCCGGATTTATGGATACGCTTGCGAAGAATGGCATCGTGTTTGACCGCCGCAATTATTTTCATGGCGACTACAGCGAGGAAAGCGGATATCAGGCGGCCAAAATACTGATCCTGAGCAACGTTTTGCCTGAAGTGCTGGTCTGTGCAAATGACAATATGGCTCTGGGCGCGATCAAAGCTTTGGAAGAGAACGGAATACGGGTGCCGGAGGATATCTCGATCACCGGATTCGATAATTCGGATGCGGCGGCGATGGCCGGTTTGACCACGATTGCGATCCCGCGTTATGAAAGCGGTTATTTGGCGGCGAAGGAGCTGCTTGAGATGATCAAGGGCACAACGGGCAGGGAGCCCTTTAAGCTGAATGCCACCATTCAGTGGAGAAAAACGGTGCGATAAACTTTACGATTGTGACTAGTAAAATATCAAGAATTTTACTAGTTTTTTTACTTAGTATTTTTATGAAAACGCGTACAATTTTTATTGACATTCTAGGTAAACCGCCCTATGATGGGTTTGTAAACGTTTTACTTTATAGAGTCCTTAAGGGGGAGGCGTGTCACTTGAAAAAAGTAAAAAAGGTATTAAGCATACTAACAGCAACGGCTTTGGTTGCGACACTTGCAGCCTGTGGTGGTACATCTGACAATGATTCTGGAGCAGCATCCGGGGGAGATAAGCTGAAGAAAATTACACTCTTCCAATCGAAAGTTGAAATTACAGAACCTCTTGAAGCTTTGGTTAAAACCTATAAAGAAGAAACCGGCAATGAGGTTGAGGTATGGGGTGCCGCAGGTGATGCTTATTCGCAGCAGCTGGTAGCGAAGCTCAGCAGCAACCAGGGACCGACCATATTCAGCGTGGCTCCAGGGCCCGAGTCCGAGAAGCTGAAATCCTATTTCTCCGATTTGAGCGGTGAAGAGTATGTTAAGAACATTGCGCCTGACATGGAATTGAAGGTCGATGATAAAACCGTCGGCGTTCCATACGGCGTAGAAGGTTTTGGCCTCGTATACAACAAGGATCTGGTAGATCCGGCTAACATGAAGGACCTAGATTCTTTCACCAAGACACTGGAGCAGCTGAAAGCTGACGGCAAGAACGGCTTGAGTTTGTCCCAGGAGGCTTACTTCTTGATCGGACACATCATCAACACGCCGTTTGCGCTTCAATCCGATCCGTTGGCCTTCATCGACCAGCTGAACAAGGGCGAAGTGAAGATGGCCGACACGAAGGAGTTCCAAGAGTGGGCGAAATTCATGGACGTCATCAAGGCCAACACCAAGAATCCGCTGGAAGTGAAATATGATAGCCAGATGGGCGACTTCGCTACGGAAAAAACAGCTATGGTGCATCAAGGCAACTGGAGTTACTCCATGCTTGCGGACTTCGGTGACTTCGGCTCCAAAGTCGGCATGATGCCGTTCCCGCTCGCCGGCAACGACAAAATCGCCGTAGGCGTGGCAAGCTACTGGGTCGTAAACAATCAGGCCGATGCTGAGGAAGTCAAAGCCGCAAACGCTTTCCTGAACTGGCTCTTTACCAGCGACAGCGGCAAGAAAGCCATCGTAGACGATTTCAAATTCATTCCGGCTTTAACGAATATTGAAGCAGGCGATCTGGATCCGTTGTCTCAAGCCGTGCACGAAGCAACAACGAAGGGTGAGACGATCACTTGGGCGTTGAACTACTTCCCATCAGGAATCATCACCAATGACCTGGCTCCGGCTACGCAGGAGTACTTCATGAATCCGGGCATGACAGGCGAGCAGTTCCTGCAGAAGCTGGATGAAGTGTGGGCGAAAGCATCGAAATAATCGAGGCCGAGCGACCGTCATCTGATATAACAATTCCATGAAAACGAAAGCCTAGCCTCAGACGTTCTGATGATGAGCGTTAGGCTTTTGTTTTTTCTAACACGAATTCAAGGTTTGATGCCGCCTTGCGGGAATCATCCGGAACGGAAAGAAGGTATGGATTATGAGCAAAAGAAAGGATAAAGCCTGGTTTGCCCTGTTTACGGTGCCGCTTCTGTTTATTTTCACGACCGTGGTTCTCATCCCGTTCATTATCGGGATTGTGTACTCCTTCGTCAATTGGGACGGCATTCCGGCAAATCCCAAAGTATTCGTAGGGTTCGACAATTACGTTCAGCTGTTCCAGGACGACCGATTCCTGTCATCGGCTTGGCATACGGTTCAATTCACGCTGCTCGCACTGGTATGCGTCAATATTCTGGGTCTTGGCTTTGCGCTGCTGGTGACGACAAAGCTCCGCTCGAGAAATGCGGCCCGGACGATGTTTTTCATGCCGAACCTGATCGGCGGCCTGATTCTGGGTTACATCTGGCAGTTTATTTTTACGGATGCCTTCAGCTTCCTGGGCGAAAAGACCGGATTTGACAGCGTGTTCTTTAACTGGCTGCTGCATCCGCAGTTTGCGCTGTACGCCATCGTCGCCGTATTCACCTGGCAGCTGGCGGGTTATACGATGATCATTTACATCGCGGGCATCCAGGGGATTCCGGATGAGCTGATGGAAGCGGCCAAGGTCGATGGCGCCAACCTGTGGCAGCGTCTGAAGAGCATCGTATTCCCGCTGTTAATGCCTTCGTTCACGATCTGCCTGTTCCTGACGCTTTCTGGTGCGTTCAAAATCTACGACGTGAACCTGTCGTTGACCAAGGGCGGTCCGAGCAATGCAACGGAGATGTTTGCGATGAATATTTTCAATGAGATTTTTGCTTACGGTAATTATGGTTTAGGTCAGGCGAAAGCGATCATCTTCTTCCTGATTGTTGCCGGACTCACGCTGACGCAAGTCATCATCACGAAGAGAAGAGAGGTGCAGATGTAATGAAGAAATCAGGGAAATGGCTGCTCGACATCCTGCTGTTCCTCGCTGCGCTGGTCTTCTTGTCTCCGGTCTTCATCATGCTGATCAACTCGTTCAAGGATCGTGCCGAGCTGTATGAGAATGCGCTTGCGCTGCCTTCTTCCTTCAGCTTTGAGTACTACAAATCTGCGATGGAGAAGATGAACTTCTTCACCGCTCTGGGCAACTCGCTGTATGTCACCGTCATCTCGGTGATTATCGTCATCGTGCTCGCATCCATGACGGCATGGATGCTGGTCCGGACGGATAATAAGCTGAGCAAAGTTATTTTCTTTACCTTCGTGGCGACCATGCTGATTCCGTTCCAAACGCTGATGATGCCGCTGATGCAGGTGATGGACTGGATTCGCACCAATCTGCACATTCCGATGCTCAACACCCATGAGGGTTTGATCTATATGAACGTCGGCTTTACGTCCAGTATGGCGGTCTTCCTGTACCACGGGTTCATCAAATCCGTACCGGTTGCGCTGGAGGAGGCAGCTACGCTGGACGGCTGCTCCAAGCTGGGCGTGTTCTGGCGAATCGTGTTCCCGCTGCTGAAGAACATCAGCGTGACCATCGCGATCCTGAACGTCATCGCGCTGTGGAACGACTACCTGCTTCCATCGCTGACGCTGTCGGATAAAGGGCTGCGAACGATTCCGCTCTCGACCTTCTATTTCTTCGGGGAGTTCACGATTGTGTGGAACCAGGCGATGGCCGGTTTGACGCTGACGATCATTCCGGTTGTCATTTTCTATATTTTCGCGCAGAAATACATCATCAAAGGGATTGCGGCAGGTGCGGTAAAATGAGGCGGATCATTACGAGGGCCGACGATTATGCTTCCAGCCGTTCCGCTAATGCTGCGATTGCCCGGACCGTTGAGGCCGGATTCATTAAAAACGTGTCTATCATGGCGCCCGGTCCTTATCTTGCCGAGGCCGCGCAGCTGTTGGCGCATCGCAAGGACATCTGCTTCGGCTTCCATATGACGCTGAACGCGGAATGGGATAACGTACGCTGGGGACCTGTTGCCGCGAAGGAACAGGTTCCTTCGCTTGTCGATCGGGCGGGATATTTCTATCAGGACCCGATCCTGTTCCAGGATCATCCGCCATCGCTGCAGGAGATCCTTCTAGAGTGCGAAGCGCAGCTTGATAAACTGACCGCAGCAGGCTTCAGCATTTCTTATGTCGATTCTCATATGCTGCCGGAGCGCTTCATACCCGGGCTGCAAGAAGAGCTGGACCGCTGGATGGAAGCGAAGGGACTTATCAACCATCGCTATTATTACAACTTCTTCCCGGGCGGCGTTCCGGACGGGATCGAGTCGTTTGAAAGGGTTCTTGGCGGCTTGACGGAAGACCAGTACTTCTTTCTGTCCCATCCGGCACGGTATTCGGAGGAAATGGTGCAGTGCGGCAATGCTCAAGTGGATGGGGAAGCGCTGGCGCGAGGACGCGATCAGGAGGCTTCCTTTCTTGCGCGGGAAGACCTGAATGACATTAGTGAGCGACTGGGTTTTCGTGCTATACGATATGATGAAGCGTTACCATTGCCTGGTGTATAATGGAAGGGTCATGATGAATTTATCTTGTTATACAGGGAGAGGCGGAAAAGGATGAACATGAATACGGTTCAATTATTGCCAAGAAGTACCCCCGAAAACCAAGGAATCTCATCTCAGTCCATTGAGCGTTTTATCGGATCGATTCAGGAGAAACAGCTTGAACTCCACAGCTTCATGCTGGTACGGCATGGACATGTCGTAGCGGAAGCCTGGTGGAAGCCGTATCAAGCGGACAAACCGCATATGCTGTTCTCGTTAAGCAAGAGCTTTACTTCTACCGCGATCGGACTGCTGACCCAAGAGGGACAGATTGCGCTGGAGGATCGGGTGATCGGCTTCTTTCCGGAATACGCTCCTGAAGATCCCTCGCCGAATCTGTCCGCGATGACGATTCGTGATTTGCTGATCATGGGAACGGGACACGCCCAGGAGCCTGCCATGCCGTCCGATATTTGGGCGGCCGATTTTCTTAAACAAGCGGTTGAGCATGAACCCGGCACACACTTTGTATATAACAGCGCAGCGACTTACATGCTCTCGGCGATTCTGCAGAAGGTCACCGGCATCACGCTGCTGGATTATTTGCAGCCCCGTCTGTTTGAGCCGCTCGGCATTCATGGAGCCACCTGGGAAAGCTGTCCTCAGGGGATCAACACCGGCGGATGGGGACTTAAGCTGAAGACCGAGGACATTGCCAAGTTCGGTCAGCTTTATCTTCAGAAGGGGGTGTGGGAAGGCCAGCGCCTGATTCCGGAAGCGTGGATTGAAGAGGCAACCTCCAAGCAGATATCCAACGGACTTGCGGATTCCTCTTCGGATTGGACCGAAGGGTACGGCTATCAATTCTGGATGTGCCGCCACGGGGCCTACCGCGGTGATGGCGCATTTGGGCAATATTGCATCGTGCTGCCAGATCAGGATGCGGTGATTGCGATTACCTCCGGACTAGGAGACATGCAGGCCGTGCTGAATGAAGTGTGGGAGCATTTGCAGCCGGCGATGGGATCTGATGCCCTGCCGGCCGATACCGGAGCGGAGGCTTCTCTTACTGGAACGCTGCAAGCGCTAAAGCTGGATCCGCCAAGCGAAGAGGCGGCATCCCCGGTCGAGAAGGACGTCTCCGGGATCGTCTATGACCTCGAAGAGAATGAGGAGAAGCTGCAATCGTTCTCCATTCGTTTTGAAGAGGATGGCGCGGTGATGGAGCTTGCGGGGGAACGTGGCGTCAACTCGATTGCCTTGGGCAGGGGCGAATGGAAGTCGGGAACCACCTCACTGATCATGATGGCGGATAACGAGTATGCTGCCTCCATGACCTGGAAGGACGATCGGACGCTGGAGCTGACCATCCGACTGACAGAGACGCCATTCTACTTAACCACGGAATGCACCTTCGGTGAGGAAGGCATTCATCTTGCGTACTGGATGAATCAATCGTTCCAGGGCAAGGTGGTCCGGGAGATTAAGGGCAAGGTTACGGCGTGAAGCCAATAAACCAAGATACATTAAAAACCTCTCCATCGTCATGGAGAGGTTTGTTTGCATGCCGTAATTAGAATCGCTCCGACACCGCCTTTGCCTGCGTAAACAGGAGCAGGTAATCGCGCCCGCCGGCTTTGGAATCGGTCCCGGACATATTGAAGCCGCCGAACGGGTGGGTGCCCACCAAGGCGCCGGTGCATTTCCGGTTCAAATACAGGTTGCCGACGTGGAAATCGCGGCGCGCCTGCTCCAGGTGCTCGCGGTTGTTCGAGATCACCGCGCCAGTCAGCCCGTAGTCAGTATTGTTGGCGAATTGGATCGCTTCGTCGAAGGAGGCGGCCTTCGTGAAGGCGACCACCGGGCCGAAGATCTCCTCTTGGGAAATACGGGCGGTGCTGGCCACGTCCGCGAAGATTGTCGGCTGTATGAAATACCCCTCCGGATCGCCAGGCAAACCGCCGAGTACCAACGTGCCTTCAACTTTCCCGATTTCGATATAGTCCAGAATTTTACGGTAGGCCTTATCGTCGATGACGGGCCCTACCTGAATCTCGGCGTGAGTCGGACAACCGATCACCAGCTTCTTGGAGCGTTCGATGACCTTCTGCAGTACGGCATCGTAGACGTCTTCATGCACGATGGCTCTGGAGCAAGCTGGCCGGAGAAGCCGAATGCCGAAGCGGTGATCGCATCCGCCGCGAGATCCAGATCCGCCTCACTGTCTACGATAATGGCGTCTTTTCCGCCCATTTCGGCGATGACGCGCTTGATCCATCGCTGCCCCGGCTGCGTTTTGGCCGCGCGTTCCTGAATCCGCAGTCCGACGTCGCGGGATCCCGTAAAGCTGATGAACCTGGTCAGCGGATGATCCACCAGATAATCGCCCACTTCCTGGCCCGGTCCCGGCAGGAAGTTGACGACGCCCGGAGGCAGGCTGACTTCTTCCAGCAGCTCCACGAATTTGGCGGCGATGACCGGCGTGGTGCTCGCTGGCTTCAGCACAACGGTGTTGCCCGAGACGATGGCTGCTGTGGTCATGCCTGCCATAATCGCGAGCGGAAAGTTCCACGGCGGAATGACGATGCCGACGCCAAGCGGGATGTAATAGAGATGATTCTCTTCCTCCTCGTGAACCGTCAACGGCTGGGGCGCGCTTAGACGCTGCATTTCGCGTGCATAGAATTCCATGAAATCGATCGCTTCGGCCGTATCCGCGTCCGCCTCGGCACGCGTTTTGCCGGCTTCCAGCGTCATCAGCGCGGAGAACTCGAGCTTGCGCCGCCGCATGATCGCAGCTGCCTTATACAGATATCGTGCCCGTTCGCTCGGCTCGGTGTGCTTCCACGTCTCAAAGGTACGCGCTGCGGTCTGAATAGCTTGTTCGGCAAGCTCGGTATCGGCTTGGGATACAATGCCGATGACCTGACGTTTCCGAGACGGATTGACCGATTGTGCGGTACGCTCCGTATAGATTTTGGTACCGCCGATAACCAAGGGATACGATTGGCCAAGCTCGGCTTCGACCCCGGATAACGCCGCATCGTATAACTTGTTGTTCCACTCGTTGTTGAAATCCATAAATGGTTCGTTCCGAAAAGGTACGCGCATGGGAGGCCCCTCCTTAACATGATATGAATCGAAGCTTAAGGTCTATGGTCCAGCTGCTGAATGCATCATGGTGGGGTGTTTAGGATCTTCTGGTGAGAAGCTCTATGTTAGATATGTATGTCTTCCTGCATGCCGTCATGATTTTTGCATATGAGTTAAGATAGAGTGCATTTTGGTTTACCTTTTGCAAAGGGGGCGCACGCATGGACGGAACCGAGCTTTACCGTAAAGTGATCCTGACGGTGTCCGGTAATAAATTCGTGAAGTGGTTGTCGATCAAGTACGGCCGGAAATTGGCGGGCAGATTCATAGCCGGCGATACCTTGGATGAGGCGCTGGATGAAATTGAGAGGCTGAACGAGAAGGGCATTCTCGTCACGCTCGATCATTTGGGGGAGGGTATCACGACACTGGATGAAGCGGCCGGGTACAGGGAGGAGTATTTGAAGCTTGTGGAAGGGATTGCCAAGCGGGGAGTGAAATCGAACGTATCGCTGAAACCGACACAGATGGGTATGGCACTGGACCCCGAGATGGCTTACGAGAACATCAAGCTGGTGGCGAAAAAGGCGAAAGAGCACCGGAACTTCGTTCGTCTGGATATGGAGGATTCCCCGTACACCCAGGCCACGATTGACATGACACTGCGGCTCCATCAAGAGGGGCTGACCAATGTGGGGACTGTGATGCAGGCCTACTTGTTCCGTACGGAGGAGGACGTCAAGAATTTAATGCATGCCGGTGTTAATCTGCGGTTGGTGAAGGGGGCGTACAAAGAGCCTGGAACCATTGCCTTTCAGCAGAAGCGGGAGGTTATTGACAACTATAAGAAATTGATCAAAATGCATTTTGATCAGGGCGCCTACGTCGCGATTG
Source organism: Virgibacillus sp. LDC1 (assembly GCF_025792345.1). Classification (NCBI taxonomy): domain Bacteria; kingdom Bacillati; phylum Bacillota; class Bacilli; order Caryophanales; family Bacillaceae; genus Virgibacillus; species Virgibacillus sp. LDC1. Next base: position 399,222 of record NZ_JAOXLZ010000002.1, read on the forward strand.
CTTCGCACGATGACCACATCATCGACTGGGTGAAGGTGTTTGCCGAGCAGAGCCGCATAGACAAACAGGAATTTGAGTTTCAGATGCTGTACGGGCTGCGGATGAACGATCAGGCTGCGCTTGCGCAGGACGGCTACCGCATCCGGTGTTATATGCCTTACGGAACGATGTGGTACCCGTATTTCACCCGGCGGCTGGCAGAGAAGCCGGCTAACCTGATGATGGTGCTCAAAAATATGTTCAAGTGAGCGGGGGAAAACAACCAATTGCAATGGAAGCGAGGACGGTAGCTCTTTCTAGCTGCCGTCCTAGAAGAAATAATACGCCTCCGAGCAGTTCATCAGGTAGGAACGCTCCAGCGGAAGGCTACCTAACCGCTTACGGGTGATGTGCTGTTGCAGATTGGCCTCCAGATCGGCGAGGGCCGATACGGCGAGTTGCATCCGTACAGATCCCCATTGCTGCTGCTTCTGGGCATAGCGAACGGCCTCCGTCACGGGCATGCCTCTCAGCCTTGTAAAGACGGATGCCCAGCGGACCAGATCCGCGAACTCTCCCGTGCTTGGCAGTGCATATTCGGCATACCCGGCCGCGTTTTCGCAGCTGATTTTAAACAAACCGCAGTTACAGCCTTGATCGCTCGAGGGGATAAAGCGTTCAGCCGAGCTCTGGTCGAAACGGAACATCTCCATGTTGCGGATGGGCTCTTCACATATTACAGGCGATGCGGTTTCGATGACGGGTGCCAGTGCGGCCTCGATGAGTTTCGTCATGATCTACGCTCCTTTATAGGAATGTTATATGCACGGCAAAAAGGCCTGGTGAGCAGAGATACCCCGCTCTCCAGGCCTATTTATCGTTAGAGGCCCTACTCCAGTGGCCGCTTCCGCTTAAGGCTCGGGTGGTGTTCTCTCTCAAAACGCGCCTACGAGGTTAGCTGACGGATTCGGGCTTGAGAGCACCCTACCGCAGCGCCTGACCATCAGGCCTGCGGATTCACCCCGTTCACCAACAGAAGCCCCATTGGCGATTTTGGTTCCCCCGTCTCCCGATCTGTCGGGAGCTCAGCGTAAATGAATGTTTCGAATAGATGGATGAATCATACGCCGGAGGAATCTAAAAGTAAATGGCCATATGGGACGGATACATTCCGAAAATCGATAAAAACCGCAAAAGAAAACGTGTACATTGGGTCGTGTCATCTATTATCATGGCAAAATCTCGGTATCTCGATAGATTACGATAAATATAAGAAAACAAGAGAAATACATAGTATAGAGCAGTATTCTGGAGATAATGGACCGGAATTGGTCCGTTCCTGTTCGACATAACGCCACATGTGTTTTTGCTCACATTTACTTCCTGCAGGGCCAGACGTATGATACGAACTATGAATTGACGGACATCAGAGACAGGCAAATGGGCAGCCGATCCATGAAGGCCTACAGACAGTGTGAGAGCTCAGTTGGGCTCTTTTATGGATCGAATCTCGGGAGAAGGCACCATAGGCCTTCACTGAAATTGCAGGATGATGCGACTCTCACCGCTCGAACCTGATGCTGTGTTGTTTTGCTGGACCTGGATGTTTAGTCAATGGCTAATAGAATAACATGCTACTCGTTTTCAATTTTCGCTGAGTCCTTGAATGGAAAAGGAACGGGGGAACCAGTCGGGAGATGAATCTATCTCTCAGGGGTGAATCCCATGGACAAGATAACGGTCTATGGGTAGGGCGACTCTCACGCCCGAATCCGTCAGCTAACCTCGTAAGCGTATCGAGAGAGGCAACGATTGTCGTGGACTTGGGCCATGGTGTATTTCACCGTGTCCTATTAAGGAGCCTGCGGGAAGAGTTCTTCTCTTTCCACGGGCTTCTTTGTTGTTGCCTTCTCTTTCTGACCTTAGGAGGAGAAAAGAAGATGGAGAAACCGCAGGAATTCATCCTGGTATCCGCGCCGAACAAGGCCGGGGAGGAATTCGTCCGCCAGTTGATTCAAAAACATGTTTCGTTTGCGGCCATAGCCAACAACCGGGCTGAGCAGGAGAGGTTGCTGGATCTGGGCTGCAAACACATTATTCTGATTGATACAAGAGACGAGCAAACCTGGATCATTCCCGAGTTTTCCGTCAGCAAGGTGTTTCTGTTCGAAAGCAGCTTGAATTTGTGCTGTCGCTATTTACGGATTTGCCGGACTTGGACCGCAGAGTCGATTTATGTGATCACCCATTCCAGCAATCCGCGATTGATATACAAAGGGTTGGGTGCTGATGTGGTGCTTCATACGAACCATCGTCACGTGGCCTTTCTCATAGCGTCTATTGGCAGTTAAGCGTTTGGCTGATTTCACAACGAGTTTCGGGAGGTTGTATTCATGCAGGATTTAGTTATGTTGCTTATTTTGGGAGGAACCTACGGACTGCTCATGCTGTTTATGTCCTGGTGCGGGCGTGTGGTTTCGGAACCGGAGGCTGATCAGCCGTGATGATCATGTTGATATTCACGATTTTTATTTTTCTCTATTTGATTTATGCGCTGATTCACCCTGAAAAATTCTAGGGAAACGGCTGAAGGAGGAAGGCATTCGTCATGGGCATTTTACAAATTGCCATCGTTATACTCGTTCTGGTGCTGCTGGTCAAGCCGCTGGGAACTTATCTATACCAGGTGTTTCGCAATGAAAGCAATGGAACGGACAGATGGTTCTCCTGGGTGGAGAAACCGATTTTCGCTCTGATCGGCTTGAAAGAACGCAAAGGGATGACATGGAAAGGGTATGCCGTCAGCTTTGTGTTAACGAATATCGTGCTGGTTGCGGCGGGGTACTTGATTCTGCGGCTGCAAAAGGTGCTGCCGCTGAATCCGAACGGTATCGGTCATATGGAACCGACCTTGTCGTTCAACACGATCATCAGCTTTATGACCAATACGAATCTTCAGCATTATAGCGGGGAGTCGGGATTGTCTTATATGGCCCAGATGGCCGTCATTACGATGATGATGTTTACATCCGCCGCGACCGGGCTGTGCGTGGCGATTGCTTTTATCCGGGCGGTAACCAGCAAGGGCACGACCGTCGGCAACTTCTTTGAGGACTTCGTTAAGGCCCACACCCGGGTATTCATCCCGGCAGCGTTCATCATTGCGATGGTGCTGGTGGCGCTGCAGGTACCGCAGACGTTAAAGCCTACGCTCAGCGTCACGACGCTGGAAGGAAGCGAGCAGCAAATTGCGGTAGGACCGGTGGCTGCACTCGAATCGATCAAGCATCTGGGCACCAATGGGGGCGGGTTTATGGGAGCCAACTCGGCGCATCCATTCGAGAACCCGTCCCCGCTGACCAATGTGATCGAAATTCTGTGCATGTGGAGTCTTGGGGCGGCGCTCCCGTATACGTTCGGTTTGTTCGCCAAGAGCCGCAAACAGGGCTGGATTATTTTTTCGGTAATGATGACCTTATTTATCGGATTCCTGTCGCTGAACTATGCCGCCGAAACCAACGGCAATCCGGCGTTGAACCGCCTGGGCATCGACGTTTCGCAGGGCAGCATGGAGGGCAAAGAGGTCCGGTTCGGGATCGCCCAATCCTCCCTGTTTACGACGGTGACAACCGCGGCCACGACCGGGTCGGTTAACAACATGCATGATACGCTCACGCCGCTCGGCGGGATTACGCCGCTGTCCCTGATGATGCTGAATTCCGTTTTTGGCGGAAAAGGTGTTGGCCTGATGAACATGCTCATGTACGCGATCCTGGCGGTGTTCCTGGCTGGTCTTATGGTTGGCCGAACCCCCGAGTTTCTCGGCAGAAAAATCGAGGCCCGGGAGATGAAGCTGATTGCGATTGTCATTCTGGTACATCCATTGATCATCCTGGCTCCGACCGCACTTGCACTCATGACGGACGCGGGGCAGGCGGGCATTGCCCATGCGGGCTTTCACGGTATCTCACAGGTGCTTTACGAATACACGTCATCCGCGGCCAATAACGGTTCCGGATTTGAGGGTCTGTCGGATAACAAGCCGTTCTGGAACGTTACAACCGGACTGGTCATGCTATTCGGGCGTTACATTTCGATGATTGCCCTGTTGGCAGTGGGCGGCTCGCTGATGCGGAAGCAATGGGTTCCCGAGACGCTCGGGACGTTCCGGACCGATAATAAGCTGTTTGCCGGCATTCTTATCGCAGTGGTCCTGATTATCGGCGCATTGACCTTCCTGCCTGTGCTGGTGCTCGGCCCGATTGCCGAACATCTGACGATCCGTTAATAGAAAAGGTGGCCTATTTCCATGAATAATACGAGAAAAAAAGCAATGTCCAAAGAGATGGTACGTCAGGCGCTGAGGGACAGCTTCACGAAGCTGAATCCCGTCCTGATGATGAGAAATCCGGTCATGTTTGTCGTGGAAGCCGGGACTCTGGTTGTTCTGTTGATGACGATATTTCCGTCCTATTTCGGTACCGAGGGCAGTATCGGATTTAACCTGACCGTATTCGTCATCCTGTTGTTTACGCTGCTGTTCGCTAACTTCGCAGAGGCGCTTGCCGAAGGACGCGGCAAGGCGCAGGCCGATTCCCTTAAGCAGTCGAAGCAGGAAATGGCGGCCCATAAAGTAATGGAGAACGGAGGGGTTCAATCTGTGCCGTCAACGGATCTTCGCAAAGGGGATCTCGTGATCGTTACGCAGGGCGAGATGATTCCCGGGGACGGGGAAGTCATTGCGGGCCTCGCATCCGTTGACGAATCGGCGATTACCGGGGAGTCCGCCCCCGTCATTAAAGAAGCCGGCGGCGATTTCAGCTCGGTCACCGGGGGGACCCGGGTTGTCAGTGATACGATCCGCATCCGGATTACGAGCGATCCGGGGGAATCGTTTATCGACCGGATGATCTCGCTTGTTGAAGGAGCCTCCCGCCAGAAGACGCCGAATGAAATTGCGCTGAACACGCTGTTGATCGTCTTAACGCTGATCTTCCTGATCGTGGTTGTTACGCTCGCTCCGATCGCGAAGTATCTTGGCATCGAGCTGTCCGTTCCGGTGCTGATCTCGCTGCTGGTATGTCTCATCCCGACCACGATCGGGGGCTTGCTGTCGGCGATCGGGATTGCCGGCATGGACCGGGTGACGCAGTTCAATGTGCTGGCGATGTCGGGCAAGGCGGTGGAGGCCGCCGGTGACATCAATACGATGATCCTGGATAAGACGGGTACCATTACGTTCGGGAACCGGATGGCCAGCCAGTTGATTCCTGTCGGCGGCGCAACGCAAGCATCGCTTTCACAATGGGCAGGCGTGAGCTCGCTGCTGGATGAAACGCCGGAAGGACGTTCCGTGCTGGAGCTGCTGAAGAAGGAAGGCATTGAAATAGATGAAAGCATGACGGACGGGGCGGAATTCATCGAATTTAAGGCGGAAACCCGGATGAGCGGCATGGACCTAAAGGATGGCCGGAAGGTCCGCAAGGGTGCGGTGGATGCCGTCAAGGCGTGGGTGCAGTCGCAAGGAGGCCCCCTCCCTTCGGATTTGACGCCAAACAGTGACGCCATTGCGACAGAGGGCGGAACCCCGCTCGCTGTCGCCGTGGATAACCGCATCTATGGTTTGATCTACCTGAAGGATACCGTCAAACCGGGCATGAAGGAACGGTTTGACCAGCTGCGCCGGATGGGCATCAAGACGATTATGTGCACGGGCGACAATCCGCTCACCGCGGCGACAATTGCCCGTGAAGCGGGCGTTGATGATTTCATCGCGGAGAGCAAGCCCGAGGATAAAATTGCCGTCATCCGCCGAGAACAAGCCGAAGGCAAGCTGGTTGCGATGACCGGTGACGGTACGAACGACGCCCCTGCGCTGGCGCAGGCCGATGTGGGGCTGGCGATGAACAGCGGTACCACCCCGGCCAAGGAAGCGGCCAATATGGTGGATCTGGATTCGGATCCATCGAAGATAATCGAGGTGGTTGCCATCGGCAAGCAGCTGTTGATGACGCGGGGAGCGCTGACCACGTTCAGCATCGCCAACGATGTCGCCAAATATTTTGCCATCATTCCGGCGATGTTCGCGGCCGCCATTCCAAGCATGAATGTTCTGAACGTCATGGGACTGGGTTCTCCCATGTCGGCGATTCTTTCGGCGCTGATCTTTAATGCCATCATCATTCCGCTGCTGATTCCGCTTGCGATGAAGGGCGTGGCTTATAAGCCGATGAGCTCGGCGAAGCTGCTGCAGCGCAATGTGCTGGTCTACGGATTAGGCGGCGTGATTGTGCCGTTCATCGGGATTAAGCTGATCGATATGATCGTCCATCTTTGGATTTAGATAGGATAATCATACCGGGGAGATAGATATAACTCGAAGTTGTTTTACGCGGAAGATATGAAGGAAAGGATCGAGGAACCAATGAATAATCCATTGCAAAAAACATCACCGGCGCCTCATGCCAAGGTGGGTGCTGCCCGTATTCCCTTAGGCATTGCCCTAAGAATGAGTCTTGTATTTATCGTGTTATGCGGAGTTCTCTATCCGCTGGTTACGACGGGGGCGGCGCAGCTGCTCATGCCGAAGCAAGCCGGCGGCAGCTTGATCACGGATGGGGACGGAAACGTGGTTGGCTCGGAATTGATCGGTCAGAATTTTACAGAACCTCAATATTTTCACGGCAGGGTGTCCAGCATTGAATACAACGGAGCCGGCTCCGGCAGCAATAACTATGCACCTTCCAACCCGGACCTGATTGAACGAACGAAGGCCTCAATTGAAGCGTGGAAGGAGAACAACCCGGGCGTTCCGGTGAGCGAGTTGCCGATGGATCTGGTAACCGATTCCGGCTCCGGATTGGATCCTCACATCTCCCCGCAGGCCGCGGATATTCAGGTTCCGCGGATCAGCAAGCTGACCGGAATTGCGGAGGCAGAGCTTGATCAGCTGGTAAAGGATCATACGAAGGGACGGGATTTGGGCGTGTTCGGTGAACCGCGCGTGAATGTGTTGAAGCTGAATCTGGCTCTCCAAGAGCTTCTTAACTGATCATGGATCCCTTTCGGAGGAAATCGCCGGAGGAAATCTTGCAGTCGATTTCAAAGCTACATCAGGGACGGCTCAAGGTATATATCGGGGCTGTGAACGGATCGGGAAAAACCTATCATATGCTTCGCGAAGGACAGACCCTGAGGCTGCAAGGTATCGATATCGTCATATCCGCCGTATCCACGATGCAGCGTCCCGAAACGGTGGAGCAGGTCCGGCATTTGGAGCGGGTGCCCAGCATTCATTGGGTGGAGGACGGCGTAGAGAAGAAGGATCTTGATCTGGACCTGCTGGTGCAGCGCAACCCGGAGGTGGTGCTTGTCGATGGGCTTGCCCATCGGAACCGGAAGGGAGCGCGGCATGCCACGCGGCTGGATGACATCCGATTCCTGTTAAGCCGGGGAATCAGCGTCATCACGACGGTCAATGTGTATGAGCTGGAGGACGTGCAGGGCATTGCCGCCAAGTTGACGGGCATTAAAGCCAGCCATACGGTACCGGCCGATACGCTGGAGAGCGTCGATGAGGTGGTGCTCATTGACGTAACACCTGAAACGATGCTGGACCGGGCACAAGACGGCCTGCTTGGAGCGGGCAGCATATGGAAGCAGGGCAATCTGGCCGTGCTCCGGGAGTTGACGCTCCGCCTCGTTGCCGAAGGCGTGAGCCACTCGCTGGAGCGGTACCGCAAGGAACAGGGACTCGCCGGCCCATCGGGAGTCCATGAGCGTATACTGGTATCTACCCAATATCATTGGAACGGGTCCATCTATATGCGGCGCGGGCAGCAGATCGCAAAGCGACTAAACGGCGAGCTGTTGGCCGTCACATTTGTAAATCCGAGGTTAGAGCTTACCAAAGAACAGGCCGCCTTCAAGCGATCTTTACTAAAGCTGTCGCAGCGGATCGGCGCCAAGCTCGTAGAGCTGCCTCTTCATTCGCGGAGGAAGCTGGCTGACGTGCTGGTTCAATATGCGCTGGAGCATCATGTTACCCGCATTGTTCTTGGCCATTCGAAGCAGACGCGCTGGCAGGAGCTGTGGCAGGGTTCGATCATTCAGGATCTGCTGAAGAAAACGCGCGGGATGGATATTTTTATAGTTGCGGATCGGGCGGAACATGACGGGGAGCGGATCATCCCTGCACGGCTCCATCCACAGCGGCTCCCTTCGGGATCATTTCATCGCTTGAATGAACAGGAGCTGGATCAGAAGATTGAGCGGGTTAAGCGGGGACGGTTCAAGGTTTATATCGGCGCCGCCCCGGGCGTAGGGAAGACCTATGCGATGCTGCGGGAAGGCAACGATCTGCTGAAGAAGGGCCTTATGGTTCTCATCGGTCTGCTGGAGACGCATGGCCGGAAGGATACACGGGCACAGGTAGCTGATCTGGAGGTTCTTCCGCGAAAAGTGATGGACTACCAGGGAACGCGACTTGAGGAGATGGATACCGATGAGATCATTCGTCGCAGACCGGACGTGGTCCTCGTGGATGAGCTGGCGCATACGAACGTGCCTGGAAGCAAGTACAAGAAACGGTATGAAGATGTGCTTGACATTCTGTCGGCCGGCATTTCCGTCATTACGACCGTGAACGTGCAGCATCTGGAAAGCTTGAATGATGCTGTCGAGCAGATTACAGGCGTCCGCGTCCGCGAGACGATACCGGATCATATTCTGCAATCGGCCGCTGAGGTCCAGCTCGTCGACGTGACGCCGGAGTCTCTGCGGCAGCGAATGAAGGACGGGAACATTTATGCGAAGGAGAAGGTGCATCAGGCACTCAGCCAATTTTTCAAGACGGGAAACCTGATTGCCCTAAGAGAGCTTGCCTTAAGGGAAATTGCCGATGATGTGGACGAGAGACTGGAATCCTGGCAGCGCAGCGGCTCGCTTCGGGGGCCGTGGCGGCGCGAGGAGGTTATCTATGTCATGGTTGGCAGGGGCCCGCAAGCGGAGCGGCTCATTCGACGCGGCTTCCGGATCGCTCATCGGCTGAAGGCGAACTGGTATGTGGCGTTTCCTCTGGAGCGTCATCACAGTCTGTCCCCTGACGACGAGCAGCGCCTGACGGCGATTCGGACATTAACGGAGCGACTTGGGGGAACCTTCACGATGCTGCCGGTAAAAAGGGGGCCAGCATGCGCCTTTTCTTCTCAATGGGTCGCAGCAGCAGATGAGGCCAAGGCCACCCAGTTGATTATCGGCCAGCCGCAGATGGCCGGATGGAAGCTGTTCGCCCGGCTGAAATGGATCAGGAGCCTGTTAAGAAACGCAAGGCATATGGACGTGCTCGTGGTTACGGATTACGATCCGCATGTTTGACGGCTGAACTGCCGGGAGCTGAATGCTTTGAAAGGACCGGTGAGTCAGGAAACGATGGAAATGCTGAAAGTCCAGGAAGTGCAGAAAACGCGGATAACGCCACATCCCCGAAAACAAGAAGACCGAGAACGCAGCACACTCGGAAGCGCACGAACGCAAGCAATACGCGCAGGTTAGGCAATACAAGCTCAAGCGACACGGATAACACCAAAAAAACCGCGGACCTGTAATTACAGATCCGCGGGCTTTTTCCATGCTGCCTACACTGGCAAATGGCCGATTCGCAGGCTTGTCCTATTCCCCCGACAGCGTGCGGTCGCCGGTCAAATATTTCTCGGTCAAGATGGAGAGCAGGCGAATGCCAACTTCATTCTCTCCGCCTTCGGGAATGATCAGGTCGGCGTATTTCTTGGAGGGCTCGATGAACGCCTCATGCATCGGCTTGACGGTTGTCAGGTACTGGTTATGGATCGACTGGATGGTCCGGCCGCGGTCCTCAATATCGCGTACGACCCGGCGAAGCAGGCGTACATCAGGATCAGTATCCACAAACACTTTAATGTGAAGCAGCTTTCGCAGGTTCTCATCGGACAGCACATGAAGGCCTTCGATGATAACGATGTTGTTCGGCTTCAGCTCGATGGTCTGATCCGTGAAACGGGCATGAGCGGTAAAATCATACACCGGTGCGAATGCGGGTTGTCCGCTTTTTAAAATGCCGAGATGTTCGACGAGCAGCTCGTTGTCAAAAGCAAACGGATGATCATAGTTAATCGCTTCGCGTTCCTCGAAACTGAGCTCCTTATGATCCTTGTAATAGTTATCCTGCGAAATAAACGTGACTTTATCTGAACCAAGTCGGTCAATGACAGAGCGGGCAACCGTCGTTTTGCCCGATCCGGTGCCGCCGGCGATACCAATTATGAGCATGGCGAATCCATAACCCTCCCTAGAGTTTGCAATTTTATTATTGTAGCACAGCATGCGCTTATTTTCACTATGGGGACATAGAGCAAAAGATGGGATTTCCGTATGTTCTTTATTCTTACCACGGAATAGCGAACCGAATCTGTATGTCTTATCATAGAGGAAAGACTACCAATTGAATTTTTCGGAGGGATGATTATGCATTATACGGCAATTTACCCATGCAAGCCCGCCCTATACATCCAGCAGGGAGAGCAGCATCAGGGGAACGTCGATTGGGATCGTTATGAAGCGGTGGCTCTAAGTGATACCGTGACCGGGCTTGCTGCGAAGGAAGCGACCGAGGTTCGCGCCTGCTGGAGCTCCGAATACTTTTATGTACGGTTTGTTTGCCAGGATTCTCATATCGTATCGGAGTATCAGCATCGGGATGATCCGCTGTATGAACAGGATGTCGTGGAACTGTTTATAGACGAAACAGGAACGGGAACGGAATATATCGAGCTTGAGGTTAGTCCGAACAATGTTATATTCGACGCCCTGATCCGTAATGATGGCGGGAAGTCGATCACAAGCAGCGATATTCATTGGGATCTTACCGGTCTTCAAACCTCGGTAGAACATGACGGTAAGGGAAATTTGATATATGAAATTCGCATCCCGGCTGCGAACTTCAAGAACGCTCCGCAAGCGGGAAAAAGCTGGGACGTGAATTTTTACCGCATTGATGAGGACACCGAAGGAAACCGGGAGTATCAGGCGTGGAGCCCGACCGGTGAGGTGAATTACCATATTCCTTCGCGTTTCGGGAAGCTGGAGTTTGTCGATGTCATTTAACATATCAATCTAAATCAGGATGCCGCATCCGTGGATTTTCATATCTGCTGTGCGGCATTCTTGTGTTATTCCTCCGGCAGGAGAGCGGGCTACCCCTATCCCACAATGCCTATCCCTGGTATCGAATGAGCCGATTCCGGGCATGAAATAGCTGCGCTTCAGCGGCCGTAAATACCCGGGGTATTTTCATAAAAGAACCAAAACGAACATCTCAAGAGGGATTTTGTCCCTTTTTTTGCATGCCGCAGGACATGTTGTTTTCATTGCAGCGTTCTATATACTTTTTAGTAAAGGGAAGCACTCGGCTTTGAGTGAACATGCAATCAACGGAGGTTATTTTATGAATGCTGTCATCGATGGACTGATGCTCGAGCTGGAGCAGCAGTTGGAGGAGAAGGTCGCCGAAGATCTTCGGGATCTGCTGGATGAATATAAACAATTGGAGGGGGCGGCTCCTGAGCAATTGCAGCTTTTTGAAGCGGAGTTCGGGATCAGGTTACCGCAGGACTTTCGTTCGTTTTACAATAAGAAGAACGGCAGCGGGTACGGGTTTCACGTGCTCTATCCCGGGAACGAGGGGGATGGGGAATACACGCCGTTTTACCTGATGAGTCTGGATGAGATGAGGGAGGTCAAATCCTATTTCTGCGAGCGGGACGAACGGCTGGATGCGTATTATAGTTCGGAGGAAATTCAGCAGCTTGATCCGGAAATTAAACCTTACCTGTTTCACAAGGCGTGGTATCCGTTTGCCACAATGGCAGGCGGGTCGTTGTATCTGATGCTGGATTTCGATCCGGCGGAGCCGGGAACGTCCGGGCAGATCATCATGTACGTGCATGATCCTGATTTTGTGTATTATATCGCGCCTTCCTTCACAGAGCTCCTTCGGGCGTCCAATCGCAATCTGCGCACCGAGATTGAAGAGGTAGACTACTGATGGAACACCAGGAAAAAGCGCTCTTGATGCTGACAATGCGCCATGCGTAATGATCTGAGGAAGAACTAGCGGGGGAGGTGACAGCATGAAAGGCAGGAGGGTCCTCTGGGGAGTGATCATACTGGTGGCAGCCACGCTGTTGATACCCGGTTATTTTATTGCGCGCACGTATGGGCTTTTTCAGAATGAGGTGGTCCTGACCAAATACCAGCTGGCCGTTGATGTGGATGGTGAACCAGTGGATGCTTGGCCGCTGCTGGCCGGTTTCGCCGCAACCGATAAGCAAGGGGAACTTCGTCCGTTGTATTACAGGCTGGAAGGGTCGGACCTTAACATGCTGCATCAATTGGCATATGGGCAATTCAAGGTGGAAGCTTCCGAGGACAATCCGTTCCTGGCAGGGAGGGTCCAGTATGACCATTTGGAGAGCGACTATTTTGTGACGCGAAAAGAGTACGTGAACGCAAAGGAATACCGGCAGGACATGATCTTTTATAACGATCGTAAGGAACCTGTATTTACATATAATCCGGAAGCCAAAGCGGATGGGGATATGGTGAAGGAGATTATCACCGCAGGCATGACGCGTTCCAACGGCCGAGGAGGGTCGGGAGTCGTAGAGGACAAGTATCTGAATGTCACCCGATTGTTCGAGGAGAAGCTGGGCATCAGCTTGCGGGTTCAGGTGGATGCGGAACGCAGGCTGGCCACGATCCATTTGGAGCGGCTTAAATAGAATATAGGTATCTAAAAAGCGAGGTGCTTTACTTATGCAGCATGCGAAAATGGCCCAAGAGGTGGATCTTACCATCTCGCATCACCAGATTCAAGTCCGCTCACGGGACTATGATGAGGAGTTGTGCCAATGGGGAGAAACCAATATCAAGCAGGGCGTTGTCATTCATCCGGGATATCTGACCTTTGATCCCATCCCTGATGATGCTTTCGGCGCTTGGGTGAAGCTGGCCTTGAAAGAAGCATTCATCGAAGATCCGAACGCGCAGCGGCGGATGGTCGTGCCGTTTGACGTTCTGGATCCCGGGAAGCTGGAGCTGTTGTCCGTCATGTCGGACGCCGTTATTGAGCTCCCACTGCAAGCAGGGCGATATGCACTGTATTTTGAGATTTGCGAGGATGAAGAAGTGTATTATCGCTTCACGTTTGTACATGAGGGTGAGAGGGTTCAAGCCCGGTATCTGATGGATGATGAATGGGGCGGCAAGGCAGGAGAAGCGTTGTCGGAGGGGTATTGTTGACGGAATGCTGCACTATAACGAGGGTACTGAAGGCCTCATAAGGTAATCATCCCATCATTGATAGAAGAAGAGGCCGTCTCCGTGTTGGAGAGGGCCTCTTTTTTTTACCGCCTGCTGCGCTGTCCCTGCTTTGGAAGATGATGTGCAGGAGGCGCAGACTTTGAAGTGAGTGGATCTAGTTATTTTCCAGCTGTCAGCGTAATCTCGCCATGCTTGCCTTGATCTGCTTTCAGGTTCAGAACGTCTGTCAGGAAAGCAAGCGGGACATAGACGTGGCCTTTTTTCATGACAGGAGCCGAGCCCAGCGAACGTGGAGCCATTTTACCCAAAGTATAAGCATCCTTGTTCAGCGTCACCGCACTCCAGACGGCTTCCTTGGAGATTTCTGTGGTTTTGCTCTTGCCGCTCCACTTGACATTGAATTGCAGCTGGCGCAGCACGGATACCTGAACCATGAGCTTGCCGTTGTTATCTTTGTAATAAGCGCCTGGTTTCAATACGGCTGCAGCAGGCTTTTTGTCTGATGAATTACCCGGCAGCTTTACGGCAAATTCCGGTATGCCTGTAGATCCAGGGGCAATGCTGTATTTTTGGAATACGATATAGGCTTTTCCGTCTGCGACATAGAAGGATTGCTCCGCATCTATGCCTTGAAATCCGTCTTCATTCGCGAAGTAATGGTCTTGATCCGCCGCAATCGCCGTTTTGACCGCCTTATCCACGATGGATTTGTAATCCTTACCGAACAGGTCTTCGAGCGTCACGCGCTGTGCTTCGGCTTTGTTCGTGAAGTTGTACGTATCCACTCGGGGATCGCCATTGTTCATCCCGATGCCTTCGGTGATGACCTTGAGGGAAATCAAGCTGTCGTCCTTGCCATCCGATGTAAGCTCATAGGTGATCGTTAGCTGATAAGGGCGCATGGTATAGCCGTTCTTTTGAGCATTTGCCGCAGCCTCGGTGGCTTCTTGCTCCCATTTGGCGATATCCTTGGAGGCATGGGATTCGATGATATCGTTTAGCTGATCTTGATATTTGGTGTCGGTCAGACCTTGGAATACAGGGATTTTAATGTTTGTTTCGAGCCATTTTTCCTTGGATTGCAGTGTTTTGGATGTTACCCGTTGCGGGGCAACGGTTGGAGCGGTTACCCGATCCACGTTCGCTGCAGCTTTGGTTTCGGCATGGACATGAGCGGATGGCAGACCCGAAGCCGATATCATAAGGATGCCCGCTAATCCGGCAGCCGCCAGGGTTTTGGTTATTGGGGTTGTGTGCTTCATTGTTTTTTTCATGATATATTACCTCCAGGTTTATGATTTGTTATCTACAACGGAGAAGGCAGAAGCGTTCTGGAGAAGCGAAGCGGTCCCTATGTCCCCGGTTTCCACTGATCATAAAAGATTCTAAAGAAAATCTGGGGCAATGGGATCGGAAGGACGATCTGCATTCGTTGAGATGTACGGCTGATCTATCGAATGTATTCGCTGCTGACGAGCTGGTCTGCGATCACTTCCGTTGGAATGGTAAATTCCACGACGCCCATATAGCCGGGCGCAACATCGTATTCATTAAAGCTGATGACCAGTTTGCCGTCTTGGTCGATGTAGAAGTTTTGGTCCTTGGCGATCGTTTGGAACAGATCCTCCGGTACATCGGACTCCACGCCGGGCTGCTCCACCCAGTAGATGTTGTCCGGATTATTCTGCATCTGCTGGCGCATCTGCTCCTTGATATTGTCACTGATGACCTGGATATAACGATCATCCTTGAACAGACTTGGCAGTGTGATCACCATCTGGTTCTTCTTGTCGATCGTATCGTATGTTCTGGATTCGGCAGAGCTTCCAGCAGATTCGACAATATAGCGCGAAAGTATCAGCAGCTGTTCATTGTCGGTGATCACTTCATAACCGCTATCGAGACTGAGATGCGCGCCGCCTTCTTTATTTAGCAGGGCGACTTCGTCTTTGAAGTTCTCATACAGTTTCTTGTTTTCTTCCAGGTATTTGTTGTTCAGGGTTTGCTCAAGCTCCGTATTTCCTAGGTTGGCAATGCCGGGTGTTTCGATATGCACTTCCGTGTTATCGTCTGTCTCGGCATATTCACGGATGGTGATCACTTTGATGATATGGCCCAGAACCGGCACATCGGACATGGTCTGGGCGAAGGCAGGGCTTGTATTCACTCCGGCGAACAGTAGGCAGCATGCAGCCGCGCTACTAGCGAGCCAGGGCAGCGCTCTATTTTTTTTTCGTCTGGTTGCTATGGTCTTGTTGACAATGGAGCTTAGTTCGTCAGGAATAGGAATGCTCTCGTACTGCTCTTTCATCCTATTCAGCTTGTCATGCATTATCGTTGTGCCTCCTCTTGATCTTCCTCGCTTAAGTTCACCCGCAGTCTCTGTAGTCCTTGGTATAATCTCGTTTTCACCGTGCTGACATTTTCGTGGAGCACTTCGGCAATTTCGTCAATCTTCATATCTTCAAAAAACCGGAGAATGATGATGACCCGATACTTGTCGGGTAATTCCTCCAAAGATTGAGCCAGATCCAGATTCGGATAGTGATCATGGCTGCCGGGTAATATAACCTCCAGGTTCTCGTCGTCCATGACGTGGACTTTTTTCTGTTTTCTAATGAAATCCAGGGAGGTTGTTACAATAATTCGGAAAAACCAGCTTTTTAATGAACCCGTCTGCTTCAGCTTTTCCATGGATAAAAATGCTTTGTGGATCGCGTCCTGAACGATATCGAGGGCATCCTCTTTATTTCTAACGTAGCTGTATGCCAGCCGGTAGGCGCTGTTCTGATTTTCGGTTATACATTGGATAAGAAGCTTCTCAAGCTTCCGGCCGCCACTCATGTAAATATGACACTCCTTTGGGCCCGCGCGGGTAACCATCAATTGCAATTGACTTACGGAAGCAAGACGTGTGAGTCTTTCAAAAAGTTTGATTCTGCGAAAAAAAATTTAAAAAGCGTTTCTGTCTCATTATTCAGCCCATCCTTCCAGAATCGCAACAAGAAAAAGACCCCAGTTTTCACTGGGGTCCGGGGCTCAAGGTTACTCATGCTCATATTTCTGGATAACAATCGCCGAATTATGTCCGCCGAAGCCGAAGGAATTCGACATACCAATCCGGAGCTCGGCGTTTCTCGCCTGGTTGGGTACATAATCCAAATCGCATGCCGGATCGGCATTCTCCAGATTGATCGTCGGTGGAATGATGCCTTCCTGCAGGGATTTTACGAGCGCAATGGCCTCCACGCCGCCGGATGCGCCCAGCATATGTCCGGTCATCGACTTGTTAGCTGTTACCGGTATGCGATACGCCTCTTCGCCAAACACCTGCTTAATGGCCGCTGTCTCCGAACGGTCACCGATGACCGTGCTTGTGGCATGGGCGCTGATCACATCCACGTCGGCCGGGGAGAGGTTCGCCTCGGTCAGGGCCAGCTTCATTGCCCGTGCCGCGCCGTTGCCGTCTTCCGGCGTGGCGACCATATGATAGGCATCCGAGCTGGCACCATATCCGATGACTTCGCCTAGAATTTCGGCGCCTCTGCCCAAGGCATGGGAAAGGGACTCCAGAACGAGGATGCCGGCACCTTCCGCCATGACGAATCCATCCCGGTCCGTATCAAACGGCCGGCTGGCCCGGCCCGGTTCATCGTTGCGGGAGGAAAGGGCGGTTGCATTCGCGAAGCTGGCCAGCGAGATATCGGTCAACGCCGCTTCGGAGCCTCCCGCAATAATCACATCGGAGCGGCCCGCTTGGATGTTAAAGAAAGCCTCGCCGATCGCCGTATTGCCGATCGAACATGCGGTAACCGGCGCAAGCGTAGAGCCCAGGGCCTTGTATTTAATGCTGATGAGCGCTGCCGCCATATTGGGAATCATCATGGGAACCAGGGTAGGGCTCACCCGCTCGGGTCCTCGGGAAGACAGCGTGTCGCTCTGATTCATTAAGGTTTGAATACCACCGATGCCAGATCCAACGTATACCCCCATCCGCTCATGATCGATCTGATCAAGATTGAGTCCCGACTGACTTATGGCTTGATCGGCCGCAGCCAAGGCAAACTGGCAGAAGCGGTCCAACCGCCGGGCTTCCTTAACGCCAAACAGCGCGTTTGCGTCAAACTCCTTCACGGCACCTGCTATTTTTACTTTCTGTTTGGATGTATCTAAAGTTTCTATATGTGTAATTCCGGACTCTCCCCGTACCAGCCGGGACCAGAACGTCTCAACATCGTGGCCCAGCGGCGATATGACGCCCATACCGGTGATAACGACTCTTTCCATGGATCAACAGCCTCCTTTAAGACTTTATAACTTGTCAATCTTAAGGTTATAATGTCACGTGTAGTATCCTATTACAAGATACCGTTTATCCTAGTATAAATACTGCTATCCTTAATAACGGAAGGAGGCCCATAAGATGAATTCTCAGGTTAAATTGCAAGCTTTATCGGCTTTCCTGAAAGGACAGCGTGCCAAAATCTCGCCCGAGTCCGTCGGATTGCCGCCCGGGACTAGACGGAGAACGCCGGGTTTGCGCAGGGAAGAGGTCGCCCAGCTGGCGGGTGTCAGCACCACTTGGTACACCTGGCTCGAGCAGGGACGCGACATCCAGGTGTCGTCGTCCGTGCTGGACTGCGTCGCCAATGCGCTTCAGCTGAACGCGGATGAGCGCAGATATCTGTATTCTCTGGCGCTGGAGAGCGGGGCGGAGCCTTATACGCTCAAACAAGAAGCGGTGCAGATCAGCCCGTCCCTGCAAAAAATCATCACCGAGCTGAAATATTGCCCCGTCATGATATCAGATCGGATGTGCAACATCGTGGGGTGGAACCGTGCGGCTGCGTACGTGTTCCTGGATTTTGACCGCATTCCGCCCGAGGAGCGGAACATGATCCGGCTGCTCTTCACCCGCAGAGAGTTTCAACGGCTGGCGGTGAATTGGGAGCAGTTCGCCAGCGGCTTCTTGTCGATGTTCCGGTCCTATTACGGTCAATACGTCGAGGATGAGTGGTATGACCGTTTTCTGGAGGAGATGAAGAACGGGCACCCGGATTTCAACCGGATGTGGGAGCAGAGCCAGGTCAGTTATGCCCCGGAGGTACATCTGGAATTCCGGCATGCCAAGGCCGGGAAAATGGTTTATGAGCTCACGTCACTCAAAGTGTACGGAAATGATGACCTGCGGTGCAGCATCTATACCCCCGCCCCCGATTCGACTACGGAAGCGAAGCTGCGGCAGCTGATGGAAGAGAAGTAAGCGGAGGGAGTGGGGGGCAGGCCGGAAAAACCGATCCGGCGTCGGCATTTACTGTTCTTGAAGTAGTCAACTACTCGCTGTTCCTATCGGACTCCAGTTCCGTTATATGATGAGATCACGCCATAATTTAAACCGCAGCGGACACAAGATCCGTTATTGGGCGCATATCCGGCATTTTTATGCTGTATTGGCACAAATAACGGATCCTATGTCCGTTCAGTCGCTAAAAATGATGAATTTGTCTTAAATAGCGTATTCTGAGTCCGTTAATACAAAGAATCACTCTCCTCCTACCTAATTACCAGCAGGTTGCCAAACGTTCTGGTGCCGGCCATCTTGTGCGGATGAATCGGAGTTCTCCTTGTAAGTGAAGCACTTCAACACTGCCGGATTACCTGCGTTATCGAGAGTACCTTAAGTTGCGTTGATTACCTGCGTTATCGAGAGTACCTCAAGTTGAGACGGATTACCTGCGTAATCGAGAGCACCTCAGGTTGCAACGGATTACCTGCGTAATCGAGAGTACCTTAAGTTGCCGGATTACCTGGGTAAGCGAGAGTACCTTAAGTTGCCGGATTACCTACGTAAGCGAGAGTACCTTAAGTTGCGTTGATTACCCGTGTAATCGAGAGTACCTTAAGTTGAGTGGATTACCCGCGTAATCGAGAGTACCTCAAGTTGAGGCGGATTATCTTCATAAGCGAAAGCACCTCAGGTTGCAACGGATTACCCAAGACAAAGTACTTCAACTGGTTTGGATTTAGAAACCTTAGCCATATAAGCTTCATGCGCGTAAACAAAACGAAATTACTCTAAGTATTAAACTCCTCCAAATAACAAAAGCCCCGTGTCCGCACACGGGGCTTTCTGCTATTCAACGATATCGTCGTTGTAGAGCGACACCTTGTGCCCCTCCCAGAAGTTTCACAGGATTCCGCTGTGCTCCATCTCTTCGGGGGCGAGTGTCCACGATCGACTATTCGTTTACTCCTGATAATGACAATTAAGCCCAATCGCGCCGCAGCGTGAACAGATCCTTCAGCTCATCGGTAGACAGCTCGGTAATCCAGCCTTCGCTGCTTGCGATAACCTGATCGCTTAGCTGCTGCTTGCTCTCCAGCATCTCATCGATCCGCTCCTCGAGCGTCCCCATGGAGATGAACTTGTACACCTGGACATCCTTGGTTTGTCCCATCCGATAAGCGCGGTCGGTAGCCTGATTCTCCACTGCGGGGTTCCACCAGCGGTCGAAGTGGAACACGTGATTCGCGGCGGTCAAATTCAGGCCGACGCCGCCGGCCTTGATCGAGAGGATCATGACGTTCGGCTGCTCTTCGGGCGGCAGCTTCTGGGATTGGAACTGCTCGATCATGCGGTCGCGCGTCCGCTTGGGCGTGCTGCCGTTCAAGTATAGCACCGGCTCCCCAAGTTCTTGATGCAGCACCTGCCGCATCATCTCGCCCATGCCGATATACTGGGTGAAGATCAGGCAGCGTTCGCCTTCGTCCCGCAGTTCCTTCACCATGGACAGCAGCCGTTCCAGCTTGGCCGAACGGCTGACGACGGCTTCGGTGTCAAGCAAGCCGCCGCCTCCCGGCAATTCCGGGAGCGGCTCCTTTGTGAGCAGCGCCGGATGATCGCAGAGCTGCTTGAACTGCGTAAGAGCTGCCAGAATGGCGCCTTTGCGCTCGATGCCCTCAAGCTTTTGCATGCGTTCCAGCAGGCTGTTCACGGTCTGGTCGTAAAGCGCACCCTGCTCGGCTGTGAGATGGATATAGGTCTTCATCTCGTTTTTGTCCGGCAGATCGAGCTGGATCGCGGGATCCTTCTTCTTACGCCGGAGCATGAAGGGTTTGATCAGCCTTTGCAGATCGGCCGTACGCTGCTCGTTTTTATCTTTTTCGATGGCCTGAATGAACCGGAGATTGAACGCGCGCAGGCTGCCGAGATATCCGGGATTGATGAAGTCATAGATGGACCACAGCTCGGACAGCCGGTTCTCAATCGGTGTGCCGGTTAAGGCAACGCGATGCCTTGCCGGAAAACTTCGCACGGCGGCGGATTGCTTGGTGTCGGCATTCTTGATATTCTGGGCCTCGTCGATGCCGATCGTTTCCCACTTCATGTCTCTTAACATTTCCTGATCGAGCGTGGCGGTAGCATAAGATGTCAGGATAATATCGGCTTGGTAAGCCTCTTTATAGAAATCCTCGCTGCTGCTTCGTTTGCCGCCGTAGTGGAGCATGACCTGGAGCGACGGGGCAAACCGTTCAAGCTCCTTCTGCCAATTGCCCAGCACCGAGGTGGGACAGATCAGCAGAGAAGGGAGGCGTCGCTCTTCCCGCTGCATCGTTGTCTCCTTCACGTGCAGCAGGTAGGCGATAAACTGCACGGTTTTGCCAAGACCCATGTCATCGGCAAGGCATGCCCCAAGCCCGTAACGCCGCAAAAAGGCAAGCCAAGCAAAGCCGTCATGCTGATAAGTCCGCAGTTCCGCCTTCAACCCGGCGGGGACAGGGAGGTTCGGCCACTCGCTTTGCCGGCCGAGCTGGCCGATGAGCTTCACGAGGTGCTCGTTCAGCTCCACCTCAAGCTTGATCCGTTCCGGGTCCCGCGCTTCCTCCGCATCCTGCTGAGTCTGTTCGGACTCATCGTTGTTCCCAAGCAGGTGAAGGTGCAGAATATCTTGAAACGATAGACCTTCCTCACGGTCTACGCCCGCCATCATCTGGCGGATTTGGGCGACCAGGGCGGGGTCCAGCGGAATCCATTGGCCCCGGAACCGCACAAGCCGTTCGTTCCGGGCAACAAGCTCCGCGAATTCGGCCTCGGAAAGGGTAGCTTCGCCGATGGCGATACGCCAATCGAAATTCACCAGCGCGTCCAGACCGAATAGGGAACCGCCGCTGCTTCGCTCGGCGTTCTCGCCTTCGCCCGAGCGCACTTTCGCCCGCAGCTTGGGCTTCTTCTTGCTGGCGGCTTCCCACCAAGCGGGCAGCAGGACCAGCCAGCCTGACTGGAGCAGCCGCTGGCTGTCCGCGGTCAGGAACTGCCATGCCGCCTCGTCGGACAGAGGCGTACCGAGCACGTCTTCAGCGGGAGCGTGAAGCATACGTGAGGGCAGTGCTGCTTGCAAACCTTGGAGCCAGCCGGAGGATCGCTCCTTGATATGAGCCGTCCAAGTCTCCGGCCATGATCCGTATGCCTGCCCGTCTTCGGCTAGACGAACGGCTGCAAGCGATGCGGCGTCTTGCTTGTCCTGCAATACGAGCTGAAGACGCCACTCGGTTTCTTCTTCGTCCGGTTCCAGCAATTGCAGGAGGGGCCGGAACGGAGCGGTATCCGGTCGCCATCCGATAGCGATCAGCCAGGACTTGTCGTCCATGCCTTCGGCTGCCGTTCGGTTCGGCGAGAAGAGAAGGGGGTATTCCCTGCGCAGGTCAGCCGCGGCCTCTTCGCTGCCGTAACATTGATCTTCAACGGCGGCAGAGAACGCCGCCCGTAAGCCCTCATTCCATATCTCGTCTGCATCCAGCAGGGAGAGACGGGACAACTCTTCCGCTGTGAACGCCTCCGCATCCCAGATCCATTGCAGCCTTCCCGATTTGAAGGCGCTCAGGCTCGGCGCGTATTGCTTGTCCTGAATGCAAGCTGCCAGCGAAGGTGCAATTTCAATGAAGGGAAGGCAATCCTCGTCCCATATCCACTCAATATGTTCGAGCAGGCGTGCATCCGCAAAGAACGGTATGACCTGCTCGGAAGGCAGGATGACCACTTCCATATCCTGAACGGATTGCACGGTAAGCTCTGTTCCGTAGAAGGAAGCTTCGTGCCAGGCGAATAAGCGGTGCTTCAGGTATTGTCCGGACACGTAACCCCGCATGACGGTAGATCCGTATAGGACGGCATCTCCGTATTCGCTTAGTGCCATGTGAACCGTGATGGTTTCGGTGTGTCTGCTCATGATATCAGCTTTCCTCTCCGCAGCTCTTCCTGGAATGCGCGAAGCCGGCTGTTTCGTACGGACAACGAGATCATGAACAGATCCCAGCGCTCCTGCTGCTTGAGCTTTTTATATAGCTTGGCCAAGCGTTTGAGCAGCTTGACGGCTGCTTTATAGCCGGCTCGGTTCTTATGAAGGATGTACCGCTCGACGGCCTGATGGTAAAAAGGCAGCAGCAGCTCGGGCGCATTCTTCTCAATCGGAGCGAGCTCGCTGACCCGGAGTTCCAGCGGCTCCCTGCCTGTGCTTATTTGGTAGTCGATCCATTCCCGCCATCTGCCGTGTGTGATCAAGGCATTCTGATAGATGTCCTTCGAATAAGGAAGCATGTCGGCAAGACTGCTCCACATCCGTTCAGCCTCCTCGGGTAGGTGCGCTATGACGGCATCCCAGTAGAATTGATAGCTGCTGAGATGCTCGCTGCGGTGACTGCCAAGCAGCGGGCCGATCTCCGGGAGCCAGCGGGCTAAGCGTTCCCATTGTTGCCCCGAATGCAGCATGTCGAAGAAGCCCAGGACGGAAGCCGGGGACAGACTGCTCACCTTGTCTGCTTCTCTGATCAGGCTCCAAGACGTTTCATCTTGTCCGAGGTAGAAGGACATTAAGCCCTGTGCCATATACCACGAGGCACGCGAGAGGGTGCTGCCGAATTCGGCTTCGGCTGCCTGCAGCTGCTCTAACTCCGCCTCGATTAAGCGGGTGCTTTTTTTCGCAAACGGATAGATCCAGTACATCCAGAGCTGCATATAGACCTGCGCGTAAAATTTACGGTTCCGCGGCTCGCCCAGCATGCTCCGCCGGACAAACGAGATCGTCTCGGTAAGTCGCTGCTTGAATGCCTCTCCATCTTCGCTGTCTTCCAGCCCTTCATGGAAGATGCGCTCGATTCTGGCCAGGATATGATCGGCTGCTACCTGCGTATGATAGCCAATGTAGGAGCCGGAGGAATTCCAGGCACTGGCGGGCTGCTTGACCAGCTTCTCGAGAATAAAGAGATGGGCATGAAGCTCGTATAATGACTCCATATCCGGTGGCATGGGCGGTTTGATGTGATGGAGGGAGGCCAGTGCATTTTTGGCGTAGAACGAATTCTGCGTATTCGCTCCCAGCGAAGCCGTGCAAACTTCGAACAGCTCATGCCATGCGGAGATGGGCAGCTCGGGCAAATGGTCCGCCTTGACTCTCCACTTCGATGCTCCGGCAGATGGCCGTTCCTGCGCTGGACTGAAGTCGGAATCGCTTCGGTCATAGGAAGAGGTGGGAGCATACGTAGTGGAATGCGCATTAACCAGGGCATGAATGGAACGACCCTGAAGCTGGGCATAGTCAAGCAGAACAGCCACCATATGCTTGCAGCCTTCGTTAACGGGGCAGCTGCACTCGCTGTCACTCAGGGAGTGAAGATGAAGCTTGACACGGTAGGTTTCCGTTCCATCTACGGCAGCCTCGATCATCCCGGGAGGATCTATCAGCTCGCTTGCGTGAACACGGCCTTGCTTGTAATACTGAAATCCCCGTTTAATGGTCAAATCGCTGAAAAAACCTGCGGTTTGTTGAATTAGTGTCTGCCATTGTATATCATCTAACGTTTGATTTGGGTTCATCATCGGACGGTCTCCTAAGAGAAATAATTCTAAGTATCCATTTAATCTATCACATTCCCATAGATGAAGAAACAAGCCGGGGCAGCTTCACGCTGGAAAAGCCCGGCAACAAGCTGCACGGGCTTTCTTTTAGGGGCGGAGCAATAGGTTGGCTTCCTAAACCTAATATTGAATCGTAAACCGGCCGATCTGATCGCATTCCTCGGCGAACCAGACCTCGCCCCCGGAATCCACGGTAATACCGTGAGGTTCAGCGGAGGGGGTTGGGATCGGGTACTCGGTCATGTCCCCGGTACAGGTAATTCGTCCGATTCGATTGGCTCCCCATTCGGTAAACCAGAGATCTCCGGAAGTACCCGCCGTGATAGCGTGGGGCCTTGCGTTTTCAAACGGGATCTTATATTCGGTGAAGTTCCCGGACGTTGTGATTCGTCCGATTTGATTGCCGTTGATTTGAACAAACCATAGGGCGCCATCGGCACCTGTCGTGATGCCGACCGGGCCGGATTGCTCCGTTGGAATCCGGTACTCGGTAATCTCCCCGTCCACCGTAATCCGTCCGATGGAGTTGTTCTGGTTTTCCGTGAACCACAACGCGCCGTCCGGACCCGCTGTAATATAGGAAGGGTACGAGCCTTCGCGTGGTAAGGCATATTCCGTGATAACGCCTGCCGGCGTTATATTTCCGATTCGGTTGCCATTTAGCTCGGTGAACCATATGGCTCCATCCGGACCCTCCGTCAGGCCGTAAGGAGACGAGTTGGCTTCAGGCAGTTCAAATTCCGTAAATGTTCCTTCCATTGTCATTCTTCCGATTTTATTCGCTTTGTACTCCGTAAACCAGAGGTCACCGGTACGGGCAGATAGGATGGACATAACCCCGGCATCCGGAGTCGGCACTTCGAACGTGCGCATATCCCCATTCTTGGTGAGCCGTCCGATCCGGTTTCCTTTATGCTCCGTGAACCATATGGCCCCATCTTGTCCTGTCGTAATACCATAAGGTCCCGACTCCCGATTCGCTGTCTTGTACTCCTGTGTTATGATCTGCATGCAAATATGCCTCCTTGTATAGAAAGTTGTTAGGAATGCTTTAAGACGGATTCTTCATGGGTCTGAGCATATCCAAGTCTCCGCGTATAGTGGAAGCTGCTCTTGCGAGATAAGGATGACAGGTCTCTGAAGTTGATGCTTTCTTACTCTAAAAAAAAGCCTCCCACTCCGAGATTTCGGAATAGGAGGCTGAATACGGACAAAAGAAGATACCGGCTTCATTTGTAAAGAAGCTTCAAGCATCTACCCGTCACATATAAAAAAAGCCGCACGAATCCTATCCCGAAAAACCTCGTAACGAAGTGTTTTTCCAATGTTTGGGACAGGATTAGTGGATCATTGGCTTTTGGTTCACCCTTTCATTTCTGGTTGCCTAGACTTTACCACAGGAGATTCAGTGGTTTCAACCCTGAATTAACTGAAGTTTACCTTCACAACCGCCGGTTTCTTTTCTCATCGATGTAGAGCTCGACAGCTGTTATGGCGCGAATCAAAAGTTTAATGAGCAGATACAATGCATACAAACCAAGCAGCATAAAAAGTCCGTTTATGATTAAGATCAACATGGGCCATAAATGAAACATGGAACTACCTATATTCATATGGCTCGCCTCCCTTCAACATTTTCCTAGCAGGGTTCTCCTGGAACCGAAATGATAACCTCGAACTATTTATTCCATAATATAACAATCATATCTGATTCTAACATAACAGAAGGAGCGTGGTCATGATTTTTGACATTGAATGGGGTGAATAATTGGAGGCCTGGCAGGAAGGGGACGACAGAGGAAGTATGGATATCATTTATTGATATGAACGAACCAATCCCGGTCACGATGCGTTTTAGTTATATAAGCATTACCGAATATCACAAGCCAAGGAGATTTAGAGGACATGATCACCCGGAAATGGACAAGAATAGCAGTAAGCGGCGCCATAGCGGCCACGATGCTGATGAGTGCTTTCGTTCAGGATCAGGCTGAAGCTGCACCCAAGAAGGAAATGGAATTAAACATCAATCATTGGATTGTTACGACGGATGTCAATCCCGTCATCGTGAATCAGACAACGCTGGTTCCCTTGCGCATAATGAAGTACTACATGAAACCTATGCAGCTTCACTGGAACAACAAGAACAAGACGGTAACCATCAACACAGGTGCCGATCAAGTCACATTAGAGATGGGAAGCCTGAAGGCGAAGGGAAAAGGGAAGGCATATTCACTATCCATTCCCGCAGAGTTAAAGGATGGCCACGTTATGGTGCCGATCCGATTTTTAGCGGAGTTGTATGATGCAGAAGTAGGCTGGGATACGAAGGAGAGAATGGTTTACATCTATACGCCGGATGTGGACGTTTCAACGGCAGAGGAGAACCGGGATGTGAAGCTGTATCCGGTAAGCGCAACGAAATATGGCAGATATGAAGGAATGGTGATCGAGGTCGAAGGAAGGAAGCGGGTCTTTGAAGACTGGAACGGCGGAGACGGTACGCGGAAACCCGTCATTCAATATCAGGATGTTACAGGCGATGGCAAGCCTGACGTTGTGGTGTTCTATGTGGACGGGACCGGAACGGGGCTTTACATGGGGGAAATGCATGTAGTCGACGTCGAGACGCTGAGGGAAATTCCTATCGAATCATTGGAGCAGGCGGTACTGAGCCATGTGCAATCCAACATCGAGAAGTATGCGGATCACTTTGTTATCAAGCTTTTGATCGACGGGAAGGAGTATGTCGAAAGGATCGAGGATGATTCCAAGGATAAAAGCTACTTATATGATAAGGTTGGCTTCGGGGCCGTTGTCAGACACAAACTAGAGGAAGGTCGGCTTGTTACGCAAGCTGCGGGAAGCATCAGTCCGGCCGGCTTCGCCGGGGATCTGCAAATAACATACCGATTTGATGAAGAGTTGAATCAGTTTGTGGTGGATAGCATGGAGTATAGTAGTCTGGAAGAATAGGGGAAGTAACGGTTTAGTGATGTAAAACTTTAGATCTACATATAAACGCATATCTGATAAGATGTTATGATCATGGACTAGAAGCATAAAGCTTGATAGAAAGATGTGCTTCGTTAATCAAAAGGGTGCTGCTGCGCCCTTTTTGTGTTTCTTTTAATCCAACACCTCCGATTTATCCCCTCCATGATCTCCGAAAAGGAACCAGTAGGAATGGTACCTATAGAACATATGCAAGAAGATTCCACCCCTTTTCATAGGACTTTATTACCATTTACTTGAGTCTTAAGATTCCTCTAAGATAGTTAATAAACCTGACACATTTTTGCTAGTAAAAGAGAGTGGATTGGAAGTAAACGCATTCAATGTCAAGTAATATAACAAGCCCATACCATAGGGACTTTGAACGAGGTGTTTTTATGCAGCAATGGCTTGGGAAATCGCTGAAGCATAAATTGTCGTTACTTATTATTATCGCAACGCTGGTGCCGCTGCTGTTTCTCGGTATTTTCTCTTTTAACATAGCCAAGAGCCTGACTGAGGAGAAGGCCAAGATTACAGGAATGAATACGCTTCGGCAGCTGGAAGCTTACCTGGATACGATGGTCAAAGACGTGGAGAATATCTCGCTTTTTCTCATCGGGCATACCGGTGTTCAAGCCTATCTGAAGACCGAGCAGAGCAACTACGTCCAGCAGACGACGGTTATTAATTTTTTGACGAACTTGGCCTTTTCCAAAGATTATATCGCTAATATCATCGTCGAACCGCTCGGCAGCAAAGATGCTATCTCGCACAAATCCTTGGTACGCTCCGAGTTCCGGAATATTACCGAGATGGTCCCCGACTATTACGAGCATCATCCCAAATGGTGGTCCTTTGTTCATCGGCAGTGGACCTTTGAAGGCGTTAGGAAAGTCATTACGCTGGCCAGACCGATCCGAAGCACGGATAAATATAAGCCGATCGGGAATCTGCAGATCAACCTGGACCAGGGCGTCATTGCCAATCAATTTCGGCAGGCCGTCCTGGAGAAGACCGGGTTTGTCCTTCTTCTTGACGAGAATAACCGGATTATTGCTGGTCCGCCGGATATGGAGACCAATCTTACGCTTGCAGACTACTATCCTTCGATTGGAGAGTTTGAGGGGCTCAGCGGAAATATAGACTATGGCGAGGGGAGCAACAAGAAGACCATTCTCTATAAAAAAATGTCCAGCGTGAACTGGAAACTGGTCGGCATTATTCCCTCACAGGAATACCGTTCCCAAAACCAATACTTCATCAAATTGACGGCGGTTGCCGTCACCGTGGCCATTCTGCTGGCCATTATACTCGTTCTTTTCCTGATCCAGAAAATTACGAATCCGCTGTCCGTGTTAACGAAGTTCCTCAAGAACTCAAGCCCGGAGGAGCCTCTGCCTGCGCTCCCGGTGAAGACGGTCGATGAGGTCGGGCAGCTCATTATTAGTTACAACCGGCTCAGCTCCCGGATTGTGAAGCTTACCGACGAAGTGAAGCTGAACGAGTCGCTGAAGAAGGAGGCGGATATGCATGCGCTGCAGGTGCAGATCAATCCGCATTTCCTCTACAATACGCTGTCATCCATCCATTGGCTGGCGCTGATGAACCAGGATGTGAAAATTGCCGAGATGGTGGGATCGCTCAGCGATTTCTTGAGGTTCAGTCTCAATAACGGGCAGGAATACTGCACGATTCAGCAGGAAATAATGCATGTCCGACATTACGTAAATATTCAAACCATCCGCTATCCGGAAAAGTTCAAGTTTGAGGTTCATGTGGAGGAGGAGCTGTATCCGCACACCATGTTAAAGCTGCTGCTGCAGCCGTTGGTTGAAAACTCCATGCTGCATGGTATTTTGAGCCGTGACGGGATGGGGACGATTACGATTTGCGGACACCGTGAATTTGAAGGAATCCACTTCATGGTGGAGGACGATGGCATTGGGATGACAACGGAGCGCCTGAAGTGGCTTCAGGATCAGCTGGTTGAGAATCCGCTGCAGTACGAGAAGGGGCAGACCCCGCGCGGAAGCTACGGGCTGCGAAATGTCCACAAGCGGCTGCTTCTGCATTACGGTAAGGATGCGGGCTTGCGTGTAGAGAGCACGGAAGGAGCCGGAACACGGGTGATGTTTACGATACCTGATTTACCTGAAATTCAACAATCTGAATGATCCAGCAAAGGGGATGGCGACATTGAAGGTACTGATCGTTGATGATGAAGTGATCATTCGAAATGGTCTGAGTACAGTGATCAATTGGGCCGATAACGGCTTTACGGTGCTGACGCCCGCGGCTTCAGCGGAGGAAGCCCTTCAGCGTATTCCCGTTGAAATGCCCGAGATTATTTTTACCGACATTCGCATGACGGGCTTGAGCGGACTGGATATGGCGCATGAAGTCAAGCAGCAGTATCCCGAGATCGAAATCATTGTCATCTCGGGATACGATGAATTCTCATATGCGCAGCAGGCGATGCGGGAAGGCGTGAGCGATTACCTGCTGAAGACGAGCAGGCCCGGGGAAATTATCGAGGCTGCGGTACAAGCAAGAGAGCGATTGATACAGCGAAGACTTAGCCAAGCGAAGGGAAAGGCGCAGGAATTGGTGGTCAGCCGGGGCTTTCTGCGAAGACTGCTGGCGTCCGGTGCTCCGCCGGATGGGCAAGCCGAGGCGGAATTATGGGAGCGATATCCTCAGCTGCGATTGGAAACGAATGGCTCGGTGCTGCAGATCTGGATGCTATCGGTGCATCCGTTACATCAAGAGGAAGAGGAGCGCTTTGCGCTTGGCGAGCTGCATAGCTTAATCGGTACAGCGATGGCCGAAGGGCTGCATGGTGCGTGGCTGGAGTGGAATGGTTCCCTGCTTCTGTTGGTGCGAACCGAACCGAATAGTGGATGGGGACGAGTAGACTCCGCTCTTCGGAAGATGGAATCTGCGCACGACTGCCGTATTACGGCAGCCAGCGGTCGGCCGGTTTCCAGTGTCCGGGAACTCCCTGTTGCGCTGAGCACCGCTGTGGAAGCCAGCTCGTACGAGTGGCTGCTGCATTCGGAACGGCATATCCGTTATGAAGATATCGAAGGACGTAAAGGCATCCGAACGGTATGTTCGGTGGAAGAAGAAACCGAGCTGTCCTCCCTGCTGCGTTCTGGACAATCCGCCGACTTGCGGGCATGGGTGACGGATTTGCTGGGACGCATCCAAAGCCAGGGCCAGGCGACGCCCGGCTCGGTTCAGGCTTACCTGCATTCCCTGATCATCTCGGCACAGCGCTGGCTCATACGGGCTGCTACGTCTATCGGCTATGCCAGTCCGGTGAAAGTGGAAGAGACTTACGATATACGCGAGTTGACAAAGACGCCGGAGAAGGTGCTGGTCGATTCCCTTGAGCTCATCATGAAGCAGTATCGTGATATGGTCTCAACAACCAGTCCTGTCCAGCGAGCCATATCCTTCATTCATGAGCATCTGGGGCAGAGCCTGTCGCTTCAACAAGTGGCGAAGCATGTCCATATGAACCCCAACTATTTCAGCGAGATGTTCAAGAAGGAAACCGGGCAGAATTATATCGAATTCGTGACCCAGGCGAAACTGCGAAAAGCGATGCACCTGCTGCGGGAAACGCCAGCCAAAATCAGTGAAATCGCGAATGAAATCGGTTATGAGGATATTAAGTATTTTAACCGCCTGTTCAAGAAATGGACGGGACAAACCCCGTCGGAGTATCGGGCAAATCCTGAATTTTGTCCCTCTATGGACTGAATTATATCCCCTATGTAAGCGTTATATCCTTTTATATACTTGGACTAATCATCTTAAGACGCTTCATCATTTTCGTATATTAAAAAGGGGGATTGACCATGAGACCAAAACGTAAAATAGGTCTTGTACTGCTGATGATGTCACTGGTCCTTGCAGCTTGCGGAGGCGGGCAAAGCAAGGAGCAGGCGGGGGGAAATGAGGGGAATCAAGAGAAGGTCAAGCTGACCATTTGGCATAACTTTGCCGGTGATGACCTGCGTGCCAAATCAGTCCGAAGTTTTATCGATCAGTTTGCTCAGGATCATCCTGAAGTTACGCTCGATGCACAAGCGATTCCGCCGGACGGTTACCGTCAACGTCTGAGCACCGTTGCGGCTGCGAATGAAATGCCGGATGTATTCTTTGTATATGCAGGAAGCCAGTCAGCCGAGCTTCATCAGGCGAAACTGCTTCAGCCGATTACAGAGGTGCTGGATGCTCATTCGGATTGGAAAGATAAATTCCTGCCGGGAGCGTTTGATCCATACGAGTTCGAGGACGGCCAGATCTACTCCGCTCCACTAGGCATGTCCGCAACTTCGATTCTCTACTACAACAAAGCAATGTTTGACAAACATAACGTAAAAGTTCCGACGACTTGGGAAGAAATGATGGCGGCGGTTAAAACGTTCAACGATAACGGCATTACGCCGATCGCGCTTGGAAACAAAGCACCATGGGTTGCGCAATCCACCATTATCGGATCGATTGCCGACCGTGTGACAGGCACCGAATGGTTCAAGAAAGCGGCAGCACAGGATGGCGCGAAATTCACCGATCCTGAGTTTATCGAAGCGCTTGGTTATTTCAAAGAGCTCGTCGACAACAAAGCATTCCAAGAAGGTGCCAACAGCATCGACAACACGCAAGCCGAGCAGTATTTCATCCAAGGCAATGCAGCGATGATGATCAGCGGTGCATGGACACTCACGAACCTGGCGGCTTCTTCCTCGGAGGAGCAAATGAAGGATATTGAAGTCACTACGCTGCCTTCAATTCCTGGTGGTAAAGGTGAGGCTAACACCATCTCCGGCGGCGCTGGCGGCGGTCTGGCCCTTAGCAGCAGAACCGAAGGGAAAGCAAAAGAATTGGCGCTTGAACTGATTTATGCCGTGAGCGGACCGGAAGCGCAAAAAGCGATTGCCGAGAGCAACTCCATGGTCATGTACGATACCGAAATTGATGAGTCCAAAGTTACCTCCTTGTACTACAAAGCCTTTAACCTGGTGAAATCCACAGGCATTACGCCGGTATACGATGCTTATCTGTCTGCAGAAGCGGCTGAAGTCATCAACAACGGTCTGCAGGAAATTATGATGGGCGGTCCCGTCGAAGGTGTGGCCCAGAAGCTACAGGATGCGCAAGCCCGATCCGCTACTCCATAAGAAAAGGTTCACCACTGCATAAGGATTAGGAGGGAGGAGGCTGCCATGCCTACAGCAATGAGAAGCAAAGGATTTATAGCCATAGCTCTTCTTCCTGCGCTTCTGTTGTTTCTGATATTTGTCATTATTCCGGTCTTCTGGTCAGCATACTACGGATTTTTCAGTTGGAAAGGGTTCGGAGACGCCACCTTTATCGGCCTTGATAATTATAAAGAGATGTTCAAGGATCCGATCTTCTGGCGGGCGCTTCGAAACAACCTGATTCTGGTCGTATCATCCATTATCGGCCAGGTTCCAATCGCGTTGATTCTGGCTATTGTATTGTTCAAGAATTCGTTCTTCTCCAGGTTCATCCGGTCTGCCGTCTTCATGCCGATGGTTCTCTCCACGGTTGTCGTTGGTCTTATCTGGGGTTACATTTACCATCCTCAGTTCGGGATCGCCAACTATGTACTGGAGATGCTCGGTCTGGAGTCTTGGACCCGTGCCTGGCTGTCCGATCCAAAAGTCAATATGCTGGCGATATCGATCCCGATTAACTGGGCGAACATCGGCCCTTATCTGGTCATCTTTATCGCAGCACTGCAAAATATTTCACCGGAAATCCATGATGCGGCCAAAATCGATGGGTCCACCGGCTGGAACAAGCTGATGCAAATCACGCTGCCGATGATCTGGAGCACGGTTGTCGTAACCATTGTGCTCTGTATCTCGGGAAGCCTGAAAGCTTTTGACCATGTCATCGTCATGACGGGCGGCGGACCTGCGCAATCGACGGAACTGCTTGCTACTTATATGTACAACAGCACGTTCAGCGTGTACCGTTACGGTTACGGCTCCGCCGTTTCCACGATGATTATGATCGTCAGCGCCATTCTTATCGCGCTTAACTATTTCGCAACGCGCAGAAAGTCAAGTTAACATGAAGGAGGGAGCGATGTGAATTTACAGACGACCGGGACCGGAAGTGCCTCAGGGAAACGCGTCATCACGAAGGGGTTAACCGGGTTCGTAAAATTGCTGCTGATTGTGTATGCGATTCTTACGCTCTATCCCTTGTACTGGCTTTTTACGAGCGCGTTTAAATCGAATCAGGATTTTTTCACCAACCCTTACGGCTTGCCGAAGGAGTGGATGACCGAGAATTTATTCCGGGCTTGGGAGCTTGGAAATATGGGCAGAGCGATGCTGAATTCAACGGTTGTGACGATTACAGCCGTCGTTCTGACCATCCTGCTCAGTGTACTCGCGGCGTATGTACTGTCCAGATTCGAGTTTCGGTTCAAAAAGCTGGTGGTTGTGTTGTTTACGACCGGGCTGCTGATTCCGATTCACAGTACGCTGGTGCCCCTGTTTATTATGATGAAAAATATCGGCCTGCTCGACACGTACGGTGCGCTCATTCTGCCTTATACGGCATTTGAGCTGCCGATCGCAATATTCTTGGCGATGGCCTACATGTCATCCATTCCAAGAGAGATTGAAGAAGCAGCCATGATTGACGGCAGCGGCTGGTGGGGAATCTTCGGCAGAATGATTCTTCCGCTCTGTACGCCAATCGTGGCAACGATATCGATTCTGGCATTTCTCCGATTCTGGAATGACTTCTCCTTCGCACTCGTATTTATCAATACGCAGGCGCTGAAGACGCTGCCGCTCAGCTTGTCCTTATTCTCGGACGGCTTCGGCACGGATTACAGCTTGACGATGGGAGCGATGGCGATCGCGGTCATTCCGACGATCGTGGCCTACCTGATCCTGCAGGAGCAGATCATGAAGGGTATGGTGGCAGGATCCATCAAAGGTTAAATCGCCAGCACGTCCGATTTTAACGTAAAGCGGAGTTTGTCCTAAGGATAATCCACTTCATATTTGCCATGAAAAGCCTCTTCCGATGCATTCGGAAGAGGCTTTTTTAAGATATCAGAAAGTATAAACTTCGAAGCTTGTGGCTTCCTGATATCGCAAGAAAAACTTATTCTAACTGCGGTCTGTCATCTGTGCAGGTACGTCGATAGACGTTTTTCTTATTCGCTCGTGATCGTGGTAAGTCTGCGTTGCCAACCGAAAAAAATTCATGCACGATTTTCGGCTACGTCATGCAGGCAAAAGAAATATAATAGGAACACAAAGGTAAGGCACCTGATTTGTAATAGGAGAAGCACAGCACACATCATTATCGCCATATAGAGTGAACAAAAGATACAGGGAGGAACCAAACATGATATCAGCCGCGAACCAACAGGAATATTACCAGGCGCTGCTGGATAAGAAAACCGAGTACGAAGGTGTCTTTTACGTGGGTGTGAAGACAACCGGTGTATTCTGCCGCCCGACATGTCCAGCGAGGAAACCCAAAATCGAGAACTGCGAATTTTATGAGACGGCTGAAGAAGCGCTGCTTGCTTCCTTCCGTCCCTGTAAACGATGCCGTCCGCTTTCGCATCCCAATCAGGTATCGGAACTTGTCCGGCTGCTTGTAGACGCGGTAGAGGAGAATCCGGAGAAAAGATGGACCAACCAGGACTTTCAGAAGTTGTCCGTGGATGCCTCAACGGCAAGACGCCAATTCAAAAAGCGGTTTGGGATGACGTTTGTCGAATATGCACGGGCCCGGCGGATGGGACTTGCCCTGAAGCAAATCCGGGAGGGGCATACCGTCATGGATGCGCAGCTGTCAACCGGTTATGAGTCCAGCAGCGGATTCCGGGACGCCTTTTCGCGGATTATGGGCGCAGCGCCTACCCGGCCCGGGCATCACCATGTTTTAAAAGCATCATGGCTCGACACGCGTCTAGGACCGATGATGGCCATCGCAGATGAAGAAGCGCTGTATTTGCTTGAATTCGTAGATCGCCGGGGCTTGGAGCGAGAGGTTGAACGTCTAAGGGTGAGGACCAAGTCGGCAATCATTCCGGGTTACACAGCCCCGATCCGCTCGATTGAGCTTGAACTCGGCGCGTATTTTAACGGGAATTTAACGGAATTCAAAACGCCCTTGTTCCTGTTGGGATCGCCATTTCAAAAAGAAGTATGGGACCAGCTGCTGCAGATTCCGCCTGGGCAAACATCTTCGTACGGCGAGATCGCAGCAACGATGGGAAGACCCACCGCCTATCGTGCCGTTGCCCAAGCGAATGGCGCCAACCAGCTCGCAATCGTCATCCCATGCCACCGCGTGATCAATACGAGCGGCGAATTGGGCGGATACGGCGGAGGACTATCCCGTAAACAATGGCTCTTAAATCACGAGAAATCCATGAGTGCCGCAAGAATACATGAATGTTAGACTTTAGTCGTAAAAGATGGTCTTACCTATAGGTAAGACCATTTTTGTATAGATCAAACCGTCGTTCGTACGAGGTATTCAGATGCGAAATCTTTAAAATAGAGAATATATCAACATCTGATAAGGGAGCGTGAACCTCGTGACGGAGCAAGAGCGATTACCTGAATGGGCCACCGATTATTTGCAATATATTCAAGTTCCGGTAAAGGAACCTTCATTGGAATATTTGACTGAAATTTGCACCGCGCATCATCAGCGGATTCCTTTCGAGAACATGACCACGTTGCTGCAGTATCAAGAGTATCATCAAAAAGGCAGGCTGGAGCAGGATGAGCGGAGGTTTGTAAATCAGCTTTGGCAGCTGAATGCGGGAGGTACTTGTTATATGATCAACAGCAGTCTTCATCAGCTGTTGAACCAGCTTGGTTTCCAAACCCGTTATACGTTGCTGGGCGGAGGGCATGTTGGATTGCTTGTTCGTCTGCCCAACGAAAGCGAAGAAGTGTACGTGGATTGTGGAAACTCCGCACCTTTTTTCGAACCCGTTCGTTTGGAGACCGATCCCGATCATGTTTCCCGATATGCCGGGATTGAAGTCAGATTGCGCCAAGGGGATGAACCCGGAACGTATACGTACTATCGGTATGTGGATGGTCGGCTGCTGACAGAATTGGTTTGGTCGTTCGATACGAGGAAAACGTATCAATTCGATGATTTCCAACCGGCCATTGCTGCCTATTTTAAACCGAATGATCTCTTCACCTCTTCATTACGCTGTCAGCTGTGGCAATTGGATCAGCAGCGCTCGCTGTCCCTGGTCGACAATGTGCTGAGTATCCGGCATGCAAACGGGAAGGTGGAAAAGCGTATTTTATCCGATCTCAGCGAGCTGCGAGAGGTCATCGATCAGGAGTTTCATCTTCCCAAGCTGCCTGTTGAAGATGCTGTGAAGGTTCTGCAGGAACTCGGATATGATATTTTTAAGGGAAACGTTATAACGAATTCCTTGGAGTAGATCGTTAGAAACATACACATCATTCTCGATAAGTCGCCCCCTGGTTTGATCGTGGAACGATTGGAATGAGTACGACTCTATCTGTTACAGATATGCTACAATCTAACTAGTTATAGCGCTCGTGACTTCATTCAGCGGTGACTCCAATATACAATTAACCCGAAAAATACGGCGCTCAGATGGAGGTTAGAGATGAATCTCACCAACAATAAGAGTTACGTATTTTTTTGGTTAGCCTCCACCATTTCATATTTTGGCACGTATATAACCACACTTGCTCTCCAAGTGCTGGTGGTGGTTAACCTGGAAGGCAGTACCGTTGATGTGGGCTGGATCAATTCCTCGAGGTGGCTACCCTATGTGCTGCTGGGATTGGTGGCGGGAGTGATTATTGATCGCGTCAGTCGTCGGAACATCCTGGTACTGACCGATTTGGGACGGGGGATCTTGCTCGTAGCGATTTGCCTACTGGCATTATTCGATGGAATCCATGTGGGCATTCTGATGATCATCATGATACTCTTCGGGACGATGTCGTTATTCAATGATGCTGCATCTCAATCTATTGTGCCCCAACTCGTGCCGAGAAGGTTGTTATTGCCCGCTTATGCACGGTTGGAGCAAAGCGCAGCCGTTGCGGAAACCAGCGGCCCCGCAGCTGCCGGTTTATTAGTCTCCGTCATTACCGCTCCGTTTGCCATCTTGGTTAACGCAGCTTCGTATCTGTTTTCAGGGCTGGTTATGGCTTTCATTAAACATCAGCCCATGCAGGAAAAGGCCTCGAATGAACGCATAGTTGAATTGATAAAGGAAGGATTGCGCTGGGTTTACCGGCATCCGTTTCTTAGCACGCTGGCACTCAATACCCATGTGTGGTTTCTATTTAACAGTATGCTGGGTACGGTGCTGGTAACTTACGCTCTCACCGAATTAGGGTTTAGCGCGTCAACCCTGGGACTGGTCATGACATCAGCCGGGATTGGCGCTGTTATAGGCACGACGTTATCAACCCGGGTCAGCAAGCGATTTGGAATAGGACGCAGCATCACGTTTGCCAGACTTTTGTATGCACCTGCGGTCCTGTTCATGGTTCTGGCACCATCCACTGACGACGGTAATCTGTCGATTCAGACCTTCCTCTTGATCGGATTTGGGCAACTGTTTTATGGATTTGCATTAGGCATTGAGGGTCCGATTGAGATGGGTTACCGGCAGACGATCACACCTGCACACTTGCATGGGCGTATGAATGCCACCATGAGGTCTATCAACCGCAGTATGATCGTTATTGGAGCGCCTCTGGGTGGCTTAATCGCTGATGTATATGGATTTCGCACTGCATTAGGCGTTGTTATCACCGGACTGGCTGTAGTCGGAGTTTGGTTAGTGTTCTCACCGATGCGGGCTGCCCGGATGGATGATACGACGGATGTGAGTAATTAGATCGATACGATCTGCACAGTCATTGTGCGTTACCTATGGAAATTTAGTGCTCCTTCACACGATTTCAATTTCAAGCACACGCAGTACGGTTCAGCAGGTACGAAAGAGAGGGAAAGACGAGATGATGGTTTCGATTCTAGCCTTGGCAGCTGCCATTTCCGGAGGCATTGTCGCTTCAGGAGCAGGTGTGGCTATTTTGGTCGGATTTGTATTCTTTTTGATCGGCTTTTCCGGAAAAAAAGGGAGACGGCCGAATTTCCTGGCTCCGGACGGGCTCAAGGTTATCGGCACGCTTTTGATTGTGGCCGTGTTCATGGTGTTGGCTTATTCCTGTACCTTGACCAGCGGCTCGCTGATCCGTTTTAACGGGATGGACCCTGTCTTGCAATACGAGCAAGGAAAGAAACTGCTGCTTATCGGAATAGTCTCCGCTGCATGGTTTGTCGCCAGCTTCCTCTGGCTGCTCCCGTACGCGGTCGAGATCAAGCCGCGGGAGTGGAATCGCAATCATCTGGTATGGGTCTGCGTTTATTTCATGCTGGTCTTCGCTGCCGCCGGGGCCGCGATGCTATGAATGGATGTGGCCGGAAAAAGCAGTTGGAGCATATTTCGAGTTACTAAAGTGCAAAGCAGCCTAGTTCCTACCTTCAAGGATGAGCATGGGCTGCTTCTTTATATTATAGAAGAAAAAAATCATCGGGGGCTTTTCTCCTGGGCCGGCCTTGCCGGCACCGTTGCCGTTTCCCTGAATTTGACCGGGGACATGCCATAGTTGGCTCGGAATACTCGGTGAAAATAGGAGTAGCTTGCGAAGCCGCAGGTTTCCGCGATTTCCTCCAGCGTCATCGTGCTGTATTTGATACGCTCGACGGCTGCGTTCAGCCTGATCTCCAAGGCATACTGAATCATGGTTTTTCCGTAATACTCCTTGAACAGTTTAACCGCCCGGGATAAGCTGAGCCCGACATGGGAAGCAGCCTCCTCCAGTTTGAAGGTTAGGGTGGCATGCTCCTCCACGAATCGCTTCAGCCGCAGGGCGGTGAAGGCAAGGCGATCGGTCGGCTTGATCTCGGAAATGGCGCGGTCCAGGCAGAGGCAGAGACTGCGCAGCAGGTAGTCGGTCAGCTCCCCGATTTCCCCTTCAAGTCCGCGCCGCTTCTCCAGCAGCATCTGTCTCCACAGACCCAGCAAATAATCGTCGAGCCCGACGTGACTGACGACAGGGCGGGAAATCCGATTCCACCAATCATCAATCCAGGAGCCATCGCAGAATATAAAATAATCCCCGCTGGACACGCGGCCATCCTCGCCGTCTTCCTTCACACGCAGCTCGTATTCATCGCCGGGCTTCAGCAGCAGCAGGTCGCCTGCCTGCACGTGGTGCTCGATGCCGTTGCAGTAGATTTCGCAGGAGCCTTCGGTTTGGAGGCGGAACAGATAAGTTGTCAATCCGCCCCGATGGCTGTTGCTGAATTGCTGAAAGTGATAGGAATAGTCGCAAATGAGCAGCCTTGCTTCCATAATGGTAACAACCCCCAGAAAAAATATAAGCAGATAGTTCATGTTGCAGCAATATTGTTTATGTTCATTTTAGCCTATTTGCATGTATGATAGTAGCAGATAGAGCAGTAACTCATTTTTGGAATCGAGGTGCGCTATAATGAGAAGAATGAACATTGGTTTGCAAATGTATACGCTGCGCGATGAAACGGCACAGGATTTCCGCGGTACGCTCCGCAAAGTGGCTGAATTGGGTTATGAAGGCGTGGAATTCGCAGGGTATGGAGACATTCCAGCCGAGGAAATGAAAACGCTTCTTCAAGAGCTTGGCCTGAAAGCGATCGGCAGTCACGTAGGCCTGCATCTGCTTCGTGCAGATCTGCAGAAGGAAATTGATTACCTGAAAACCATTGGTGCTAAATATATGATGTGTCCATATGTAGCCGAAGAAGATCGTAAAGATGCCGAGGATTGGAAGAACCTCTTCTCCTTCCTGGAGGAAGTAGGGGCTGAAGCTCGCAAGCAGGGATTGATCTTTGGATATCATAACCATGCATTTGAATTCGAAGCCGAGGTCGATGGCCAGTTCGTCTTTGATGCGATGTATTCCGCAACGACGCCGGAAGCCGTGCAAGTGGAGATGGACGTATGCTGGGTACAATTCGCCGGACAAGATCCGCTTGCCTACATTCCGAAATACGCTGGACGTCTTCCGCTGCTTCACCTGAAAGACTTCAGCAAGGATGCGGAAGGCAACATGAAGACGCTGGAGCTGAGCCAAGGCTCGGTTAACCTGCCAGGTGTCATTCAGGCTGCATCCGACGCAGGCACGGAGTGGCTGATCGTCGAGCAGGACGTATGTCAGAATCCGCCGCTGGTAAGCGTGGAGAACAGCATGAACTGGCTGAAGCAGAACTACCTGAACCAATTTTAATCTATTAGCACAAAGGAGACTTTCAATGAGTAAAATTAAAGTGGCTGTGTTTGGCTGCGGCGCAATCGCCCAGCGCAGACATATTCCTGAATATGCGAACAATGCTAACGTGGAGCTGGTTGCTTTTGCCGATCCGGTAAAGGAACGCGCTGAAGAGATGGCAGCCCAGTATGGCGGTAAAGCCTATACAGACTATCAAGAACTGCTGAAGAACGAGAAGCTCGACGCCGTTAGCGTATGTACGCCGAACTATCTGCATGCTCCAATGAGCATCGCGGCTGCGAATGCCGGCCTTCATGTGCTGGTGGAGAAGCCGATGGCAACAACGGCTGAAGAGGGAGAGCAAATGATCGAGGCAGCCCGCAAGAACGGGGTGTACCTGATGGTCGGCCACAATCAGCGTCTCATGCCTCCGCACGTAAAAGCGAAGGAAATTCTGGATTCCGGCAAACTCGGAAAGGTGCTTACCTTCCGTACTTCCTTCGGCCACG
Source organism: Virgibacillus sp. LDC1 (assembly GCF_025792345.1). Classification (NCBI taxonomy): domain Bacteria; kingdom Bacillati; phylum Bacillota; class Bacilli; order Caryophanales; family Bacillaceae; genus Virgibacillus; species Virgibacillus sp. LDC1. Next base: position 440,330 of record NZ_JAOXLZ010000002.1, read on the forward strand.
GCGGTCCGGAGAGCTGGAGTCTGGACGGACGAGACAGCTGGTTCTTCCGCAAAGAAGAAGCGATTATGGGCGCGATGGGCGATCTCGGCGTGCATAAATCCGACTTTATCCGTTATTTATTGAACGATGAAATCGTGGAAGTGGCCGGTTTTATCGGTACGGTCCATAAAGAAGGAACTGATGTGGACGACAACGCGACTTGCATCGTTCGCATGAAGAGCGGGGCCGTGGGCACGCTGATGGCAAGCTGGACGCATTACAGATCCGGCGATAACGGAACGGTATTGTGGTGCGAGAAAGGTGCCATGAAGATCGGTACCGTTAACGGTGACGAGGTGGTTGTGGAGCTGACCGACGGTACGGTGGAAACTTACAAGGTCGGCGCCATGGCAACTAATGAGAAGCAGGTTCCGAGCGGCGTCATCGACGCTTTTGTCGAATCCATTCTCACCAACACGCCTCCTAGCATTTCCGGTGAGGAAGGACTGCGTTCCTTGAACGTGATCCTGGGTGCATTCGAGTCCCAAGAGACCGGTAAAATCGTGAAGCTGTAATAAATGAGTGTAGAGGGAGGCCGTACGCGTACGGCTTCCCTTTGGTGTATACAGGATAGTAAAGCATGATTTCGGGAAACAAAAACCTATAAAAAAGGGCCGCTCTGCCATCTTCATGGAGAGCGGCTTTTTCGTATAAAGATTTTACTCGGCCCTTCGTGTTTCCCGATACATCCCATCCAATTTGATGCTGTCTCCATCCTCCACGACGGGGATAAAGATCGGCCGTTCATCCGGCGTCCGGTTCGGGGTATGCACGGTCAGCATCAGCTCCCCCTCCCAAGTACGGAACACCATGCCGTGCCCGCCGTCGCTGGAATATAAGGGTTCGGGCTCTTGAAGCCAAGGCCCGCATAGCTTGCCGGTTGGCGACTTGGCAACGCCGAGCGCGTATCGGCCATCCACAAAGCTGGCCCATACCATGAGCAGACTTCCCGACGTTGTCCGGAACAGAAACGGGCCGTCCGTCACATAGTTGCCCGATCCGGGAAAGCGGGGCGAGTGGAACGGCGTGGCCCAATCGGCCTCGGAGGCGCAAAACAGGGTCACGGGCTCCGAGGCGGCCTCTGTGAGATCGGGACTCAGGCGCATGGCGCAGATCTCACCGTCGCCGACCTGCTGCCACTCGTGGCAGAACACCATCCACGGCTGATCCGCTTCGTCCATATACAGCGTGCCGTCCAGGGAACTCCAGTCGGCGGGGGTCACCGGCCCCTCGCTATGGAGGGAGAAAGGGCCTGTCGGCTCATCTGCCGACAGGACCGCGGTGCCCAGCCGATCGTTATCTTTTCGGCGGAAGGTGGCAAACATGATGTATCGCCCATGGTACGGGTAGACTTCCGGCGCCCAGAAGTTCACGTCAGCGAAGAAATCGTCCGGTTTGCGAAAGACCGTATAAGGGCCTTCCCAATCGCTTAGATCCCGGCTTATATAGACATCGAAGCCGGTTCCTTCTCTCCATATATTTTTGTCGGTGCTGCCGTACATATAGTATATTCGTTGTTCCGGATCAGGCAGTACGTAGGGGTCCCGCAGCTGAATGTCTCCAGTTTTCATGCGTAAGCGTTCACCTCCTTCAATTTAACGATAGGAAGGATAGATGATGCCGATATCCCTCTCCGTCTTCAAATCTCCGTCTGAATACAGCTGCATTTCATTGCCTTTGATCCGGATCGGTATGGACGTGCCTTGATAGCGAAGCTCGCCTTCAATGGTGCGCACGCTCATGCCGATCACGCCCTCCAATTGTCCGCTGCGGTCCGTGACCAGCCGAATCCCGGCGGGGCCTTGAATATGAACGCGGCCTTCCCGGAATACGGTAACGTTGTCCGGGGTATTCACCAGTTCGTAGTGCAGCCCGTTCACGGTTCGGCCATATGCCGTGTTTCCGGCAACTTCTTCTCCATGGTCCATGTCGACCGGGAGCAGTCCCGTAAACCACAGCCGATTCGATCCGATCGGCATGATGCCGCAGAGTCGTTCCACGTAATCCAGCAGACACAGAATGGAAGGGGAATACGTCTCGGTGAAGCCCTCTTCACCGGTCCAGGGGCTCAAGGTTTGCGAGAAGCGTTTCGCCTTGGACAAGGCGGACAGAATCGGCTGCAGTACCCAGGTAAGCTCGACATAGCGATGGTGATGTTCAAAGGCGTGCGGCGCCCGGATCAAGCTCAAGAAATTGGACGGACCGCCCCAGCTGTTATAAGAGGAGGATGGATCGAACCGCGGATCGTCCATCGCCAGGGACGTAAACGGATATTTGGCGAAGAATTTGCTCGTATTCAGCAAATACCGGTGCAGCATGTCGTCAAACAGCCCGCGGTCGCCCACTTCGCAGGCCATCACGCGCAGCAGCACGTCGGATTGAACCCTGACCAGCTCGTCGTTCCGATCCCGGTCGTAGAAGAATTGATCCTCCTCGTCATAACAGTAGCGGAGGAGGTTATCCAGGCTGGCTTCGGCTTTGGCCCTCCAATCGGCTCCGGATTCGCCGAGCTCTTCGGCCATGCGGGCCAAATACAGGCGCTGGCAGTAGATGTTGGCGGTCAAATCCGGTGCCAAGAAGGGCAGCACCGGGGAGTCCGGGTGGAAGGCAGCGGCATCATTCCTATAGGGCGTATCCGGAACATGCCAGAACCTGGGCGACAGATCATGCCCGGTATCAAAGGTGCTGAAAGCCTCCACGCAGCCGGTCCCCCGGCTGTTGCGGTAACGCGCGATCCAGTCGTCGTAACGCGACATGGCTTGGTACATGGTCTTCAGGAAGGGGAGATCCCTTCCATGAAGCTCGTAGTGGTTCCAGACGCAGCGTGCCAGCGGCGTGACGAGCTGGATCTGGCGGAACGACGGCCCGTTCTCCGTCAGTTTATAAGGGAGCAGCCCATCCTCTCTTTGCTGATCCGCAAACGCCAGGTAGGTTGTTTTCGATACCGAGGGGATCAGTCGCGATAGCAGTTCCGCGTTGATGGTGCCGGTGCTCTCCAGCCAGCAGCCGAGATAGATTCCTCCTTCTTGCAGAATCGGATCGCTGCCGTTCATCGGCACAATGCAGGCCAGCAGCTTCTCCAGTGCGGTATAATAAGCTGCTTCCAGCTGTCCGCCTGCTGCCGCGAATCGGACGCCTGTGGCCTGCCATTCCTGCAGCAGCTTCCGGTCTTCCGGTTTGCCCGTCTGCACCTGATCCCGTATCGAAATCCGGCGCAGCCGGTCCAGCATAGCTTCTGTCATGTCCGCCTCCTTGAAAGCTTGTTATTGATTCGATTCAAATATGCGCACGGTGCCGTTGTAGAAGTCCGCAACGGCCTGCTCGACGTTTTTCCGGCCGAAACCGATCTCCTGGGTCGTCGTCTGGGCCAGCTTGGAGAACTCGGCGAATCCCGGCGGATTATAACTCACGTCAAAAGGCTCGGTCTTCGTGGCTTCCGATACGAGGCTCGTATAATTGTACACAATCTCCTCCACAGGACCCGCTTCCTCCTGGAGCAGGTTGCGATTGGCTTCCGTTACCGGCACGCCGCGGTCGTTGCCGAGGATTTTGGCCGCTTCGGGATCGTTGATCCAGAAGTCCATAAGCGTAGCGACTTCCTTCGGATGCTTGGTGTTGGCATATCCGGATAGTCCTTGGCTGGACTCGAATACCACGCCCGTACCCTTCGGACCTCTTGGTACCGGATGGAGAATGAGCGGATCTTCCGTCAGGCTCTGGAACGCAGCCAGCTGATTGGAAGGGAGGAGGCTCATGGCGGCTTTGCCCGTAATCAACAATGATTTGCTGGTATCATCGTGCGGATTGGACACCTGAAGTTCAGGCATAACGACACCGCCGGCCTTCGAGGCCTGCTCCCAATACTCGAACCATTCCTGAATGTCTTCCTTCGCGAAGCCGAGCTTTCCGTTCTCCATATCATACAGCTGTTTTCCGCGCTGCTTCAGGAAGATATCCATTCCGTCGACGGTGAAATTATAGGTGCCGTATACGCCGTCGCCGAGCTTGTCGGACAGTTCTTTGCTGATGGCGGCAAATTCCTCCCAATCCCAATCCTGCTCCGGCAGAGGAATGCCTGCCTTTTCAAACAGCGCCTTGTTGATGACGATTCCCCGGGCGTTTGCGCCGGCCGAAATATGCTGCAGCTTCCCGTCCAGCCGGCCGTATTCCACCATGGTGGCATCCATGCCGTCCAGCTTCAGTTCGCTGCCGACATACGGATCCAGGTTCAGCAGCACATCTTTTTTGGCATAGTCCACCACGTTTCCGCCCAGGAAGAAGATATCCGGGGCGGTGCCGGAAGCGAGCTGGGTGTTCAGCTTATCGAAATATCCAGAGGAAGGCGAGAATTCGCCGACGATTTTGATGTTCGGGTGTTTGTTCTGGAACACCTTCAGGGCTTCGTTCGTAATATCGGCCCGTTTCTGGTCGCCCCACCACATCAAACGCAGCTCGACCTGGCCGGTCGGCTCAGCCCCTGCGTTCGTACTCCCGGCTTCTCCCGTGTGATCCGTTCCGGAACAGGCGGTGACGAATAACAGGAGTGAAGCCAACATTCCAACGAAACATTTTTTCAACATGGATAATCCCCCAGTCTAATCATAATTGGTTCATTTGCAGCATGACTTCGCACGACAGAGCTTCTGAGACTATTTCAGGCCGGTCGTGGCAATGCCTTCGAGAAAATACCGTTGAAACACCAGAAAGATGATTGTCACAGGCAGCAGCGACAGCGTGGACATGGCGAGCAGCGCCCCCCAATCCGATTGCCCCGAAGGATCGAACAGGGATCGGATCCCCAGCTGTACGGTGAATAAATCAATCTTGCTTAAATAGATCATCTGGCTGAAGAAGTCGTCCCAGCTCCAGATGAAGGTGAAGATGGCCGTCGTAATCAGTGCAGGAACGAGAAGCGGCACCACGATGCGGAAGAAGATCTGCGATTGTCCGCAGCCGTCAATGGTCGCGCTCTCGTCCAGCTCCCGTGGAATGCCGCGGATGAACTGAACCATCAGCAGAATGAAGAAGGAGTCATGCGCCAGCCATTTGGGCAGAATGAGCGGAAAATACGTATTGATCCAATGAAGTTCGTTATACAGAATGTATTGGGGCACGAGCGTCACGTGGTAAGGCAGCATAATCGTCACCAGCATGATGCTGAACCACAGGCCTTTGAACTTAAACTTCAATCTGGAGAAGGCATAGGCTGCAAGGGAACAAGAGACGATGTTCCCGATGACGCTCATGACCGAGATCAGCACGGAGTTGCCGAAGAATCGGCCGAAGGAAATGCCCTGAAGTCCGCTCCAGCCGTTCACGTAATGATCCAGCGTGAAGGCAGTCGGAATGAGGCTGCTGTTGGTAAAGATGAGATGATTCGGTTTAAATGAGCTGAAGACGAGCCACAGCACCGGATACAGCATGAGCATGCCGAGGAGGATAATGGCGGCATGCCTCCCGGCTTGAACCAGTTGTCGCTTAAGCGGCATATCCATTACCTCCCTTCCTGGTTATCCCCGTAGAAGACCCAGAATTTTGATGTAAGAAAAACAATTCCGGTGAACACCCCGATGATGACCAGCATGATCCATGCCAGGGCCGAGGCATAACCCATATCGAAGAACGAGAAGCCTTTCAGATACAGATACAAGGTGTAGAACATCGTGGCGTCGAGTGGTCCTCCCCGCCCGTCCCCGATGACGTAGGCGGGCGTGAAGGCTTGGAACGAATTGATCATGCTCATGATCAGGTTGAAAAAGATAACGGGTGACAGCATCGGCAGCGTGATGCCGAAGAACTGGCGGATCTTTCCGGCACCGTCTACGCCGGATGCTTCATATAAATCCGTCGGAATCTGTTTCAGACCGGCAAGGAAGATAACCATGGCCGATCCGAACTGCCAGACGGACAGCGTGATAATCGTATACACCACATAGTCGGGGTGGGCGATCCACGAGGGGCCCGTGATGCCGAACCAGCCGAGGAACTGATTGACCAGTCCGCTGCCGTCAAAGATTTGGCGCCAGACGATGGCAATGGCAACGCTGCCTCCCAATAGGGAGGGAATGTAATATACGGTCCGGTAGATGCCGAGTCCGCGTATGCCCTTGTTCAAGGCCATGGCGATCAGCAGCGCGAACGCAAGTCTCAGCGGCACGGATAAGAACACGTAGTAGAATGTCAGCCACAAGGATCTTTGAAACGTATCGTCTTCGGTAAAAATCTGAACATAATTGCTGAGTCCGGTCCAAGTCGGCGATGACAGCAGGTTGAATTTGGTCATGGATAAGTACAGCGATGCAATCATCGGCCCCAGCGTCAGACAGAAGAAACCGATGAGCCAAGGCAGAAGAAACAAGTAGGCTGTCTTATTCTGCTGGCCGTATAAGGGCTTGGACAGCTTTCTCATAATGTGCCTCCCTTCAGGATGGATGAGAATGGGCGGTTACCTTGTGGATTGAAGCCGCTTACAATAGTGTGGCAGTTCGCCTAATAAACTCATCATACCGGGGAAGGAGAGAGGCCGGAATCTCATTTCTTCGGATCATCGTGTTCGATTTTTTCGGATTGCGATAGTCGGAACTCGGAAGGGCTTTGATTGAACATTTTTTTGAATTTGGAGCTGAAATAGCCGGGTGAAGAGAAGCCCGTCAGCTCAGCTATGTCCCATACCGTCAATCGGGTCTCCTGCAGCAGGCGTACGGCGTGTTTCATCCGAACTTCCGTAACGTACTGAATAAACGAGACCCCAGCCCCTTCCTTGAACATTTCCGAGAAGTAGGTAGGGTGGTAGTTATACTGCTCGGCCAGCGAGGTCAGCGACAATTCCTGCATGTAATTCTCCTCGATATACCGCTTGGCGGATTCAATCAGGGTAGCGCCTCTGTCTCCGGATTCCTGGTGCTGTTCCACAAAATCCTGTGCCCATTGCATCAGCAGACGTTCCGCCTGCTCCGGGGTTTCCAGCCATAAAACCCATTCAGGTGAAATCCATAGAGGCTCCCCACCCTGTGAATGCCGTATGTAGTCCACAGCGGCGGATTCCATAATCAGCGTGATTTGAAAAAGGCTTCGTACCAAGCGGGAAGGCGATAGCCGGAATGCCTCGCGCAGCTCCCTCCGAATCATGCTGCGGAAGGATTCCAGCTCGCCCCGGATCAGGCAGCGATGAAGTGCTCGGCTTGTTTCTTCCGACAGCAACGGACTTTGGTCGGTTACGGGTGCCCGATCGGGTCCGTTCTGGCGTCCTGCCAGATTCCAGGCCAGGAGGGAATGGATATAACCCTCTTTCCAGCGCTCAATTCCCAGGACGGGCAGTCCCAATCCCACCTGCACCCCTATAGTTAAATACGATGACGCCTGCGCGGCGAGTTTGTCCGCGAATTCGTGCTGAATGCCGTCAAGCGCAATGAAATTCATGATGCCGGGATGAGCTGCATCATGAAACACTTGAACGCCGCCCGGATAAGACTCGGCGATTTCATGGCAGACCAATTCGAACGGAAGGCGGAGCTGCTCGGGCGCGCGGCCTTGAGGCGCTTTCTGCATGCCGGATTCCCTCATGCCTGCGGTGATGAAGCATACGCGGCCGTCCTGCCAATCCTCCAGGTGGAACAGTCGAATCCGTTCCGGCAGGGAAGAGGGGGGCAGGCGGCTGCCGTGCACGAGATCCAGCAGGAAGCGTTCCTTCATTTCTTTGTAATACTGGGATAGCCGCCATTGCATCATTTCCGAATCGTCCCGTACCTTGCGGTTCTTATCCAATTCCTGTTTGATTTTGTTTACGGCGGATTTCAGATCGTCCCGGGTGACGGGCTTCAGCAAGTAATCCATGGCCTGGCTGCGGACACCCGCTCTGGCGTATTGGAAATCCTCGTATCCGGTAATGATGATGATCTGGATGGACGGATTGTAGCTCCGGCAAATGTCCAGCAGCTGGACGCCGTCCATGACGGGCATGTTCATGTCGGTAATGAGCAGGTCATACGAATGGGATTTCAAGAGCTCTTCGGCTTCCAGGCCGTTCGCGGCCTCCCCCGAAATGGCAAAGCCCATGCCTTCCCAGTCGACTTTCAGCTTCAGTCCTTCACGAACTTCGATCTCGTCATCTGCGATCAATACGTTGTACATGATATTCCTCCTGTACCGGTAGAATCAGTTCGATGCATGTGCCCGCTTCGTTCCCGTTCCGGATATCAACGGCAAATAAGTCGCCGTAATGCAAGCGGCAGCGTGCAATCACGTTGCCGAGTCCAATGTGCCAGCTCTCGCTTCGGAGGATCGGCTCCAATTGGGAGGCCGCCGCGGGATCCTGGAGCTTGCGGATGATCTCGGGGGGCATGCCGGGACCGTTATCCGCGACGTGGAGATGCAGGCGGGTGCCCTGCCTGCTGATCCTGATGTTCACCTGTGCCGTGGTCTGATGCTGAAAGCTGTATTTGACCGCATTCTCGATCAGCGGCTGGAGAATGAACTTGATTATCACCAGCGAATCCAGCCGGCCTTCCTCGTGGACGGTGATGTCGAGTTTATGCCCGAAGCGGGTTTGCAGAATGGAGATATAGCGGCGGACATAAGCCAGCTCTTCGGCTAGGGGGACCCGGTCGTCGCTGGTATTCATGGAGAAGCGCATCATTTTGCCCAGGTCTTCGATCACCTGCACGGTATCGTCCGTCCGGCGCTGGATGGCAAGACTGCTCACCAGCTCCAGGGTGTTAAACATGAAGTGGGGATTGATCTGCATGAGCAGCGCTTTATATTCCGCTTGCTGGCGGAGCAGCTTCAGCTCGAATTCGTTCTGGATATGCTGCCGCAGGCGGCTGACCATATAGCGGAAGGTGGAGATGACGTAACTGACCTCGCTTTTTACGTTTTTGTCAGGGGGCAGAAGGGACTCCGCCTGGTCGAATGCTCCGCGCTGCACCTGCCTCATCGCCAGAACCAGGCGCGTTAAAGGCTTGGTGACGCCATAGGAAAGCCATGCGGCGGCAAACAGGGAGACCAGGATCAGAACGACCGTGACCACCATAATCGTGCTCTGAAGCTTGTGAAGGGAAGAGTACAGCTCCTTTTCCGGCGCCAGGCCGGCCAGCATCCAGCCGGTGCGCCCCAGCTTTTTGTATACCAGAATGTCTCGCTGTCCCTCATCGTTGGTTAGATAGACGACGCCCGATTTCAGCGGGCCGCTTCGAATGCGATCGATCTCCGATAGGGCTCCGGCGCCAAGTTCATGTGCCTGCTGGGATAAAATCGGGTTTCCTTGCTCGTTCAACAGAAAAATCGTGCTGTTCTTGGCCAGATGGATCCGGTTGAGCGGCTCCAGAAAATAAGACTCGCTGACGTTAACCTTCATCACGTTCTGGGCCGTGGCATGATGGAAGGTTCCGATGGGCATCAGCAGGCTGACGACGGGATTACCGTGATCCCGGACGCGTTCATGTTGATCCATATGCGCTGGCAGCCATCGGTCCCCGGACGCGAAGAAATTTGTGTACCACGATTCCCGCAAAAAGGCAGGGTCACTTACGACTTGGTTTTCGCCGCCGATCCGAAGCCCGCTGCGCCGGTAGATGGATACATCGGAGATACTGGTGTAGCTGTTGGTCGCCTGGGTCAGGAAGCGGCTCATGGCAAGGTTGGCGAGCATTTTCTCGCCTTCGGGCAGCTGCGGATCGCGGATGGCGTTATCCCAGTTCTTGGCCGTGTCACTGTTGAAGACCAGGGAAGCGACATCATAAATTTGCATCTGGACCATATCCACATAGGAACCGTATTCCTCCATCTTTTCAAGAGCCGAGGATTCGATGTAGGAGCGGATCACGGTGCGTGATTCCGTAAATAGCAGGAAGGAGAGCGTGCCGAAAGAGAGGACGAAGAGTGCGACGATAAAGGCGATCAGACGGCTTTTTAATGAGAAGAACATCGATTTCCTCCTTTACGAAAAGCGAATTTCAAGGCGGTCTGCGACATGTGAAAAAAGGCTGCGCGAAAATACGCAGCCTTTGATTGGAAAAGTTGCTTGAAGCCGCCTTGTACGGCTTAGAAACGAACCAGATTGTTGATTCGTACAGGCATACCGGTTGCGATGGCGCGGTTGGCTGCAATTCCTGTTAGTATGGATCTCGCTCCATCGATATGGTTGGCCGCACGGGCGTACGGATCTTCCACGGGTTCCCCGAACAGATCATTCAGGAGAACGGGGTCGCCTCCGCCATGCCCGCCTTTTTGCTCTTCGACGTGAACCTCGTACGGGGCATCGAACATCGGAAGCACCCGCAGCGTTTTGCCGATTAACGCGCCTTCTTGGTTCTTGTCGCCCAGCGAATTCACGTAGGATTGTTCAACGATGTTCATCTCAATCCGGCCTTTGGTGCCGTTGATAGCGATGCGATATCCTTCCCACGGCTGGTAGGCGACTAGCGAATAGGTCAAAATGGCTTTGTTCTGATATCGCACGAGGACACCCATCGTATCCTCAATGTTGATGCCGTCCCCGAAGACGCTCTGATCCCGCTGATAGCCGTCCTCCGGCTCGGCATCCAGATACATGGCCTTGAGATGAGCATCGGAATCCAGATGGAGCGCGAAAGGGTCCTCCTTGGCAACTGGGTTGCCGGTAGCACGATTGTAAAACTGCGTAACGCCCCGCGCTTCCGCGTTCTCTCTACCATAATACATGAGATCTCCGAAGGCGAAAACGGTTTCAGGATGGGAACCGATCCAGAAGTTGACTAAATCGAAGTGATGGGTGGACTTATGAACGAGCAACCCGCCGCTGTTCCGTTTGTCCCGGTGCCAGCGCCGGAAGTAATCCGCGCCGTGGCGGGTATTCAGCAGCCATTCGAAGTGAACCGAAGTCACTTGGCCGATGGTATCGTTCATGATCAATTCCCGTACCTTGGTATGGTGGGGAGCGTAACGGTAGTTAAAGGTGACCCTGATATTTTGTCCGGTCCGCTTGGCGGCATCCAGGATGGCTTGGCATTTCTCCTCATCGATGGTCATCGGCTTCTCGGTCACGACATCGCACCCAAGCTCCATCGCGCGGATAATGTACTTGTGATGGGTCCGGTCGATGCTGGTTACGATGACGAAGTCGGGCTTCTCGTTCTCGATCATCTGATCGAATTGGTCCGCTGGATAGGTAGGCACCTCGGTGTACTTATATTTTTCCCGCAGTAGCTGATTCGCGTAATTCATGCGGGTTTGGTTCATATCGCAAAAGGCAGCAAGCTCGGATTTGTCGCGGAAACTCCGGGCCAAGGCGCCATAAAAAAATTCGGCCCGGCCGCCGGTTCCGACCAATACATAGCGTTTCTTGTCACTCATCTCTATCGCCTCCTTGAATATAGCTCTAGCCTATAACAAGGGAGCACTGCTTTCGCCGCATTTTATGCGTAATCGCTTTCAAATGCCGCATATTTTGCTATAATCCAAGAAAAGGGGGCAGCTACATGACGAAGCCGTTTCGAGCGGATTACCATGATCCCACCGGATATTTGGACATTGAATATGACCGCCGCATTGGATATTTCTCGATGACGGTTGACCATCTTCACGGTCATTATGAGCTGTATTACCTGTTATCGGGTGAGCGGATCTACTTCATTAAGGACCGTTCTTACCGGGTCCGGGCCGGTGATCTTGTTTTCGTGGACCGGAATGCCGTTCATAAGACGCTGGACAGCGGCCGGCCCGATCATGATCGGCTTGTCCTTTATATAAGCCCGGAATTGTTCGCGGAACTGGCCGTGCCGCCTGATCTGGCCGAAGGGCTGAAGGAGCCGTTCGGCTGGGATGTTCCGATTCTAAGGCTTCCTACGCAAGCAGGTGAAGTCGTGGAGCGAATGGTCGGCGAAATGGTGAATGAGATGATCCATCCCCAAGCGGGAAGCAGCTGGCTGCTTCGGCACCGAACGGTTGAATTGCTGCTCTTCGCCTACCGCAGCCGGCATCTGGGCACGGTTCGTTCCGCCGATACCGAGCCCATTCTTCATCCGAAGACCCAGGCGGTCGTCCGGTATCTTAACGACAACTACCAGAAGTCCTTAACGCTGCCCGAGGTAGCGGAGGCGTTCCGAATCAGCCCGCACTATCTCAGCCGGCTGTTCAAGCAGACGACGGGTTTTACCTTTAGCGATTATCTCAACCTCCTTCGGGTTAAGGAAGCGCAGCGCCTCCTGCGGGAGAGCGATGATTCCATCACGGATATCGCGTGGCGATCGGGCTTCAGCAACTTCTCCCATTTTGGGAAGATGTTCAAGCGGACGGTTCAGCTGTCGCCGAGAGCCTACAGGCAGCAGTATCGAATGCGAAGTTAGAGGGATATGGCACTGTCTTCTTTCTTTCTGGTTCACTAGAAAAAGCTGTATTGAAATGATAGTTTCTATTTTATTTCAGCGAGGAGCTAGCCCAGACTTTGTGTATGGCTCAGATTTCTATCGCTAGGCTGTAGCTCTAGTCCCTAATAGAGGCACCACGTTCATCGAGTTGGATCAGCCCGTGACTGTGGTGCTTTTTGATGTGTATATGGTATCTTGGAATTGAACGAAAAACGCCATGTTTGATAGATTCGTTGAGAGGATCGACAGTCAAAATGAAAACAAAAATACAAGAGCTGCCGCTGTCACCGGGCGTATATCTTATGAGAGATTCGCGGGGAACGGTCATTTACGTTGGCAAATCCAAAAGTCTCAAGAAGAGAGTACAATCGTATTTTTACAACAATAAATCGCACTCCCCAAAAGTGAAGAGGCTGGTTCAGCATGTCAAAGACCTGGAGCATATCGTCACCGACACGGAGTTTGAGGCGTTCATGCTGGAATGCAGGCTTATTCAGGATATAAAGCCGATGTATAACCGCAAGATGAAAAATCCGCTAGGTTATAGTTATATCGTATTGCGGCAAAAGCGAGATTGGCGATGGCTGGAAATTACCGATACGCTGGATGAAGGCAGTCACGAACCGTCTCGTTGTTTCGGCCCCTATACAGCCAGCAGACATAGTCTTGAGCATTCAGTGCAGAAGGTTAAGGAGTGCTGTAAAATCGCCTGCAATCATACACCTGCCGCTTCTTCGGCAAATACCCCCTGCTTGAATTACTCGATAGGCCTCTGTCTTGGCAAGTGTCTTGGCGGCGAAAGCGCGCGGCAATTTGATGAAATCATGGATCGATTCATTGCTCTGCTTCAAGGGGACGACCGACGTTTATATGATGAAATGGAGCGAAACATGCTGGGCGCCGCAGAGCGTTTCGATTTTGAGCAGGCTGCAAAATACAGGGACGGCATGGAGGCGGTGAACTTGCTCTTAAGTAAGCGGCATGTGATCGAGTTCGCCGAAGAGAATCACAGCATTGTTGTCTACGAGTATTTAAACGAAGATACGATCAAGTTATTTCTGATTAAGGGGAACGTTGTGCTGCACAGCGAGAGATACTCTGTGGCTGCAACAGTGGACATTGAATCGTTGAGGCGGAGGGTCAAAGCCTTGATTCTCAGCTATTTCACGAGGGATATGGAATGCGATGCTGCCGAGGTTACCCGGGAAGATATCGATGCTGCACAAATCATCTACAGCTATTTGCAGAGCAGCGCCTGCCGCTATCTTGTTCTTCAGGATTCATGGATGGAAGACGAGGGGGAGGCTGATATGGAGGCTGCGCTGCGGGATTTTTTGAATCATTATGTTGCGTCATCTTAATTTGAGAATGAACCGGGCTGCTGCAGCCCGGTTTTTTATCGCCCATAAATCTCCAATCTTATTTTGAGGAGACGTTATCCCGGAAAAATCGCCCCATCGGCATCTCCCTCGTAAACGTGATCCCCCCATACTTATATTTCACTTCAATTTGGGTGATGGGCTTATCGTTATAAAGACGGATGCCGTAATTAAGCGGAATCCGCGAACCTTGATCGAGCGCGGCTCTCTTCTCGTCTTGCATGAGCTCGGGCTTTAACGGCACCTCCCGAATATCGACGAATTCGATATCGGGATCTTCATCAAGGCCCTCGCCGCCGACCAGATGAAGGGAATAACTGACGCCCAGCTCGGCCTTGGCTGGCTTCATGCCATCATTCACCCGCACGTCCAGGAGCTCCACATCGGCGAATCCTTCATTGATCACCTCGAAGATCATGGCATTTTCATCCGTAAAGGATGTAAATCCACCCACCTTGATGGGCGTAGGGCGAAGGAACAGCAGGAATAGAAGGATGGCCGAGAGGAGCAGCCCCAGTCCCAAATAGCAGAGCCTGCGGAGAGGTTTGGATTTTATTTTCATGGTTGAGCAATCTTCCTTCTCTAAATTAAATAGACAGCTTCACAACCGATTTGCCTGCCTCAATATCGGCTTTCATCCCTAAGAGATAATTCCGAGTACGTTCATCCAACTCGTTCCAATTTACGAATTTAGCAAAGTAGACATAGGAGTAGATATTGCGGAAGTCGACGAACAACGGGATCCGCTGGATCCATTCCTCGCTCAGCGTATTCTCTTGAAGATAGCCGGATAAGAACGAGTCGAGAAATCGGGCCACAAATTCGGCTTTCCGGTTTTCCGGAACCGTCTGGACCGCATGATAGATGGCGATGGCGATATCATAGGCGAACCAATGGTACGAGACATCCCCGAAATCGAAAAAGATAATCTCCCCGTTATGTACGTGAAAGTTGTGATGATGGAGGTCATTGTGGACGATGCCGTAGCCTTCCTGATCCTGCGGGAGGGACTCCAATTCGTTAATATACTGCTTCCACTGCGTATGGACTCTTTCACCTGCAGCCTCCGGGAACGCATCGGTAAAGACTACATGATCATTCCACTTGGGAAAGGCCATTCGGTGAACGAGCGAAGCTGCGGTGGCGTCCTTTTTGCCGAGTTTATGCATACGGCCCATCCCGCTCCCCCACTGCTTGATCATCGCAAAATCCGATGTTACATCCGTTAACGGGCTGCCGGGAGCCTTCGTAAAAGCGATGACATGATATTGTTTGGAATCGTGGGTTACCTCTTCAATAAGAAGATCCTGAGCAGATCGAATGGACTCCGCTATGTTCAGACCCTGCTCGGCGAGATAGGCCATCCACGTCAGCTCGCGAATGATGGAGGCTTTGCGGTATTTGGACGCGTCCAAAAATTTCATAATGAAGTGGCGTCCGTCTTCACCGTTGTATTCAAATACATTCTGATCGAATCCCCCAAGTAACATCAGCGAATAAGTACCTCGTCCGAATCGTTCGGCCCCTTGATCCAAGACAGCCTGTTCCATGGAAAGTCCCCTTTATCGTATTCTCGATATGATGCTCATGCGTACATATCGGATAAGTTTTTATTTACCAACAACTACAGTCTAACGAAGATAATGAGTGGTTGCAAAAAATGGGAGGGCACACGAAAAAGGGCGCTCCCTTAGGAGCACCCTTACATTTTCTTTATCAACCTTCGAATTTCTGCGCCAGCTCGCGGAAGTCCAGCTCCGCCGTGCTGGACAACACGATATCCGCATGCGGGAAATGGGCTGCGTTGCCGATCGCGACGGCGAACATGCCGGCGCCCTTGATGGCGTCAACACCGGATGCGGCATCCTCCACCCCGATGCAGTCGGCAGGCTCTACGCCAAGCTCTGCGGCAGCGGTGAGGAAGATCTCCGGGTCCGGCTTGTTGTTCTTCAGCTTGGTCACGTCGACGATCACGTCGAACTGGCCCATGACGCCAAGCCGGGTAAGCACGGCAATGGCGTTCTTGCTGGCCGACGCGATGCCGGTCTTCAGGCCGGCCGACCGGATGTCTGCCACAAACTCCGTAATGCCCGGCAGTAGATCGGCTGGCGTAATCGTTTCGATCAGCTCGACGTACAGCTTATTTTTGCGGTCAGCCAGCTGTACCAGCTCTTCATCGGAATAGTTTACAGGCGTCTTTGCCTGGCTTAAGAGGAGTTTCAGGGAATCCATGCGGGATACCCCTTTGAGATTCTCGTTGAACTCTCTCGTGAAGGGAATGCCAAGCTCGGTTGCCGTGGCTTTCCATGCCTGATAATGATACTCTGCGGTATCGGTAATGACGCCGTCCAAGTCAAAGATGACAGCCTTCAGCTTGCGTGTTTCGTTCATATCGTATGGCTCCTTTTTGAGATATCGGAAAGCATAAGCCGAAACAGGGACCTTCCGGATATCGCAAGAAAAATGACAGCTTATCGCAGTCTGTCTTCATGGAATATATGTTGATAGATCGTTTTCTTCGTAAACCGGGAGTGATGCCCTACGGATAGAGAGGGCAATCACCTCAAGACATAAACATCATGAATTGCTCTGAAGCGCATGTTTCAGGGGCTTCCCGGCTTCAAGCGTTACGGCCTCGTCGTACAGCTTAATCTCAATGGAATCGCCTTCCACGATCTCCAAGGTCACGCCGTCCTTCTCGATGGATACGCCGATGAGGCGGCCGCGGAAGTTCAGGCGGAATGCATACTTCTCCCAGTCCTTCGGAATGGCCGGGGAGAGGGAAAGTCCGCTTTCCTTCAGACGCATGCCGGCAAAGCCGTAGACGATCGACATCCAGGTACCGCCCATGTTGGCCATGTGCAGGCCGTCCTTCGTGTTGCCGTGCGTATTGTCCAGGTCAAGGCGTGCCGTCTCGATGAAATACTCATACGCTTTGTCCATATTGCCGATCTTCGAGGCCATGATGCTGAAGATGCAGGAGGACAGGGACGAATCATGCGTCGTGATGCCTTCATAGTAGTCATAGGAACGCTGTATCGTTTCCAAGCTTTGCTCGTCTTCGAGCAGGAAGTGAGCGAGCACCGTATCCGCCTGTTTACACACCTGGTAACGGTAAATGGTCAGCGGATGGTAGTTCAGCAGCAGCGGATATTTGTCCTCCGGCGTGTTGTCGAAATCCCATACCGCTTTGCGGAGGAATGTATCATCCTGCGGGTTAATGCCGAGTGCTTCATCATACGGAAGCAGCATAGCATCTGCGGCTTTGGCCCAAGCTGAAATTTCATCCTCGGTTACGCCAAGTCGGTCACACAGGGACTTGAAGCCTTGCGTATCGTAGGATTCCAGAATGGCGCAGCTCTTGGCAGCCCATTTCAGATTATGCTTTGCCATGACGTTGGTGTAATAGTTGTTATTCACGCAGCAGGTATATTCATCCGGCCCCGTCACCTCATCAATATGGAAAGCGCCGTTATAATAGTGGCCGATGTCGGCCCACAAGCGGGCGGTTTCGATCAGCACCTCGGCCCCGTAAGACAAGAGGAAATCCCGGTCCTGCTCGGCGAGATAATACTGAATATAGCTGTATGCGATGTCTGCGCTGATATGATATTGCGCTGTTCCCGATGGGAAGAAGGAGGAGCATTCGGTTCCCGATATCGTGCGCCACGGGAACAGAGCGCCTTGCCGGTGGCCCATTTCCCGGGCTCTGTCTCTCGCTTGCTCCAGCGTGGAATAGCGATACAGCAGCAGCTGGCGCGCGATGTCCGGCTGCGTCATCAGGAATACAGGGAACATGTAAATTTCCGTGTCCCAGAAATAATGGCCTTCATAACCTTCGCCGCTTAATCCTTTGGCGGAAATATTGCTGTGCTTGTCCCGACCGGCGGATTGCAGCAGCTGGAATAGATTGAAGCGGATGCCTTCCTGGAGCTGGCCATCGTTCTGAATCACCACATCGGCGGATTTCCAGTAGGCGTTCAGATACTGGGTCTGCCCGGCAAGCAAGTCCTCGAACGAAGTATCCTTCAACTCCTCCTGCAGCTGAATGCCACGCTCGATCATCTCCTGCCCGTGACGAAGACTGTCGGTATACAGATTGTATTTCGTAAAGTGGATCGGTCCGGTCAATGGAAGGGTAGCCGTGAACGTAACCTCTCCGGTTCCAGCTTCGAGCTGAATGTCGGCATCGGCATCCAAGCGGTGACGGGTCACGCAGGCAGCGCGCAGCCTGGACGTCATCGTCTCGTCAACAACATAGGCATCGCTGCCCTTGACGCCGGCATCGATGACGGTCATCCGTTCCGCATGTCCTGCTCCGACCCGGGGATCATTGGCATAGGTGTAGTTCCTCACGTTGCCGTTCACGGTGGAGACGATACGGACCTGCCCGTTGAAATTAACCGGTTCGATCCTTACATGGATTGCAAACAATTCCCGATGTGTGAAGGACACCAGGCGGCGGAAGGTCAGCTTGATCTCTTTGCCTTCAGGCGATTTCCACTGCACGATTCGCTCCGAGTACCCCTTGTCCATATGCAAGCGGCGGTCATGCGAAGTGATCGTGCCGTGATCGAGGCGGAAAGGTTCT
This sequence comes from Virgibacillus sp. LDC1, assembly GCF_025792345.1. Classification (NCBI taxonomy): domain Bacteria; kingdom Bacillati; phylum Bacillota; class Bacilli; order Caryophanales; family Bacillaceae; genus Virgibacillus; species Virgibacillus sp. LDC1. The sequence continues at coordinate 458,680 of NZ_JAOXLZ010000002.1, forward strand.
TTTTCGTCGCCTAAATAGATCAAGACCGTTTGGGCATCAATATTGTTAACGAGTTTTTGCTGTGTATCGGGAAAGGCGAAGAGCTTCTCGCCGTAAGGGATTTCAATCACGTCGTGGAAAGCGTTCAGATACGTACCGCGAATGGTGGACAAACTCTCTCCGTAGCCTTCTTCGAAATTGCCGCGTACACCCAAGTAACCGTTTCCGAGTGCAAAAATACTTTCCATATTCAGCAAGGCTTGCTGTGACAAATCAGGATTTGATATATTCCAGGTCATGGTCTACACTTCCTTCCTAGCATGGTTATGCTTGAATTTTAGAGCCAATCGGGGTTATGTTATACTAAAATATCAAGGTTTTTATCAATATTTTTAGGTGGTGTGGAAATAATGAAAGAGCCTTCACGCTCGGGAAACCGTCCTTTTTACTTGTCTTCTCGCATGCATTATTTGCGTGAGAATTTTATCCATCCCCCGTTTGACTATGAGCACGAACTTCTGGAAGCGATCCGCTTCGGCGATGAGAATAGAGCCATGGACATGCTGCGCAAGATTAACGAGCTGGAAGCGGCTGTGCTGGCGACGTATCCGCTTCGGTCGAAGAAGAATGCCCTGATTGCGTCCTGCACCTTATTTACCCGGGCGATTATCAAAGGCGGCGTGGATCCTGAAATTGCATTTCATTTAAGTGACACGCTGATCCTGGAGATCGAGCGAATGAGCGATGTGGAGCGGCTGGTTCATTTTGAATATGAGATGCTGGTGCAGTTTGTGTCGATGATACGCTCCGAGAAGGAGGACGTGTCTTTCTCTCACATTGTGAACCTGGCGATCTATTACATTAGGGAGCATATTTTTGAGGAGCTGACCCTGCAGAGGGTTGCGGAATATTTGAAAGTCCACCCGAGCTATCTGTCCGATCGTTTTAAGCGGGAGACGGGCGTATCCATAACCACCTTTATTAATCGGCGGAAGATTGAGGAGTCCAAGCATTTGCTGGCCAATACGAATCAGTCGATATCCGAAATTGCTTTTACGTTCAAGTTCTGCAGCCAGAGTTATTATACGCAATTATTCAAGAATTTTACGGGGATGACGCCGAGAAAATTCCGAATAAGCGGGACGGCGCGTTAAAGACGATCCTATCGAGCAACGAGAAGAGAGAGACACTCATGAAGAAACTAAAGCAGAACATGCTTCACTTAAGTCTGGAGAAAAAACTGATTGCGGCGTTCTCCGCCTTTATCATCGTTCCCCTCCTTCTGATCGGGGGCATCGTATCCTGGGTCTACGTGGAGAATAACCGAAGTACGATGATTGATGCCGCCGTTGAGAACAACAAACAAATTATTAAAAATATCGACACCTCTTTACAGCCGCTGCTGCGACTGTCCATGTTCCCGATTCAGGATTCCACGGTGTACGCCATTATGCGCAAGGATTACGGCAAGGTGACGTATCCATTGCTTGAACGGGGGCAGGATTTCGATAAAGTGAACGGCTTGATCCAGAGCGGGATCATGCTGTATTCCGATTTGATTGACTCGGTGGTTATCTATCACGAGAACAGCCGGTCCATCATCGGCCGAAGCAACCGGGAATATATGAACTTCGGTTATTTCAAGGATCAGTTTACCCGCGAGCCTTTTGTCCAAAAAATCCGGGAAGCCTACGGCAGCTTTGTTCCTGTAGGAATTCATAAGGAGCGGCTGCTGTCGACGAAAGGAATGCCGGTCGTGTCGGTGGGCAGGGCCATCATGGATCCGTACACGAAGGAGGATCTCGGCTTTATCCTCTTTAATATTTCGGTGGATAAACTCAAGACGCTGTGGAGCCAGTCGGCATTTTCCGAGAATACGAAATTTTACTTGATCGACGAAACCGATCATATCGTGCACAGCGTTCACCCTGAGGAAATCGGGCGGGCGGCGTCCGAGGTATTAGGGAGCGACTTTCAATATAACGCGGACGGCCAAGTCAACACGCAGATCAATCGGGATACCTACATGATTTCTTCTTCCTCTTCCATGGCAAATTGGAAGGCGGTTACGGTCATACCGAAGAAGGATTTGTTCTCGATTGTTTATCTTATGGTCGCCATCTTGATCGGCGCGTTGATCCTGCTGCTCGTGCTGTCCATCCTGATCTCGGCCCGGATCGCCACCACGATCATGAAGCCGTTGGCGGTGCTGAACAGCAAAATGAAGCTTGTCTCCCAAGGTCAGCTTGACGTAAGCTTTGATACGAGGCAGCACGGCGAAATCGGCGTGATCAGCCATACCGTGGACCAGATGCTGCACGAGATTCGTGATTTAATCGAGCGGATCTATGTGGAGGAAGAGGAGAAGCGGAATCTGGAGATGAATGCGCTGCAGTCGCAGATCCGTCCGCATTTTATATATAATACGCTGAACGTGATCAAGTGGATGGCCAAGATCCAGGGGGCAACCGGCATTGAAGAAGCGCTGCAGGCCTTCTCTTCGGTCATCAAGTTCACGGTGAAGAAGGAAGGCGACTACGTGACCATTGCCGAGGAAGTCGAATTCATGGAGAACTATACGAAAATTCTCGATTTCCGCTATTTTAATAAATTTGATGTCATATACGAGGTGGATCCGGCCGTAATGAATCATAGGACCTTGAAGTTTCTGCTTCAGCCCCTTGTGGAGAACGCGGTGTTCCACGGCTTTGAAGGCATCGATTACAAGGGCAGCCTGATCATATCGATTTATGAGGAATCGGATATGCTGATAATGAAAGTAAGTGATAACGGGCGCGGTTTTCCGGAGGGCGGACAAGCGAAGGTGGAGCAGGGCGGTCCGCAGGATACCTTCAACTCGATCGGATTGAACAATATACGGAACCGGATATCCCTTCATTTTGGGCCGGAATACGGCCTGTGGATCAAGAGGGGAGAGCATGGCGGAACGGTCGCATGGCTGCGGGTTCCGATCATCACAGAAGAAACAGGGTGATAAGCAAGTGCGAATACTTATAGTAGATGACGAGCCGCTCGTTCGGATCGGGATCAAATCGGCGATTGACTGGGAAGCCCAGGGCGTGGAGATTGTCGGTGAAGCGGGGGACGGCGAAGAAGCGCTGCGTCTGATAACGGAAACGGCGCCGGACGTGGTACTGCTGGATATCAAAATGCCGAAAATGGACGGGATCGAGGTGCTCCGGTCGATCAAGGACCGGCAGCTCCCGGTTCAAACGGTCGTATTGAGCAGCTTTGATGATATTGCGTACGTGAAGGAAGCGTTGAAGCTGGGTGCTTTTGATTATTTCCACAAACCTGACATGAATGAACGTGAGCTGACCGCGATGCTGAAGAGCGTGCGGGAGCAGTATGGGAGCCGGGGGATTCCTGCTCAAATAGGGCCGAATGCAGCGGGCAACCGGAAGGAGCAGATTTTATATGACGCTCTCCATGGCCATGTTCATGATCTGCAGGAAACGGGGCTCAAAGAGGGCAATATGTATGTCGTCCTTTTCAGAATCAAAAATTATCACTCGGTCATCAAAAGGTATGCCAAGGAAACCGAGTCGATCCTGCCGAATACGGTGCAGAACGTCGTCAGCGAGATTCTGTCCACGGAGAAGGAAGTCGAGTACCTTCAGCTGGATGAACAGTGCAGTGCCGTATTCATCAGCAACAGTGAGTTGAAGAGCCTGCTGGCCTCGTTGACGCGCGTTAATAAAATGGTGCAAATGATCAGCTCGGCGCTCAAACGGTTTGTCAATATCGACATCGTGCTGGGCATCAGCGACTGGTTTGCCGATTTCGACGGCATTCGGACGGGGTGCGAGCAAGCGGGCAAGGCACTATCCCATCAATTTTATCACCCGGATACGTCGATCTTTTATTATCAGCATCTGAAGCAGAAGGGTGAGCATGTCTATAAACAGGCCGATGCCTATTTAGGCCAGATGAAGTCTGCGCTCCGGGAAGAAGCCAACGACCGGTTTATGGAGCTGCTGTCCAAGTGGGAGAAGTTTCTGGCGCAAGAAGAATGCATGGAAGAGAAGGATGTCCGCAAGGTATACGAAGGTCTGCTGTTTATGATCGGGGAGGGCACGGGCGTATCGGACGGGGGAGACGTTCAAGAAGAAACATCGGCCTTTGAAGAGATCCATGAGTTTGGGCAGCTGTCGGCCGCATACCGGGCCTTGTTCGAGGAGCGGTTCAAGCAACGCTATCAGCTGGAGCATAAGGGTTACAGCCAGCTCACGCGCAATATTATGGAATATACGGAGGAGCACTACCCGGAGAGCCTCTCCTTGAAATTGTTCGGGGAGCTGTTCCATGTCAGCCCGAATTATGTCAGCCGGTTGTTTAAGCAAGAGGTCGGTCAAGGACTATTCGATTATATTAATGAGCTCCGGATCGAGAAGGCGAAGGTGCTGCTCAAGGACTACCGCTACAAAATCTATGACGTTGCCGAGATGGTAGGATTTAATAACCAGGCCCATTTTGCCATTGTATTCCAAAAATACACAGGCTTTTCTCCTAAACAGTATAGGAAAGAAGAAGTGTGATATTCGAAAAGAAAGTGTGATTTTTCATAAAAACACTCTTGCAGTGCAATCTATTTATAAAAAAATAGTCAATTTTAAAAAATTAATCATCATTTGATTAATTTTTTTTATTGTCTCGGGTCTATATGATGAAGGTGCAAGGTAAAACGAAAAGAAACGTGGGGGGTAGCATCATGGGTAAATGGAACAAGAAGTTTTCAGCCATGCTGGTGTTGTGCCTGGCTCTTGTTGTTGGTTTAACCGCTTGCGGCGGCAATAAGAGCGCTGACAATACAGATAACGGAGCCGGAGACGCTGCTGAAAAAGTAACGGTGAATTTCGGATTCTGGGGTACGGCGCAGGATTTGGAGATTTATCAGAAAGCCGCGGACACCATCTCCGAGCAGTATCCGGAGATCGAACTGAAAATCAAACAATATCCAAGCAGCGAGCAGTTCTGGAACACGCTTCCGGGTGAAATCGCTGCCGGCGTCGCGCCGGACTTCATTAAAATGTCCAACGAAGGTGCTTACGAGTACATCAACAAAGGATTGTTCTCGCCAATCGATGACCTGGTTCAAGCCACGGGCGTCGACATGAACCGTTTCCCGGATACATCGAAGAACATCTGGAACGTGGATGGAAAACAATACGGTGTGCCTAACAGTGATATGCCTGCGATGTTCTTCATCAACGAGCAAATGTGGAAAGATGCTGGCCTCGGCGAGTACCCAGCCACTTGGGATGAAGTGATCGAAGCAGCGAAAGTACTGAACAAAGGGGATGTGAAGGGCATCATCGTCAATCTGGATGCCTTCCATATTACGAACTACGTGAAGAGCTTCGGCGGCGGCTGGGGTAACGGTGAGACTATCAACTCCCCAGAGAACGTAAAAGCGCTGGAAATGATCATCGATATGTATGATCAGGGACTTGCTGTAACTCCTAAATCCCTTGGCTTTGGCTGGGACGGCGAAGTATTCAGCAACGAGCAGGGCGCTATGAGTACAGGTGGTTACTGGTACAAAGGTTACCTGAAGGATGCAAATCCGGACCTCAAAATGGTAGCTATTCCGGTACCAAAAGGAACAACCAACGGCAGCACCATGAGCTCTGACGCTTACATGGTACTGAAAGACGCGAAGAACAAAGAAGCTGCGCTCAAAGCTGCTTATTACATGACCAATGACGATACGCAAACCGCATTCATGGAGCTTGGCTTCAATCCGGCGGTAGCCTCATTGTCCGAGCAGTACTTCGAGAAAAACCCTGAATTCAAGGCGCTGCAGCCTGCGCTGGAGTACAGCACAGACTATGGTTATCCGACAGATACCAAGCGTTTCACGGATGAGCTCGTTAAAGAATTGGAAGGCTTGATTCTTGGCGGCTCCGGTAAAACGGCTCAGCAAATTCTCGACGATATTCAAGGCCAATTCAAATAAAAAAAGGCAACACCCGCTCCCGCTCCTTGTTCTCAGGGGAGCGGGAGCCTTTGTTCACATACTAGAATTTATAAATTTTTTGGGGTCCCCGCAAAGTATTTGGAATAAGCAACGTAGTATAGGCTCCACTTTGTGGGGGTATTTTCGTGATCCATCCAAATTGAGTATGGGAGTGGGGGATAACTTATGTCCGATTACAGCAGCAAGCACGCTGATTTGAAAGGAAACAAGATTAGGCAATCCTGGTTCCGTTCGTTGGCAGACTCCGACAAGACGCTGGGCTGGTTGTTTTCACTGCCCTTTTTGATATTGTGGGCGTGGTGGTTTCTCTATCCATTTATCCAGTCTTTCGTAAGAAGTTTTCAGGATGCGAATTTCGCTGCCTTGGACCAGTCGAAATTCATCGGCCTAGAAAACTATGTCATGATACTTCAAGATAAAGAATTCTTCCGGGCGCTGCTTCATTCCCTGGAAATTGTGGTCATCTCGATTCCGATTCAGACCGTCCTCGGTCTGCTCTTGGCGATCCTGGTCAATCAGAAGCTGAAGGGCAAGGGGATATTCCGGACGGTATTCTTCATTCCGTATATCACCTCGCAAATCGCGATCACAACCGTGTTCATGATGCTGTTTAAGCAGGGAACCTTTCTAACGGAATTTTTCGGAGCGTTGGGCTTCGGGAATGTGACATGGTTTGCGGATACCCACTATGCGCTCTTATTCGTATGTATTCTGTTTATCTTCCAGCAAGCGGGCTTCACCATGATTGTATATTTGTCGGGTCTGCAGGAAATTCCGAAGGATCTGTATGAAGCGGGCGAGATTGACGGAGCGTCCAAGTGGAACAAATTCCGCTACATTACGGTGCCGTTCCTGAAGCCGATCACGTTCTTCATCGTGTCGGTATCGACGATTGCCGGCTTCCAGATTTACGACCAAATTGCGGCGATTTCCCGGTATGGCGCACTCGGTTCGCCTGCAGGCGCTACCAGTACGGTGGTCACGTATTTCTACCAGCACGGGATCCGTTACATGAACATTGGTTACGGAAGCGCGGCGGTGGTGCTGTTCTTCATGATCATCATGCTGATTACGTACCTGCAAAAAAAATTCTTGGATGAGAAGGAGTGAGAGTAATGTTGACCCGTACGAACAACGGTCGGCTGTTTCTGTATATCGGCACGATCATTCTGGGGCTCTTATTCGCCCTTCCTTTTCTCTATACCATCTATACGTCCATCATCCCGATGCGCCACGTCAATACGCTGACGTCGCCGGCAAACTGGACGTTCGAGAACTTTAAAATCTTCTTCACGAACGATGCGTACAACGTGCCGAGATGGTTTCTGAACACCGTGATCATGACCGGCGTCGTTGTCATCGGGAACCTGATCATTAACCCGATGGCCGGCTTTGCGCTAGCCAAGCTGAATTTCAAGGGGAAAGGCCTGATTTACTGGATCGTCGTGGCTACCATGATGGTGCCTTACCATATGATCCTGATCCCGGTGTACGTGAATGTGGCACAGCTTGGATGGCTGAACACGTTCTGGGGGTTAACGGTACCTTTCCTGTATCAGGGCTTGTACATCTTCATGCTTCGTCAGTTCTTTATCTCGGTTCCGAATGAGTTTTTGGAGGCTGCGCGGATGGATGGCCTGACAAAGATGGGTGCTTTCTGGCGGATCGTGTATCCGCTGGCCCGTTCATCGCTGATTACGATGTCGATTCTTGCTTTTGCCGGAACCTGGAACAGTTACCTCGTTCCGAGCACGCTGGCGAATACGCCGGAAATGTATGTGCTGGTTGTGGGTCTGAACAGCGTGAAGGATATGTTCTTTGAGAATACGCCGATGATTATGGCCGGGGTCGTGCTGTCCACGCTGCCAATCATCCTGTTCTTCTTCCTGTTCCAGCGTCAATATATCGAGGGGATTTCGAACGCCGGGGTCAAAGGCTGATAAAGAAGCATCGGGAGGGATTAGACATGGATAACGTGGAACAGCGCGCAAAGGACATTCTCGCGCAGATGACCTTGACCGAGAAGATCGGTCAAACGGTGCAGTACGGCCGATGCGAGGAGCAGGAGCTGAAGCTGGTTGCCGAAGGCAGGATCGGGTCCTTGCTGAATGTGTTTGGTCCGAAAAAGATCAACGAGCTCCAGCGGCTGGCCGTGGAGGAAACGCGGCTGGGGATTCCCCTTCTCATCGGGGACGATGTCATTCACGGTTTTCGTACCATCTTTCCGATTCCGCTCGGGGAAGCCGCCAGCTGGGATCTCGAAGGGATGGAGAAAAACGCCCGCATGGCGGCAATAGAGGCCGCGGCGGAAGGCATCCGCTGGACCTTTGCCCCGATGGTGGACATCACGCGTGATCCCCGTTGGGGCCGCATCGCGGAGAGTACGGGGGAGGATGCCTATCTGTCCTCCCTGGCCGCTGCCGCGAAGGTTAGAGGATTTCAAAGTCCGAATAAGGATGGCTACCCGACGGTAGCGGCATGCGTGAAGCATTTTGCCGGTTATGGCTGGGCTGAAGGCGGCCGGGACTACGATACGACGGACATGTCGGAGCGGACGCTGCGGGAAACCGTGCTGCCGCCGTTTGAGCACGGGATTCGGGCAGGGGCTCTGTCCGTGATGAGCGCCTTCAGCGAACTGAACGGGGTTCCTGCTTCAGGAAGCCGTTATCTGCTGCGGGATATCTTGAAGCGGGAGTGGGGCTTTGACGGCATGGTGGTCAGCGACTGGGAATCGATCGAAGAGCTGATCTACCACGGCTATGCGGAAGACCGGAAGGATTCCGCGCGGAAGGGATTGAACGCCGGGGTCGACATGGACATGCATTCCGGCGTCTATCTCGATCATCTGGAGGCGCTGGTCCAGGATAACCCTGAGCTGCTCAAGCTGTTGGATGATGCGGTGCTTCGCATATTGCGGGTGAAAATCCGCCTCGGATTGTTCGAGAACCCGTATGTAAGCGAAGACGCAGAAGAAGCCGGAGATCCGCTGAAAGGGCAAGCCATTCCTGCGGCACATCTGGCTCAGGCCAGGGACAGCGCCCGGAGATCGATCGTGCTGCTGCAGAATAACAGCGGGATTTTGCCGCTGGATACCGCTAAGCACAAAAAGCTGGCCTTGATCGGGCCGCTGGCCGATGACCGCCACAACTCGATGGGCTGCTGGGCTTGGAAAGGCCGGGATGAGGACGTTGTCACGGTATGGGACGCTTTTCAATCGGAAATCGCACCGAAGGCCGAGGTGTTCTACGAGGAGGGCAGCGGGATTCTGGAGGAAATGGATGGGGGAGTGGAACGGGCTGTGGAGCTCGCTAGACAGAGTGATGTCGCCGTAGTCGTTGTGGGTGAATCCGAAGCAATGACGGGCGAACACTACAATGTGACCTCGATTACGCTTCCCTCCTGTCAGGAGCGATTGATTCAGGAGCTGAAACGGCAGACCGGCACGCCGATCGTCGTCGTGCTGATGAACGGCCGTCCGCTTGCCACTCCATGGCTGCATGAACATGCAGACGCCGTAGTGGAAGCTTGGCATTTGGGAACCGCCACAGGCCTTGCGCTTGTGGATGTGCTGACCGGCGCTCACAATCCGAGCGGTCGCCTGCCGGTTACCGTTCCGCGCGCAACGGGCCAAATTCCGATGTATTACAACCGGAAGAATACCGGACGTCCTCATTTGTACGAAGATTATATCGATTGCGACGATGCTCCACTGTATCCGTTCGGGTACGGCCTCAGTTATACAACATTCGAATATACGGATTTGCAGCTGGATCGGCATCAAATTGGCCGGGACGGGACCGTGCATGTATCCGTAAGCATAACGAATACCGGATCCAGAGCCGGCGAGGAGACCGCGCAGCTGTATATCCGCGACTTGGTGGCAAGCTCTACCCGGCCGGTCAAAGAGTTGAAGGGATTCCGCAAGGTACAGCTGCAGCCGGGTGAAAGCAGGGAGGTACATTTTACGCTGGGACGTGAAGAGCTGGGGCTGTTGGATGAAAGGCTTGATTTTACGGTAGAGCCCGGAAAGTTCCATGTCTGGGTCGGACCGCATTCGGAAGAAGGACTGCAGGCTGAGCTTGCGGTTGTTGAATAAACCGGAATCAAAGGGGGATTTAAACATGGACTACCGTGTAATTAAAGAAGGAGATTTATTCTTTCTGACTGGACTTAACGGAGATATCGTCCAAGGGGACGATCAGGGCCATGGCTTGTATACGAAGGATACCCGTTTCCTGAGCCGCATGGAGCTGTTCATCGATGGCCAGAAGCCTTCGCTCCTGTCCTCCACGGGGGATAAAAGCTATGTGGCCTCCTTCCGCCTGATGAAGGATGCCAAGGATGAAGGGGCGATTGAAGTACTTCGGGAGCGTTTCATCTATGATGGCGTCCTGTATGAGCGCTGCACGCTGACCAATTACTTTGTGACCGATTCGAATATCGAGTTTGCCGCGTCCTTTGATGCCGATTTTCAGGATATGTTCCTGGTGCGCAAATACCGTACAGGGGAAGTCGGCAAGATGGAGGGTATACAGACAGGCGATCAAGAGATGACACTGGCTTATGTCGGCGCTGACAACCTGAGAAGACAGACGCGCATTGCTTGGGATGCGGACGGCGGCCAAATGGATCAAGCCGGGAATGTTTCGTTCCCTTTGTCCCTGAAAGCCAAAGAGCAGAAGGTGATTACGTTCTTTGTCACGCCGATGACGGAGCAGCATTCCGCAGGGACGCCGCTGACCTACGAAGAGGGGCTGAAGAAACTCGAAGCCTCCTATGAAGCTTGGTACGCGAACAGCTCGCGGGTCCAATCGGATTCCGCGCTGTTCAGCGGCTTGTACGAGAGAGGACTGCAGGATCTGCGCATGCTGACGACCGATGTGGGCTTCGGTGATACAACGGTCGCGGGACTGCCGTGGTTCGCGGTTCCATTCGGCAGAGACAGCTTGATCACGGCGCTGTTCATGCTTCCGGTGAACCCGCAGCTTGCCAAAGGAACCTTGAGAACGCTGGCGGCTTATCAAGGCGAGAAGACGGACCCATGGCGGGATGAGCAGCCGGGCAAAATCATGCATGAGATTCGCTACGGAGAGCTGGTCACGACGAATCAGTCCCCGTTCTCGCCGTACTACGGCACCATCGATTCCACGCCGCTGTTCCTGGCGCTGATCGGCGAGTATTACCGCTGGACGGGCGATCTCTCCCTGGCGGAGGAGCTCAAGCCGAACATGCTGCGGGCACTGGATTATATCGATGCCGCGCTGGAAGCGGGCTCCGGCTTCATGGCCTACAAGCAGGAAGCCGAGAAAGGCTTCCCGAACCAAGGCTGGAAGGATTCCGCCAACTCGATCATCCATGAGAACGGCGAGTATGCGGAATCCCCGATCGCACTGTCGGAGGTCCAGGGTTATGTGTATCAAGCGAAGCAGTCACTGGTACCCGTCTTCGCGGAGCTGGGCGAGCCGGAACTGGCCCGCAAGCTGGAGTCGAAAGCCGAGGAGCTTCGCGTCCGTTTCGAAGCGAGCTTCTGGATGGAGGATGAGCAGTGTTACGCCATCGCGCTGGATAAGGATCTGCGCCAGGTACGCAGCGTGTCCTCGAATCCCGGGCATCTGCTTATGAGCGGTTTGCCGGAAGAGAGCCGCTCGAAGGCGCAAGCCGAGCGGATGCTTAGAAACGACATGTTTAACGGTTACGGCATCCGCACGATGAGCACGGACTCCGCCGGATATTACCCGATGAGTTACCACAACGGCAGCGTATGGCCGCATGACAATGCAATGATTCTGCTGGGACTCGGCAAGCAAGGGTTCAAGGAGGAGGCGGGGAAGGTGATTTCCGGCCTGCTGCAGGCATCGGCTCATTTTGAGTACCAGCGTCTGCCGGAGCTGTTCTGCGGGCATGATGCGAAGCTGGGCCATCCGGTTCCGTATCCGACAACCTGTTCGCCGCAGGCTTGGGCGGCCGGAACCTCGATCGTCTTCCTGCAGACGATGCTCGGATTGTATCCGAACGGGGCGAAGAAGGAAATCGCGTTGTCCCCGTTCCTTCCGGAAGGGATGAACGAACTGAAGGCCGAGAAGATTGCGATCGGAAACGGGCACCTTTCGGTTAGCGTCGTGCGCGAGGCTGACGGCAGCAGCGCGTTCCACGTGGAAGTGCTTGAGAACACAACAGGATTTCATCTCGTTGGCTGATCGGTCATAAGACGTATGGCGGAACAACCTGTCTCTTAGTGTTTAAGGGGCAGGTTGTTTTTTTGTTGAAATATGAGGAACGTATGTTCTATAATGATGGAGCGAGTTCGAACATATTAGTGTATACATATTGGATTGGAGAGAACATATGAATTCCTATTGTACATATACCTTACATCAGATTGAGGTGGCTGTCGTCTCGATTGTCGCGATCATCGATAGGCTGGATGAAGCGGATCTGCTCGTCAAGCCGACGGAGGGCAAGCATTCCGTTGGAGAGCTGCTCAAGCATATCGCCGTAATCTGCCGGGCCGATTTTCACATATCCGGAGGAGCCACGCAAGAGGAGATGAGCGCCTATTATGCAGGTGTATCGTTAAATAACCTGAAGGATTTACAGGCTGAATTATTAAGCAACTATTCTAATCTGGAGCAGGCTTATCGAGAGATGACGGAAGAAGAGCTCCATCAGGAGATGACGTCCTACTGGGGTGCCACCTATTCGAGGTACGAATGGCTGCTCGAAATCGTGGCGCATATGTATCACCACAGAGGGCAGCTGCATGCGATGCTGGTTCATTGTAACGGGAAGGATCCGAAGGTACCGTTATTCGAATAGTTTTTGCCCGGAAGAGGAGCTAAAGGAGGGAACACGCAACGAATCCTATGGGATTCGTATGTAATTCAAGGTATGCAAAAGGCACCCCAAATCCGGAAATGACCGGAAATGGGGTGCCTTTTAACCCTTTTTATTAGCCTTTCTAGCTGTTTACATCGGATTTGGCAATATGGGCATTTGCCCAATCCGCATGGTCGTAGCCAGTGCCGTCTCCGCCATCAGTGACGACCAGTTTCAGTACGTTTGCGCCGGAGATATCAGCATGAACTTTTTTGGCGGAATCAGATCCGGTAACAAGCCCGCTGTCATAGACCTTCTCGCCGTCTGCCCAAATTTGAAAGACGACCGATCCTCTATTTCCCACTTCATCATCGATTCCGATATCTGCAGTAAATGTAGAGAAGCTGCCGCCTATATAATAAGCAATTTCAGCATTCGCATGCACACCTAAGCCTTTCGTATATTCTACGCCGCCAATCGTTATGGTTTTTCCGTCGTCTTTTGCTTTTTCACCGTTGCTTTGATCCCGTTCCACGGGCCCCCAATGATTTGCGGAATGAATCCATTCCACATCACTTACATAAGAATCGGCAGCTGGGAGCCGTTCTGGTATCCAGACTATAGAGTCGGCACTCCATTCTGTTTGCTTATTATTTTCCCCATATTCAAATAAGACGGCTGCATCTAATTTTGCGAATCCAGGCTCAGCAGTATCAGGGGGCGTCACACGCCAATCTGTTTCAATCGAACTTCCAGGCGAAAGATGGGTGACCAGAGGATCCGTCACTGCCTCTACACTCCAACCATCAGGGGCCGTTAAGTCCAATTGGATGGCCTCGATTGTGTTTTGTCCATAATTTGTAAATTTCGTGGTTAATAGGGCGGTTTCACCCGGAATAACGTAGTGATTACGATAAGAAAATGTGGTTGCCGATTGGACATCAATCGTGTAATGCGCTTCGGGAATCCATTGCTTACGGTAAAAGTCACGTCCTTGGACTACGACCCTGTCATCGTAAATTTGCACATACAATCCTTGGCTTTCGTCCCAGTTTACTGTCGGTGCGAAGGTTGTATAATAGACAGAAGCTGTATTGATGCTCGTAAATTCATTCTGGATTAGGTTAATATTTGGCAGTCGCATATCCCGATGGGTATGGCCAGAGAATAAAATAACTTGCGGATACTTCGAGAAGAGATCGGTTAGACGCTTTTCTGCTGCTTCATATACGGCGGAAAGGGGCTGATGAAGAAAAACAAACATAGGCTTTTCGCTCTTGCTGCGTTTCTCCAAAGTATCTTCCAGCCAATTCAACTGCTCGTCGCTCAGATAGGCATCGTCTTTGGCGGGAGAATCGACAGGCCCCCAGCTTTCAGAGCCAAGGAATATAAAAGGATAGCCGTTCACCATTTTCTCGTAATACACCTGCTCCTCTTCGATAAAGTCTGCGAACCGACGGGTGTTCACTTCATTTCCAGCTCCATTAAAAAACTCATGATTCCCAATGGTCATATACAGATTCATCGGTTTAGGCGATTGATCAAGAAGCTCGCGAGCCTTTGCATATTCTTCGGGAAAACCGTTATTCGTTATATCTCCGTTGATGACCAAAGCATCCGCCAGCGGGTCAATGGAATGCAGGTCGTGAAGCGCTTTCGAAAGCTTGTTATGAGAGAACGATGTATCCCTGATATGCAGGTCACTGATCACTTGAAAGGTTGCTTTTGGTTTTTTTTCATTTGCATGGATGTCCTCTTGGGCTGATTGCGCGTGCACCGGAGCACTCAAGGGGAAAAGCATACAAGCGGCTAAACCGAGACAAGCCATTACTTTTTTCATTATTATACCCTCCTCAAACGTTCATATAGTTTTCACTTCGCTTTTCTCGGCAGCTACTGCGGACCATTAGTTTTGTCGGCAAATAGCTGATCAATGGCAAAGGTATCCCCCCTTCCATGCGCTGAAGCAGCAATTTGACTGCGATTCTCCCCATTTCCTCCTTGTGGACCTGTACCGTTGTTAACGGAGGGTTAATGAATTCTGACATTTCGACATTATCAAAAGAAACAACAGATATATCATTTGGAATCGATAGCCCATATTCACCAATTGCCTTATACGCCCCAAATGCCATTTTGTCGCTAGCTGTAAATACGGCCGAGGGCGGACTCTGCGTGTTTAAAATTTTTTTCATGGCTTCATAACTCCTGGTCAGATCAAAGCAGCCGTCTTGAACCCACTCCGGAACAATGTCAAGTTGGTTCAACTCCATCGCTTCTTTAAAACCATAGAAACGTTCTTCTTGATCAATCGGCATTCCAACTTGAGAGCTTCCGCCAATATAAGCAATATTGCGATGACCAAGATCCACCAAATATTGAACTGCTTGCATTGCCGCATTGCGAAAATCCACCGTAACATAATCAATGTCCAGCTTAGGGATTCCGCCCACCGATATGACAAATGGAACCCGCTTATTAAGCTCATTTATGAAATCATGCTTAAGCGGTCCGATACAAATAACTCCTAAGTCAATCTCGTTCATATCCCCAAATAAATTGAAATTGAAAATATCTTGCACCTCAAATGTAAAGTCCAATATACATTCTTGATCAAGCAATTCACTTTCGATCCCGTAAATGATCTCTGAAAAATACGGATCTTGGTATTTATCTTTTACATCATATAAAGCGAGTCCTATTCTCTTTGGAACTTTTTTATTCACTGAAAAATTTTCATTTTTTTGCAGTGAATTGTTAAACTTATGGTAACCCAGGTCCTTGGCAGCTTGAATAATGCGCAGACGCGTTTGGTCGTTTACAAGTGCTGTTGAGTTTGCGTTGTTTAAAGCCCTCGATACAGAAGAAATAGATACATTTGCATGGTCGGCAATGTCTTTTAAAGTTATTTTCATTTCGGCATAACACCTGTCTATTGAAATTTTGGAAAGCGCTTACCGTTCCCTTTGTCGCCATCTTATTCTACATTGGAAAATTATTCAACATTTTTTTGCGCAATTTTTCATTTTTTTGCTGCAAATGTCCCCGATAACCTTGGCAGATCCCGCCGGTCCGGGAATGTATCGAAGTGAGATGGTGTTAGCGTGGTCTTTAAGTTGATGCGGTATCATGAATTCGCCGTTCGCGCCATGATATTTGTTACATTGAGTTGATATTCTTTTAAATTCGACAAAATAATACAAATTTCGCTATAGACTATGGCCAAATCATTCCTCTATGATAGATATTAAATAGATTGGCAAGCTATTCTGAAAGCGCTATCCTAATCTTCGCTGAATCGAATGATCCTAAGACTAGGGGGAATCCACCAAACCAGGGATATAGTAGAATCTGTTGTTGACGGAATGGTAAGCGTATACATGATACATCGAAGTCCTAATGAGCGTCGTTAACACAGGTTTTACAAATCGTTAATACTGTCATGATCTTATCGCCTTATCATAAAGTGTGTTCGGTAAAAGGGGGACACGCACTTATGGCAGATCAAAGGACACGGCGTCTTCCCGTAATCGCTTCGATTACCAAGCTGGAACAGATCGATGCGGCTGTGAACAGCACGGTGGAACGGGTGAACCTGATGACAGGCGATATCTTAAAACTCAGAGATATCGTTAATCGACTACACTCCTCAGGCAAAAAAGTGTTTGTTCATCTGGAGATGGTAAGCGGCATTGGCCGGGATCATTCGGCTGTACAGTATTTGGCGGATTCGTACAAGATCGACGGAATCATTACGACGAAGACCAATACGGTGTTGGCTTCGCGCCAAGCGGGCATTAGCTCGATACAGCGAGTGTTTGCCATTGATACGACTGCTTTAAGAACCGCAGTGAAAATGATCGGACAAGCCCGTCCGGATGAGGTGGAATTAATGCCGGGACTCATGCCCCGTGTAATCCGCGACCTGAAAAAGGAGATTCACTGTCCGCTTATTGTGGGAGGTTTTTTACGAAGCGAGGAAGAAATCGATGAGGCGCTGGCCAACGGTGCAGACCTCGTATCTACAGGCGATACCCGTTTTTGGACGTAAGGTTCCCTGTACGGTTGATGGATTAACTATAATTACATATTTGCTAGGGGTGGAGACGATGAGATAACCCGAGTAGCAGCTACTTTAGCTTTTATAGGAGGTGGTGGCTCTTAGGTTGCGCTCTTTTGACGTCTCTATTTTTGTGCGCTTTTTAAAGGGTAGACGGGTTGATTGGATGGGAGAATTCCCTCATTCCTTTAGGATCCGCGTGCCGTTGAACCGGCTATTGGATGAAGTGGATAGACAGCAGTGATGAAGGATGAATGGTGAATAGATTCGAGAGGGGACAACAGATCATCTATGAAAAAGAAAACATGGTTGTTAATGTTACTGACCATATTTATGGTGATTACCACGGCTTGCGGAGGCGGGGGTGGTAGTGAAAGTGCCGGAGGCGAGGTTTCGCTCGATGATGTGGAAGCCGCTTCGATGGATATGAAGAATGATACAACGCCTGTTAAAATTCAGTACTGGCATGCCCACGCGGATGCCCAGCTGGAAGGCTTGAACTACATGATCGCAGAGTTTCAGAAGAAGTATCCGCATATTACGGTAGAGCCGGTGTTCCAAGGCGGTTATCCTGATCTTCACAAAAAATTGTCGGCTGCCGTGGCTGCGAATGACGTGCCTGCTGTAACAAATGTTGAGGTTGCGTCCTTGCCAAACTTTGCGGACAGCGGCGTGTTCTCTGATTTGGGCCCATGGATTAAGCGCGATGAAGTGAAGATGGACGATTTCGCCAAAGGGATGCTGAATGCATATGCATTCAATGGCAAGCAATATGGATTCCCTCTGATCGTCAGTACCAGCGTGTTTGTATACAACAAAACGATGCTGGACGAGCTGGGTGTAGAGCCGCCGCAGAAGTGGGATGAGATCGATGACTTTAATGCAAAGGTAACGAAAAAAGAAGGCGACAAAACGACGCGTTATGCCTTCTCCGTTCCAGGCTGGGATACGTGGTACTACGATCCGTGGAACATTAACGGCGGCGGACAAATTCTGACCGAGGACCTGAGTGCTTCGGCCGTTGAGACCGAGGATTCTCTCCGGTACCTCCAGAACTTCTACAAGTGGCAAAATGAAGGCAGTATGCATATGGGCTTCGGTAAAGGAGCTTCCGATAATATGCGCCAGATGTTCCTGAACGGAGAAATCGCCATGGTGCAGCATTCATCGGCTCTGCTCAAGATGTACCGCGAGAATGCGGACTTTGAGGTTGGCGTATCCTTTATCCCTGGAGATAAAGTGCGGACCTCCAACATTGGCGGCGCGGGGATCGTCATGATGGACGGTGCCGAGGATCTGGAGAAAGAAGCGGCTTGGAAATTCATCGAGTTCATGACTTCGGCGGAGCATAACATTAAGTGGGCTGAATCCGTTGGATACCTGCCGACAAGAAAATCCGCGATCGAGTCTGAAGAGGGCGATCAATATTTCGAAAGATGGCCGCAATACAGAGCGGTATACGAGCACTTCGACGAAGTAACGCCGCGCCTGCAGCACCCGGCTTACCCTGAATTCAGCGAAGTTTACAAAGAAGTCATAGGGGAAATGGTGCTGAACAAAAAAGATCCGATACCACTTATGCAGGATGCAGCCAAGAAGATCAACGATATTCTGGCTGACTATGAGTGATGCCTATGGAGACCAATAAACAAGTGACAAAGGCGGCGTCCAATCGGGCGACCGCTTCGGTCTCTAAACGGATGTCCCATACGTTGATCGAGAAGTGGAAGGACTTTTCGTTCGCGGTCCCGGCGTTGTTATTCATGGGCGTATTTCTGTATTATCCCCTGGGCTATTCCGTGTACATCAGCTTTACGAACTGGAACATGACGCGACCCCTGAAGAAGTTCGTGGGTGTCGATAACTATACGCGCTTGCTGTCGAACCCGGATTTCTATCACTCCTTGAAGGTCACGTTCTTGTATACCGTCATGGACGTTGTATTCACGCTTGTCATCGGGCTGCTGCTGGCCCTGCTGCTCAACGTGTCGTCGTCACGGTTGTTCGGTTTCATGCGCGGCGTCATTTTTATGCCCTATTACATCTCAATGGTTGTCGCGGCCATGGTATTTACATGGATTTACAATGGACAATACGGGCTATTGAATTCCATTGTTTCCTGGTTCGGCATGGAGCCGGTCGAGTGGCTGACCAACCCTTCGACGGCATTGCCGGCACTGGTTGCCGTTTCGGTCTGGAAGGGCGTCGGCTTTGCCATGATTCTCTTTATTGCAGGCATGCGCGGGATTCCGGCCGAGTATTATGAGGCAGCTTCGATTGATGGAGCCAGCAAGTTCCGACAGTTCCGCAACATTACGCTGCCGCTCTTGTCGCCTATGACCCTGTTTCTTGTCATCACCAGCTTTATCTCCTCCATGCAGGTGTTCCAGTCGATCGACGTCATGACAGGCGGCGGTCCGCTCAAGGCAACGAATGCGATTGTGTACTGGATCTATACGATGGCCTTTGATGAATTCAAAACAGGAAGAGCATCGGCGCTTGTCATGATTCTGTTTGTAATCATATTGCTGTTAACATTGGTACAATGGGTGGTCAGCAGGAAGAAGGTGCACTATGAAGGATAATTATATGGCCGGATCCGCAAAGAACCGAAAGACCTTGATGACGCTCCGCATGATCGGAGCCGTGATCGTGACGCTCTTTATGTTCTTTCCGGTGTATTGGCTGCTGATCAGCGCGCTTAAGACGCAGTCTGAGATGCGGATGGCCATACCTACATTCTGGCCGGAAACCTTTGCTTGGCAGAACTTTGCCGAAGCCTTCCGGGTTATCCCTTATGCAAGATTTTTCGGCAATACGCTGCTCATGGCGGTTGGAACCATTATTTTGCAGCTGAATGTGGCGCTTATGGCGGCGTTTGCATTTGCAAAGGGGAAGTTCTGGGGACGGGACGCGCTGTTCTTGCTCGTTCTCGCCGCATTGATCGTGCCGGAGCAGGTTATTTTCGTTCCGGTATACGTCATGATGTCCAAGCTGGATTGGCTGAATACGTTCTGGGCGCTCATTGTGCCTCACGGGGCTTCCGCCTACGCGATATTCCTGCTCAGGCAGGCGTTCAAAACGATTAACAACGACGTGCTGGAAGCGGCGCGCGTGGATGGAGCCGGTCGTTTCTCCATTCTGTACAAGCTGTTGTTCCCGATGGCGATGCCAACGATCGTTACCATGGGCGTGTTAATCTTCATCTCGTCCTGGAACTCGTATTTCTGGCCGCTGATCATGACCAACAACAACGACATGCGCGTGCTTACCGTAGGCATTGCGATGCTGAGGGATTCTATCGCCGGAAATGAAGCCATGTTCTTCAATGTCATTATGGCGTCCAGCGTCATGGCGATTATCCCGATCGTGCTGGTCTTTACGGTCATGCAGAAGCATATCGTGGCCGCGATGGCGAATTCGACGTTTAAATAATTCGTATAACCGTGATTAAGCAGGTATCCCAGACGGTGTGGAAATGGTGGGTAAGGATACACCGCCATACCGTCTCTTCGTTTTCTCCCGAAGGTTATGATCTGCTGCAGACAGCAGGGATCGGAAAGTTCATGGCGAACAGTTCTATAGAGCTTCAAACGGCGATTCGATCACGTAAGTCCGCCCTTTTGTGGCGACAGTGTGATCGAGGCCATCAATCGACTTATATATGGAGGGAATGGCACATGGAAGTACGTGGATTGGCCCATAGAGGGTATCCGCTGAAATACCCGGAGAACACGATGCTGGGCTTTCGGAAAGCGTTGGAGCTTGGCTTCTCGCACCTGGAGCTGGATGTCCAGCTGACGAAGGACGGCGTGCCCGTAGTGATCCATGATCCGACGGTAAACCGGACGACCAACGGAACAGGAGCAATCAGTGACTTCACGCTGGAGGAAATACGCAAGCTGGATGCAGGCCAGGGAGAAGTCATTCCCACTCTGGAGGAAGCACTGCGTTTTGCCAAGGATCGGATGATCGTTGACATTGAACTGAAGCAGATGGGGGATACCTACCCCGGCCTGGAACAGAAGGTCATTGACGTGATAAAGGAAACGGGCATGGAGAAGCAGGTATTCCTGACCTCCTTCGATCATTATTCCATTGCACGGGCTCGCACGCTTGATCCTGACATCGAGCTGGGTCTAGTGATATATGGGGCCACGCCATCGGTCTTTCCTTACCTGGAGGAGATCGGCGCTCGCTATGTTTCCGTCAAATATGTGTACGTGACCCCTTCGTTTATGGAGGAGGCGCGCAAGCGGGGGATCCAGCTCATTGTCTGGACGCCGGATGATGAGGCCGTGCTGGCTTCCCTTGCCCAGTACCCCGACCTGTTGATTGTAACGAACAATCTGGAGGGCTGGGCCAGAGTTTACAAGGAGAAGAATGCGCTGAACGCGTAACGTAACGGTTCCAGGGGCTGACTTGCTTACCTGAGTGACGTATAGCGTATACAGGACACTTGCATTTGAAACGTCAGGGATCTTTAGAAGTAAACCTTACAGTCGGCATGTGTATAGAATAAGGATCTGTCCTTAGTCGCGATTAGGGGCAGATCTTTTTTTATTAATAGCTTGAATATCCGATATCCTGCGTGTTTCTGCTACTGAACCCAGCAAATAACGCTGCAGGATTCATCTTTGCTGCCAATTTTGAAAATTAAATGAAAATTTTCAGTTGACCTGCGGACAATTGTCCGTTAAAATGAAAAACGCATTACCGGACAATTGTCCGTATACAGAGATAAGGGAGGATAAGGTCTTGGATATGGGAGTGGGGCCAAGTTCGGCCAAGATTGATTTAAGCAAAATAAAGAGAGGGCCGATTGTTGCCGCACTGATTATTGGCGCGTTCGTTTCCATCTTGAATGAGACACTGCTGAACATCGCTTTCCCAAGTTTGATGGAGCAGTTTGGTATTGGGGAGTCGACGGTGCAGTGGCTTTCAACCTCCTACATGCTGGTTGTCGGTATTCTGGTGCCGGTCACGGCGCTGCTGCAGCTGTGGTTCACGACAAGACAGATGTTTATAGGCGCCATGTCGCTATTTCTTATAGGTACGATTGTCTGCGGATTTTCACCGGTGTTTGGTGTGCTGCTGGTAGGACGTATCCTGCAAGCGATCGGAACGGGGCTTATGCTGCCGGTTCTGATGAACACGATACTTAGTATTTATCCGCCTCAGAATCGCGGAGCCGCCATGGGGATGATCGGTCTTGTCATCATGACTGCCCCGGCGATCGGACCGACGCTGTCCGGTTTGATCGTGGACGCCCTGAACTGGCGCTGGTTGTTCTATCTGGTCATTCCGCTTGCTGCGTTCTCCATTGCATTCGCAGCGGCTTTCCTTAAGAACGTATCGATACTGACCAAGCCGAAGGTCGATTATATTTCGATTATTCTGTCTACTATCGGTTTTGGGGGTATCGTATACGGATTCAGCAGTGCCGGAGAAGGCACTTGGTCTGATCCGAAGGTAGTATGGTGCATTACGGCAGGGGCTATCAGCTTGCTGCTCTTCGTATGGCGCCAACTGAAGATGAAGGAACCGATGCTGGATCTGCGCACCTTCAAATTTCCGATGTTCTCGCTCGTAACCGTGCTGATGCTGGTGCTGATGATGAGCATGTTCTCCACCATGATCATGCTGCCATTGTTCCTGCAGAACGCACTGGGCTTAACGGCGCTTGCAGCAGGCTTGGTCATGATGCCTGGCGGTATCATCAACGGATTGATGGCGCCGATCACAGGAAAGCTGTTCGATAAATTCGGACCTAGGGTTCTGATTATCCCTGGTCTTGCTCTTTTGAGCGTCGCCATCTTCCTGTTCTCGGGCATCGACTCTTCATGGACTGGTGGTTATGTCATCTTCCTTCATGTTATGATGATGATAGGGATTTCGATGGTTATGATGCCGGCCCAGACTACAGCCTTGAATCAGCTGCCGCGCTTGCTGTATCCGCATGGAACAGCCATCATGAATACACTGCAGCAGGTAGCCGGGGCCGTAGGTATGGCGCTATTTATCAGCATCATGACAGCAGGTGCTAAAAATTACGTTGAAACAACCGGGGATCTCAATCCGGTAGAGAGCATGGTTGCCGGTCTTCATAATGCTTTCGTAATCGGACTCGTTCTTGCAATCATCGCCTTAGTACTGGGCTTATTTGTTAAACGTACAACTTCACCCGTTGAAGAAGAACAGTCTGCTGCATAAGGTTCCCGTGTGTTCAAATTAGAAAGGGATGCGTGCATTGCCGAAAGAGAATGACGAGTTGGGTCAAAAGATTTTGGATACGGCTCAGGCTTTATTTAATAAATACGGAGTCGAGGACGTCTCCATGCATCAAGTGGCGAAAACGGCCGGGATCGGGCAAGGCACCTTGTACCGCCGTTACCCCAGCAAGAGCAAGATTTGCTTCACACTGATGGAAGCCAAGATCGATCGGTTTATGGAAGGGCTGGACGTTTACCTTCAGAGCAGCGATGGTGAACCGGTGGCTCATCGGCTGCGTACGGTGATCACAAAGGTCATTCTGCATTTCAATGAAGATTTGGAGTGGCTAAGGGTGATGCTGACCTCTGACCGTCTGGAGGACACCAAGAACATTATGTGCGAGAACCCGCCCTTCACGTTTTTGCGATTACAGATCAAGCGCCTGCTGGAGCTTGCGGCGGAGCAGGGAGTACTGATGCCGCTTGACCCTCAGTTTACCTCTGTGATGCTCGCATCTCTGCCGCGCGCGGATATCATTCTGTACATGCGTGATATGGGATACAGCGCGGAGCAGATTGCGGAGGAATATTGCAGAAGCTTTGTTGACCCGCTGTTTATCCATCGCTAAGCCAGATAAAGAGGCCGTTTTGGGAGACTTGATAAGTCTATCCCGGAGCGGCCTTTTTCGCGTCTATCGGTACGTTTACTTATCATTTCATTGCAACATTTGGCAAATACAGCCCGTCAGTATAGTAGTACACGATCATTTAAGGCACCTAGAAAGGATGATGAACATGAACAAACAATGGAAGAAGCAAGCGGCGACGCTGATGGTTGCGGCCATGGCAGTTTCCGGTGGCGCAGCGGCTTATGCAGCACCCCAGGCTGGAGGCAGCCAGGAACAAAAACCAGTCGTGATCTCGGCTGTCATTGATTATGGAGTTCTGGTTAACGGTAAGGAAGTGGCGGGCGCCGGTTATATGAACGCCGATGCGAAGCAGGTCATGATCCCGCTGCGCAGCGTATCCGAGGCGCTCGGATTCGAACTGGAGTGGAATCAACAGGACCGCTCTGCGGAGCTGACAAAATCGGGATCCCCGATCTGGACCCTTGTGCAAACAGGTAAAGACCAGTATACGATTAACAAAATGTACAAGTCCCTCGGTGCTGCGCCGGTAAACGTGAAGAGCACGCTCTATGTTCCGGCTAATTTCTTCAGCGAAGTGCTCCATGCTAACGTATCGGTTGATGGCACGAAGGTGAGCATCTCGTCCGAAGAAGAGATCAAGAAGGAAACCGTAAGTGGTACAATCAGTGAAATTATGAATAATGAAGATCGCAAAGCCGTTCACATTAACGGCACGGGAACCGAGGGAATCGTGCTGAATGTGGATGAGAGCACGATCATCCGCGATGCGGAAGGCAAGAAGATCGAGTTAAAGGATCTTGCGAAAGGGATGGAGATTGAAGCCGTTCACAGCATGGCGATGACCATGAGCCTGCCTCCTCAGACCTATGCTTATGAAATCAGCGTGAAACCGGACAATGAAGAGACGGAGCAGCTCGCTACAGCTGGTGCCATTACGGATATCAACGCCGATGGCGGTAACCTGCGCGTAACGATTAAGGGCAAGGGATTAACGGAACAATCGCCGAGCGAAGTGATCCTGAATCTGACGCCGGAGACGGTGATCGTAAATAAAGAAGGTAAAACTATGAAGTCCAGTGAACTGACTGGAGAGGCGGAGATTATCGGATACTACAGCCCGGTACTGACCAAGAGTCTGCCGCCAATTGGCAATGCTATCAAAATCGTTCTTCAATAAGGAATGTAAATAAGAAGCCTGGCGGATGACGCCAGGCTTCTTTAGTCGTTTGACGACCTCCTTACCTTCCTGATGAGCAGGTATATTCTTGCCATGCGCAGAATACTGTACAACAAAATCGTCCATAACGGATGGAGGGAAACGGATGAAGCGCAGTTGGGTGAATTCGCCGTATTCATTTTCGCTTGGCATGTTTGCCATGATGGTCCCGAGCCAGGCGTTCAGCTCCTTTTACATCTTTTTCTACGTGGATACCTTGGGTCTTGGCATAGGATTGGCTTCTTTGGCACGCACGGTATTTCTCATCTGGGATGCGGTTAACAATCCGCTGATGGGGTATTGGTCCGATCGCACCAAGACCCGGCTGGGGCGGCGCAGGCCGTGGGTGTTCGGCGCCATTCCGCTGTTCATGCTGACCTTCGTGCTGGTGTTCTCGCCGCCGGAAGGATTATCGCAGAACGGACTGTTCATGTGGTTCCTGGTTGCCCTTATCCTGTATGAAGCGGTAGCGACCGTATTATGGGTCAACTATGGAGCACTGTTCCCCGAACTGTTCCGCGGAGACCGCATCCGGGCGAAAGCCTCGGCCATCCAGCAGGGCTACCAGGTTGTGGCGCTATTGATCGGTACCGCGCTGACCCCGATTATTTATGACGCCATGGGATTTTCGAATATGGCGATTCTGTACGCGCTGCTGTTCGGGGTGTTCATGTTCCTCTGCATGATGAGCGTGCGGGAGCAAGAGGTGTACAGTGCAAGCGAACCGCTAAAGCTTGTCCAAGCATTCCGCGAAACCTTGCGCAATAAGAAGTTCTGGGTGTTTAATATCGCCAATTCATTTGCCCAGACGGTAAACGGACTAATAAGCTCGACGATCCCTTTTTATGCAAAATACGTGCTCAGGATCCCTGACAATCAAGTATCCATTCTGCTGGCAGCCGTGTTTGTATCGGTCATTCCGCTGGTATTCGTCTGGTATTGGATGATCCGAAGAATGGATGGTGTGAGAGCTTGGCGGTTGTCGCTTGGCGTGTATGGTCTTTCGGTCATTCCGCTCTGGTTTGGTTACGATCTGATCAGCGGGATTCTGGCAGGCATCGGCGTTGGGTTCGGTCTGGCGGGATTTCTGGTAACGCCGGCCATGGTTAGCGGCAACATTATCGATGAGGATGCGGAGCGGACGGGGCTGCGCCGAGAGGGGATCTATACGGCTGTCAGCGGATTTATTACGCGTTCCAGCGGATTGATCTCTGCCCTGGCATTTTTTGTTGTCGGCATGATATTCGGGTATGAAAGCGGTGACAATCCGGGAAACGACCCGGAATCGACCTTCAGGTATTTGATCAGTGTCGTTCCATTGTGCTTGCTGGCCATTTCCTTCCTGCTATCGTTTGCAACCAAAATCGAATTCTCTAAAACCATAGGAGGCGGGCATGAACATGGAACGAAGACTGATCATCAACTGTGACGATTTCGGACAAAGCAAGGCCATGAATGAGGCGATCCGGCATCTGCTGGAGGAGAACAAAGTCTCCTCGGCAACCATCATGACCGTGGCTCCCGGCTTTGAAGAGGCAGCCTCCTGGGCCGCACGCCGGCGCCAACCCAATGTGGGGCTGCATCTGACCTTGACGAGCGAATTTGAGGCTCTGCGATGGCGCAGCTTGACGGGGCATCCCTCCCTTCATGATGCCAGCGGTCATCAATACCGGACCGTTCAGGAGTTTGAACGGGGAGCGGAGCCGGGGGCTGTGCTAAAAGAGCTGGAGGCGCAGTACCGGCTGGCGAGCAAGGCCGGCATCCGCATCAGCCATGTGGATAATCATATGGGCAGCCTGTACGGGATGGAAACGGGACGGAGCCTCATTCCGCAGATGCTGTGGAAGACTTCGCGTTGGCGCCTCCCCGCACGACTATTCCGCTATATCCACCCGGAGGACCCGCTGCTCAGCTCGCTGCCGAATATCGAGCGTCCGGTCGCGCTCGCCGCAGGCCTTGCTGATACGTTTGGCGTGCCGATCCCGGATTATCTGCTCTCGCATCCGTTTCCTGTTGTCGAGGGGGAGAGCTATGAGAGCTTCAAGCAATCGCTGATTGATAAGCTGTACAGACTCCCAGAAGGGGTCAGCGAAACCTATGTCCATCCCGGAGCGGAGGATGAATGGATGCTGGCGAATATTCCGAATTGGGAGAAGCGGGTATGGGAGTACCGGCTGCTGTTCGATGACGATTTTGCTTACGGACTGCGGGATGCCAAAGTGATCCTGACGGATTACCGCTATGTGGAGGAGAACTTGAAGCGGCCCCGCGTGCGCTCGGCCGTTAAGCTGATAAAGGTTATGGCGAAGAAAACCCGATAAGTCCCCTAGTAAGCACAAAGCAACCCCTGCCGCGGCACCGGCAGGGTTGCTTTGTGTTTTAAGTACGATTGGCTTTCGCCGGCACATGCAACTCCGTATAAGTTACTTCGCTTCAGCTTCCAGCTTGGCGATCTGCTCCTTGTATTGGTTCAGCAGCTTCGCCAGTGCTTCTTTAATAGCATCCGAGTCCTTGGAACCCACGGCTTTAAAGAGGTCGATTCTGGCATGGATGAACGCCAGATCTTCATCGCTGATCTTCACTGCATCAAAACTTGCTGCATCGCTGATCTTCACGGCCTCCAAAATTGCTGCCTCGCCATGGATCACGTCGTGTTTCACTACGCCGGCATCGGTTTTAACGACTTCGGCCACTTCTATTGCCGTACCTTCCAGTGGAGAAAACTCCTTGATCTGGGCTGCTTTGAATTGCTTAATATCCCCGCTGTCCACGGACCCTTGGATATCTGCAGCCGGAGTAGCCCTCACGGCAATTGCAATTCCGAATTCACCATCTGCCGTAACCGGCTTTGCATCACCGTTATCTGCAGCGACAGCCGTAGCCTCCGAGAAAAAGAATGTTCCCTCGGCTCCGGCAAGCTTTCCGTATTTCTCCAGCGATTCCTTCCAGTCCTGAACCGTTTCCGGCGCGTATTTCTCAGCCAATTCCAGCGGATTCGGCATAACGGAAATGGTGGCAGTGGTTGCAACGGGTGCGCTTTTGCTTGGTGGTTTCGGCACATCACTTGTGTCAGCGCCTGAAGCATGTACGGGGAGAGCGGCTGTACCGAGCAGGGCGGCGGAAAGGGCGAGCTTGCCAAACAGTTTGTATTTCATCGAATATAACACTCCTTATCGGGTTGGTTTGTCTTACAGTACCCAGTGTACGAGTCAGCATTGGCAGAACATTGGTGTATTTGTGGAAAAATAATGGCAATCCCCATTCGATTCCCGCAGCTTGGTATACTGAGGGAAGATGAAGCCCGGAGGTCTATATATATGAACCAAAATTATCTCATCGCCGTGGTTGACGATGATCAGCATATACGAAATTTGGTGGAAGCTTATTTGCGGAAGGAAGGCTATCGGACGGTGGGCCTTGCAACGGCAGAGGAAGGCTGGGAGATGTGGAGAACGACCCCGCCGGATATGTGGGTGCTGGATATTATGCTGCCTGGCATGGACGGCTTCGAATTGTGCCGGCGGATACGCGCAGAGGCCGAGGTCCCGATCATCATGATCTCTGCGAAGGATAGCGAAGTGGATAAAATACTGGGGCTTGAGCTGGGAAGCGATGACTACATGGTCAAGCCGTTCAGCCCCCGCGAGCTGGTTGCCCGAATCAAACGGCAGCTAAACCGATGGTACAAATTCCATCAGGAGGAGCGTGTTCCGCGGCTTGCTGCGGCTTCCCCGGAGCTTAGCAACGGAAGGCTTCAGTTAATGCTGGAGGAGCGGCGCGTGTTCTGGGATGGGGAAGAAGTGGATATGACCAACAAGGAATTCGAGATGCTGAAAGTGTTCGCTGAGCATCCGAACCGTGCGTTTACAAGGGATGAGCTGCTTACCTCCGTATGGGGCGACGACTACTTTGGTAGCGACCGTGCGGTCGACCATCTCATTAAAAGGCTTCGCAAGAAGGTGGAGCAGCTTCCGATCGAGGCCATCTGGGGGCATGGATATCGAATGAGAATGGATGGGGAGGAATCATCGATATGAAGCTGGTGCATCAGATCAATCTTGCGTTTGCCTTATCGCTAATACTCGTGCTCTCTGTGACGGCGGTCGTGATTCATTATGTGCTGATGGACCATTTTATCGGTACGCAGAGAAAGGACATGCAGACCATAGGGGCTGAGCTGACGGCAAAACTCGAAACCGCGGCCGCCCAGAGCATTCCTATAGAGAGTGCTCCATTGGCTGTTAGCGGGTTGACCGCGGCACAGGTTGCGGAGGTAGGCGTAATCATCCAGGATAGCGAAGGGAATGTGGTCAGCTCGACTCCGGTAACTCCCTCCGCCCAGTTCATGGTAAGTCAGGCGATCCGTCCGGACTATGTGGCTTCGTACTCATCTGCAGCGAGGAGCGGACAATTCCTCACCGAGGTGACGGCGGTTCCCCAAGGGACGATGACGCTGATCACGCCGATCAGCAAGATCAAGGCCATCGAGCA
Source organism: Virgibacillus sp. LDC1 (assembly GCF_025792345.1). Classification (NCBI taxonomy): domain Bacteria; kingdom Bacillati; phylum Bacillota; class Bacilli; order Caryophanales; family Bacillaceae; genus Virgibacillus; species Virgibacillus sp. LDC1. Next base: position 488,105 of record NZ_JAOXLZ010000002.1, read on the forward strand.
GGCGCTGATGGGGCGTTTGATGCTCGTATTTGCTGTGGGGGGCGTAATCATGGTTATCTTAAGCTTGTTCATCACCAAGAGATTGATTAAGCCGCTCATGCTGCTGCGGGAGGAATTGAAGAAGGTGAAAGAGCGTCAGTTCTCCGAGGTTCAGCGGGTGTCGGCAAGCGGAGAGATCGGCGTAGTTGCAGAGTCTGTGTACGAAATGGCGGGTGAGCTGGAGCGGTACAATCATGTGCAGAAGCAATTCTTCCAGAACGCATCCCACGAGCTGAAGTCGCCGCTCATGTCCATCTCCGGGTATGCGGAGGGAATTCGGGACGGGGTATTCGAAGGGGAGGAGATTCGCAAAGGCCTGGATATCATTATGAGTGAGAGCAGCCGCATGACCAATATCGTGACCGAGATGACGCTGCTCGCGAAGCTGGACAGCGAGGACGACATCTTTAAGGCAACGGCGGTCAATTTGAAGGAGCTCGTGGAGGAAACGATCGAAAGAGTCAATCCGGTCTTGGTGAAAAAAGGATTGTTCGTGCATCCTTCCTATGGCGATAACGAATCGTTAATGGTGTATGCTGACCGGGATAAGCTGCTGCAAGCGCTGCTGAACATCGTCTCGAATGGAGCAAGGCACGCGAGCAAGCATATATACATTCAAGCCGGTATCCAAAATGGCCGGGTATTCCTCACCGTTTCCGATGATGGCGAAGGCATATCCGAGGAACTGCTTCCGTATTTGTTCCACCGGTTTGTGAAGGGCAAGAATGGGGAGTCCGGTCTGGGTCTGGCCATTGCTCGCGCCATTGTGGAGCGCTGCGGAGGTCTGATCACGGCAGGGAATCGAACAGAGGGAGGGGCCGTCATCTCGGTAGGTTTCCCTCCGCTTAGGAAGACCGCCGTCTTCTAGTTCAGGTGTGTCCCCATCATGGTCTACAGACAGAATCATCACGATGGGGTAAGAGGGGCCTTTTCTGGGTAATTATACTTAGATATGGTCTCTTTTTTTGCGCATTCGCACATAACATTCAATATTCTCTAACAAAACGCGTAAGCTATAGAGGATTTCAAGTGGGAAGGCAGAATTCTGTATATATCCGGGCAAGCTGGATGATAACAGGTGACAAGCATGATACAAAATAATCAAAAGGCGATGGTGATGTTGTCCATGGATACGCAGTATCGAATTGAAAAAGATTTTCTGGGGGAAAAACAGCTTCCTGTGGAAGCCTATTACGGGATTAATACGGTTAGGGCGGTAGAGAACTTTCCGATCAGCGGGGTACCCATCCATGCAGAATTGATATCTGCACTGGGCGAAGTTAAGAAAGCCGCAGCCCTGGCGAACATGGAGCTTGGCCTGCTGCCGAAAAAGATAGGCAGTGCCATTATAGAGGCGGCAGACGAGATCATCGCGGGCAATCTTCGTTCCGAATTTATTGTCGATTCCATCCAGGGCGGAGCAGGCACTTCGATCAATATGAATATGAATGAGGTGTTGGCAAACCGAGCGCTGGAGATTTTGGGAAAACAGAAGGCCGAGTATTTCTACTGCAATCCTAATAATCATGTTAATATGTCGCAGTCCACGAATGATGCCATCCCGACGGCGATCCGCATCGCGTCTTACCGTCTGACGCAGGATCTGCTTGAGGTGTTCCGGACCCTGGTTGCCGGCATTCAGGAGAAGGCCAAGGAATTTGACGATGTCATCAAGATGGGGCGCACGCATCTGCAGGATGCGGTACCGATTCGACTCGGACAAGAGTTCGGGGCTTATGCCAATGTTCTGACGCGTGACATTAACCGGATCGAGCGTGCCGCGCAAGGCTTGTTAGTCGTTAATATGGGCGCGACCGCGGTAGGCACGGGGCTTAATGCAACACCGGACTATATGCACAGCGTCGTCCAGCATTTGATTGAGCAGACAGGCTTCTCCTTGAAGCAAGCCGAAGATTTGGTCGATGCCACCCAGAACACCGATGCGTATATGGAATTGTCGGCTGCGCTCAAAGTGTGTGCCGTGAACTTCTCGAAAATGTGCAACGATATCCGCTTGATGGCTTCCGGTCCGAGAGCGGGCTTGAACGAATTGAACGTACCGGCAAGACAACCGGGTTCGTCGATTATGCCGGGCAAGGTCAATCCGGTGATGGCCGAGGTCATGAACCAGGTGTCGTTTCAGGTTATCGGCAATGATCATACGATCAGTTTGGCATGCGAAGCCGGGCAATTTGAGCTTAACGTCATGGTTCCGGTCGCAGCGAACAACTTGATGCATTCCCTCAAAATCCTGAAGAACGGCATGGATGTGTTCTACAAGGATCTGATGGTCGATCTTACAGCGAATAAGGAACGCTGCAAGTACTTCGTCGATAACAGCTACGGCATTATTACGGCGTTGAACCCGCATCTGGGTTATGACGTAGCCTCCAGACTGGTGAAGGAAGCGCAGAAGACAGGCCAGAGCATCAAGGAGATTATTCTGGAGCAGGGTCTTTTGACAGAGGAACAGATCCAGGTCATTCTGGACCCTTACCATATGACATCCCCGGGCATTGCCGGAGAAGAGTTCCTGCTAAATCAATAACGTGTACCATTGTTTTATCGATACAAAGAGCCGACCAAGATGTAGATCTTGGATCGGCTCTTTTTTTGGTGCTGTCGGTTATCTTTGGCGGATGACATAGATAAGGGCTTATGAAACCGATTGAGTCCAGTTGAAAGATAATACCGGCAGGTTAAGGGGAATGGTATTATGGATGGTTGATTGCAGATATAAGGGAGGCGATGACGTTCTTCTCGGGATCATCCAGCTCCTTTTCCGTTTGCCACTGATCGAGTTTTTGTTTCACCTGTGAAACATCCTGGTAACCGAGCTGATACGCAATACTGGAAATGACGCTTTGCCTGTTAGCATCGTCACTCAAATCGGCGAGTGTTTGAACTACGCCCTCCATGTCTTTGGTAAACAATTCTCCTGCGATGGCGGCATATTGCTCGGCAGAGGCACCGTCGAGATTGGTGGTTGCCATGAACAGGCTCCTGTAGTGTTCGGGTTTGATAAGGGACCGGTGGGTATACAGCAGCTCCAGAGTCTCCAATGTTTTGCCATTGCTCAGGCGGTTGTATTCTGTCCAGTCCATGCCTTCCAATCGAGCAAGCATGTTCGTGACTTTATCCTCGGTACTCATGTCTTCTCCTTCATATAATGAAAATACGTTTTCCGCCGTACTGTTGTAGTCCGTCACTGCAGTTGTCGGAGTTCAGATGATGGAGCCGGGGCTTCGACTTGATTGCTCGAACAGGCTGTTACAAGAAATAGAACGGCCATGAGGAACAAATAAGCCATATTGGGTTTGAACATGGATTCTCATCTCCTTTACATCCTAAACGGATATTTCCAGTAAAGAGTTACATAAACAGGAGAAAAGGATAGGAATATAATTCCAATCGCCTGCTTATCCCGTATATCTTCATAAATGGTAAGATGAAGGCTGCCATATTCACATTCGATTAAGTTTACTGGCAGGCTCCATCTGCCGATAAAAGTGATAGAATAAACGTTAGGTTACATTAAGTGGCAGTATGATAAAAAGGGGTATGTGATTTTGGATAATCGATGTGGTGAAATAACCGATCAGGAGATCATTCAGCGAACTAAGCAGCAGTGTATAGACAAGGGGATGAACCCGGAGCTTCTTCCAACACATACGAATCGATTGAATGATGAGGTATTGGCCGCAAGGCGTGCAAAATATAAAGAATACATCGAAGTGATTCAAGTTTTCGTGAATAAGTTCCTTTCCTCCGGATCAGGAAATCCTGTCGTGATTACGATTACGGATAACGAGGGGTTCATTCTTGATATGGAAGGGGACCCGACCATCATCGAAACAGCCCGGTATTTGGGGATCATCGAGGGCAAAGGCTATTCCAAAGAAGACGGTCCAAGCTCAATTGATCTCTGTCTCCGGTACGAACGGCCGTTTACGTTGATAGGAGAGGACCATTTTCATCACATTCTTCACCGCATGGCATGTTATTCGGCCCCCTTTCACGGTGAAGATGGGAAGGTGATCGTAGGAACGATCTCTCTAATGACGAACAGGGAGTTTGTTCACCCGCATTTGCATGCTTTGTTGTGCACGATGGCCGATTCCCTGGAACGGGAGATGGTTACCCGCAAACAGAACACGCAGCTGCAAACCTTGAATCAGGTGCTCCTCGGAACGAATCATTATGGCGTGATCATTACCGATGCAAAGGGCCAGATTCTGGAGATGAACGAAACGAGCTTAAGCCTGCTGTGCCCGGACGACAGCACCCGGAACCGCACTCGATATGTGGGCCGCACGGTGTTCGGTATTAAGCCGATTGGCGAGTATTACGAGCGGGTGATACACCGGCAGCAAATCTGCATCGGAGAAGAGCTTTCGCTTGAGATATCGGGAACCATGAATCACTATATACTTGATGTTCAGCCTGCATATGGCCGTGAGGGACAGCTCATGCGGGTGGTCGGTTTTCTTCGTGATATTACAGAGATGAAGCGTACGGAGGAAGTGCTGCGGAATACGGAAAAGCTGGTGTTTGCCGGACAGGTTGCCGTAAGCATAGCCCATGAAGTGCGCAATCCCCTCACCACGGTGAAGGGATTACTCCAGCTAGCGAATAAGGACGCCTGTCTTCGGCACTATGACCTGATCATGTCCGAGCTGGAGCGGGCCAATCTGATGGTAGGGGAATTTATGATTCTGGGCAAGCCCCAGGCTGCGGTCTGTAAGCTTGAGGATTGCGGTGAAATTCTGGAAGAGGTGCTTCACTTGTTTGCCATTCAGGCGGAGCTTGGCGGGATCGAGATGACCCAAAACATAGGGCAGAATGCAACGATTCTATGTGACCGGAACCAGATTAAGCAGGTTTTTCTTAATATTCTGAAGAATGCGATGGAAGCCTTGCCGCATGGCGGGAACATCCACATTCATCTGGATGTGCAGGAAGGATATCAACGCGTGATCTTTACGGATAACGGCTCCGGCATGACGGACGATGTGCTTCAGCGGATTGGGGAGCCTTTTCATACGACTAAGCCGGACGGCAATGGCCTTGGCATGATGATTGTCCACCGGATCATGGAGAGCCACAATGGCCGGATCGTCATCCGGAGCGAGGAAGAGCGGGGGACATCGGTTGAGATAAGTCTGCCGATCTCGAGTCAGAGCCCGTCTAGTTAAGCTGATTAACGATTAAGGTTATGCAGAATGATGTGATCAACAGAAACAGCGCTGACCAAGCCAGTCCCTTGAACCTCAAGGACAGGCGCGGCAGCGCTGTTGTTTCTGTAGGATGAAGTACTTCATCATTATTCCCAGTAACGGGACATGATGTCTGTAGCCCATTCGGGCTGCTTGGTCTTCGTCTTCGGCAAAAATTCTTCCATGACAGGTTTGATATCAACGACGGGAGTCCCGTCTATGGCATCCAGCCCTTTAACGAAAACGGACCTGCCCTCTCTGCTTACCAACTCCACTATGGTAGCTCCTAGCTTGTTGGGGCGGTTCTTGCCGCGCTGGGCGAAGATACCGACCTTGGGAAAGCTCGGATTATTTCGCGGATGTCTCGCCGCGTATTGGATGCTGTCGTCCTGGACGAGATGGAATACATAGATGATTTCAAGGTGGCTGAACGTTTCAATCCCATCCAGGGAGCTTTCATCCCATTCTTCGCCCAGCTTGATCTCCGAGATGACGTCCCCCCAGTAATCATCCTGAATCGCCTTTCTTTCGTTATGGATCGTTCCGATCGCCTGTATCGTATACATGCGGTTACCTCCTTCAGATTTATCGTTCCTTCATATAAACTTCCGGCGTTTTACCGATCACCGCTTTAAAATCCCGGATAAAATGCGACTGGTCATAATACCCCATATCCATGGCCAACTCCAGCACATCCTGATGATCAAGGCCTTCGAGGATTTCAGCGGCGTTTTGCAGCCGGTACAGGCGAATCACCCATTTAGGGCTTACTCCAACGTATTGCTTGAACAGGCGCTGGAGTGATCTCGGGCTCATCTGGAACCATTCGCTAACCTGCTCGACCCGAATGATGTCCCGGTTGTGATGAATTTGATCGATCATGGTATGAATCCGTTCGATCTGTTCATCCTCTTCGGGAAGAATGCGGCGAATAAGCTCCTCCATGTACCTAACCTTTTGCTCCGGCTCCTCTGCGGTCAATAGCTGCTGCTCCAGCGTATGGGGCTCGACTTGGAGAATCTCCATGGTTCCTATGGAGGAATCCGTCAGACGGTCCATGGACGTGTTCACGAACGGATAGAATCCGCCGGGTCTGAACTTGATTCCGAATACTTGCCCTCTGCCCTCCAGATGGTGGGAGTGCCTGGTGCTGGATACGCCATAGAAAGCGGTTCGATAAGGCTGAACAACCAAGTTGGCGCAAGGATTAGGAACAACATCCTGCAGATGAGGCTCTTGATCGGTTAAATCCCAATGAATGATCCAGTAATGCTTGATGAAATAGGAAAGGTCCCTGGATGGGGGAACTCGCAGGAGCTGGAACTTCTCTTCGGCTCTTTTCATGTTCAAGATGCCGAGACTGGGCTGATGAGGATGCTGAATCATGGACATAAACACCTCCAATATCTCCGTAGCAGATCTAAATCGATGGACCGCTAGCCCGCGTATGTGACTTGAGCTTGAAGTGATTCCACAGGTTGCAGATTGTCGCATTTTTACAATACTTGGATCACAGCTGCTTGATAACATCATCATATCACAGGAGGACAAGCCGGTCTTCCTGCACATTTTATGGATATTAGGAGGAGAAAGCCGCATGGAGCCGTTACAATATGAGTTTTATATCGGAGCTTCGCCGGAGAAGGTATGGGATGTCTTAACTTCGCCGGAGGGAACGCGGGCCACCTTTTTCGGGAGTGAGCTGAGGTCTTCTTTTCAAGTAGGGGAGCCTTACGCTTATGTGGGACCGGGGAATGACGGGGAGGAGACGGTTCATGTCTATGGGAATGTTCTGGCTTATGAGCCGCAGAAGACACTGAGTCTCTCCGAGCATCCGGGTCCGTCGTATTACGCGAATCATGAGGAGTTGGAGTCCCGCATTACGTTCACCCTCGAGCCGGTTGGGAATTGTACCAAGCTGACGCTCGTCAATGATCAATACACGCCGGATCATCCGTCCCGCGCCAAGGCAGCGGACAGCTGGTGGATGGTCATGAGCATTTTGAAGACCTATGCGGAGACGGGACAGACTCTGGATCTGGGCTGGTAGCCTCATGTGTGAATAATCGGCATATGGTCAATAGCATCCAAGCATACCCGGACCGTGCACCTGCCATGATTCATGAATTCGATATATATCCAGGATAGTAAGCCTATTAAAGAGCCGTAATGGCTCTTTTTTGTTGCTTTTGGGTATGTGTTTGTTCTGGCTCGCGGTGTCATGATGGTTATCGCATGAGACAACAAGTCAACGCTCGGGCAGTACGCAGGGTGCATTCGTTTATGCGGGGAGGACCGCGTTTCACTTGCCAAATTTTCGATAGCGGGTATGATTTAGGTATCCATGCCGGCTTGCCGATAAGCGGCCTGTCGGAAATGGGAAAGATGGGAGTGAAGGAAACGTGACGGAGCGGAGGCAACTTCCTGTCCAGCAAATTCGTATCGGTATTATCGGAACCCAGACGATCGTTGATAAAATCTTGAAGGTTATTGAATCCTTTCCCTCCTTTGACCCCGTGCCGCTTGTTTTTCAGGATGATGGCGAAGCGCCGGCATTGGCTGAGCGGATCGGAGGCGAGGTTGAGGTGTTGTTCCTCTCGGATCCGCTGTCTCAGCGCAAGGTGAAGGAGCTTGGGCAGGTCTCGATCCCTGTGCATTATGTCCCCGTCACGGACGCGGGTTTATATAAAGCGCTGTTTCATGCCGGGCAGCGGGGAAGACTGGGTGGCGGCATATCGGTGGATACTTTAACGGAGACGATGGTGGTCCGGACGATAAGGGATCTGGGTATCCCAGCTGTACAAGCTGTTATTTACGATGGACCGGCTTATGCCCCGAAGGGGAAGCTGATTGATTTTCACCGTCTTCAATATGAATCCGGCGGGTGCTCCGTTGCATTCACGGGTGTGGAATCGGTGGCCCATGAGCTGACGAGGCTCGGGGTCCCTAATGAGTGGCTGCTGCCTTCCGATCAGGATATCGTGGTATCGCTGGAGCGGGCTTTGCTGTCCACGGCATCCCGCCGGAGCAGGGAAGGTCAGATCGTGGTCGGGATGATCAATATAGATGATTTTGGAACCCAGGCGTTAAGACGGAATAATGAGCACGAGGTGCAGAAGCTGAAGCTGGATATTCACCGGATGGTGCTCGATTATGTGGAATCGCTGGATGGTTATTTGACCCATCTGGGTGGGGACGAGTATCTGTTCTTCACGACGCGCGGCATCTTTGAACGGGAAACCGGCGGCTACAAAACGATTCCCTTGGCCAAAGACGTGAACAAAACCTATGGTATTTCGCTCAGTATCGGCATGGGTTTCGGCCAATCGGCGAGCATGGCGGGAACCAATGCACGCATTGCGATGCGGAAATCAAAGGAGGTTGGCGGCAACGCCTGCTTTATTGTCCGAGAGGATGGAACGCTGATAGGACCGCTGGAGATGGCAGATCCTGTACAGGAAGTACTGTCTTTTACGGATGCAGAGCTGATCAAGCGGGCAGAGGATGCCGGAATGACGAGTGCCTATTTAAGCAAGCTGCTGAACCAGCGTGCCCGTTCGGGTAAATATGAATACAAGGTCCATGAGCTCGCTCACCTGCTGGACATTACCGTCCGCAGTGCACATCGGCTGCTCCAGCTGTGGACCGACAATGATTTGGTCGAGGTTGCCGGAATCGAGAAGGTGCCTAGAGGAAGGCCAAGGCAAATCTTCAGATTTACGTTTTTGGAGTAGCGCTGCGAAATTGCTTTGGGAACGGGCGCCTCTTCCGTTATGCGACGGAGGAGGCGCTTTTCCTGCACCGTTTTTCTAACGAAAAAGGCGCGGTGGTGCCATATCGACATGTCAAATACGGTCCAGGTCGGCCAATATGGTGTCCGTTAATTCGTCGCGATAAACTCTAGTTTCATGATTTTCCTCCTCTATCGCTTGATGCCGATTGTTCGGAAACAAAGTCGCGAAATGACAGGCTATCTGCCAGGAGAGTTCCGGAAAAGCTGCAGGCCAGTTTGAACATGCCGGTGTGCATTGACAATGACCTTCGTACTTACCGTATACGGCGAAGCGATACATGGAGCGGGCAAGGGTTTCTCGAAGTAATGGCCCCGCTTTAATAATTTTTTTAGCGTGCTCGCAACCTTCCAGATGATGGAACCGTTAGTAGATAAAATGGAAAATATTTATCTACAGGGGGTTGAAGTATGGGAAAGCGGGGTTCATGGATTGCTGCTTTGATGCTTATCGTATTGCTGGTCAGCGGCTGCTCTTCGGGTTCTCAAGACAAAAGCGCCGGAGGTGCCGCGGTCGTCGAACCGCAAGCAACATCGGCCGATCAAGCCTCAAACAAAACAGATGGAGGTGAGGCGGAAGCCAAAAGCGAAACGGCGGTTACGAGCAAGACCAGCGTCGAGGAGCCGGCATCGGCGGATGCCCAGCTTCCGAATATGCCATCGTCTGCCCAGGTTTCCGGCACTGGCTTTAACTCGCAGGATTTGTCAAGCGGACTCAACCAAAAGCTGATGTACAAAGCAAATATCGTGATGGAGATTCAGGACTATGGAAAAGCGCAGTCGGAAGTCCGGAACTCGGTGACGCTCTCCGGCGGTTATATCGTTAATTTCAGCGAAACCCAGTCCAGCAGCGAAAAAGGTGGCACGTTTATTGTGAAAGTTCCTGCAAACGGTTTCTCCTCCTTTTTAAACCGTTTGGAGAACATTGCGCATGAAAACCTGCAGCGAAGCATCGAAGGGCAGGACGTGACCGAGGAATACGTCGATTTGGAATCCAGGCTCAAGGCAAAGCAAATCATGGAGGAGCAGTTCGTCGCCTTCATGAAAAAAGCGACCAAAACGACTGACCTTGTCGCTTTTGCCAACGAGCTGGAGCGTATTCAATCGGAAATCGAGCAGATGAAAGGCCGGATGCGTTACATTGACCAAAACGTGTCTTACTCCACGGTGGAAATCCGGCTTTACGAGACGCCTCAAAAAAAGGATGATCCCAAACCGTCCGCCATTCAGGCGCCGCTCGGGCAGCGGGTTTCCGAAGCTTTTCAGGGCAGCATCGACGTGATCACCATCATCGTCCAATGGATTATCGTCATCCTTTCAGGCTCGCTTCCCGTATTGGTCATCGCGGCCTTCGTTCTGATCATCCTATGGCTGGCGCGAAAATCGGGTCAGCGGAAAAGGGAAGAGGCAGCCCGAATACGAAAGTTGCTCAATAACGGGCCGACATCTGAGCAAGGGCGTGTGGAAGGCCATGAGAACGAGGAAAAACGATTGGAAGACGAATAACGCAGGAGCAGATTCGAATACGACTTGAGCTTCATTGTGGCAATCACCTCTAGTTTGCGAAATTAGAAACAGCCGAAAATCCAGGGGAAGGCGGCCAAGGCAAATATTCAGATTCAACTTTCTGGAATAGGATATCAGATATGTACTATAATGGAAGGTGAGGTGATCGTGATGAATAAAATTAAGGTCAAATTTACTCGGTTTGAGAAAATGGTCATCTTCACGATGCTGGGATTGGCAGCCTCCTTTATCATTGCCTTCTTCGTGCTTCGATACATCGTGCTGAACGTTTCGTTTGCTCCCTGACATCAGGGGGCTTTTTTTTATGTATTGTCATGATGAGTCATGAGTCTGTAGCAGCGGTCCCGGTAAAATCCCCATTTCTCGCTGGTAAGCCGCCGAAACGGATTAGTGCATCTCTATCTATTTAAAGACGATTTAAAGATTTGTCTTTATATCAAGCGGGGCCGTATGATGAAGATGAATCATTAATCGGAGGAGGAGATTGTTCATGTTAACCGTTGCAGAATTAGAAGCGAAGCTGGCTGAGCCTTCAGCACAGCTTGTTGCCGATCTGGCGTCTTTGGAGGGGGATATCCTTGTCCTGGGTGTCGGGGGAAAAATGGGTCCAAGTCTTGCAAGGCTGGCTGCCAACGCCGTACGCGAAGGCGGTGGCGGCAAACGGATCATCGGCGTATCCCGGTTCTCGAACCAGGAGGCCAGGCGCGAGCTGGAGGAGGCGGGTGTACAGACGATTTCGTGCGACCTGCTGAACGACGTGGAGCTGCAGCAGCTGCCCGAGGCTCCGAACGTGATCTATATGGCCGGGAACAAATTCGGCACGACCGGCCGCGAATATTTTACTTGGGCGATGAACTCGTATTTGCCGGGCCGGGTGGCCGAGAAATTCAAGCAATCCCGCATGGTGGTGTTCTCATCGGGGAATGTGTATCCGTTCTCGCCGGTGGGCAGCGGCGGAGTCAACGAATCCGTTGCGCCGGAGCCGGTCGGGGAATATGCGCAATCCTGTCTCGGCAGAGAGCGCGTCTTTGAATATTTCTCCCACCAGAACGGTACGCCGATGGCCATTTACCGTCTGAATTACGCCATCGATATGCGGTACGGCGTTTTGCATGAGCTCGCCAGATCGATCCACGAGGACCGCCCGATTCACCTGGCGATGGGGCATGCGAATATTATATGGCAAGGGGATGCCAACGAGATGGCGCTCCGTTCGCTCCTGCATTGCAGCTCGCCTCCCGAAATCATCAACATCACCGGACCGGAGACGATGTCGATTCGCTGGGCGGCACAGGAATTGGCGGCACGGATGGGCAAGGAAGTGACCTTTACGGGTACGGAATCCGAGACCGCACTTCTGAACAATGCTGCGAAATCCCACCAGCTGTTCGGTTATCCGAAGGTGTCTCTGCTGCAGATGCTGGACTGGACCGCAGCATGGGTGCAATCCGGCGGTGAGAGCTGGAATAAGCCGACTCACTTCCAAGAGAGAAAGGGGAAATTCTAATGAGCGGACAGGTTCCTGTAACTCAACGTTTGGCCCCCGAGAAGCTTAAAGCCCTTCACGAAGGGCTCGTCATTCCGGCGCACCCGCTGGCTTTGGACGAGAACCGGAAGCTGGATGAACGCCGCCAGCGGGCATTAACCCGCTATTATGCGGCATCCGGTGCGGGCGGTGTGGCGGTCGGCGTTCATTCGACCCAATTCGAGATCCGCGACAAAGGCATTGACTTGTATGAACCCGTGCTGCGGCTCGCGGCGGAAGAGGTCCGCAAGGCAGAGCTTGACCGGCCCTTCATGTTGGTGGCCGGCGTATGCGGCGAAACGGATCAGGCCGTGGAGGAAACGGAGATCGCCCGCAAGCTCGGCTATGATGCCGTCCTCCTCAGCATGGGCGGGTTAAGCGGCTGGAGCGAAGAGGATATTCTGGAGCGCACGGAGGAGATTGCGAAGAGGATGCCGGTGATCGGTTTCTATCTTCAGCCATCGGTTGGCGGCAAGATTTTCTCCTTTGACTTCTGGCGGTCCTTCGCCGAAATTCCGAATATCGTTGCGATCAAGATGGCTCCCTTCAACCGCTACCAGACGATTGACGTCGTTCGTGCCGTCTGTTATTCGAGCCGCAGAGATGACATTGCGCTCTATACGGGGAACGATGATAACATCGTCAATGATTTGCTTACGACGTATCAATTCCAGGTGGACGGAACGTTGGTCGCCAAGCCTATCGTCGGCGGTCTGCTCGGTCACTGGGCGGTCTGGACCAAGAAGGCGGTGGAGCTGCTGGAAGAGATCAAGGAGGCCCGCACACAGGATCGATTCGCAAAGGAATGGCTGACACGCAATGTGGAGATTACCGACGCCAATGCCGCCTTTTTCGATCCCGCGCATCAGTTTGCAGGCTGTATTCCGGGCATCCATGAGGTGCTCCGCAGGCAGGGGCTGCTGCAAGGCACATGGTGCCTGAATCCGCATGAAACGTTGTCTCCCGGCCAATCAGAAGAGATTGACAGAGTCTACAGAGACTATCCGCATCTGAACGATGACGATTTTATTCGGGAGCACTTGGAAAGTTGGCTGGCGGACTGATACAATGAGGGCAGAATAGTCGAAAGTGGGGAATCGCGCATGCGGTTTAAAGATGTGTTTTCTATTATTGGGCCCAGCATGGTGGGGCCGTCCAGCTCTCATACCGCTGGGGCCGTGCGGATCGGAAGAGCTGCGCGGCGCATATTTGGAGCATTCCCCGATCAGGCGGAAATTGTATTCTATGGATCCTTTGCCGAAACCTACCGCGGCCATGGCACCGATCTGGCTGTGGTGGGCGGACTGCTCGATTTTGCCACGGACGATATGCGCATCCGGAATTCGATCGAGCTTGCCGAAGCGGCAGGCATTGAACTTACATTCAAGACGGCACAGAATGTGGCTTTTCACCCGAATACCGTGGAGCTGAGGCTGACGGACGGTGATCATACCGATGTCATTGCAGGCGCTTCCATTGGCGGAGGCAGCGTGGAAATGCTGCGCGTGAACGGCTTTGACGTCAAGTTTACGATGAATTATCCGGTGCTGCTGGTCTTTCATGATGATACGCCGGGCATGGTCGCGCATATCACCCGGCTCCTGGAGGCCGGCGGCGTCAACATTGCCTATATGGACGTGGACCGCAAGGGAAGGGGCGGCGATGCCATGACGGTGGTGGAGTCGGACGAAGCGGTTCCGGCCGAGCTGATGAAGCATATCGAAGGACTGCCGAGCGTGCACCGCGTCGTCGTTGCGGATTTGACAGTAGAGGAGGCGCAGTCATGAAGTTTTCTACGCTGGAGCAGATCATCGCATGCTGCCAGGAGGATCAGGTTACGATCGGCCAGCTGATGCTGAATGAACAGATCAAGGAAACGGGAAAAAGCCGGGACGAGACGTTCAAGCAAATGGCCGATTACTACGGCATCATGAAGGAAGCGGTGCACCGGGGGATCCATGAACCCGTCCCTTCCAAAAGCGGCCTGACCGGCGGCGATGCCGTGCGTGTCCATCAATATATGAGCAGCGGGGTACCCGCGCTCGGTACCGACGCTTGCACGGCGCTGGCCTACGCCCTGTCCGTGTCCGAGGTAAATGCCTCCATGGGGCGCATCGTGGCGACGCCGACAGCGGGCTCATGCGGCATTATTCCCGGGGTGTTCGTCAGCACCCAGGAACGCTTCGGCTGGGAAGACGAGCATTTGGTGATGGGGCTGTTCAGCGCAGGCGCGATCGGCTACGTCATAGCCAACAACTCGTTTATTTCCGGCGCGGAGGGCGGCTGTCAGGCAGAGGTTGGATCGGCTATCGGCATGGCGGCAGGCGCATTGACAGAGCTGCGGGGCGGTACGCCGGAGCAGGCCGTTCATGCCGTGGGGCTCGCGCTCAAGAATTCCTTGGGACTCATCTGTGATCCGGTTGGCGGGCTGGTCGAGATTCCTTGCATCGTGCGCAACGGCTTCGGCGCCGTGACGGCGCTGGCGGCATCGGATATGGCGCTGGCCGGCGTGCGCAGCGTCATTCCATCCGACGAAGTGATCGACGTGATGCTGGAAGTCGGCACGGCCATGCCGTCTAAGCACAGGGAAACGGCGAAAGGCGGACTTGCGCAGACGCCGACCGGCAAGAAGATCCTGAAGGATCTGTACGGCAAGGAAGGCAAGAAATTAAGGGAAAAGGGTGCCAAAGCCAAGAAAGATGAAACTGGTGATTGATTTCACACCCATTTTCCTATAACGCCTAAGACGTTCTGCTTCTTTAAGGTACGATGAGGAAGAGAAGAAATTTAACATGCTCCGTGAGGGATTTCGTTATGAAATCCCTCTATTTTTTTATCTATTTCTACCGCTTTAGCAATTTCCACACGCTCAAAAAGCCTGATACTATGCGGGTTTTCGGCATTTTATCCGCTTGGATGAGAAAAAACAGCATCTCGCCGAAATACGCTTCTTTACGAATCGTGGAAGCGTTTTTATGATGTGGATGGGTAGAAAATTCCGTGCCGGACGATCGGTATCGGATACCCGATCATTTTAGAATATTCCCTGCGCTTTAGCTTGGGATCTTCGTCAACAAGGAGGAATGATAGGGAGCATCTTAATTTGTAACGAGGACCGTATAAGTAAGCAAAGACACACAGATGAGAAGAAATGACGGGGGTAGAGTAGCGATCGCACAGATTCAGTCAGCCACAATCAAATGATGGATTTAGAGGAGGAACGCACATGACAAAGAAGTGGTTTCGTATGGCACTCGTGTTCACATTAATCATTTCGATCTTGGCCGCATGCAGCGGAGGAAATAAAGAGGCAGCTCCCGAAACGGACGGAGAAACAGCACCTCCAACGGCACCGGCAGATCCAGATCAATATGGGGATACTGGCGGTCTCGCGCTTCCGCTGGTCGATAAACCGACAACGATCAATTGGATGGTCGTCAGCGAGAAAACCAACCTGAATGATTCCTTGTTTGCCAAGGAGATCGAGAAGCGAACCGGAATCAAAGTGAATTTCCAAGCTTATTCTTCGGCTACGTTTCAAGACAAGCTGAAAGTAACCGTTGCATCCGGCAAGCTCCCGGACATCATCCACGGATTGACGCCTCCGGAGCTGAAGAAGATCGGCAAACAGAAAGCTGTCGTTGCTATTAACGAATATCTCGACATGCTGCCGAACTTCAAAAAAATGTATGTGGACGAGAATCCTTGGGTCATTCCGTCCTACGGAGACGAATCCGGCAACATCTATACCTGGCCGGTTGCAAACATCAACCGTGACGTGAACCACGGCTTCCTGTACCGCAAAGACATCTTCGATGAGCTGGGCATCAAGGAATGGACGAATACCGATGAGTTTTACCAGGCTCTCAAAAAATTGAAAGAAGCTTATCCCGACTCCTATCCTTATGCTTCCAAAACGAAAGAGCACATTTTCCGCGATTGGGCCTTCGGCTGGGGAATCGGCGGAGCCAACTATCCGACGTATTACGACGAGACGGCCAAGGTATGGAAGTACGCTACCATACAGCCCGAGCATAAAGAAATGCTCGATTTCATGAAGAAGCTGTACAACGAGGGACTCCTCGATCCGGAATTCATGACGGACACCGACGATTCCTGGACGGCGAAAATGACGTCAGGCAACAAATCCTTTGTGACCTATGACTGGATCGGACGTTTGGACCTGTTCTACAACCAGGTCAAGGACCAAAATCCGAACTATGATCTGCGATACGGCAATCCGGTCGGGCCGACCGGAAACGGCAAGACGATTGAGAGCATTACGAACGGCTTCAGCATCGCGGTAGCCAACAATGACAACAAGGAAGCTTCCCTGAAGCTGCTCGATTACCTGACGAGCCCGTCCGGCGCCACGCTGGTGACGATGGGCGTGGAAGGCGAGACGTTCAAGATGGAAGGCGATAAAGCCGTCTATCCGGAGCTGACCGACGTGCCTCTGGTGGATATCAGCGTGCTGGAGGACCGCTATGGCCTGTGGCTGCAAGGAGTGTATGTCAATTCCGACAAGCGCAGCGTGTACTTCAACTATACGGAGAAGGAGCAGGAGGCTCAGGATAAGCTCCTGAACGGCAATAAATTCGAGCCGCTGGATCCGGTCGTGAACTTTACGGATGACGAAACCGCAACGATTGCGGAAATCCAAACCTCGCTGAAGAAATTGGCGGATGAATTTAACGCCAAATACATTCTCAACAAAAACTACGGCGATGCGCAGTGGCAGCAATGGCAGGCACAGGCTGAGAAGCAGGGAGCCAAGCAAATCGTCGATATTTTCAACGCAGCCCAGAAGAGATTGGATGAAGCCACGAAATAATCCGCAGAAGAAATAGGAGTGATGGCGGCATCCGGGTACAACGCTCGGGTGCTGCTCATCATCTAAAGGAGGGAACACCATGTCAAGTGCAGGGACAGAGACAAATCTCGCCAAACCCCGCGGCGGGTTTGGGAGAAGAATGGTTTCGGCCTTTCAGCATATGAAGCGGGACAGACAGCTGTTGATTCTGTTTATCCCGTGCCTGTTGTTTTATGTTATTTTCCGATACGGGCCCCTGTACGGCTTGATCATTGCCTTCAAGGACTACAGCGTATTTACCGGCATCATGGAGAGCGAATGGGTAGGGCTCAAGCATTTCGAGAAATTTTTCGGCAGTCCGGATTTCTGGCTGTTGTTCAAGAATACGCTCCTTCTTGGCGTATACAATTTGATTTTCGGCTTTCCTTTTCCCATCATTCTGGCGATTCTCCTTAACGAGGTCAGAGTGAAATGGTTCAAAAAGTCGGTTCAAACGCTCAGCTATCTGCCTTCGTTCCTGTCCGTGGTCATTATAAGCAGCATGATTATCGACTTCCTGTCGCCCAATCAGGGGATCATTAACCAGCTGATCGCGGCGTTAGGTTTCGAGAAGACCTATTTTCTAATTGAGCCGAGCTGGTTTAGAACCATCTATGTTTCATCGGATATCTGGGCAACCGTCGGTTATGAGGCTATCATCTATATGGCTGCGATTGCAGGGATCAGCCCGTCGCTTTACGAAGCGGCCAAGGTGGATGGTGCCAAAAGGCGCCACATGATTTTTAAAATCACGATTCCCGCCATTCTTCCAACGATTATTATCATGTTTGTCTTGAAGACCGGGTCGATGCTTCGGATCGGATACGAAAAGGTATTGCTGCTTTACAATCCGATGACTTACGAGGTGGCGGACGTATTCTCGACTTATGTCTACCGGAAAGGCCTTCTGGAGAGCAACTATAGCTATGGCGCGGCCGTGGGCTTGTTCGAAGCCGTTGTCGCCATGATATTGCTGCTGTCCTCCAACTACTTCAGCAAGCGACTGGGAGGTAGCGGACTATGGTAAACAACAAACGATTCAGCCTTCGAAACATCTCGTTATTCGGCATTATCAACACGCTGATTCTGACATGCCTTGCCATTATTACCGTGTACCCCGTCGTCTATATCACCGCCGTTTCCCTCAGCGCGACCTCCGAAGTGGTGCAGGGGAATATCACCTTGTTTCCCAAGGGTTTTAATCTCGACGCCTATGCCCAGGTGCTGAACGACGACCGGGTGCCGCGCGCCTATCTGAATACGATTTTTTATACAGCGCTCGGTACGGCCATTAACCTGCTGCTTACGGCGGTAGCGGCTTATCCGCTCGCTCGCAAAAATTTCTTCGGGCGCAAATTTTTCCTGCTGGCAATCATCATGACCATGTTCCTGAATCCGGGGATCATTCCGAACTACCTGATCGTATCCGAGCTTGGCCTGCTGGACAGCGTATGGGCACTCGTGCTTCCGAATGCGATCTGGACCTTTGAGCTGTTAATCCTCAAAAGCTTCTACGAGAACATGTCGGAATCCCTGCGCGAGGCAGCCGTCGTCGACGGCGCTTCCGAGTACCGCATCCTGTTCCAGATTGTGCTTCCGCTGTCCAAACCGGCGCTGGCCTCGATCGGATTGTTTTATTTCATGGGCCATTGGAACAGCTTTTTTATCCCGCTGATTTACCTGAACGACGCGAATATGTACCCGCTTCAGGTCGTGCTTCGCGATATGCTGATTTTCAGCGAGAACGGAAGCAATCCGAGCCTGGTGGATGCGTCGGCGCTTGCTCCGCAGGCCATGAAGAACGCAACGATCGTGTTGTCGATGATTCCGGTGCTGCTGATCTATCCGTTTGCCCAGAAGTATTTTGCCAAAGGGGTCATGCTCGGTTCCGAAAAGGGGTGATGGGAAGGTGCCGGGGGCTATCATGTTGAATATGAAGGGATGACATCCAAGAGAGGTGAATCCGTATGAATCGATTGATCGCCAACAGAGGCTTGCTCCAGATTTTCTTCGCTCTGCAACTGGTCATCGGCATCATGTTCATATTCAATTACATCGTGTACAAGAATTCCATTACCGGAATTTACGACAAGGTGAGCGAGAACAACCGGATGGTGATCAGAAATATTATTCAGTCGTTTGATACCAGTTTCTCCTCCATTAACAATTTGATTTTTAACATTCATGCGCTTCCTTCGGACCGGATGCAGTTGGATAACGGCAAACTTGACATGGAGAAAGTTATCTCTCTGCAGGACAGCGTCACCAGCATCGTATCCAACGTGGATATCGTGGAAGATGTGGTCATTTCGTTCGACAATCACGATTTGGCCATTACGACACGCGGAACCAGCAATCTGGACGCATTGTTTGACAGGCGATACAAATCCCAGAAGTTCAACTCGATGTTCTGGAAGACGTTTACCCGATCGGAGCACGAGCTTACGGTTTTTCCAGCGGAGGTTTATGCGGATCAGAGCAGCGGGTACGGCCGGAACCTGATGATTGCCGTAGACGGCAACAAGGTCAGAATGTCGAACAAAAACCTGATGATCCTGATTAACGTGAACCGATTGCTTAAAGGGATCGATCTGAATTCGATGATTCCGGGAGCCTCGCTCATCGTGCTGGATGCGAACCGGAACGTCATCTTGAGCACCGAGAAGGATCTGGATCTGGTAGGGATTCTAAACGACGTATACTTTAACCCGTCGCAGGAAGCCTCCCTCACGCATGACGATTTTGAGTACAATTTTTACAAGTCGGACTATAACGGTTTTATATATATCAACAAGCTGCCGTACAAGTTTCAAAATATCGATTCCGTTACCAATGCCAATACGTGGATCATGTACGGCGCGATTGCGTTGAACGTCATTCTGTCGGTGCTGCTCAGCATTTATCTGTACCGGCCCGTGAAGAACATCGTGCAGCTGCTCGGGGGAAGTTCTCTGAAAGGGAATGATTTTGTAAAAATCCAGAGCGGCATCATCAAGGTCCAACGGGAGAATGAATCCCTGAAGAAGCAGATGGACCTGGTGGATGAAGATATTCGCCGCGGCGTGTTTCTGCAAACGCTGGACGGCCATCACCATTCGCGCGAGCAGGAAATGCAGATGCAGAAGCATTACACGCATTTTTTTCAGTGCCGGCATTTCATGATGGCGGCCGTGTATTTGCAGCCTGCCGGCAAGGGAGCATCCAAGGCGGATTTTGTCCTGGAGGAATTGACGGCCCAGATCCGAAGCAGCCTGCAGGGACGCTATGAACATGTGGTGGTTTATCATGTCGAAGAGCTGAGGTTCCTCGCGCTCATCGGTTTGGATCAGCCCTCGGACCGCAAACAGCTGCTACGGAAATTCGAAGAGTATATCCGCCTGTGCAACCAGGAGTATACGGATATGTTCACGGTGTGGGGCTGCGTAAGCCGTACGTATGAATCCAAGATCAGCAACTGCTGCGAGGCATACCGGAACATTAAGGATGGCCGGTTATACCGGAACGTGAATGCGGACACGGATATGGTCGATACGGAGCAAATCCGT
The DNA here is from genome assembly GCF_025792345.1 of Virgibacillus sp. LDC1. Lineage (NCBI taxonomy): Bacteria > Bacillati > Bacillota > Bacilli > Caryophanales > Bacillaceae > Virgibacillus > Virgibacillus sp. LDC1. The sequence continues at coordinate 508,599 of NZ_JAOXLZ010000002.1, forward strand.
TATGTCCCGGATATTTATTATCCGCTTCAGAAGATTGAGAAGCTGAGCAACTGCATGCTGAGCGGCAAGGTGGATGAAGGCCTGCAGATCGTGAGTGACATTTTTCAGCAGAATGCGGATCTTCACATCCACCATCATCAGATGGTGCATATTGCCAAGAGCATGTTCTTTCTGGTCATGAAGCAGGCGGATTCGCCGTCCGTTGACCGCAACGAGCTGTTTTTGCTGGAGAGTGATTTCATCCGCAAGGTTGACCAAGCCTTTACCTATGAAGAGATTCAGAAGGCGCTGATGGAAGTGATGCGCGTGGTGGCCAACACGCGGAACCATGATCCGCGGAGCAAGCTGAATCCCGCCTTCATCTCGCAATACATCGAACTTCATTATATGGAGAATCTGTATTTGGACCATATGGCCGAGGTGCTGGATACAAGCTCCAAATATTTCTCGAATTATTTCAAGAAAACATTCGGCGTGAATTATGTGGAGTATTTGAACAAGGTCCGACTATCGCACGCACGTGAATATCTCCGGAACACGGATCTCAGCATTGCCGAAATCGGAGAGAAAACGGGGTATTCGAACTCTTCCACATTTACGACAACGTTTAAGAAGTATAGCGGCGTATCGCCGAGCGAATATCGAAAAGCATCAGGAAAATAAGGTGGAGCAGGAGGGTTCATATTGAAGGCTGTTGCCACGATTCATGGAAAAGTGATCGTTGATCAAATCGAGAAGCCGGCCGAATTGCCGGCAGGTCATGTGCTGATTCGTACCGAATACTCGGCGGTCAGCCCGGGCACGGAGATGATCTTTATACGAAGAGCATCGGATCAAAAAGTCATTATGGGTTACAGCGCCGCGGGGATCGTCGAAGACTTGGGAGAAGGCGTGAAGGGACTTGCCGTCGGTCAACGGGTGGCCTGCTATGGAGCACCTTACGTGCGCCATGCCCAGTGGCTTACCGTGCCTTCGAACCTGACGGCGATCGTTCCGGATGGAGTAGACCCGCAGGAAGCCGCGTTTGCGGGACTGGGAGCGATTGCGATCCATGCCCTGCGGATAGCGGATCTGCGCTTCGGCGAATCGGCCGTGGTGGTCGGGCTTGGCATCCTGGGGCAGATGATTGCCCAGATCGCTCACGCGGCGGCTTGTCCCGTTGCGGGATTTGATCTGAATCCGGAGCGGGTTCAGGGATTGAAGCGGCATATTCCTTATGCCTATGACAATCAGGAACGGCTTGAGGAGCAGATTGGCATAATGACGGGCGGGCATGGAGCCGACAGCGTCATTCTGTGCGCAAGCGGTCCCGGGGAAGAGCTCATCAACGCGTCGATGACATGGATTCGGGATAAGGGGAAAATCGTCATCGTTGGCGATTTATCCATGACGTACGCGCGGGACCGGATGTTTGGCAAGGAAGCGCAGGTGCTCATATCGCGGGCCGGCGGTCCGGGCCGGTACGACGCAAGTTATGAACTCCGTAACACGGATTATCCGATCGGCTTTGTGCGCTGGACGGAAGGTCGCAACATCGCGGAATATATCCGTTTATTGGCCGAGGGGAGAATCTCGGTCAAACCGCTGATCTCGCATGTGGTCCCCGTGGATGAAGCTGGCAAGGCTTATGAGCGGTATGGCCCCGGATCAACGACGCTGGGGACGATATTTAGATACGATTCGGAGGCGGTCGGTGCGGGGACCGACTAGAGAGGCCAAGCGGAATAGTGATTGCCGTCTTTCCGGGCAGTGAATACTGCTAGCGGAAAGGCGGCTTTTTTGCTTGTGGACGAATCCTGTCTGCGAAACTATTAATTTACAATAATATACAATTCTATTATACTAGTAGTAGATATGGATAATATCTCATTTTATATGGAGACAGTTACATATCTATTCTTCTTGTTCATACATACAAGCGGCAGTTCCCTCGTTTCCATCGATCATTGGAAGGGTGGTGGTTTATTCGAAACCGGTTTACCAGACTGTAGTGGTAATGGCTTTCCAATTCGAAAAACAAAGGAGCGAAGCGTGATGAAAGTATTCCGAAATTCGATCATCCGTAAGTCGGCTGTGTTGTTCTGTGCTGTTCTACTGATCTTGCCAGCCGGATTGTCTCTGGCGGCCAACAAGCCGTTTCCCCAACATACGTCGTATACGAGCGGTTCGATTAAACCAAACCATGTGACGCAGTCAGCGATGGACAATGCGGTCAAGAGCAAATGGAACAGCTGGAAAGGGTCTTTCTTGAAGCCTGCAGCGACAGGGCAATATTACGTAAAATACAATTCGGCGGGCGAGACGGTGTCCGAGGCTCATGGCTACGGGATGCTCTTCACTGTTCTGATGGCGGGTTACGACAGTAACGCACAGTCGTATTTCGACGGACTTTATCGCTATTACAAGGCGCATCCGAGTAATAACAATCCGTACCTGATGGCTTGGAAGCAGAACAGCAGCTTTCAGAATATAGGGGGAGCCAATTCGGCAACGGACGGCGATATGGACATTGCTTATGCACTCCTGCTGGCGGACAAGCAGTGGGGAAGCAGTGGATCGATTAATTACCTCCAGGCAGCTAAGGATATAATCAATGCGATCATGAGCAATGACGTGAATCAGTCGCAGTGGACGCTGCGCTTAGGCGATTGGGCAACCAGCGGCATTTTCGACACCGCCACGCGGCCATCGGATTTCATGCTGAACCATATGAAGGCATTCCGTGCGGCTACCGGCGATGCCCGTTGGGATAACGTCATTAACAAAACCTATACCATCATCAACTCCATTTATAACGGCTACAGCTCCAATACCGGCTTGCTTCCGGATTTCGTCGTCATGTCGGGCAGCAATTATCAGCCGGCGGAAGGGGGATTCCTGGAAGGGGCGAATGATGGAAAATACTATTACAATTCGTCCCGGACACCTTGGCGGATTACGACCGACTATCTGATGACCGGCGATACGCGCGCGCTGAATCAATTGAACAAGATGAACACATTCATTAAATCAGCCACAAGCAGTAATCCTGCCAACGTCAAGGCAGGGTATAACCTGAACGGCACCGCGCTGGTGACCTATAACAGTGGGGCGTTCTATGCTCCTTTTGGCGTAAGTGCGATGACTTCGTCCAGCCACCAGAGCTGGCTGAATTCGGTATGGAGTTACACGGCGAACGCATCTGCAGAGGGATATTATGAGGAAAGCATTAAGCTGTTCTCGATGATCGTCATGTCGGGTAACTGGTGGACATATTAAAACATTACGCTGTTTAACTTCATGTAAATATAAAATAAAACCCCGATCCGTATTGGATCGGGGTTTTTTAGGACTTTCCTACCAATAATTGATTTATAGCAAAAAATGATAAAAATTCGCATTGATATTTTATGTTGAGCAGTGTTAATATCTTATCAAATATAAAACATTTTATATTATTCTAAATTAAACAACCAGAGGTTTTATCGTAATGGACATCTTGTTTTTTATTTATGAAAGGGTTTACAAAAAAGAGCGAAACGAAGGGAGAAGCGTATGAACAAGAGCATGCTGCGCAAGACGGCTGCGGCAGGGATAGCCGCAGTTTTGATGGCTGGGGGCTTAGGCACTGCAGGCCAAGGGCCCGCATCAAGCAGTCCGGACGTTTACGCGGAGGCAGCCCCGCTGAAGAAGGGGGAGAAGGCACCGGTATTCCGGGAGGCTTCCGTGCACGATCCGTCCGTGATCAAAACAGGAGATACATACTATGTGTTCGGTTCCCATCTGGCTGCGGCCAAATCGAAGGACCTGATGAGCTGGGATATGGTCGCGTCCGGAGTCGCAACCGGCAATCCACTGATTCCGAACGTAACGGAAGAGCTAAAAGAAACGCTGGAATGGGCGCAAAGCGATACGTTGTGGGCGGCTGACGTGATTCAGCTGGCAGATGGCAAATTCTATATGTACTATAACGCCTGCAAAGGGGATTCCCCGCGATCCGCCATGGGGATCGCCGTTGCCGATCAGATCGAAGGCCCGTATAAGGATACCGGCATCATTCTGAAATCCGGCATGTGGGACGAGATCAGTGAAGATGGAACCATCTATGATGCAACAAAGCACCCGAATGTCGTCGATCCGGATGTGTTCTTCGATAAGAACGGCAAGCTGTGGATGGTATACGGCTCCTATTCCGGTGGCATTTTCATTATGGAGATGGATCCCAAGACCGGAAAACCGCTGCCTGGGCAAGGATACGGCAAGAAGCTGCTGGGGGGGAACCACAGCCGGATCGAAGGGCCTTACATGCTTTATAACCCTGCCACGGACTATTATTACCTGTATCTGTCCTACGGGGGATTGGATGCAGTTGGCGGCTACAATATGCGGGTCGTCCGCTCCAAAAATCCGGATGGTCCTTTCTACGATGCGGAGGGCAACGATATGACAGAGGTGAAGGCCGATCCGTCCCTTCCGCTTTTTGATGACCGGTCGATTGAGCCGTATGGCGTAAAGCTGATGGGAAATTACTTGTTCAAGCGCTTGATTGGCGATCCGGGAACGGGGATCGGCACCGGGGCCGTGTCGCCGGGCCATAACTCCGTCTACTACGATGAGCGGAGAGGAAGGACATTCCTTATCTTTCACAGCCGCTTCCCGCAGCGGGGAGAAGAGCATGAAATCCGGGTGCATGAATTGTATATGAACCAGGACGGCTGGCCGGTATCGGCTCCATACCGCTATGCGGGCGAGGAGGCCAAGGAATCCAAGAAAATTACGCCGAATGATGCGGCTGGAGACTACAAGCTGATTCAACACGGTAAAGATATTTCGTCCGTCATCAAAGAATCAGTGCCGATTGAGCTTCATAAGAACGGTAAAGTGACGGGTGGGGCATCCGGGACATGGAAGATCAGTGGAAAGCGGGATGTAATGCTTAATCTGGATGGGAAGAGTTATAAAGGCGTACTGACTCTGCAGTGGGACCCGGAGGCGAAGCGGCAGGTGATGACCTTTACGGCCCTTTCGGCGGACGGTACAGCGGTGTGGGGTGCGCGTCAGCTTGATCGTAGCGACAGGGAACTCGTGGATGCCGTGAAGAAGGACCTGTCCCTTGGGGATGTGAGCGGAATTTTCTACGATCTGGCTTTGCCGTCCGAAGCTTCCGGCGGTGCCGTCATTCGCTGGACCTCCTCTCATCCCGAGGTCATATCGACGGAGGGTAAGCTGAATCGTCCTGCAGCCGGGGCGGGGGACGCGAAGGTTACGCTGATCGCCCAGATTACGAAAGGCAAAGCGAAAACTTCCAAAGCCTTTGACGTGACCGTGCTGCAGCAGTCGGCAGGGCCATTGCTGCTGAACTATCCATTCAGCGAGAATAAAGAAGGCACGGTGTTCGACACCTCGGATAACGGATTTCATGGGAAGGTTCATGGTGGGGTCCAGTGGAATGAGAAGAGCTGGCAGGGAGGCGGAATGGACTTTAACGGCTCGGACGGCTATATTGAACTGCCGAATCGGGTTACGGATACAGAGGACTTTACCTTTGCTGCTTGGGTATATTGGAAGGGTGGAGCACCATGGCAGCGAGTGCTGGATGCCGGCAGCGGGCTCGCTAGGCATATGTTCCTGACGCCAACCCAGCACGCCGGCGTCCTCCAGTTTACGATTCACGGTAATGGCGGAGACCAGAGCCTCCTTAGCAGCGCGCCGCTTCCGGTAAATGCATGGACGCATGTAGCCGTGACCCTTCAAGGGGATACGGGCAAATTGTACGTGAACGGTCAAGTCGTGGCAGCCGGAGATCATATGAAGCTGAATCCGAATGAACTGCTGACAACGGAAGCTTATTTAGGTAAAAGCCGGTTTGCGGCCGACCCTTACTTTAACGGAAGCTTGGATGAGGTGCGGATGTATAACAAGGCGCTGACCGACAATGAAATCAGGAAGCTGGCGGAATGACTTTATAAAAAGCAATCATGAATTTTGCGTGTAGACTACGGTCTGCACGCTTTTTGTAATGGCGTTTAAAAATAACGGTTGACAGGAGAACCGATATCATATATCTTGATATTAAGTTAAGCGACTATATAAAAGTTAGTCAATTGAAAGGAGTAAGTATAAAGTGTATAAACGTTAGCAAAGTAAAGCAGGTTAATCATTCTACACCTATATATCTTTATATTAAGATATTAATGAACAGGGTCGATGAATTTCTATAAATAATGAACATGAATATGGAGGCGTACAAAATGGCTATAGATATTGGATTGTTGATACTTCGTTTGGTGGTTGGGTTGTCGTTCATGGCGCACGGCGCGCAGAAGCTGTTTGGATGGTTTGGCGGTTACGGGCCGAAAGGGACAGGCGGCTGGATGGAATCGGTGGGCATTAAGCCTGGGGTCGCGATCGCGGTGTTGTCAGGTTTGATGGAGCTGGTTGGCGGGCTGCTGCTGGCGGCCGGATTTCTCACGGTGCTCGGCGCCGCGCTGATCACGCTGACGATGCTGGGCGCAATTGTGAAGGTGCATGGCCGGAACGGGTATTGGTCCACAGCGAATGGATACGAGTATAATTTGCTGTTGATCGCAGTGGCCGTTGCACTGGCACTCACGGGTGCAGGCGCATATTCACTGGATGCGGTAATCTTTAACTAATCGATGATGGGGGCGTGCAGATATGAATGATCTGACAACATTAATTAAGAGCCGGAGATCGGCTAATCTGTTTATGGAAGGGATTGAAATCCCGGATCAGGATTTGAATGATATCTTTAATGAAGTTAAATATGCTCCTTCGGCATTTAATTTACAGCACACGCACTATGTGGTGGTTAAGGATCCCGATATCAAGCACAAGGTTTACGAAGCCGCCAACAAGCAGCATAAGATACTCACCGCGTCGGCCGTCATCGTGGTGCTGGGGAATAAGCAGGCCTACCAGGATATCGGAAGAATGAACGAGGGCTTTCTGAATTTGGGCGTGATCGACAAGCTTGAATATGACATGACGGTTGAATCGGTCACGAACTTTTATGAAGCGGGCGGAGAAACCTTTATGAGGGATGAAGCCATTCGCAATGCCAGTCTATCCGCCATGTTATTGATGATGGTAGCCAAGGACAAGGGATGGGATACCTGCCCGATGATCGGATTTGATCCCGAGGTTCTGCAGAAGGATCTGAGCATTCCGGACTCTTATGTGCCCGCCATGCTGATCGCGATTGGCAAGGAAGATGTAAGAAAACCTCGTCCCCGGGGCTATCGCAAGCCAGTATTGGAATTTGTAAGCTATAATCAATTTAATTAATGCATATGAGAAGGAGCTCCCGCTTCAGGTCTTTAGATCTGGCGGGAGCTTTTTTCATCCGCAATGATAAACATTCCTCTCTATTATGACGATGATGAATATAAAGAGATCGGTGCAGCGCCAATCCTAAAATACATTTGTACTCGTTATATATGGGGGTGAACGAAATGAAGACGAGGAAGCAGCCGAATCAGCGATCCGGACAGATCCTGGTTCTGACTTTCATGACGATTATGCTAATGGTCGCATGCACGAAGGAGGTGCCGGGATCCATACAGCAAAATAGATCGACTGCCGCCGTGCCGAGTGTAGGAGAAGTCGGGAATCAATCGGAAATGCCAGCAGCAGCGGAAAGTTTGCGTATGGCATTCCAGCCGGAAGATCAAAGCAATCACCAGGTTAAGCAAGAACCGGAGCCGTCGGAGGGGGAGTCCAACCACAATCCGATTGAAGCGGTTCTCGACATGTATGAGGCGCTTCAGGCTAACGATTCCGCCACGTATTTCCGCCATGCTGACATTCCGAGCGTCCGTATGTCCCCTGCCAAGCTGGAGGTGTTATTCGAAGAGGCCGGCAAGCGTGAAGTGAGACCGGAACGATTCAAGCTTTTTGATCGAGAGGGGCTGGATCGGGAAAGCCGCCAGTTGTTATCTCTCACGTACGGCAGCCAAGCCGAGATTGTGCTGGAGGAGCTCAGTCAGGGCGATCATAACCTGTGGTTTGTGACGGCGTTCACGGATGGACTTCAAGTGGTGGAGCAATCCACGGTTTATCCCGGGGCTTACGAGCTTGGAAGGGAAGCGACGATGGAAGAGCTTATCGCTATAGAGATTCAGCATACGGCTGAAGACCGGGCATTTCTTGCCGCAAAAGCGAAGCAGCCTGTATGGAAGCCGGTGCAGACCGTTTCTCTGCTGTATCAGGCAGCGCAGGCGGAGGATGCGGATACCTTTTACGCGATGTCGGGTGGGAGCGAGGGATACTTTTCGGGTCAGTACGCCCGGGACATGGTGGAATTTACGGAATGGATGAAGTCTTTTGAAAGCGTGCAGCATATTCCAATCGAATCGGTTCCGCGGGAAAATATGGCCGCGAGTTATAGAGAAGAATATAATGAACGCTTTGGCGATGCATGGCAATTCATTGTGGCTTGGGACCCGAAGGATGAAGCGGGCTACCAAGGGACATACTGGATTATGGCGCCTAGCGAAGACGGAACGCGATATGTCGTAAAGCAGACGCTTACCGCCAACCTCGAATCCTTTTTTAAATGAGGAATACATACATAGCAAAGACAAATATAGCAGCCCTGCTCATGAAGAGCAGGGCTGCTATATTGTCGGCAAGAGTTTGCCTGATTACGGCTGAAGATTTTGGAGCATATCCATCGTTTCGTTAATTTTATTGATGGTTTGAACGATGTTGGAATTCTGGAAGTCGGTCACTCCGTTCTGGATTTGATCCATATAGCCGTTGATGTCGGTCAGCAGCGTGTCGTTTAAAGCGACCAGCTGTTCATGGATGGTCTGTGCAAAAGCAGGGGCTTCGATGCCATTAAACTCCGAGATCCGGGTTTTCATCGCTTCGAGTTCTTGGGTCAGCGTTTCCTTGGCATCTGTATTCGTGGCGGCCTGTTGGGCCAGCTCCGGAATGGACTCGGCAAATTGGGAGGCATCATTTATAAAAGTGGTGGCTTCTTTCGTATAATCCAAGGAATTGTTCACGCTGTCCACCAAGGAACAGCCGGAGAGAACTCCCAGAACAAGTGATATCAACAATAATCTTTTGATCATTTCTCATCCTCCTGTCGTTTAAAAGCAGTTCTTATACGTTGTATACGTATGGCATGGAGAATGGTTGTATTTTTTTCACGCGAAGGAGCAGGTATTTTCAAGCAACCCTGAAACAGCCAACATTTCCTGAGAAGGCTGGGAAGGGATTAATATTTCCCCAGCAGGTAGCGAACAAGCTCAATCAAACCCGCCAGGATACTGCCGGACTTTGGGCTTTCGGCTGATCGAGCCGGTTTCTCGGGCTGGATGCCTTCCCCCAGCGAAGTCACGTCAACGGATGAGGAGGGACCGGTATTTCCGCATAGACGGGGTTTGAGCTTTTCCCCGCTTTTCTCGGCGAATACGATATATTCCTTGCCTGTAGCAAAGGATTCCCAGCCATTGGAATAAAGGGTGACGGTTGGTGAATCCGATTCTCCTTTCCACCACTCGGTAACCAGGAATACATATTTGCTTTTGGATATATCGGCTTTAGGATTGGACGAGGCCAACGTCCCCCTGAATACTGCGTCCGAGGATTTTAACTCCTCGGTAGCCTTTCGAGGCTCCGCGCATGACAAGGCGGATACCGTGGATTGATCTGCGCCAAGCCATAGTCCAACAGTAAGGGAAAGAGCGATCATGGCGATAAAGCCTTTTTTCATATCGGCGTCTCCTTTCGGGATGATTATGTATTTAGACGAGGAGGGTTTCGCCATTGTTGCAGCGTACTTGGAAATAAATCCGATGCCCATATGGCTGCATTGCGGGAAGCTTGGGTTCTAGAATTCGCAGGTGCTCCAGAAATGCAAATACTCCGCAAGCCAAAATGGCTGCGGAGCAGATTGGACGTAAACGCTTATGGCGGGCCGTTTGTTTTTTTACGATAATGGTTAGTAGTCCAGGACAGGAGCGGGAACAGCAGACCAGGTTAGATCTGTCTTGCTTCCAGCCGTTTGGCGATAATGGACAGAAGATAATTCAGCGTGAAGTACAGCAAGGACGCAAAAACAAGGGCAGGAATAACATAGGCATAGCTGGAACCGCTAAGAATTTGCACGTTGCGCATCAGCTCAGGCAGTGAAATGATCACGGCGAGCGATGTGTCTTTAATGAGCGAGATGAACTGGCTCACCATGGGCGGGGACATTCGGCGCAGCGCCAGCGGGAGAATCACGTGCCGCAGTGTCTGCATATAAGAGAGACCGGAGGCCCGGGCCGCTTCGATCTGGCCTTTATCCACCGATACGAGGCCGCTGCGGATAATTTCGGCGATCATGGCTCCTTCAAAAATGCTCAGGCCGACGACGGCCGCCCAGAAGGTGGGGATTCGAATCCCGGTCTGGGGCAGAACCATGCCGATGAAGAATATGATCAGCAGCAGCGGCAAATTGCGGATAATATCCACAAATATGGCCGTTGTCCTCGACAGGAAGGGGGTTTTCGTATACCTCACGGTCCCGAGCACGGTTCCGATGATAAAGCTGAATACAATGGATAAGCCGGCAACCTGCACCGTGATCCAAAAGCCTTGAAGGAGATATCGCAGATTCGGCCAGGAGTACGCACCGATAAAATCCATCTCATGCCACCTCCTGTTTATTAGGCAAACTTCGTGTTAACGTCAATTGCTTCTCGCAAAGCGGCGCTCCATGTAATGGACGGCCAAGCTGAGCGGTATGGTCAGGAGCAGGTAGAACAGGGCTACAAACGTATAGACGGGAATGCCTTTGAAGGTGCTCAAGTTAATCAGATCGGCGTAATACATCAGGTCGAGTCCGGCGATAACGCCCAGGACCGAGGAATTCTTGACCAAATTGATCAATTGGTTGCCGATGGCCGGCAGTACGATTTTGATCGCCTGCGGAAGAATGATGTAGCGCATGTTCTGGATATAACTCAGCCCGGAGGAGCGAGCAGCCTCCGACTGTCCGGAGGGTACCGCCTGGATCCCCGCCCGAATGGCTTCGGCAATGAAGGCAGCCGTATACACCATCAGCCCGAGCGTACCCGAGGTGAACGGATCAACCGGTATCCCGAGAGAGGGCAGGCCCAGGAAAAAGAAAAAGACAACCACCAAGAGCGGAATGTTGCGGATAAACTCTACATAGATGGCGCCGATGGCTTTCAATATGCGGAATGGGGCAATCCGCAAGATGGCGATCAAGGTGCCCAGCACCAAGCTGCCGATCAGCCCAAGCAGGCTGGCGAGAATGGTCTGGCCCAGGCCAGCCATGAATTGATCCCAATGCTGGGCCAGAATGTTGAAATCCCACAAGGTCACTATGCTTCACCTCCTATGGGGGATGATGGTCGTTTAGCCGGTCGAAAGCAGCCAGGCAGTCCCGCCCGGGTAAAAGGGAGGAACCTGATTGGAGCCATGACACTTTAGGACCGGCCCGACCATTACATGCTTGCGGTCATTCCGGTTTCACGCCCATCCATTGCTCATACAGTTTGTCGTATTCGCCGCTATCCTTCAACTCCTTCAACAGCTCGTTGACGGTTTTCACAAACTCCGGGTTTCCTTTTTTGATGGCCATGCCGTATGGTTCATCCGTAAAGTTGCCGCCGACCAGCTCAAAGCTCGGGTCCTGCTGCTGCATGCCGAGGAGGATGGAATTGTCGGTGGTCAGGGCGTCCCCCTGTCCCGCTTTAAGCGCGGTGAAGGCATCCTGATAATTCTCGAATTCGAGAATGACCGCGTCGGGCGCCTTCTCGCGGATATTTTGCGCAGAGGTAGAGCCCTTTACCGTGAGCACCTTCGTATCCTTGTTCAGGCTTTCCAGACCCGTGATCGGGCTTCCCTTCTTCACCAGCAGCGATTGGCCGGCCTCAAAGTAAACATCGCTGAAGTCCACCTGCTCCTTGCGCTCCTCCGTTATGGTCATCGTGGCGATAATGATGTCGATGTCCCCGTTCTTCAGCATATCGATCCGGGTTTTGGAGGTAACTTCCTTCAGCTCGACCTTGGTCTCGTCACCGAGAATCTTTTTGGCCAGCGCTTTGGCGATGTCGATATCGAAACCCTCCACATTGCCGGTGGCAGGGTCCTGCAGTCCAAACAGCTTGGTATCATATTTTACGCCGGCTACAAGCTTGCCCCGTTTCTTAATCGCCTCGAGGGTGTCCGTATTGCCGGAGCCCCCGCATCCGGATGCGATCAGCATGATCACTAACGCTAATAAAGCCGCGCTCCACCTGAAGGTCCTCGTAAATTTTCTTTTCATATCCCCAGTTCCCCCTAAAAAGTATAGTTTCTCTTCATGAGCAAGCCCCTGAAGAGCAGCATTGCGGAAGTTCAATCCTTTCCGCCCCTACGCACGAAGTCCGGGTTAGTGATGCAGCAGACGACTCAGGAAGGCCCGTGCTCTTTCTTCCCGCGGCTGATTGAAAAAATCGGAGGCGGGCGCATCCTCGATAATCCGGCCTTCGTCCATAAAGACGATTCGATCCGCGGCTTCGCGGGCGAAGCCCATCTCATGGGTAACCACGGCCATGGTCATGCCTTGGTGGGCGAGTGAGCGCATGACGTCGAGCACTTCGCCGATCATCTCCGGGTCGAGTGCGGACGTCGGTTCATCAAACAGCATAATCTTTGGGTTCATGGTCAATCCGCGGGCAATCGCAACCCGCTGCTGCTGGCCGCCCGAGAGCTGGGATGGATAGCTGTCCGCTTTGTCCGCGATGCCGACCCGCTGCAGGTACGTCATCGCTTTTTCCGTCGCCTCCGCTTTGGACATCCCCAGCACCTTCATGGGGGCGAGAATGATGTTGTCGATCACCTTTTTGTGCGGGTACAGGTTGAAATGCTGGAAGACCATCCCGATATTCCGCCTGAATGTATTAATGTCGATCTTTCTTTCATGCAGCTTGACGCCATTCACGACAAGCTCCCCATCCGTAATGCTTTCGAGCCGATTGATGCACCGCAGCAGCGTGCTTTTACCGGAGCCGGAAGGTCCAACGATGACAACGACCTCCCCCTGGGAAATGGTCAGGTCGATTTCTTTCAGAACATGGAAGGTTCCGAAAAATTTATTGACGCGGCTAAATTCAATCAGTAGAAATCCCCTCCTATTCACTTCGAATTGGACGCCTGCATGCATGTAAGCTATTGTCCTGTTTGGGTGCCAGGCCCTTTTTACACTGGTATGGCAAAGGGAGCTTGTTCCATGCCACTTTTAGGAAAATTTAGTATCCAAGCGTTGGGGAGTGAGATATAATAGGGGGCGTAATCATATGGAGGAGGCAACATGGAGAAACGTACAAAATTAACCGAAATCGACCTGGTTCGGGGCTTTGCGATGATGGGCGTGCTGATGGTGCATGCAACGTCGTTCGCCACAGTTCAGATGCGCGGGGACGATTTTTTTGGCTTGTATAACTTCCTGAACATATTTTCGAAGGTGGGAACGACGACCTTTATATTTCTGAGCAGCTTCGTGCTGTTCTATAATTATTATCACCGTCCGTTCAAGGGCCGTGACCTTGCGCGGTTCTTCAAAAACCGGCTGATGTATATCCTGGTGCCGTATTTGCTGTTCTCGGTTTTGTTCTTTACGGTGGCCTGGTATCATCGCGGGGGCGAGCCCGATCTGGCGGCGATGCTGGAGAGCTTCTGGCCCAAGCTGGCAACGGGAAAATCCTACACGCACTTATATTTCATCTTCATTAACATTCAGTTCTACGTGCTGTTCCCGCTCGTGCTGATGCTGCTGAAGCGATTCCGCGGCTTCGCGGCGGTCTGCGTGCTGGTGGGCATTGCATTGCAGTGGCTCTTCTATTTCGGCAATGATGCCTGGTGGGACGTAACGAACCGAAACAGCTGGTCGCTGTCGTTTCTGTCGTATTATTTTCTCGGAGCATGGACCGGCATTTATTATGACCGGGTCAAGGATTGGCTGACATCTGCGCAGCATGCTGCAAGACCGGCGCTGCGCAAGCTGGGCTGGATCTCGCTCTGGGCGGTATGGCTGGGCGCCGCGCTGGTGCATATCGGCCTTCGATATAATCAGAGGCTGCTGGGGACGGAATATCATCCGCTGCTCTACGATGCTTTTTGGAATGTGCATACGTTAACCACCGCCCTGGTCATGCTTCAGGTCGCGCTGCTCTTCGGGAATAAGAGAGTTTGGTGGTTGAACGGGTTCCGGCGGCTCGGGGTGTATTCTTTTGGCGTTTATCTAGTGCATCCGCTGGTGCTGCTCCTCTACCGGGATTTTCCTCCGCAGACGGAGAACTCCTGGCTGCTGCTCGCGTGGTATGCCGGCGGTCTTGTCAGCGCGGTGGCGGTTTCTTATATAGTGGTCTACAGCATGAGCCGCCTGGGAGGCTGGACCTGGATCTTCTTCGGTAAACTGCCGGGCAGCTTGCAGAAGGGTAAAGCATCAAGTCCTTCAGTTCCGGCCAAGCCGGTTGCGGAGGTATCATCATAATCTTGGTAGACGGGAAAGGCGTTATCCTCGATAAGAGGAGAGCGCCTTTTTCTTTTGGCCGGTGGCCGATATTTCAGATTGGTTCCCTGATTTTCGGAATGAGGTTTATTGCCCGGCATGACATGTTATATTTTGTTTGATGTTTGGCCTGTAGGACGCATGTCGTCATTGGTATGGACAGGTCAATTACATTCGTTACAGACATGGAAGCGAGGGAATGCCAATATGAATGATAGCAGAAATCCTTTGGTAAGCGGTTTTGTTAAGGCAGACGGCAAACGCGTGGTGAATGGGGACGGGCAGGAAATTCTGCTGCAGGGAGTCGGACTTGGCAGCTGGCTGCTGCCGGAAGGATACATGTGGAAAATGCCGGAGCAGGGGGACCGCCCGCGGCGCATCGAAGGCATGATCAGGGATCTGATCGGCGAGGAGAAGGCATCCGTGTTCTGGGAGACCTATTACGAGCGGTATATCGCAGAAGCCGACATCCGGCAGATCGCTGCTGAGGGCTTTAACTCCATTCGGGTACCGATCAATGCCAGGTTTATGATGGAGGAAGGACAGCAGCCACCTTTTGTATTCCACGAAGGACATTTGAAGCTCATCGATCAGGTGATCGATTGGTGCAGGACGTATTCGCTGTATGTTATTCTGGATTTGCATGGCGCGCCCGGCGGACAGACCGGCGCCAATATCGACGATTCCGAGCGGGATTTGCCGGAGCTGTTCACGGATCGACTGAACGCGGAGCGGACCGTAGCGCTGTGGCGTATGCTGGCGGAACGATATAAAGACGAGTGGATCGTTGCCGGTTACGACCTGCTTAACGAACCGCTGCCTGACTGGTTCAGCAAGTATAATGACCGGGTGATGCCGCTGTATAAGGAAATCACCGCGGCTATACGCGAAGTGGACAAGCGTCATATGATCATTCTGGAAGGCGTGCACTGGTCTACGGACTGGAGCATTTTTGACGATACATTCGATGATAACCTGATGCTGCAGTTCCATAAGTATTGGAACAATCCCGACACGGAGAGCATTCAGAAGTATATCGATCTGCGCGAGGAGTGGAATGTGCCGATCTTCATGGGAGAAGGCGGGGAGAACAACCCGCAGTGGTATACGGGGGCCTTCCGGATGTTCGAGGACCACAACATATCCTGGAACTTCTGGACCTGGAAGAAGATGAACACCCAGAATTCGCCGTTCTCGATCCGCATGCCGGAAGGCTGGGATAAACTGACGGGTTACCTGGAAGGCGGTGAGAAGCCGTCTTCAGCCGAAGCCGAAGCGATTCTTGACGAATACCTGGACCGTCTTCCGCTGGCAGCCTGCGATGCTTACCCGAACGTATCCCGGTCGCTGCTGCGCCGGCTGCCCATTCAGATTCCGGCGGAGTTTTACGGATATCGGGGCGAGGGCATTTCTTATCATATTGAAACGAAGGCCAGCCAGGATATCGGCTTCCGGATCTCTGACGGCGTTCCGATGCGGATGATGACGGGCAAGGCGGAGAAACCAAGCTACGCTCCGGAAGGCGGCAAGCCATGGGTAGAGGATAACCTGGTATGCGTTCAGCTCCGGGAAGGCGATTGGCTTGCTTATGATGCGTATTGCGCTTCTGTAGATGTCTTTCATCTGGACATGCGGGCCCTGATTCCCGAGGGAACGGTGGATATTATGCTCCAGATCGGGGACCGGGAGCCTGAGCTTATCTCCTTGTCCGACTCTGGCGAAGGACAGTGGGACATCCATAGGGTGGCTGAGGCTATGCCGATGGAGGAAGGCCCTGTGGATCTGGTGTTGATGGTGAATAAGGGCCGAATCGAGCTGGATTGGCTGGAATTTACCGAAGCGCGTTAAATTTATTAGCTGAAGGGGAGAGGGCGCTGTGACGGAACAGGCGGCAATATCAGAAGGGTTGTGCCAATGGCTGGATGGCTCGGATCTGGAGTCGAAACAGTATGAAGCGATGATGCTATTGAGCGTAACCGAGGATGGATGGCCGAATACGGCCATGCTCAGCGTGGGGGAGGTGCTGGCTTTAGACCGGAGCCGGCTTCGACTTGCATTATGGCAGGGAACGGTTACGACTGGCAATCTTCTTCGCACCGGACAGGGCACGTTGGTGGCGATCCATGATGGAGCGGCCCATTATGTTCGGCTGCGTCTTCAAGCGCTTCCCGATCTGCCGGACGCCCGGCATCCGCTGCAGCGTTTTGATGCCGAGGTAGTGGCTGTTCGCGAGGATATCGCGAAGTATGCGGATATTATATCGGCCGTGAAGTTTCAGCTGCACGACCCGGATGAAGTCCTGCAGCGCTGGAAGGAAACGCTGGAGGAATTGCGAAAGTAAACGTTTACGCGTAAAAAACCTGCTCCGGATCCAGCTCCCGGCATATGCCGGGAGTTGTATATGCCTGCTTGTGCTTAATCGGAATGATGCCGAATAAAATAACTTTAATTTTTCCGCAGAATCTTTTGCTTTGGTATTTGCTATCGGCAGTCAAATGTGTTAAGATATGAATATCGAAATCGACCTGAATTCACATATTGTAGAGGGTTGTCATTTCTGGTAACCTTGTGCAATATGTGAATTTTTTTATTCCGTCTGCGAAGAAAAAAGGTCATGTAAATATATATCAAGGAGGATTCCCCCATGCAAACAGGAACTGTTAAATGGTTTAATGCTGAAAAGGGCTTTGGTTTCATCGAAGTTGAAGGCGGTAACGATGTATTCGTTCACTTCAGCGCGATCCAAGGCGACGGCTTCAAAACGCTTGACGAAGGCCAACGCGTTGAATTCAACATCGTTGAAGGAAACCGTGGACCACAAGCTGAGAACGTTGTTAAATTGTAATTACAATTGAAAACTGCCCTTAATGTGTGACATTAAGGGCAGTTTTCTTTTATACGGCGTTTCTATTTTCTAAGACGAGAATAAGGAGGAGCGTTCATGTATTCGCGTAAAAACTCGATGGAGAGTATTCCTGAAGAAATAACGGAAGTTTGGGCATGCACAAAGGAAGACTGCAAAGGGTGGATGCGGGACGATTTTGCGTTCGACACGGAACCGGTATGCCATTTGTGTCAATCCCCCATGGTCAAGGAAACGAGAAGCCTGCCGCAGCTAGTTAATACCAATAAACAACAGAAATCTCTGGCTAAGGGGATTCAGATCGAGCGCAAATAGCAGCTAATACCTAGAGAAAGCGCTGGGCAAACACAAATTCTTCTTGAAGCTACCTTCGGATTTTATGGTAAATCCGTCTATTTCTGTTTCATTGGAAGGAGAATGGTTAGTAATACGTGTACCCTTTCATTCTGATTCAGAATGATGTTACATCATAAGGGACGCAAAATTCAAAGGAGTGAAATGTATTGAACACGCAAACCGAGGTACTGAAGCGAAACATTGACAACATGATCATCCAGGATAACCAAGGCGGCTTGAACGATCAGGAGAAATTCATCATGCAGAAGCTGATGCGTGAGAAATACCAACAGGAACACGAAAGCAAACAGGAACAGCACGGGGAAGACAAAGGGGAATAACGGGGAAACCGTTTGATATACGTAAGGAAAAAAATGATACCGCCGTGAGACGATCCGATGGATCGCTTGTGGCGAAAGATCGTTAGTAAGAGGGAAGGCATGAATGGCAGCTATGGAGGCTGCTGTTCATGCCTTTTTTTGTGCCTTTGAATGAGCGCAGGGCGCAATATTTCGCTTTTGGGGAAATATTTTTTCGTAAATGCCGCAGTCTACCCGAAAAATGAGCCCCTTGAAACGAAATCTGAAACCTTTCGTGCAGAGAAAGGACGATCTACAATATAAACATAGAGAATGTAAAGGTTTTCAAAATGATAGGATCAACCTGGAGGTCATAACCATGCAAAATCAACTTCATGCCGACGTTTCCGAAACCGGTGTCGGTCCCTCAATGGAGCCTTCTGTACAGAAGAAGCTTGACAGAAAAAGATGGCTCAGAAAGCTCTACGGCCAACGACATCTCCAAATTATGGCGCTGCTCGGCGTTGCGTGGATGATCATCTTTAACTACATTCCCATGTACGGTGTCATCATTGCATTTAAAGAATTCAATATCGTGAAGTCCATTGGCGAAGCTCCATGGGTAGGGCTTGCGCACTTCAAGGAGTTTTTCTCGGACGAGGACTTTACAAACGTCATGCGGAACACGCTCGGGATCAGCTTGCTGAAGCTGTTTATCGGATTTCCGCTTCCGATCGTTTTTGCACTCTTTCTGAACGAAATCCGGTCCGTTCGCTACAAGCGGACCATTCAAACGATTTCTTATCTGCCTCACTTCCTGTCATGGGTCATTCTGGGCGGCATTCTGATGACCTGGCTTGCGGATATCGGGATTATCAACAATATCTTGCTGGCTCTACATGTTATCGATGAGCCGATCACCTATCTGGCCGAACCGAAATACTTCTGGGGAATTATTATCACTTCGGATATATGGAAGGAGCTTGGCTGGTCCGCGATTATCTATCTGGCAGCCATTGCCAGCATTTCGCCTGAAATGTACGAGGCGTCGACGATTGATGGCGCAGGCCGGTTTCAGAAAATGTGGTATATCACGCTGCCAAGCATCAAATCGACCATATCCATCCTCTTCATTCTTGCGGTTGGTGGTGTGCTGAACTCCAACTTCGATCAGATTTTGGTGCTCCGAAACTCGCTGAACGAAAGCGCGAGCAACGTCATCGATATTTTTGTGTACCACACCGGGATGCAGAACGGACGGTACTCTTATGCGCAAGCCGTCGCATTGTTCAAATCCGTCATTGCGATTATCCTGCTGTTGATCGCGAACAAGGTAACCAAAAAACTGAACGACACATCACTATTCTAGCGAGAGCAGCGAGAAGGGAGACGAATAATCCATGTTTAAGCGCAGAACCAAAGGCGAAGCCTTCTTCGATATATTCAATAATTTCGGCATGCTGATCGTATGCTTTCTGACGATCTACCCGATCTGGTACGTGCTGGTAAATGCCTTCAATGACGGGCAGGACGCCATGCGCGGAGGAATCTACTGGTGGCCGAGGATGTTCAGCCTTGAGAATTTCAGCGCGGTGTTCCAGAGCTCCGGCATCATGACGGCGATGGGCATTACCGTAGCCAAAACCGTCATTGGTGTGTTCATCCATGTCCTCTTCACCGCCATGGTGGCTTATGCATTCTCGCGGAAGGGTCTGATCGGCGGCAAATTCTATATTTTGCTCGGAACGGTGACGATGTTTTTCACCGGCGGACTAATTCCGACTTATCTGTTGATCAAGGATTTGAATATGCTCGACAGCTTCCTGGTTTACATCATACCGGCCATGTTCAGTTTCTTTGACCTCATCATCTTCATGACCTTCTTCCGGGAAATTCCGGACGGTCTGGAGGAGGCGGCGAAGATTGACGGGGCTAATGACTGGTCCATCTTCCTCCGGGTCGTGCTGCCGGTATCCATGCCGGTTATCGCGACGATTGCCTTGTTTCATGGGGTGTTTCAGTGGAACGACTATTTCACCGGCGTCATCTATATCAACAATACGGATCTGCAGCCGATTCAGACGTATCTGTATAAGGTCGTCGCTCAATCCAGCTCCAATCAGATGATGGCCCAGGTGCCGGGCGGCGTGGCCAAAACAGTCACCTCCCAATCGATCAAGATGGCAACCATGGTCGTAACGACGGCGCCGATCGTATTCGTTTATCCATTCCTGCAGCGATACTTCGTTAAAGGGATGATGATCGGCTCCATTAAAGGTTAATTCTCGGTCTCTGATAACGCAGCATTCCCTCTCCCGGGAACATCCGGGAGAGGGGATATTTTACAGGTAGCTTCTCTTGCCTAATCCGGCGGGAGTTCTATATAATCATATTTCTAAATAAGAAAAGGGGTAAACACATGAGCAAGATGCTTAAGCCAAAGAGCCTTCTGTTGTTGATGTTCGCACTGGTCATGGCCTTTACAACAGCATGCTCGTCCGGCGGTGATAATAACGCGTCGGAAAAAGAGGAAGACAAACCGGCAGAAGAAGTAAAATTGACTCAGGATCAGCCGGGATGGGAAGTCGACACATCCCCGATTACATTTGACTGGTACATCAACTTTGCCTGGTTCCCGAACAAATGGGGCGAGGACATTACTTCCCAATACGTAACGAAGAAGACGGGAGTGAATGTCAACTTCATCGTACCGGCAGGGAACGAAGCTGAGAAGATGAATACGATGATTGCTTCCGGCACATTGCCTGATTTTATTACGCTGGGATGGTATGAAGACGCTGTCAAAAAAATGATCGAAGGAGACCTCGTTCTGCCGCTGAACGAACTGGCCGACCAATACGATCCGTATTTCTATAAAGTCACCGACCCTGCGAAGGTGTCGTGGTACACCAAGGATGACGGCAACATTTACGGTTACCCGAATGCCTCCTCTTCACCGAAGGACTATGAGAAGTTTGGCGATAACATTACCTCCAACCAAACGTTCCTGGTCCGCAAAGACATGTATGAGGCGCTCGGAAGCCCGGATATGCGTACGCCGGAAGGTTTCCTGAAAGCGCTTGAGGACGCCAAGAAAATGTTCCCGGACGTGAACGGACAGCCGCTCATTCCGTTTGGATTGCATGATTTCCATGAAAAAGGCAACAGTTCCCTCGAGGGCTACCTGCAGAACTTCCTCGCCATTCCGCAGGATAAAGAGGGAAAGCTGTATGACCGCAGCACGGATCCGGAATATGTAAGATGGTTGAAGACGTTCCGTATGGCGAATGAAAAAGGATTGATGTCCAAGGATATTTTCGTGGATAAACGTCCGCAGATGGAAGAAAAAATCGCACAGGGCCGCTATTTCGCCATGCTATATCAACGCAGCGATATGGCGAACCAGCAGAACGCGCTGTATGCAAACGATCCGAACTCCGTGTACATCGCAGTGGACGGACCGGCTAACTCCAATCTGGATCAGCCGACATTGTCGGGTCCTTCAATCTCCGGCTGGACGGTTACCCTGATCTCCAAGAACGTCAAAGACAAAGCGCGCGCCATCCGCTTCCTGGATTACCTGATCTCCGAAGAAGGTCAGCGTGATACCTATCTTGGTGAAAAAGGCGTGACATGGGACACGATTGACGGCAAGGATCAATTCCTGCCTGAGGTTGCAGAACTGCTGAACAGCGACCGCGGCGCGTTCGACAAGAAGTATGGCGCATCCCATACCTTCTGGATGATGATGGATACCAACATTACGCCGGCTTGGGCGCCTCCGGCCGTGGAGCCGTTCAAGCAGATGGAAGACTGGACTCGCGGCAAGACCCAGAGCTTCTCGCAATTCGATCAACTGGATCCGGATGCAAGCTCCGAGGAAGGCATCATTAACGACAAGGTATTGAACGAGTGGGGTAAAATCCTGCCGAAGCTGATCTTTGCCAAAACCGATGCCGAGTTCGACCAAATTTGGAACGATTACCAAGCGAAACGTGAATCCCTCGGTTTCGCGAAGGTTCAGGAATACAGACAGAAAGAATACGAAGAGAACGTCAAGAAGCTTGAGGAGTTCCTGAAGTAAGGATTTTCGCTCGAGCGTGAAAAAAACAGAATGCAGGCGCAAGGTACCCTATGATCGATTTTGTCGAAATAGGGTGCCTTTTGTCGCATCACGAGCTAATATAGGATGGTATCCGATCAGCTATGCTGCCTTTCCATCCAGGACTCGGTTACGGTCATTTCATGAAAACGGGATGTGACAGTCATGATCACGCGAATGAGATCGCTTATTCAATCGTTTACGTATTGGTTTGGTCGCAGGTCGATGCAGAGCCGTTTGGTTGCTGCCTATATCTTGATTTTGCTCATTCCGAGCATGATCGTGTCGAACTATTTTTTCAAGCAGATTCGGGATACCTATATCAGCGATGCGCTCAACCAGAACTCATTCCTACTGGAAATCGAGAAGATGAACATGCTGAATCAGATTGAGGCGATTGAAATGGCGGCACAGCTGGCGATCTCGGATGACGGCATCAAGGATTATCTCCGAATCCATGAAGAACCCGAGCCGGCGTGGCTGATGAATTTGGCCTGGGGGCCTTTTAAGGATATCCAGCGGATCCAAACCAACAATCCGAATATTACGCACCTTCGGTTATATACAAACAACTCAAACGTGACGGAAATGTGGCCGATTATTTTCCAGGAGAAACGGATCGCTAAAGAGCCTTGGTTCCCTAAAGTCAAGGATTTGGATGGCGGAGAACTGTGGGTGTTCAACCACCGCGATCCTGATATCCTGCAGCGCTATGCAGCGGACGTGTCGGAGGAGCTGCCGAAGGTGTCCTTGATTCGCCAAGTCCTTAACGGGAGTTACAGTGGCGTGATCCAGGTGGATATGCTGCTCAAGTATTTTGCTCCGAAGACCTTTGCCGGTATCGTGGATGACAGCTCGCAGATGGTCATTGTCGATCAGGAAGGGCAGCTGTTCATGGACCGAAGCCAATCGTTCATGACCAGTCACGAGGGACTCCGGGACGAGGTGGAGCTTCAATTCGCAAAGCTGAAGTTGCAGGGGGGCGACACGGAGGAGACCATACATGCCAGATTCAGCCTGGACGGTTCCTCGTTCCTGCTAATTGCGACGCCGATGGAGCGGCTTCATGCCCACGTGCTGAATGTCGTTTCCCTGGAGGGGGCACTGAATAACGTATCCAAGGCCCAGTGGCAGATTATAGCGGCGAACATTGTATTGATTTTTCTGCTGTCGATCATTACTTATTATCTAAATTCCATTATCCTGAAGAGCCTGCGTCGTTTAACGGAAACGATGAAGAGAGTCCGCAAGGGAGAAGTGACCGCGACTATTGCCATTCGAGGCGGCGGCGAGGTGGGAGAACTGGCGCATCATTTTAACAAACTGATCCGAACCATTAATGAACTGATTGCCCAAGGGATCCGCAAGCAAGCGGTGACCAAGGAAGCGGAGCTGCGAACGCTGCACAGCCAGATTGACTCCCATTTCCTATACAATACGCTTGAAAATATTAAGATGCTGGCCGAAATCGAAGGGCAGCGCACGATTTCGGACGCGCTGACCTCCCTTGGCGGGATGATGCGCTACAACTTCAAATGGTCGGGGGAGTATGTCAAGCTTAGGGATGAACTTCGCCATATTCGCAACTATATCGATGTGATGAATATCCGGTTCGATGAGCCGATTCGGCTTGAACTCAACATTCCGTCCGAATTCATGGAGCTCGAGGTATTGAAAATGTCGCTGCAGCCCATCGTGGAAAATGCCGTCAAGCATGCCTGGCCCGAGTTCCCGGATCAGGAGAAGCGAATCAAGATTGATGCCATTGCATGGGAAGAGAACCGGATCACGATTAACGTCACGGATAACGGCATCGGGATCGAGCCATATCGACTGGGCAGGCTGGGCGAGATTCTGAGAACGGCGGACAATGAGGAACTCCCCTCCGTAGATTACGGGCGCGGCGGCGTGCAGGCTGGAGGAATCGGGCTTCGGAATGTGCACCAGCGAATCCGGTTGTTCTACGGGAATGAATATGGAATCGAAGTGAAGAGTCAAGAGGGGGAGTTCACGCAGGTGACCATGACATTCCCTAAAGTTCTGTTAACAGGAGGAGGCAGTGGACATGAGAAGTCTGATGATCGTGGATGATGAGAAGAATATCCGATATGGATTGAAAACGATGATTGAACGGGAATTCCCGGATCAGTACGAGATCCGCATGGCTGCCCAGGGGCAGGAAGCGCTGGATTCCTTCCGCGAGGCACCGGCCGATATCGTCATTACGGACATCCGGATGCCGGTCATGGACGGAATCCGCCTCATTGAGGCACTTGCTGAACTGGAAGGAACACTGGAGATGAAACCCGTCGTTCTGATCTTGAGCGGATATGACGATTTTGAATATGCGAAAGCGGCGATCCGCTACCAGGTGAAGGAGTACCTGCTTAAACCGATTCGACGGGATGAGCTGTTCGCTGCCCTCCGAAAGACAGAAGAAGTTTTGATCCGGCAAGCGGAAGTGCACAACCGGGTGGCTGCCAGCGAGGTGTATCTTCAGCAGCTGCAGACCCATCGGCTGAAGGAGCTGCTGGAGCTGCCCCAAGGGCAGGGGATGGACATGGGGGCTGCTGCGAACGAAATCGGGTTTGATTCGTTCGTGAAGCCATTCCGAGTCGCTGTGATGAAATATAAGTACGAAGACGGCAATCCCATGAACAAGGATGAGCTGAAGCAATTGATTGATAACATGAGGGCTTCAGTGGAGGGACGGATCAACGCTTGCTTTCTGGACAGCAAGGGGAGGATCGTGCTCATCGGCAGTCCGGACGGACAATTCGAGGAGTTGGCACGGCAGTTTACCGAACGGGAGATGGACGGGCTTTTCGTGGGCATTAGCCGGGAAGGCTTCCGGATCGAAGATATTCGGATCTGTTACATTCAGGCGCTGACCGCTCTGAGCTATACGTTCATCCATCCCAACGTCAGGCTGATGAGCCATGATGATATTCAGGGGGAGCTGCGCACGTATCCAGTGCCGGAAGAGAGCATCCGCAAGCTGGGCAACATGCTCGGCACGGAGCGGGAGCGGGAGATCAAGGCGCTGCTGCTGGATATTTTTCATATCGGGGATATGCCGCATGTGGCTATCGATTATTTGGAACATGTCAGCAAGCAAATCAATGAGCAGGTGCTGGATGAGGTGTTCCGCGTGTACGGGGAATCCATGGTAGAAGTGTTGAAGCTGTACCGCAAGGTAGGGACAATGGACAATTACCGTCATTTCCATACGTATTTCAGGAATCTGGAGCATCTGCTGCTGCATGTGAATGAATATGTTAAAGGGATTCGTTCCGCCCACAGTGAGCATTCCGAGATCAAGGCAGCGGTGAGTTACATGGAGGAGAATTATCACAGGCCGCTGAACATGGCGATGGTCAGCAATTATGTGTCTTTGAATTATTCTTATTTCAGTGAAGCGTTTAAGGCCCATACGGGTGAGAACTTTGTGGTTTATCTTAAAAAGCTGCGGATTACGAAGGCCAAGGATCTGCTCCTGGACGGTACCATGAAGCTTGCGGACATTGGCAAAGCGGTCGGCTTCGAGAACACCAAGCAATTCTCGCGCGTATTCAAAGAGCTGGAAGGGATCTCGCCGCATGAATACCGGATCAAGGTACAAACGGGTGCGGGATTGCAGCAGGGGTAGTTTGGAAAATGCCGGGAGGACATGGCAGCAATAATCATATTGTCTTATACAAGGAGGGAGAATCTTGACCGTCAAGCGGCAGGGTTCTCCCTCTAATATGAAATGGCGTCTGTTATTTTACATTCGAATCCGTTTTTCACCGTTGATGCCATTATGGACTAGTAAGCGTTGAACCCGTTTCAAGTAAGGTTTTCAATCCCGACAGTACAATCGGCAAGCCTAGCTTGAGCGTATTCGCCGTATGTTTGGCCTGCTCAAACTCATCATGAATAACCGTTACAAGGGTCACACCATCAAGCTCAGCATGGGGATCAATTTCCCACGTAATGCGTGAGGGATTCTCGCTGGCAGTATCATCATTTATTAACATCCTCCAGCTCAGGACCAGCTTATGCGGAGGATCTAAGCTTATAATGCTCCCTTCTGCTTGTACCTTGCCCTCGGGGTTCTTAAGTTCGAAAGGAGAACCGATTTCCCAGGTGGATTGGATGGAGCAGTTGTACCAGAACTTTGATGTCTTGGCCGGATCGGTAATGGCGCGCCATATTTGCGCGGGTGCTGCTTTAATAGCAATCTGGTTTACATGCCGGGGTTTCTGTTCCATATTCGGCTCACGCTCCAATTCATTTTTAAGGGATGTTAATTCCAGGGCCCAGGGCTCAGCGTATTTGCTGACCCACCGGTCGTATATTTGACGGATCGGCACGGAGTTCAGATAATGCAGCTTCTCCCTGCCGACCTTTCTCGTTGTGATAAGACCGGCTTCCTCCAGTATATGAAGATGTTTCATGACACCGAATCGGGTCATCTCCAGGGGAACACACAGTTCGCTTAAACTTTGCCCATCTGATTTATACAGCAGATCCAAGAGAATTCGCCGGCTGGGATCCGCCAGTGCTTTAAAGATTTCATTTTCCAATCGTGACATCTCCTTCTTAACAGCATGCTAAGAAAATTTAAATGGCTATTGACACGTGACTAAATGGTAACGTATTATAAACGTGACAGTATAGTCACATATTATCATACACCGAATCATTTGTCAGCTTAAGGCATTTGAATGGACTAATAGGGAGGTAAGAAAGTGACGAAGCAGAATAGCAAATTGCATAGGTCTGGATGATTAAGAATCCATATGGGTTAAAAAGTACAGGGAGGATGAGGAAACATATGAAAATTGTTATGATCGCGGGCAGTAATCGCGCAGGAGCCACAAGTACGTTTTTACTTCGCTATATCGGGAGGCTGCTGCAAGGTCACCAAATTTCAGTCACATGTATTGAATTGAAGGAATTGGAGTTACCGTTATATTCGCCTGACACTGAGGAACTGAATCCCAACGTCCAGTATGTATTGGAAATGGTCAAAAGCGCGGATGGGTTGATCCTCGCAACGCCGGAATATCATGGCTCGATTTCAGGGGTGCTCAAAAATGCCCTGGATTACATGAATGCAAGTCATGTATCGGGTAAGCCGGTGCTTTCCGTGAGTTCTGCGGGCGGACCGGTCGGAGTGAGTTCGCTGACTCATCTACAGAGTATTATACGCAATTTGCACGGGGTTAACAGTCCGGAGTGGATCTCTATCGGAGCGGGATCCCACGGTTTTGATCCGGATGGTGTTCCGTTAGATGCGGGGATGAGGGAGAGGGTTGAAGGTGCTGTGGAGAAGTTCCTGGACCTGACCCGGATGCTTACTGTTGATGTCATGTCACTACGGTAAAACAGGACTTGGCGGATTCCAAATCCGCGAATCGTGCTGAGGGTAACTGCGCATTTACAGGTAACTTGATAACGACGCGCCCAATACGTGACTATATAGTAACGTATCAAGCGGAAAGGAGGATTCATTTGGAGGTTATTCAACCAAGCATAAGGAAGACGGGAGCAGCCATTGTAGAGTCGGGCAATCGTTGGTTGGGCTTGGTTTGCAAGTCAGACCTACTACGATGCAAGATTCGCCATCGACACATTTGATAACCAGACCATCCGCATGATTGTACACCCCCATTCAGCCGGCTCGACCATACGATTAAAGCTATCCAATCTGTATGGTTCCGAACAGGTTTTATTCGGCAGTGTTAACGTAGCGCTTTCCATTAAAGATGGGCATACGGTTCCAGGCAGCAATAGACATGTCACAATCGATGGGAAAGCCACAATCATCATTCCGGCCGGTCAAGAAATCTATACCGACCCCGTGGATCTTAACGTGAGCGGAGCTGTGGATGTGGCCATAAGTATATATGTACCTAAACCAACTAAAACTTCCACGTGGCATTTTTCTCCACCTCAATCGACCTATATTGCCGATGGGGACCACGCTTCGGATAGCAGTGCCGATTTCTTTAAGCAAAAGACCCACTCCTGCTACTGGATATCCGGTATGGAGGTTTTGTCACAGGAATGGGATTCACGTGTGATTGTTGCCCTGGGCGACTCGATTACAGAAGGGAGCACGTCCACCTCAAATGCTAACCACCGTTGGCCCGACTTTTTTTACGATCGTCTTGTTCAGGAATGGTCTGACCGGGGAATTTCGGTCCTTAATTCCGGCATCGTCGGGAATCAGATTCTAAAGAGCGGTCCAGACGTTGGTCTACCCGTAGCTGGAGAACATGTGCTTTCACGCTTGGATCGCGACGTATTCTCTCATCCGGGAATTACAGACATGATCTTTTTTGAGGGCATTAACGATATCGGCTCTGGGGATGCGACCGCAGATCAAATTGTGGCAGGCATGACAGAGGTGGCTATTGTAGCGAAAAGGAAGGGGGTGCGCATTTATATAGGTACCCTCACTCCGTTTGGCAAAGCAGAGTATTACTCAGAGGAAAAGGAACGGGTTCGCCGAGAAGTGAACCAGTGGATCCGTACTCAACAT
This sequence comes from Virgibacillus sp. LDC1, assembly GCF_025792345.1. Lineage (NCBI taxonomy): Bacteria > Bacillati > Bacillota > Bacilli > Caryophanales > Bacillaceae > Virgibacillus > Virgibacillus sp. LDC1. The sequence goes on from NZ_JAOXLZ010000002.1 coordinate 537,246, forward strand.
GTATTCGATGGAATGCTTGACTTTGACAAGGCATTAGCTAATCCCGAAGCTCCCAACGAACTGCTTCCCGCCTATGATTTTGGCGACCATCTGCATCTTAGCGATGAAGGATATAAGGCATTAGCTGATAGTATCCCATTGTCTCTGTTTGAGGGATAAAGAGCAGCCTGCTTCATAATGCAAATAACCAACAAAGGAGATGTTTTTCATGAAGACCATAGAGCAGAACAATATCGAAATGGTGACCGCAAAGATTGAGGAGATGTGGAATAAAGGGGATATTTATCATACGGATCAGTTTTTTGCTGAACAGATGGCAGAAGCCTTCGAGAATCAACACTATATACTAGCCGAGACCTTAGCCCAAGGGGAGAAGGTCATAGCAAGGATCGTTATTACAGGAACGCATAACGGCAACTTTGCAGGAAACCCGCCGACGGGCAAATCCGTTCAGATTACCCAGTTCCGGGAATTTCATATCGTAGATGGGAAGATTGCAGATCAAAGCGGTTGGTTCGATACAGGGACGCTGCTGCCCCAAATCCAGGCAAAGTAGCTGCGGATGTTAACGGCATAGCAGGCATAGCAATCGGAAAGCCCAACGAACAAAGGAGATGTTATATGATGAAAACAATAGAACAGAACAATATGGAAACGGTATCCGCGTTTATCGAGAGTTTCTGGAATCAGAGTGATATGGACAGCACGGATCAATTTTTATCGGCCGATTATCAAGAGCATTCTTATCAATCGAAAGAAGGTCTGAAACAATTTGCCTTAACCATACTGGGGGCATTTCCGGATAAACACTATAACGTGGAACAGATGATCGCCCAAGGGGATAAGGTATTAGTCAGAATGGGTGTAAAAGGTACGCATACCGGCATGTTTTTTGGCAGCTCTCCAACAGGGAATACCATTGATGTCACGCTGTACCGTCAATATCGGGTATCCGATGGTAAAATAACCGAACATCGCGGTTGGATCGATATGGTGACGATGTGGCGCCAAATTCGAGGCAGCTAAAGAACCGGCGATCCAGTCCCGTGACTGGATCGTTTATTCTATTCGCAGAAAAAAAGACACCGGATCGGCTTTCCTGGGACATGCCTGGAATTCGCGATCGGGTGTCTTCCTATATGCAGGATTATGTAATCCCTATGATATTATTTATTGAGTTGCAGTCTCCAGCGTAGACAGCGTCATTTCCATTTTGCGGGTGATTTCTTTCTGCCATTTCACGTCTCCAAGCTGGATGGCGAGGTTCAGCAGGTCCAAATAATCATCGATTTGCAGAGAACAGCGGCGGGAAGTCGTCTTCATAAGTCAATCGGCTCTCCTTTATATATAAACTCTCCAAGCGAAGCGTGTAGGAGCTTAAACGTCCATTCTCAACACATTCTCACTTGTCCGGTAATGATAATCATTATCATATGGTTAATTCTCATTATAAAGACTTCCCGCACAGGTTGCAAGCCACTTTCTAAGATTTTGCGTAAAAATGAATTAATTCATGAAGAACCGCTGCCTGTATTTACGCGGTGAGATCCCTTCCTGCTTTGTGAAACAGGAGGTAAAGTACGCTGCATGATTGAAACCAACCTCTTCAGCAACCCGGCTGATGCTGAAGTCGGTCTGCATGAGGAGCATTTTGGCCTGCTCGATCCGGTAACGCTGCAAATATTCAACGGGCGAACAGCCGAATTCCTTCTGCATACAGCGTGCGATATAAACAGGGTGGAAGTTAATACGTTCACCCAGCTCCTGCACCTTGAACTCTTCGCGATAATGCTTCCGCAGATAAGCCGCGGCCCGCTCGGCACAAGCGGAGGAAGGGGAGGACACCGGCGTATCCAGTGCGGCGGCCAGCTGCTCGATGAGCTCTTGGAACACCACCTGCTGCCGCCACAGAAATTTGGCCTGGTGACCGTACTGAACCAACGAAGACATGGTAGCCAGAAGCTCCAAGGCCTTTTCCGGTTGAGGCAGGGTACCGAATTGGGGGATGTTGACGGAAAAATAGTTCGGCGTCATCGCCTTCAGTTCCGGAGCCTCTTCTCTTCTAGGCGATTGGCAGGCTTCGTCCGCGTGCCAGTCCCCGGAGGTTTGGAAATGAAGCCAGTAATAATCGGTCTCCTCCGTACATCCCTTCGTGCCGAAATGATGCGTATCGGGACGCAGGATGAGGAACATGCCAGGTTTGATTTCATAAGGATTGCCATTCTCCGTGACATGGAGCTGCCCCTTCATGACCACGAGCAGATCAAAGATGCCAATGTTCTTGCGGTTGGGATGTCCACTGTGAATGGGGGCCCGGGTAAGCCCGCTATTGATGTATTCCGGCAGCGGCGGAACGGTAAAATTCAGGATCGTCATAAGAAAGCCCTTTCGTGATTCGTGAGGTTTGAATTTTGATAGTTTTCGTTCGGAAAATGATATTATAACTCCAGTATACCATCTATAATTTGAGAAGGTTAAAGACCGTTTCATCATGAATTGTGTTTAACCCTTACATCATGGGTGGAGGTTGGAATGTTGGATAAAAACACAAACAAATTTACATTATGGGTTCTTGCATGGCCCATATTCATCGAGCTGTTCCTGCAGTTTTTGCTGGGAGCGGTGGATACATTGATGGTCAGCCGGATTTCCGATGATGCGGTTGCGGTGGTCGGATTCTCCAATCAGCTGTTTCAAGCCATGACAACGCTGTTCATGACGGTTGCCAGCGGTGCCGGCATTCTCATCGCCCAGAAGATCGGTTCGCATAAAACGGGCGATGCCCGAACGATCGGCATCATGGCGGTGAGTGCCACCACGATCATCGGATTGGTGTGCAGCGTCATATTGTTTGCGATGCCGGAGGCCATCGCTTCGATTCTCCAGCTGCCGGATCACCTGCTTCCGCTAGCCGGAACGTATATCTCCATTGTCGGCGGCGGGATGGTGCTGATTGCCATGATGGCTACGATGAGCACCGTCATCCGGAACACCGGCAACACGCGTGCGCCGATGTATGTAGCGATCGGAATGAATATCATTCACGTCATTATGAACTATGGGTTTATTTTCGGCGCTTTCGGCTTCCCGCAGTGGGGACTTACCGGCGTCGCCATTTCGACGGTGGTCAGCCGGCTGCTCGCTGTGCTCTTACTGCTGTATATATTCCTTCGTTCATTTGAATACCGGATCAAATGGAACGAATTCCGGGTGTTTGACCGTCCGCTGTTCGGCGAAATCCTTAAGATTGGATGGCCGCTCGGCATCAATATGTCTTGCTGGGTGTTTACGCAGCTGATCATTTATTCCTTCATTGCAACGCTGGGCGCTGCCGAGCTGGCAGCACGTACGTATATGAATACCCTGGAATCCTTCTGTTTCTTGCTGGGCTCATCGATCGCGATGGCTGCCCAGATTCAGATCGCGCATCTGTTCGGCGCAGGCCGGATCAAGGAGGCTTATCGGAGCGCGTACCGCGCGTTGGGCATCGGGGCTATTTACGTTGTCGTCAATGCCTTCCTGCTGTATGTGTTCGGGAAGCAGCTGCTGGGGCTGTTTACGGACGATAAAACCATCATTGCGATCGGTGCATCGCTCCTGGGCATGAATCTGATTCTCCAGCCTGGCAAAATGCTCAACATGGCACTCGGCAACTCGCTGAATGCGGTCGGAGACACAAGGTTTACGATGTATATTTCCCTTGGCTCGATGTGGCTGGTCGCGACCGTGCTCTCTTATGTACTCGGTATTCACATGGGGTGGGGGCTCATCGGCATATACTCCTGCATGATTGCCGACGAGTATTTGCGGGGCGTGCTGTCCTTCTTCCGCTGGCGCGGGCAGAAGCACTTGAGAAAGGCAGAGCAGGTCGAGCCGGTGAGCCATCAGGCACAGCCGATGGAACCTGCCCCAGTCCATGCTTGAGTATTAACCATCTATACGAAACAACAAAGGGATATCCGAGTTTTGGCTCGAGATATCCCTTTGTTTCACAACGTTACCGGGCTGATGCGGCCTTTTGAATATATTGATAAAACCTTAAGTCGATTCCGTGATCTTCCTGATGGGGGTGTTCTAGATGAAAACGTTCAATGGCTCGTTCATATTCAGGATCATGATCATGAAAGAGCGCTTTCTGCTCCTCAAGAAGCCGAGCGAATGAGACGATAGCTGGGTCGGTTGGCGGTATCTCTGCTTCCAATCCGGCTCGCAGCTTACCAAGGATTTCATTGGATTCTTTTCTCATTCGCTTCAGCTGCTCCGGGTCGAATTGCTCGAACTTCTGTTTTAATTTGTTCTGCTGCTCCGGCGTAAAGTATTCCCACGGACTGCTCATCCGGGTCACCTCCATTGGATTGATTTCATGACTGCAGGACTTTATATCCGTGCTCTTCAATCGCTTCTTTTATCTTCTCCAGGGATTGTTGGCTTTCATCATATTCTACCGTTACTGTACCGCTTGCCAAATCTGCAGAACCTTTGCTCCCTAGCTCCCGCAGCGCGGATTCGATCGACATGACACACAGTTCACAGCTCATACCTTCAATTTGTAATGCAGCTTTTTTCATAACCTGCCCCTCCTTCATCGAAGATTTGGACATTCGAACATTCAGGTATTTGCTTTTTCTAATCGAATTAATCGACATTGATGTTGATTATTGACTACAATGGGATCATATAATAGGGAATACATGGGATCAATCCGCAATCTTTTTCAATGTGTTGCATAGTAGATACATTCATCCGGAACTGTCTAATTTCTTATAAATGACTTTTTTTAAAAGAGGAGATTGCGCCATGTCAGAGAAACTGGATCGCCGTAAAGCAAGGACAAGGGAGCAACTGCGTAAAGCATTAATTGAGATCATGGAGGAGAAGGGGCCGGACCGTGTCACCGTAAGCGATTTGACTGAAAAAGCCGACATTAACCGCAGCACCTTTTATTTGCATTATACGGATGCAGTCGATCTGCTCTCACAAGTTAAAGGTGAAGTGTGGGAGGGATTGAGGAGTAGAATGGAAAAGCTGAATCCTTATGAATATTTGTCCTATGCAGCGAGGAGCGAGCCGGATCCCGCCATGGTGAACGTGATCGAATATTATGCGGAACATGCCGATTTTTTTCGGGTGATTCTCGGTCCTAAGGGCGACCCTGCTTTTGCGGTACAAATCAAGGAGTTTTTGCAGACCCAGCATATTTCTAAAATACTTGATCTCAGGCCCGATTTAGCGGAGACGATTGTGCCGAAGGATTTTATGATCGCTTATTTTGCTGCCTCGAACCTTAGCATTCTCCTGCATTGGATAGAAAGCGGGATGCAACAGTCTCCAAGCAGCATTGCCCTGATGATTACCCATATTCTTGGCAGTGCAGTAAGGCAGTTGTATGGCATTGAAGCGGGGAAGGTTTAATCTGTATAAGGATCGATATGGTGTAGAGGATATTCCGAACAGCGTGTAATCGGGGTATCCTTTTTTTGCCATACTATAAAAATGACGCATTCGAAAACTTTTTACCCGCATGGCGGGGTATTGTAAGTGATTGGCCAAGTGAAAGGAGGAAAGCGCGGTTTGGTACACGACCTTATACAACGACTAAAGACGGAATACAGTGACGAATGGTTCGAAGAACTTTACCGGTTATACGCGGATCGGGCGATTCGAACGGCTACCGCAGTAACCGGAAGTCCGGCAAGCGCTGCCGACGTGGTCCAGGAAACGTTTATCCGGGTTTACCGAAACCTCGGTGCCTATGATGGAAGCAAACCCTTTGACCCGTGGTTCAACCGGATTCTCTATAACGAGTGCAACCGATATTTGAAGAAACATGCGAGAGTGGTGCCTTCCGAGATATCGGAGGAGAGGGATCTTCCCGCGGAAACCGACACCTACGATTTTGACCGGCACGGCGAGATATATGAGATGGTACAGCGGCTGGATGACCAGCACCGGATTCCCATGATCTTGAAATATTTGAATGATTTTGCCGAGAAGGATATCGCGGACATGATGGAGCTGAATGTTAACACGGTGAAGTCCAGATTGTTCAAAGCCCGAAAGAAGTTGAAGGAATGGATGCTGCAGAATAGGGGAGGGAATCAGCATGGGACGTGATCCATTGGATCAAGAGATTAAAGACGGCTTGAAAAAGGGTACGGATGACGCGATGCGACAAAAAGACGAAATTTGGACGGCGATTAAGGAGCGGATTCATAGCGAGCAAGCCCAGCGGCCAGTGGAAGCCGAAACAGCCTTTGCTCCGCGGGAATCGAAAGGACGCCGCCGTTCCGGTCGAAGATCGGCAGGATGGATTGCGGGAACCGCCGCTGCGGCAGCCATTGTGCTGACCGTCAGCTTCCAGACGGCACCGGTTCAGGCGTTTATTGATCAGGTGAAGGAATGGTTTGCTCCTCAGAAAACGGTCGAGCAGGAGCTTGAGGGTACGCCGGAAACGAGCGTAGATCAGCTGCATGAGGGTGCGGATTATGTGATTTATATTGATGAGAGCCGGTTTAAAATGGTCCATGAATCGGGCGTGGACCGCATCGAATTGAAGGAGAAACCGACGGATGACCGCTATCCGGACGTGTTCATGGAAATTTCGCAGGCGGGCATGGATCCGAAGACCGCTGCGGAGCAGATCCAGGCGGAACTGCAAGAGTATCCGAAGGTCGAGACGAATCTGGTGGATGAACCGATTCAAGGCTGGGAGGTGCGTGCAGTAGGCGGAACCGGCGGTAAAGCGTGGGATGATCCGGTGATACGATATTACGTTTTTGATAACGGGCAGGGCGGCAGCTTTGTCGTGAAGCAGCAGTATTTCCTGGAGGCCGCCGAAGGCTTCGGTGCACGCTTCCATAACATGATGAAGGAATTCCATATAACGACCCATACCAATGCAGAGTCTGACGGTGCGTAGGGAGCTTAAGTTCATTGATTTCTTTTAAGAGAACGCGCGGTAGCGAGCTCCTATTCGATCAGTCACATCGTGGTTGATAACATTATGGCCTATGACGCATGATGATGCCGGTATGAACTTAGATCGATAACCAACGACAGTATGTACAAGGATAGTCCAATCGTATGATGAGGGGCTATCCTTTTTTGTGTTCAAAGGATCGGTTTAAAAAGTTGAGTGGCTAATCCATATGTAATGTTATGTTACACAATCCGCATCTATCATATCATTTAAGCACTCCCTTATTCTGGAATATAATATTTTAAATTCATTGAAAAAGTGTGAAAATTCAATGATATTGATGTTTATCTTTAATTGTAAACGTTTTCTCTATCATATGTTCGATTTGTTATATTAAATAACATTAAATAGAATAACTCTAACAAATACATATTTATATGTAACATATTATAACATTAAGGGAGAGTGCCATGATGAAACCAAAGTCCAAACGTCCTTTAGCGGTCTGGAGTACCGCTGCATTCACCGCTTTTGTTATTTCCTTATCTCCTCTTGGAACCTATGCGGCACATGCTACCACGGTAACGGAAGTGAAAGGCACGGTTAGTACGGCTGCACCCGTACAGACCTCTGCAGCGCCGGGAAGGAATACGACGGTACCTCCTCTATCGGAAGTTTCCAAGCAATCGACCAAGCCCAACGTGCTGGTGGTTGCGACTGGCGGCACGTTGGCGGGCCAATCGACGGATGCCACCAGCTTCCAATCTTATCGGGCAGGTACGCTGAAGATCGAAGATATGGTGGGCGAGCTTCCCAATACGGACAAGATCGCGGATATCAGCACGCTCCAGTTCGGCAATTCCGGATCAAGCGCGTATACGATGGCGGACCTGTATGATCTGTCCCAGACGGTGGACCATGCGCTTGAGGTCTATGACAGTGTCGTGGTAACGACGGGGACGGATACGATGGAAGAGATTGCGTACTTCCTTGATCTGACGGTGCAAAGCGACAAGCCTGTAGTCATTACCGGCTCCATGCGGCCTTGGACGGTAATCGGCTCCGATGCGCAGGCGAACTTGTACAATGCCATCAAGCTGGCTGGAAGCGGCCGCACGGAATCCTTCGGCACGGTGCTTATGCTGAATGATACGATTCATCTGGCGCGCGGCGTAACCAAGACCAATGACTACCGTACCGACACGTTTGAAACGCCTATGCTGGGCGCCGTCGGATATATCGATGATGAGAATATTCGAATATACCGTGCTCCCCTTCGAGCGATGAAGGCGGAAGGGGAAGGCAAACCGGTATTTGATCTGAGCAAAATCACGAAAGAGGACCTGGCGAAGGTTGAAATTGCAATCTCCTATCAGGAAGCCGGCGGTGGTGCGATTAGAGGCTTTGTGGCAGACGGAGCTAAAGGCATTGTTACTTCCGGTACCGGTGCAGGCGGCATCTCGAGAGAGATGAGCGCGGCCCGCAAGGAAGCCATTGAGAAGGGGGTGGTTTTCGTAACAACGACCCGTACAGGCTCCGGCAGCGTATACGGCGGCGGTGAAGGCATCATTTCAGGTGACAACCTGAGTCCTCAGCAAGCCCGCGTTCTGCTGCTGCTCTCCCTGTCCTTTACGGATGATTTCAATACCATTAAGGGTTGGTTTGCAACCTACGGAACACCTGAAGTGTAATCTCAGTCTCAGTCATTTTTTAGCTGCTCCTTATTCCTACTGAACCATGAAATTCCTTCCACCAATATATTTGCCGCCGGGGATGACCCGGCGGTCTTTTTTTGTTTGCAAGCGGCACGGAAAACTAATCGATATTGGCGTTCGTCACATTCAGCGGCTAAATATAACGTTTCTGCCAATGGGATTATAGCCGAGAAATGCGGGATCTGCGGATCGGGCATGAGCGTTAAGGATATTTTCATCGGTTTATTGCTTTCTATGTCAGCTATTTGTATACTTTACAATAGTAAACGATTACTATAAGTGAGGGATCCTATGAAGAAGCCGACCACGATACATGATATAGCGAAGATGGCAAATGTTTCTTCGGCGACGGTTTCGCGCGTGTTAAGCAACAGCAGTTATCCTGTCAGCAAGGAGCTTAAAGAGCGCATCCAGAAAATCGCGAAGGAGTCCAATTATATTCCGAATATGCTTGGCAAGCAGCTGAAGAAGAATAGCAGTAATACGATCGGAGTCATCATTCCTTCTATTGTGAACCCATTTTATTCTTCCGTCATTTTCGGGATCGAAGAGGTGGCTCGGCAGAATAGTTTTACGGTAATCGTATGCAATTCCCTGCAAGATCCATCGCTGGAAGACGAGTATCTAAGGACGATCATGGAGAAACAGGTCAAAGGCCTGATCATCTCCTCGATCTCCAAGGATAAGAGCCAGTTGATCCAGTTGATGAAGCTTGGCCTGAACGTCATCGCCATCGATCAGAAGATCGATGAGGACAACATTAACCAGATTGAGTTCGACTACCACAAAGCTGGTTACATCGCAACCAAGCATCTGCAGGAGAAGGGGCATGCGCGCATCGGTTACGTCACTTCCAAGCTGGATCGCCCAAGCCGCCGAAGCATTCATCAGGGCTATATGTCGGCGATGAAGGACGCGGGTCTCAAGCCGCTGGTGGTCGAGTCCCCGACCGAGGAAGTGTATAATGCTATCACCGAATTCGACACGGGTAAGCAGCTCACGCAGAGACTACTGGAACATTCGCCGCAGCCGACGGCGATATTTGCGTGCAACGACATGATGGCCTTTGGGGTGATCAACGAATTGTCGCAGCGCGACATCCAGGTGCCGGAGCAAATTTCGGTGATGGGCTTTGACGGCATTGATGTGGGACAGATGATTCATCCGCCGCTCACAACGATGAAGCAGCCCGATTACGAGATGGGGAAGATGGCCTGCAAAATGCTGCTGGATATGATGCAGGGCGACGATAGTCCGATGTTTGATGTGATGCTGCAGCCTAAATTGCTGGAGAGAAAATCGGTCCGGGATATCCGGGAGATCAAGTAAATACAAGGATGGCATAAAGCCCGGGCATAACACAACTGCTCGGGCTTTATTTGTTTGTAGTAAAAGATATCGATTACTAACTTTTTTCCTATCTGTTTCTTGATTTAGCGAATGGAAAACAATTCATGCTGAACCTTGGAATGCCTTATATAGCGCTTGAATTCAGACTTTTATTGTAAAAATAATCGTTGGGAGCATAGAAAACGCTATTCAAGAAAGGGCTTCCATGCTATACTCGTTACAGAAATCGATTACTATAAAATGGATACCTTTGGAATGAGCTGGAGCAGAAAACACGCAATCTCTATTTGTAACTCAAAAAGGAGGGTTTTCAATGTCAAAAAAGGTAAAGGTATTCACCCTGATGCTTGCGTTTATGATGGTGTTCACCGCGTGCTCCTCATCCGGCGGGTCAACCGACGGGGAAACTCCGCCGGGCGAACCGGGAGGCAGCAAGGACAAAGTGACGCTCAAAATTGGGCTACCCGGCAGCTACGAGGTGACGAGTAAGGAGATTATCGACGGCTTTATTGCGTCCCATCCCCACATCAACGTTGAAATCCAAGAGGCGCCTTGGGGGGACTTTACGTCCAAGATCGCCACGCAAATTGCAGGCAACACGATGCCGGACGTCTGGTTCCAGGAGAACGCCACCATACTTAGCTACGGGGAACGAGGCGTGGCAGAGGACTTGTCCTCCTACATTGATGCCGACCTGAAAGCGGACGAATACATCGACGGCCTGTTCTCCGCCAAAACGCCGGAAGGGAAGATCTGGGGTGTCCCCCACGGCATTAACCCGATTGCGCTGGCGTATAACCAGGATGTCTTCGAGAAGGCCGACGTGCCGGTACCGACCGACGACTGGACCTATGACGACCTCATTAAGGCCTCCAAGCAGTTGACGATCAAGGAAGGAGACCAAACCAGCCAATTCGGATTCATCGGTTCCTTTTCCATAACCAACGGCTGGTTTCCTTGGATCAAGCAGGCAGGCGGCTCCGCCTTGGACGACACCCTGACGAAATCGCGGTTTGACGACCCCAAAACCGCGGCCGGATTACAGCAGCTGTATGACGGTTTGGATCAAGGCTATTTTGCCGATATCGATTTCCTGAAAGCGAACGGCGGCGAGCTCGAAGTATTCGCGAGCGGCAAGGCCGCGATGTATTTCCTTCAATACAGCCTGCAGGTGAATATGAACGAGAGCTTTGCCGATACGAACTGGGATGTCGTCAAAATTCCGAAAGGGGTTGACGGCAAGCGCTATGTTCCGATGGTAGCCAACACGTGGCTGGTCTCCTCCAGAGCGAAGCAGGAATCGAAGGATGCCGCCTGGGAGTTCCTGAAATATTACCTCAGCGATGAAGTGCAGGATATCATCGTCAAGACGGGATCCACGCTGCCCGTAAAAAAGTCGGCGCTGGATCAATTGAAGAACAGCACCGCCAAACCTCTGAACAAAGCGGCTTTCACGGACGGCATTAACGAAGGCGGCGTTACCCTGGATGAGAATGCTACCTGGAGCGAATGGCGCATTCTGGTGCAGCAGGTGGTCAATGAAATCATGGTAGGCAATGTTTCGGTGGAAGACGGCGTGAAGGATATTCATGCCAAGGTTCAGGATGTGCTGGACTCCGGTAAATAACTTTCATGGATCAGGGAGATGCAGTCTTGGCGACGTATCGGACTGCATCCCTGCTCCGTTAACGAAAGGCAGGTGTGTCATGCAGAAACAAGGATACTGGGGTTATATCTTCACATTGCCATTTGTCATCAATGTCGTGGTGTTTCTCTTATTTCCGATCCTCTTCTCCACGTATATTTCATTCACGGAGTGGGATTTGTTTAACCCGCCGCGGTGGATCGGGCTGGACAACTGGGTGCGGGTCCTGAACAAGCACGAGTTCTGGGTGTCCATCCGGAACGTGTTTGTGTTTGCGCTCATCTTCGTGCCGATTCAGACGTTAATGGCGTTCGTGATCGCTTTTATGCTGAATCAGGCCATCCGGGCCAAGGGCTTGTTCCGGCTGTTCTATTTCCTGCCCGTTGTGACTCCGTGGATCGCCGGCGGCGTGGTCTGGGTGTGGATGTTCAACTATCAATACGGCGTGATCAACTGGGTGCTGGAGTCTGTCGGGCTTGCCCCCGTCAAATGGATTGACAGCAGCCATTGGCTGATGGTCATCTCCAGCATCGCGATCGTTCAGGTATGGAAGGGCGTGGGCCAATCCATGATCATGATTCTGGCCGGCATGCAGAACGTTCCGAAAGAGGTGCTGGAAGCCTCGCAGATCGATGGCGCCAATGGCTGGAAGCAGCTGACGAAGGTGGTATTCCCGATGGTAACGCCGATGGTGTATCTCGTCATGATTTTGTCTACCATCTCGGCATTCCAGGCGTTCGACGTGTTCCTCGGTCTGTTCGGTTCCATCACCACGGGCATACCGGAGAGAAATATGGTGCCGAATCTGCTGGTGTACCGGGACGCGTTCCTGCTCTTCAAAATGGGACCGGCATCGGCAACGGCCTGGCTGCTGTTTGTCATCATCCTGAGCTTCACGTTGTTTCAGAAGTATTTCGAGAAAAAGTGGGTGCACTATGACTAAGACGACTCACCCCTTGCTTAAGGTGCTGATGTACCTGCTGCTGATTGCCGGTGCGGTTTTCATGGTGTTCCCGTTCATATGGATGCTGTCCACATCGCTGAAGACGGTTGGCGCCATCTCGCAGATGCCGCCGCAGCTCATCCCGAATCCACTGAATTGGGATAACTATGTGACGATATGGAATAAAGTCGACTTCGGTCGATATACCTTGAACAGCTTTTTCATCGTCTCGATCGAGATGGTGGGATCCTTGGTCTCCAGCGCTTTCGTGGCCTTCGGGCTGGCGATGTTTACCTTTCGGCTGCGGGGGCTCATTTATATGATCATGCTGGCTACCCTGATGATTCCGTCGCAAGTGACCATGATCCCGACCTATTTCATCTGGAAGGAATTCGGGGCGTTAAATTCGTATTACCCTTTGATCGTCCCCAGCTTTCTGGGCGGGGCGTTCGGTATTTTCCTGATGCATCAGTTCATTAAATCCTTGCCCAAAGAGCTGTATGAATCTGCTACGATCGACGGCTGCAGCCCGCCGGGCATATTCTTCAAAATTTATCTGCCGCTGTGCAAGCCAGCGCTGGCGGCGCTGGGCGTATTCACCTTCATGGGCGCGTGGAACAACACGCTGGGCCCGCTGATTTACCTGCAAGACAAGGAATTGTACACTTTGCCGCTCGGCTTGCTCTACCTGAAATCGGAGAACGTCAATCAAGCGCTGCTGATGGCGGGGGCCGTTATTACGACGCTGCCGGTCGTTATCGTCTATCTGTTCGCGCAGAAGCAATTTGTTCAAGGCATCGCTTCGACAGGGATGAAAGGCTGAAGGAGGAACTTACGACATGAAGAAGTACGTGCTGGTCGGCGCTGGATCGAGAGCGCTGTATATGTTTGCTAAGCCGATGGTTACTGACTGGAGAGGCGTCCTTGCCTTTGAAGGCGTGTATGATGCCAATCCCATGCGGGCGCGCTTTCTGAGCGAGGAGTGCGGGGGAATACCCGTGTATGATGATTTTGACGAAATGATCGCCGCCGCGAAGCCGGATGTCGTAATCGTGGCGAGTACGGATTACACGCATCATACCTATATCGTGCAAGCCTTGAGGGCAGGCTGCGACGTCATTAGTGAGAAGCCGATGACGATTGACGAGGACAAGTGCCGAGAGATCCTGCAGGCGGAGTCGGAGAGCGGGAAGAAGGTGACGGTCACGTTCAACCTTCGGTTTGCGCCTTATTTTGCGACCGTGAAGGAACTGCTGCTGCAAGGAGTCATCGGAGATGTTTACCATATTGATCTGGAGTGGTTTCTGGACCGCCGGCATGGCGCGGACTATTTCCGCAGATGGCACGCCGAGATGAAGAACAGCGGCGGGCTGCTGGTTCACAAGTCCACGCATCACTTCGACATCGTAAACTGGTGGATGAACAGCCGTCCCGCGGAAGTTCATGCGTTCGGGACGAGACGGGTGTACGGGGACGACCGGCAGGATCACGGAGAACGGTGCCTGACTTGCCACCGGAAAGGCGAGTGCGAGTTCTATATGGATATCGAAAAGGATCCGTTTCTTGAAAAATACTATCGCCAGGCGGAAGAAGCCGACGGCTATTTGCGGGACCGGTGCCTGTTTGACGGCCGTATCGACATTTGTGACACGATGTCGGTCAATGTCCGGTATGACAATGATGCGATGCTGACCTATTCTCTCGTCGCCTATAGCCCGTATGAGGGTTGGCGCGCCGCGATCAACGGCAGCAAAGGCCGGATCGAGGTTTCGAATGTATACAGCAACGCGGATATGAAGCAAGGGGAAGCGAGCCGGATCCATATCTTCAGAGCCGATGGCACGGAAGAGCTGGTCGAGGTCAATACATCGGCCGCCGGTCATGGCGGCGGGGATGCGAAGCTGCGCAAGGCACTGTTCGAAGGCGGGATCGAGGATCCGCTAGGCCAACAAGCCGACAGCTCGGTAGGCGCGGAATCCCTTCTGATTGGCGCCACAGCCAATCGCTCCATTGCCGAAGGCCGGGCGATGAAGCTTCCGGACGTTTCGCCGACGTTTGTCAACGGGAGTTCATCGAGATGAACAGCGTTCAGGAACTGGAGCAGTATATCTGCACGTTATACGACACGCGGGATCAATTGAAGGCGCATGTGTTCGAGCGTTCCGATGCCGCATTTGCCGCCGGGGATGCCATTCGGGACGCCATCGTCACGGCCGAGGCGGCAAGAAAGCGGCAGGAGGACATAAGGGCGGCCTTCCTGGGATCCATCGGTGGTCTTCCCAATGCATTCGCGAACCCGGAAAGGGAGGAAGGGCCGGTTTTCGGGGAGGAAACATCGCCTGACAACTCTCCGCTTAAGGAGCGTTCGCACTGGTTCGCCGGGAACGCCGGTAACATGTCAGGTGGTAGAACCGATTCCCTTCGTAACGGACGCACGACGGGAAGTATTCGCGGAACCGGCTTTCAAGTAGAGAAGGTCATGTTCGAGTCCCTTCCGGGGTATGATGTCACGTCGAATCTGTATCTGCCCGATCACCGGGAAGAACGCTCCGCGGCCGTCCTGTTTCTGAGCGGGCACGAGCTGGGGGCGAAGCATGATGCCTATTATCAGCGCGTCATCCAGCACTTCGTCCGGGCAGGCATCATCGTGCTGGCCATTGATCCGATCGGGCAGGGCGAGCGCCTCAGCCTTCATGATTTCGAGGATCGGGAAGGGGGCTTCGTATGGGGAACGAAGGAGCATCAGCAGTACGGCGTTCAGTGCCATATGCTCGGCGACAGCGTAGCCCGTTATTTCGTTCACGATGCCATGCGTGCCATCGACTACTTGTGCGAGCGGCCCGAGGTCGATTCGTCGCGGATCGGCGTAACGGGAAACTCCGGCGGCGGAACGCAGACGGCCATGCTGATGGTCAGCGATGAACGTATTGCGGCAGCGGCTCCGGCCACCTTCATCATGAACCGGCAGCTGTACATGCATGCTGGCGGCGTGCAGGATGCCGAGCAGGTATGGCCGGGCCTGTCCGGGCTGGGTTACGACCATGAGGATCTGCTCATCGCTTTTGCGCCGAAGCCGTTAATCGTGCTGGCGGCGGAATACGATTTTTTCCCGATCGAAGGCACGCGGCGCACCGTTGATCGCTGCAGGCGCTTTTGGGAGCTGCTCGGTCACCCGAATGACCTGCAGCTTGTGACCGATGCCTCGACGCACCGCTATACGGACCGGCTGGCCGCGGCGGCGGCGGAATTCTTCGTCCGGCATCTTGAGGTGAAGGCTGCTCCCAACGATGCCATGAAGATAGAGGCGCTGCCTCCGGAACAACTGTGGTGCAGTCCCAGCGGTCAGGTGTATCGGGATAATGCTGATGCAAGGACGATCCGGGACTTCAATGCAGATCGCTACGACCAACTGGCAGCAGCCCGTTCGCTGCTGCCGACGCAGCAAAGACAGGATCAAGCAAGGCAGTGGCTGCTGGAGAAAATCTGTGCCTTCCGCAAGCCTTGCGAATTGAACCCGCGCATTATTGGATTGGGCGCAGTGGAGGGCCTTGAGGCCGATTATCGCTTGTGGTGGTCGCAGGAAGGCATCATGAACAGCGGTTATGTATTCCGACTGGCCGGGGTTACAGTCGAACGAAGGCAGCCGCTGACCGTTGCGGTTTGGCGTGGTGGAACCCGCCGCTTGAAGGATCACTGGGCCTGGATTCGGGAGACCTGCCGATCCGGCCGTGCGGTACTGGTGCTGAATACGTCCGGCGTCGGTCCCCATGAGCCTTATCCGATATACGGGAAACCAGCGCATTCCTACTTTGGCGTGCTGCATAAGCTTGCCGATGATTTGATCTGGCTCGGGGACAGTTTGGCTGCGCTGCGCACACACGATGTCCTCCGGTGTATGGAGGTCATCTCGCATTTTGATGAGTGGCAGGCGGGAGCGATCCCGTTCTATACCGTGGGTCGGGAAGGGCTGTATGTGCAGCTTGCCGCGGAGGTTGACCGAAGAATCGGGAAGATTACGGCCGTTCATCCTGTGAGCAGCGCGGCTGATCTGGTCAGGGCACGGCAGCTTGAGGAGGAGGAAGCGATGAGCGTCGTGTTTCCCGGTATTTTCAAGGTGCTTGATCCCTCCGAGCTGAACCAATCGCGGGGAGAAAGTCGCAGGCGACTAGAGGGAAAGGAAGTGGAAGAACATGAGTAAACCAAAACCATTGACGGTCACGCTGGTCGGGGCCGGCCTTCGCGGCATGATCTACAGCGGTTATGCGATCCAGCGGCCGGAGGAAATGCAGATTGTTGCCGTTGCCGATCCGGATGAGGTGCGGCGCAGCCGCTGCCAAGCGAAGTTCGGGATAGCGGATGAGAAGTGCTTCACGAGCTGGGATGACCTGTTTGCCGGACCCCGTCAATCGGATGCGGTCTTCATCTGTACGAGGGACCGTGACCACTATGAGCCGACCATGAAGGCGCTGGCAGCCGGGTACCATGTGCTGCTGGAAAAGCCGATGTCGCCGGAATGGCAGGAATGCATCGATATGGGCCGGCAGGCGGAAGCCTACGAACGCACCTTAACGATTTGCCATGTTCTCCGGTATGCGCCTTTTTTCCAAGAGCTTAAACGTCTGCTTGATGAGGGAAGGATCGGCCGCTTGATGTCGATCCAGCACAATGAGAACGTCGGCTATTGGCACCAGGCCCACTCGTATGTGCGGGGATATTTCAATAACAGTGAGTCATCCAGCCCGATGATTTTGGCCAAATCCTGCCATGACTTGGACATTATGCAATGGCTGGCGGGGGGCCAATGCCTAAGCGTGGCCTCTTATGGACATCTGTCCCATTTTCGACCGGAATCGGCTCCGCCGGGCGCGCCGAAGCGCTGCCTGGATGGATGCCCGGTATCGCACGAATGCCAGTATTATGCGCCGAATACGTATTTGATCGAGAATGCGGGCTGGAAAGGCGAGGCCGCGAGCAACGACCCGAGTTACGAAGCGCGTTACCAAGCGATGCTGGAGGGCCCTTTTGGCCGGTGCGTCTACCACTGCGATAACGATGTCGTGGATCATCAGGTCGTCAGTATGGAATTCGAGCATGACATAACGGCGGTGTTCACGATGAGCGCGTTCACGGAGAAATGTAACCGTACCATCAAGCTAATGGGGACCGAGGGCGAGATTCGGGCCACAATGGAAACCAACGAGATCGAGATCCGCCGCTTCGGCAGCGGGAAGCAGGAAGTCATCCGACTCGTCGATCCCGAAGGTCATGTAGGCCATGGCGGCGGGGATATGCGTTTGATTGCGGATTTTGTGAAGTCGGTCCAATCTCAGGGACGGCATAACAGTTCAACCTCTGCCCAAGCGTCGATACAGAGTCATTTGATGGCCTTTGCCGCCGAGCGTTCCCGCGTAGAGAAGCGCATGGTGAGGCTGGAGGAGTTTCTGAATAGCAGCGTTCTCGTTTAAGGCTTGCCGTTCGATAACGCTGTACAACAAGGAGGAATTATCATTATGCAGTTGAACATCTTGGAACATGCGGATCAAGCAGGTTTGGAGGCGGCCCGCGCTTGCGAGGCCATTCTCCGCGATACGATCGCGGACAAAGGAAAAGCGCGCATCGTCCTGTCGACGGGCGCGTCGCAATTCGAGTTTTTGTCGCACTTCGTGAAGCTGAATCTGGAATGGGAAAGAATCGAAATGTTCCATTTGGACGAATATATCGCGCTGCCGGAATCTCATCCTGCGAGCTTTCGCAAGTACTTGAGGGAGCGCTTCCTGAAATATGTGAGCGTCGGCCAAGCTTGGCTCATCAACGGGGAGGGCGATCCCGAGGAAACGGTGAAGCGGCTGAATGAGGAGATCGTCGAAGCGCCCGTGGATTTGGCCCTGATCGGAATCGGGGAGAATGCGCACATTGCCTTTAATGATCCGCCGGCCGATTTTGATAACGATTCGCCTTATACGATCGTGAATCTCAGCGATACATGCAAGAGCCAGCAGGTAAGGGAAGGCTGGTTTGCATCGAATGAGGATGTGCCTAAACAGGCGATTACGATGACGGTCAAACAGATTTTGAAGAGCCGGCATATCGTATCGGTCGTGCCCCATCAGGCGAAAGCGGCAGCCATTCAGAATACGATTCAAGGCGGGGTGGATAACCGGGTGCCGGCTACCATCCTGAAGACGCATCCCAGCTGGATGCTATATCTGGATAAAGCATCGGCAGCGCCGATTTATCAATGGGCTTAGTTAGGGGGATGCCTATGATGTGGCGTGGAAAGCTCCCGCATACCGGTGAGCCGGTGGAGGTAGAAGCGTTAGACGGTCGGATTACGGCTATCCGGCGGTTGGGGCAAGACGAGAAGACGGCGGCGCTGCCCTGGATCAGCAGCGGCTGGATCGATGTGCAGGTTAACGGCTTCGGCGGATACGATTTGAATGGAACCGTGACGTCGCCGAGCGATATTGAAGGCGTTACGCGGGCGCTGCACCGCAGAGGGGTTGCCACATACTTGCCGACGGTCATCACGGGCAGCTATGACCGGATGCGTCAGGCATTTCGAGGATTGTACAAGTATGCCGAGTCCAAACAGCTTGGAAGCGCCTCGATTGCCGGCATTCATATGGAAGGCCCCTATCTATCCGGTGAAGATGGAAGTCGAGGGGCGCATCCGAGGGAGTATATCCGGAATCCGGATTGGGACGAGTTTCAGCGGCTGCAGGATGCAGCCGGCGGGCTTATCCGGATGGTGACCCTCGCGCCGGAGCGCGAAGGCTCGGTTCCTTTTATAGAGAAGCTGGTCCAGGCGGGCGTGGTCGTGGCGATCGGGCATACGATGGCTGCAGGGGAACAGATCGATCAAGCGGTGCGGGCGGGGGCGACGCTTTCGACGCACCTGGGAAACGGTTCGCAGCCCGTTATGCCGCGCCACCCCAATTATATCTGGCATCAGTTGGCGGACGACCGGTTATGGGCCACCTTTATACCGGACGGCCACCATCTGGCGCCCCCTGTGCTGAAAGCGATGCTGCGGGCGAAACGGGACAAAGCGGTGCTTGTCAGCGATGCCGTCATGTTCGGCGGCATGGCTCCCGGTCGCTACAGCAGCCTCATCGGAGGCGAAGTGGAGCTGACGGCAGACGGGCGCCTGCATACGGTAGCGAATCCGGCGATACTGGCCGGATCCGCTTCTTCGCTGGACGTTGGCATTGCGAATGCGATCCGCTATACGGATATGACGCTGGCGGAAGCGGTAAGCGCGGTCACGGACCGCCCGGCTATGGTATTGGATATGCCGCAGTTGGGCGGTCTTGCGATCGGGAACCCGGCGAACCTGACGCTGTTCGACTGCGGTGCGGACGGTTCGGGCATGTTGGTCAGGGAGACCGTTGTAGCGGGCGAGACGGTGTACGGTCCTGTTTGATGAAAGATCAAGAGGAGCATGGTTTTGCGCAAAACCAATATAAAAAAACCATCCTGATGCGAGCATTCATTGCGCCAGCTCGCACAGGGATGGTTTTTCTTTTTATGTTATTTTTCGATATGCTCCACAAACCAACGGACGATATGACTCAAGCGTTTAACCCGCAGATGAGGATGGCCGCTTCGGGACAAGTTATGATCCGCGCCAGGGAAGCGAATCAGCTGGGTTTCCCGGCCCAGTCGCTTCAACGCGATAAACAGCTGTTCTCCCTGCTCGATCGGGCAGCGGAGGTCCTGTTCGCCGTGAAGGATGAGCAGCGGTGTATTGACGTCCTTCACATAAGCGAGCGGGGAGTGCTTCCACAGCTTCTCGAGATCGTCCCAAGGATTGCCCCAGATTTGATCCTGTGTAAAGGTATAGCCGATATCGCTGACGCCGTAGAAGGAGATCCAGTTCGATATCGAGCGCTGGGTTACCGCAGCCTGGAACCGGTCGGTATGACCGACGATCCAGTTGGTCATGAAGCCGCCGTAGCTGCCGCCGGTTACGCCAAGACGGGAGGCATCGACATAGGTGTAGGTATCCAGAACATAATCTACCGCTTCCATCAGATCCTGGTAATCCCGACCGCCGTAATCGCCTCTAACGGTATTGACGTGTACCTGACCGTACCCGTGGCCACCCCGAGGGTTGGTGTAGAATACCGCATAGCCGGCTGCAGCAAGCAGCTGGAACTCATGCATGAACGTATGTCCGTACATGGCTTGCGGACCGCCGTGAATTTCCAGCACGGCCGGGACTTTCGCGCCTTCCGTGAAGCCGGCTGGCTTCATGATCCACCCTTGGATCGGCCAGCCGTCCGACGTCCGGAACGTAAAGGACTCCGGCGTGCTTAACGTAAGCTCGTTCCACAGCTCCTCGTTGCAGTTTGTCAGACGTTTCTCCTCGTTCTTGGCGATAGAGAAGCTGAACAGATCGCCGGGCTGCAGCGGGTCGGCAGCGGCGAACACCACGTTCTCCTCCGATGTCAGAGCAAATTGGTACACCTCGCGTTCACCCGATACCACCAGCTCGTAAGAAGAACCATCCAGGGCAAAACGTCCAATATGGACGCCGCCATCCTGGCTGAGCTGGATGTATACGGATTGACCGTCCTTACTGAACAGAGGAGGCGTTCCGGCTCCGGCTCTCATGTCGCTGACCGCGGCGTGCCCCAGCTGAATATCCATGTCCGTGAAGAGGACGCGGGATGCTCCGCCCGAGAGCGGGACCAGGTGGATTTTGGTCAGCGTGGCAAAACCGCAGCTGAGATCGCTGGCAAGCATGAGCATATACTGCCCGTCCGGGGTGAATGCAATGGAGCCGATCGAGAGGGTTCCATCCGTCAATTCGGTTACGGATCCGCTGGCAAGGTCCATGACGAACACATCGCCGGTCAAACGAAGATCCGGATCCGGGAATTGCTCCGTGGCAAGGCTGCTGCTGTATGCGATGCGGGCACCGTCCGGTGACCAGGCGAAGGCATATACGTCAAAATCTCCTTCTGTAATTTGCTTGGACTCTTCCGTTGCCGGATTCACGAGGTATAGATGATGTCGACGTTCATTCCACAATCCGGCGCCATCGGCTTTATATTTAATGCGATTAATGATCTTTTCCTCAGGCAGCTTGTTGTTACCGTCTTTGTCTGATTCTTGGCTTTCCGTAGGTTCTGCAGCTTCTACCTCGCTTCTAACGAGCAGGCGTGCGCTGTCCGGAGACCATCTGAAGGCGCTGACTCCGTGCTTCATGTCGGTAACCGGCCTTGCTTCCCCTCCGTTGGCAGGCATGATCCATACCTGCGGCTTATCGCCTTTTTTGCGCAAGAAGGCAAGCTCCGACCCGTCAGGGGACCAAGCGGGTGCTGTATCCGCCTCGCCGGACGTGAAGGGAACGTCCTGGTCTCCGTTTGGAGGAAGCAGACGGATATGGGAACGGTAACCGTCGAACTTTTCGCTGACGGATTTATGTACATAGGCTATGGCTCCACTAGCTGGGGAGACGACAGGGTCATTTACCCAATGCATCCGGTACAAATCCTCTGGCGTTATGAGTCGCTTATCAGTCATGAATCATCCTCCTAATCTTCTTGTGAGTTAAACCTCATTATCCCAGATAATGGCATGGAAATCTAGATAAAAAATGAGAGAGCAAATGTGAATGTTTCGTACCAAATGCTAGTAAAATAGAGGGTTAATTACAATATTTCTAGATTGTAATAGGAGGATTTAGAAGTGAAAACAGCTCATTAATTTTCAACTGGTCAATTTAGAAGCGATATGGTGTGCTTTTTGTTATAATTGAGACAGGCTCTCAATTAGGAGTATGCAAATTACACCAACTATATATAGCTCGGGAGGAAATGAGATATGAACGTAAGTGAAGCGATCCGCACGCGCCGCAGCCTTGGCAAGGTCAAGCCTGACGCCGTGCCGCAGGAATGGATTGAACAGATCATAGAAGCAGGAACCTGGGCGCCAAACCACAAGCTCACGGAGCCGTGGAAATTCTTTGTCATGCAAGGGGAGGGACGCGACGTGCTCGGCAACGCCCTTGGTGACATACAGGCGGCAGGCGGCGATGATACGAGTGAAGAGGCTGTAAATGCAGCGCGCGAGTCGGGACGTACGAAGGCATACCGGGCTCCGGTTGTCATCGGTGTGGCGGTTGAACCGTCCCCGGATCCCAAGGTGATCGAGCTTGAAGAGTACGGAGCGGTATTCGCCGGCATTCAGAATATGCTCCTGCAAATTCATGAGCTGGGTCTGGGTGCCGTGTGGAGAACGGGCGAGCCGTGTTTCCATACGCTGATGAATCAAGCGTTCGGATTGAAGCCTGAAGATAAGATGCTAGGTTTCCTGTACATCGGATATCCGGATATGGAACCTAAGCAGGGGAAACGTCAACCGGCAGCGAACAAAACGGTATGGCTGAATAGTGCTGCAGACCTGTAGTTGATCTACCCTCAGCCGCAAAAATCCGGTATAATGAACCCTAAGTTTGTTTAAAGGATGTTATGGCATCCGGGCGATTGACACTAGGGGAGTGTACATGGATGAAATTTCGGTTCAAGCAGTGGGATCTGGGGAGCAAGTTGATTTTTATAGCCACCTGTTTAGCGATGGCCTCTTTCTTTTTTAAATGGCTGGATATCGGCGTGGCTGCAGAGAATGGTTTTTTGCAGGGCGGCGTGTTTTTTATCGTATGTTTTATCTATCCATTTTTGAAAGTGGTTCGCGAGAAGAAGATGAATAAAATCATAGCATACGCCTTTGCGCTGGTCGCAATTTTTTTGACGATGATGTACGTGTCATCCAAGACCGTAGAATTCTTTGGCCAGACGATAAGAGGGGCGGCCGCGGGGCCGTATCTGTTCTTGGCATCATGCGGACTGCTGAGCTTCGGTATTTTTAGACGCAAGTACTAGACTCGCGGCGCATTGCTTTTGCATATGGAGTGATAGGGATGAAGGGCTGAACCCGGAGGCGACATACCTCTGACAGGGACGGCCCTTTTTCTATTGGAGACGGATCACCACCGGGTGAGAAGGACAAAGCCGCTGATCGACACCGCGTACATGATTAACAGCACCACGGCGTACTTTTTGGCACGGATGTTCAGGTTGAAGGCGGCGGAGAGTCCGTTGTTGATGATATTACCGATGAATAGAATGAGGATGAGAGCGAGTGCGGTGATCGCAACGATGAGCGTAACGGTTTCCATGTGTTTGTGAATCCTCCTGTTTAAGCTGCTAATGGTGTATAAGATAGATTCCATTGTAACGGATGAAGTTTAAACCCCGGTTAAAAGTAGTTAAAAAATGAAAGCAACCTTGTTAAGTAGCGTAACGTTGAGCGGGATACTGGGATTTTGATATACTGTAGAAAGCGGCTTTACAACCGCTGCATTACATAAACAGGAGGGATTTCAGAATGGCCAATCAAACTTTTACCGATGGACCTACTTTGAATGACGGCGTAAAAATGCCATGGCTGGGCCTTGGCGTATGGAAGACCAAAGAAGGCGAAGAGGTTATTCAGTCCGTAAAATCAGCAATCGCTGCAGGGTACCGCAGCATTGATACTGCTGCCATCTACGGCAATGAAGAGGGCGTAGGGCAAGCCATTCGCGAATCCGGAGTTTCGCGGGACGAGCTGTTCATCACCACCAAGGTGTGGAACGATGACCAGGGGTATGAGAAGACGCTGCAAGCGTTTGAGACGAGCCGCAAGAAGCTCGGGCTGGATATCGTTGATTTGTATCTCGTGCACTGGCCGGGAAAAGATAAATACCTCGACACGTGGAAAGCATTGATTCATCTGCAAAAAGAAGGACTCGTTCGTTCCATCGGCGTCAGCAACTTCCAGATTCGCCACCTGCAGCATATCATCGAGGAAACCGGTGTCGTACCGGTTGTCAACCAAGTCGAATTGCATCCGCTGCTCTCCCAGAAGGAGCTGCTGGGGTATGCACGTGAGAACCGTATCGTCCTGGAGGCGTGGAGTCCGTTGATGCAGGGCAATCTTGATCAACCGGTGCTCGCGCAGATCGCGGAGAAATACGGAAAAACCACGGCGCAAGTCATTCTGCGCTGGGATATTCAAAACGGTGTCATCGTCATTCCGAAATCGATTAAAGAGCATCGTATTCGCGAAAATGCAGGCATCTTCGATTTTGAGCTTTCGGCGGAGGATATGGCAGCTATTGACGGCTTGAACCAAAACAAACGTTTTGGCTCCAATCCGGATGAAGTCCTGTTCTAATTTCGTTTCCCTATAAAAAGAGCGAGCACAACCCGGAATGAGGGAAGTGCCCGCTCTTTTTTTACGCATTCAGAGATTTCATTATCAGGATGGAGAACTCTTACCGTTATCTATCTTCGGGCCCATCCTCCGGAAACAATGGTTCACCAATCGTACCGAGCTTTCCCTGTACTAGATCTTCGTGCAATCTTTTCAGCCAGTTCAGGTCGGTCTTGGCATGTTCATACATCCCGATCATCAGATGCTGGGCGCTGCGGGGGACGATATGTTGGTGTTCCACGTATAATTGATATGACTGGTTCACCCGATGCTCTGCCTCCCGGATACGGGACTGCAGGATCGGGGCAAGAACGGCCGGGTCCGCGTGCCGCGAGAACGGCAGCGCAATATAGAGCGGGTGGTGCACGGGCTCGATGTCCCTGAATTTTTTGAGCAGCAGCTGCTCAAAAAGCTTTCGTCCGGCATCCGTGATCCGGTAGATGGTTTTGTCCGGGCGGCTATCGCTCTGTATGGTTTCCACTGCCTCAATATATCCGTCCTCGGCAAGCCGGTCTACCGCGTAATAGAGAGAGCCCATCTGGAGTTTTGTATACTGATCCATGCCGCGATCCTTCATCTTGATCCGGATCTCGTACGGATGATGGTCTCCTTCCAGCAGCAAGCCCAGGATGGCCAGCTTCATTGACATGCCATTAGGCTCCCTTGGCCTTGGCAGGAACGGTCACCCGTTCGTTGCCCATCATGAGCACGAACACCAGAGCCAGCACCGCCGGCACAAGCGCCCACAAGAACGTATTCGCAATGGAATCCGCCAAGGAAGCCGTGATCTGTTCACGCACGTTCGGCGGGAGCTGCCCCATCACTTCAGGTGAAAGGACGGCATCCGCATTTAACTCGGCACCGGCCGGCGCGTTTCCTCCGGCTTCCGCGAGCCGGTTGTTCAGGCCGTTGCGCTGGATGATCCCGAAGATCGTAATCCCCACCGTCATGCCGAAGGAGCGAAGGAAGGAGTTCGTCGATGTTGCCGCGCCGCGCTGTCTGGCATCAAAGTTATGGATGGAGGCCATGCTGAGCGTGGAGAACGAGAACCCGACGCCAAAGCCGGTCAGGACCATGAAGAGCGTTAACAGGTAGCGCGGCGTATCCGGGCTGATCGTGCTCAGGCAGAAAATGCCAGTGATAAAGCACAAGACGGACAGAATCATGATGTTTCTAAACGAAGTCCGGGTCGTCAGCATACCGCCGCCTTGGCTGCCGAATACGCTGCCGAGCATCATCGGCATCAGAATGAGGCCCGAATTGGTTGCCGATCCACCGTACACTCCGCTCACAAAAATCGGAATGTAGATGGT
This sequence comes from Virgibacillus sp. LDC1, assembly GCF_025792345.1. Classification (NCBI taxonomy): domain Bacteria; kingdom Bacillati; phylum Bacillota; class Bacilli; order Caryophanales; family Bacillaceae; genus Virgibacillus; species Virgibacillus sp. LDC1. The sequence goes on from NZ_JAOXLZ010000002.1 coordinate 563,395, forward strand.
TGCCACGATAAAGGTTGCTCCATAGAACAATGCAACTATATTGCTCGAAGCAAACAGGCGTTTACGGAACATTTGGAACGAAATAATAGGTTCGGCTGCTCGGGTCTCTGCGAATAGAAACACGATAAACAAAGCAATGAATCCCCCGAACAAGCCCAGAATTTGCGGTGAATCCCATGGATAGGTTTGCCCGCCCAGCTCCAGACCGAACATCAGGCAGATGATCGCGCCTACAAGCGTTGCAGCCCCCGTCCAGTCAATCTTTTGCTTGGCATGGGAACGAGACTCCTTGTAGGAAGTCATGATGAAGATAAAGGATACGATCCCGATCGGAACATTGACATAGAATATCCATTCCCAGCCGATGCTGTCGGTAATAAAAGCACCCAGCAGCGGTCCCATAATGCTGGAGGTACCGAATACGGCACCGAGCAATCCCGTCATTTTACCGCGCTTCTCCGGCGGGAACAGGTCAAAGACGATGGTAAACGCAATCGGCATAAGAGCACCGCCGCCGATTCCTTGAATCGCCCGGTAAATAATAAGCTCTGTCATGTTGTTCGCCATCCCGCAGAGGGCGGAACCAATCAGGAAGACAACCAGCCCGAATATAAAGAACCGCTTCCGTCCGTACATATCGGACAGCTTGCCGAAGATCGGCGTGCCGGCCATAACGGCAACCATGTAAATCGAGGTTACCCAGACGACTTGGTCGAAGCCCTGGAGATCGCGGATAATCGTCGATAACGCGGTCGCTACAATCGTGTTATCGATGGCGGCCATGAAGATGCCGAGCAGCAGACCAGCCACAACCAATTTGATGTTGCTTTGTTGTGCATTCATGTTAAGGATACTCCTTTTCCATATTCAACTATGTACATATTATTCAAATTTGAATAATTCGGTGGTTATATTGTAGCCGGATTAACAGATGTTGGCAAGATGTTTAATGACACAGCCTTTCTCTACATTCTGGACAAGAAAAAACAAGGCCAACCCAAAGCTTACGGGATGACCTTGCGATCATAAAGAGTCAGCTGCCGGAAAGCCTTCGCGCCAAACGCGCTGCTAGCTGTGCCAATTAAGGCTCTAACTGTTCATCTGCGGCGATTTGGGATCCAACTGCATGAATTCGATCCGGTTGCCGTCCGGATCCCTTGCCCAGCACTGCCAGTTGAAGTCTTTTCCTTGGACCGGCGGGACGTCCAGCTTCACACCTTGATCGCGGAGATGCTCGGCGATACGCTCGATATGTTCCACCTCGAGGCAGAGATGGGAGAATCCGACGGGCCGCTCCACTTGCTCCGGTTTCTTTTGCCCACCGTAAAACAATTCGATAAACTGTCCTTCACGCACCTTAATGTACTCGATCCAGGGCTCGCCCTGATCGTTAGGAATATCAAAAGCACGGGTGAAACCAAGAATATCACAGTAAAAATGCAGAGACTTCTCCATATCGGCGACATCGAACGCCAGATGGGCGATACCTTTAATCATGACGGCATTCCTCCTTGGTATGCATTGAAGCTTAAGGATCAGACGTATTCATAAGTCTATTGTAGCTTATTCTGTATACGCTTCCATATATATTTACAAAATCGGGGTAATAAAACAATGAAGAGTAAAAGGACCGACCTGATACGTTCGCTGAAGAACGAAAAGGGTCGGTCCTTATTTGTATATTGGATAGCAATCTACTAGGATACGAATTCATGATTGCAGAAAAATGATCGATGTCATGATTTTCGGTAATTCAAGGAACTACTGGTCCCTAACGCCTCTGATGCACCGGAACTTCTTTACGCCCCTGTTTCATAGGCGACTGGCATAAAGGACAGGCCTTGCTCTCCCGATCCCGTGTACCAGCAGGGATTCTCTGGTTGACTCGCTGCCAGCCTTTGCAATTGGCGCTGGTGCATAACCACACGTCGACGATCTCCGTCGCAGCGGGTGCAGCCTGATGCTGTGAGCTGGGAGAGGAGCCTGTACCGATGGGTTGGCTCCTCTGACTGGCCGCGCTCACCGTTGTCCGCCCAGCAGATGAAGGCAGGGATGAGCGCTTGGCTGAGGTTGAGGCTGAGGTAGAGGTCTCTATGCGGATCGTGCGTTTTGGCGTAAACGACGAGCGCGCCGTCGACCCGCCGCCCTTGCTTTGTATGCTTTTGCTTTGTATGCTGTTGCCTTGTTTGCTCTGCTCGTCCGTGACAAACACATCGCGGAAGAAGCGGGAAACCTCCGCTTTTCGCCCCCGATAAAAGCCCGGCGAACTGACAATCAGTTCATCCCGTGCCCTCGTGATAGCGACATAAGCCAATCTGCGCTCCTCTTCCAGCGCATCCAGTGCCTTATCCTCTTTGTCCGACAGCGGACGCTGATCGTCCCTGCGTTCGGCGTCCAAAGCGGACGTATGCGGCAGAATGCCCTCGCTTGCCCCGATCAGGCATACCGAGGGAAACTCCAGCCCTTTGGATTTATGGATCGTCATTAACCGGACGGCATCGGCCTGCTCGTCCCGTTTCATAGCCGCCATTTCCTTATGAATGATGATCAGTCGATCAACAAATTCGACGAACTCAGCTATATCGCCAAAGCGCTTCGCCGAAGCCTCCAACTCATCTAGTCCTTCCTGTATGAATTCTTTATGGAGGGTGATTTCCTGCCGCTCGTCTGCTTCCAGAAACTTGTCATAGAATTGCCGTCTCATTTCCTGTATAGCCTGAAGGGGCTCCATCGCCTTTAGTCCCTTAATGAGCTTTGTGCGATCTTTAATATTCTCGACCTGGAAATCCTTCAGGCCAGGAAAGGATAGAAGATGAGATAGAGGGCCCTTCTTGGGACGCGGGGCATCCTGCTGCCGAATGAAAGCCATGCCTTTGTCCCGGTTCATGTACAGCGTATGGAGCATGCCCTCCATTGCCGTAAAATTGCGCCGGTCCAGCGACAGCCGCAGATGGTCCATGAGCGGTTTGACAATCCACTGCTCGTAGAACAGATCTCCATTCTCGTAATGAATGAACGGAATCTCCCGCATCACGAGCTGTTCGAAAATAGCCCGGCTGTTGTTCGCGGTTCGGTACAGAATCGCATGATCGCGGTACTGCTTTCCGTGCTCCCGGATCTGTTCGGTAATATGAGTCAGCAGCAGCTCCGCTTCTTGGTCGGGATCGCCTGGACGAAGGTATAGCGGTACGCTGCTGCTCTTGCGGGTAGACCGCAGCTGTTTGGGACGGCGGCGTTCATTGACGCGGATTATTTCATTCCCCAGCCCGACAATCGAGGAGAGGGAACGATAATTGATATCCAGTGTCACCACCTTGGCCCCGGGAAACGTCTGGTCGAATTCGAGAATGAATTCGTTTCGCGCCCCGTTGAAGCCATATATGGTCTGGTCATCGTCACCGACAACCATCAGGTTGCGATGCGGGGCGACCATCTTCTTTAGCAGCTCATAGGGCAGCAGTCCCGTATCCTGAAACTCGTCGACCATCACATAACGGTACCGCCTTTGAAGGGAGGCCAGCAATCCGGGATCCTGAGACAGCAGACGGTGGGACATGACCAGAATATCATCGAAATCCATCTGGCCGTGGTCTTCCTTCCACGCTTCATAACGGGCGAAGATTTGCCTTTGCTCCACTTCCGCAGGTGTTTTGACAGGCAGCTCGTCAAGTCCGGTCATACTCATTCGATGGGCCGACCAGAGCGATAGCAGCGTCTCGGCTTCGTAGCTATCCTGCAAGCCCATTTCCCGCAGGATCCGCTTCATAATAAATTGCTGATGCCTGGCGTTGCTCAGGATTTCCTGCCTGTAGCCGCGGGTGCGCAGCAAGTACAAGAAGAAGGAGTGGAAGGTTCTTGCCGTTACTTTGGCGGTTTCGCTAGCCCGTAAACCGGGAAGCGCCATGATGCGTTCCTTCATCTCGGCTGCCGCCTTGGATGAGAAGGTGACAAGCAGGATGGAAGACGGATCGATCTTCTTGGCCGCAATGAGGTAGCCTGTCCGGCTGACCAGCACGGAGGTCTTCCCGGAACCCGCGCCTGCAAGCGTAAGCAGCGGTCCTTGCGTATGTCGTACAGCCTGGACTTGGGCGCGATTAAGCAGCAGCCCCTGTGATTCCAAGCCGCGAAAAAAAGCCGCATCCGGCGCGTCATCGCTGATCAGGTCCTGGCTGTTCTCGAAGGTAGCCAGCTTGGCAAACGGAATATCCTGACGCTCACCGCCGTATGGGCGTTTATAAAAGGGTATGGATGTCATGAAATTCACCAATCATTTCGTATTTCGGTTATCGTTCTACCAGTTTACCGGATTCTCGGAAGTCTGGCAAAGCGCAGGATATGGATAAGAACCCCGGGATGCGAACACTTATGAATTCATGATGTGAATTTCAGAGGCGCACGCCAGAATTGAGCTGATTTGTTCCGACACATCTGTCAGCCCAACCCATGGATACGAACCAACTTTACACCCGGGGAAAGTGTTATATCATTTAGGAATGCTTTTAGAAGAGCAAAAAAAGAACAGACCATGTTCAAGGAGGACTCTTATGCTGGTTGTTATTGCTATTTTGCAGCTCATTATGATAGGCATTTTGCTGAACATCAACGGGAAGCTGAAGCCGCGAGACTATATGGCTGAAGCGATGGAGAGGGACCGCCGGATCCGGGAGGAGCGGGAGAGGAAGCAGCAAATGGAGTTATGGTCACATGAGGCAAGCGCAGGCAGCGCAGATCATTCATGACCTGAATCATTTATATGAATAACAAAAATCCCGGGCTCAAAATAGGGGAGTCCGGGATAGCTGTTGCCCTTATGTGATTTGCCACATCGTGTGCACGGCTCCCTGTGGTGCACGGTGCGTGGTCGGGGGGAGGCCTGGATGGCTGTTGACATTATTTATGTCAGCAAGCCTGTTGAAGTATACGGCATTCGCCAGAAGACCATCACTGGGTCCAGTTCCACAGCCGCACTTCTCCGACCCGCAGGTCGCGGACCCAGGATACCTCACGCAGGGTCAACAGCTCCTTAACAGGGCCGGTAATGACGGCACCATAGAGACGAACGCCGTTTTGTTCCACGTAAGCTAACGAAGCATCTACGTCAACAAACGGAGCCACCCCGCTGGCAATCAGGTCATACTCTTGCAGCAGCCGCAGCGATTTGATGAAGTGCTCATTCCGCAGTTCCCCGTCTCCATAGGTTTCTATTGAAGGGTAATGTCCGCCGCTGGACACGATTTTGCCAAACCAACCGCGTTTTTCTTCCTTATAGGAGGTAATCGTCAAATCATCATGATGCCAGACGGGATAAGACGGAAAGCCGACAGGATTGGAGATCACATCGTCTCCGCCGCCGAATCGTTCATCCGGTCCGGTATCTACGGCAAACCAGACGGCCTCCATATTCCGGTTCTCGAACTGCTTCAGCAGCTCGTCGGTCGTGAAGAAGCGGTTAAACGATACATAAGCCTCGGCCACGGTACCCTCGGGGAGCTTTTCAAGCCTGGCCCAGTCCCCGCTCTTGGCGGAAGAGGAATCTGGTTGTTCTTTTGACTGTTCTTTACGAGCTTTCTCCGGATTCGCAGACGAAGTCTCCGGTTGACTATTCGGACGGTAGAAAATCTGCGATGAACCCGAGCTGCCATTATTCCAATCCACATCGACGGTGGGCAGCCCGAACAGGAAGTTGACGGTGTATTCGCCGATAGTTACTCGTTCGCTCCCCACCTGTTTGTCCATGTCCCCGTACACTTCCTGACGGAAGAAGGTTCTGACCTGACTGTTTAGACGAACGTCGATATTAGGTTTTGAGATTGAGATGGCGGAAGCAATGGCATCCCGGTATTTATCGTTGCGGCTGGGATCGCCGACCCCGTAAAAAAGCGCCGTAATGATCGAGCTGATGACCAATATAGCCAGAAACGCCGATATCACCGTCATCGTATTAGAAATCCGAGCTCGCCATTTGCCCCGGCGCACGATTCGCTTTTCTCTCTTGGGCGAAAGGCCGGTCTGATCGTCAGCGGCATGTGGAGGGCTGGCATCGCTCGAACCTTCGTTATCCATCATTTCGTTCACGTAAGACTGGTATTCCTCCAGCTTCTCCATTTCCCGTTCGATTTCGATTTTTTCCTCGTCAGACAGCTTGCCATCTGCATAATCCCTCAGCCGCTGTTTGAATTCTTCGCTCATAACGTCCCGTCCTTTCGTTTCATGTCCCGCAGCCGCTGCCTGGCCCGAAATAACGTGATTTTGATATGGGATAAGGTGATGCCCATAATATCCGCCGCCTCCTGGTATGAGAACTGATGAAAATCCACCAGTAGCACCGCTTGCCGCTGCTTCTCCGGAATATCGGTTAACATCCGTCCGATTTCTCTTTGGACTTCTTGCTGGAGCAGCGCATTCTCCGGGGTGTTCCGGTCAACCATCTGCTCGAAAAAAACAGCATCCTTGACGATGCTTCGGCTCGCTTTGCGCTGATAATCCACATAAGCGTTATGGGCAACCCGAAATAGCCATGGCTTGATTCGTTCTTCCTTCCAATCCTCGAGATACAGATATGCCCGGTAAAAGGTTTCCTGTACCAGGTCTTCGGCCGTATGGTGATCGTAAGAGAGGGAGTACAAGTAACGATAAACGTCTTTCACGTAATATTGATAAATCGATTCCAGACTGTTCAGTTTCATGTCCTCCCCTCTATGTAACACACGTATAACCAGGGCATAAAGTTACAGTTAGGCTGTGAAACATGGTACTGGGTTTATCCCGAAAACCGCAAAAGTAAAAGCCCGCCAGGTGAGCGGGCTTCCGATAGAATATGAAGTGCTGCATCGAAAGGGGGAATGCGGTAATTGGGGGCTCACGCGCCGTGCAGCATTCGGAAATCACTTGCTGTTCTTGTTTATGTAAGCTGTTGCCTCTCCATTCGAGGATTTGGGAATCATCCCGATCGCATCGGCACCGACAGAGCCGATCTGATATTCAAGCGCTTCCGAGAAGTCCCGCAAGGGGACGTAGAGCTTGTTCTGAATGACAACGGGGGACTCGGACAGCTTGGCTTCCGATCCGTTGACCAGGATTTTGGAATGGGACGGTACGGCTTTTAGAAAACAGCAGCAGCGCCAACGGCCGTGCCGGCTGTCACCGCCACGCCGACAAGAAACGTTTTTTCATATTATCCTCCCATGGCGGTAGACTTTTACACTATTATATACCAATTCGGCGTTACCTCAATTCAATATCTGGATCCAACACGATAATCCGCTGTTCATCCAACGCGGTGTGCAGCAGTTCATCCTTCAGTTGCTGTGTGCTGGTTATGACGTCAGACTGGTTTGTCTTCATATCCGTCGTCAGTTTATTCACTAATCGTTCGATCGATAACATATCCCGATATTCCGGCGGAGAGTAGTCTTCCCAGTACTGATCTTCGCTGATGCCCATCGTATCCAGTATGCGCAGGTGCTGTTCTTGCACCTGTCGCGGCTGGGTCTGGAGCGTTTGCCGAAGCGCGTTGGCCCTTTGAATTCCATCCTCCAGACTCGCCGCGACGCCTTGTTCGTCGGCCAATTGAAGCATCAATTCCTTTGTTGCCATTTCTTTAAGAAGCGTGGAGTCATCAGGAAGGGGCGCGGTGCTATGCGCGAGGTTATTCTTATAGGCAGTTAAATTGGTATGCGTGATGTAGGTGGAACCGACTTGAATCAGCGCCTGTCCGTTCATAGTGTCGTTCATGCGGTCATTCTGGCCCGAGCGATGCGAAGCATCCGTAAAGAATAGTATGATGCTTACCGTCAGGACGCTTGCCACAGCGATGCTGAGAATGGTGATATATTTACGGTTTATTTTCATACCTACCTGACACCTCTCTTGGCTGGGATATATGAAAACGAAGTTATATTATAGACGTTTCATCAGCCTGAAAGGTTCTGGATAAATATGAAAAAACGCCTGAAGGCACGGATCAAAGTGCTTTCAGGCGCAGAAGGCTCATGATGATGGAATGATAGACTTCGCGTTGAAGCTTACTTACGAAGCAGGCGGGTCTTATGTGCATAGATAATCGCTTTGTCCGTGAGAAAAGCAGCGTAGAGGAGCAGGAAGACCGAATAAGGAAATCCGGTACCGTCCAGGCTGGGAACCAACCATTCGGCGGCAATAAAATACAGTAGGGTCAGCAGCACCGGGAGCTGCCGTTTCAGACGATATTTCCAAACCGACCAGATAACGCCGGCAACCCCGGCAAACAGCATGACGAGACGGACGGCGTCCAATGCGGATTGTACGACCTTTCTTGCCTCCTCATTTCCGATCGCTGCTGCATATTTGGAGGTACGGCCGGCAAATATACTCCGGAAGAGATGAACCAGAGGGTTGCCTTCGATGTATCTCGATTCCAGCCACAGCGAGGCAAGGTTCCACGGACCGGACATATACATCAAACGATTGAACAGCGGGATGTTCAGCCACCATGGAGACAAGATGAGCAAATAACCCGCGCTAATAAGAACGAGCCCGCCGGTTACGATTTTGACCGGACTGCGGTACTTGATCCAAAAGGGAATGAACAGTACAGGGTACAGCAGCGCCTGAAGGTTGTAGCATGCCATAAGCGCCGTAAGCGCGCCGGCAGCCGCGTACCAGCCAGCCTGCTTCAATTCAAGCGCTCCGATGACGGCGCAAACCAGAAGCAGCATCAAGGTTTGCATGGTCGTATCCGGCAGGATCAGCCGGACTGCGCCGTAAGCCGGCCAGAACAGCGCGTAAATCAAACATGACAGAAAAGCGATTCGCGTATTAAACATGTAGCGGGACAGCACGAAAACCAAGTAGACGGAAATTGCATGAAAGACGCATTGGAGCAGCTGGTAGGCAATCAGGGCAGCATCCATGCTTCCGAATAAGGCGGTAAGTCCGGCAATCATAAGCGGCACACCGGGCATGACGCTGGAGGCATGGACTTCCAGGTCTCCACCGGGGTGGCTGATCATGGCCGCACTTTGAATATATCGTTCTTCAATCACGCTGCTTATGCTCGGGGAACGTTCATGAAGACCGGTAAGAACCAGCAGACATGACATAACCAGAACCGCTGCAATCAGTACCAGCAGCATCCTTCGCTGCACACGGTTTAACGTCCATATGGAAAACAAAGGGTCCACTCCACTCTTTTATATAATCTCTAGGGTTCAAATCATCATACATACTCTTATATATTAAAGAAAAAACGATGAAATAAAAAGGCTCCGCCAAAACGGAGCCCATAAGTTCAAGTTAAGCTGCAGCGACAGGGTCAGCCCACTATTAAAAGCCGCTGTGATACTTATCGTTACTGGATGAACGATTCTTTGACGTCCCGTCCCGCTGCTTCTCTTCCTGGCGCTCCAGCCTGGCGTCCTCCATCGGAATGGGGTCCACATGCTGCTCGCTCTCGTGCATATCGAACAGGCTTTCTTGTTCCGTCGGATATTGTTCAGGGTGATCCATGTTGCCGGGACCGTTGTGAAGCGGTAGATCCTTTTTCTTGTCAGCCACCGTTGCTCACCTCATTTATCGTTGTGATACTACCTTTATACCTTATTTGGGGAAGTATCAAACATGGAGAGGTGATAACGGGAGGGGGCATAGGTCTTATTAAGACGTCTCCGAACCGGCTGCAGGCTGCTGCTGCGCTTCTGCTTTGAGTCTTAAATAACGGATAAAGAGCTCAACAAGCTCCGGGTCGAATTGCGTGCCCGAGCAGCGGAGCAATTCCTCAATTCCCTCCTCGAAGGTTTTCGTTTTTTGGTAAGGCCGTTCCGTTGTCATCGCGTCAAAGGAATCGATAATGGTCAGCATCCGGCACAGCTTGGGGATTTGGCTGCCTTTGAAGCCGTGCGGATATCCGCCGCCATCATATCTTTCATGGTGCAATTCGATGTAAGGAACCAGTTCCTTGAATTTCTCGTTCGTTTCCGCAATGCGTTTACCCCAGCTGACATGCCGTTTGACGGTTTCCCATTCGCCGGCCGTGAGCTTGTCCCGTTTGTTCAAGATCCCCCAAGGAATCTCCAGCTTGCCGATATCGTGAATGAGTGCGCCGAGTACAAAATTGCGTCGCTCCACACTATCAAGCCCGAGCACTTCGCTGATGTCCATGGCATAGCGGAATACCCGTTTGGAGTGTTTGAACGTATCTACATCTTTATACAAGAACAGCTTCAGCTGCTGCTCAATATCGCGGACATCTTCCGCGAAGTCGATCTCGGATTCTTTTTCGGCGCCGCTCCCGTATACATGCACATTATTCTTACCCTGCTTCTTGGCATAGTACAGCGCCTGATCGGCAAGCTCGACAAGCTGTGACTTGTCATGGATATCAATCCGATAGGACGCAACGCCGGCAGAGAAGGAGAGACACCCGGAGGGGAAAATCTCGACGCCGTCAAAATAGGTATCGTTCAGTTTTTTGCGGAGCCTGTTAATGAAGGAACGGGCCTTATTGTCATCGTAACCCGGCATTAGAATCGTGAATTCCTCACCGCCGAAACGGGAAGCCACCACCTCGGCCGTTTCGGATTCCACCTTGAGGTAATTGCCGAGAAATCCTAGCAGCATGTCCCCTTTCAGGTGTCCGAATTGATCGTTGTATTTCTTGAAATCATCGATATCGATCATAGCCAGCGACAATGGCGTCTCATTAGCCTTGGCTTTCTTGATCTCGTCTTCCAGCAGGCTTTCAAAATAACTGTGATTATACAGGCTTGTCCGTTGATCCTTGATTGCTTTTTCCTGTACTTCGTTATACATCGTGAATAGCTGTTTAAAGGAATAAGAGAGCATCACGCTCAGGCCTATGAATAAGGTGAGACCGAATACGCCGTTATGTACGATAAGAACGGAGAGGACGAGCGACAGTATGAGTGTACTTAAATACACGAGCAGGGTGTCTTTAATGAAGGACTTCAGAATGTCGTATAAAGATCCCCGATATAACAAGTAATAATAAAATCCAAGCAGAAACACGTTAATAATAAAATAGACGAGCAGGGCGCCAAGATAAGCACCAAAATGATCATTGATGATGGGGCCCGGTTGTCCTCCTGCAGCCTTAAAAACAAGCGAGGAACCAACGATCATGAGTGTATATATGGAGAAGTTGACAAAATGCTTCCAAAAAGGGATCTTCCTGTCATACAGTGCTGTTGCTAGAGTATTGAATAGGATTACCGAAAGAGCAAAGGGGGCGCCATATATAAATATGCAAGCTAAATAAACGGAAGAATCCATAGATTGCAAATTACCCTCAGGCGGCAGCTGGAAGGTGAAGTAATTTAATATTAGGGCGGCGCCTAACATTGCATAAACCCATACCCACTGTGAAGGAGAGTAGTATATAAATTCTCCTTGATGTACTAGTAGAAAGGTTATACAGCCCATAAGTGAAATGAACACAAAGTACAGCTGTCCCGGAAGTTCCCTGGAAATCTTAGGACGCTTGAATATGGACATAACGGTTTCTCCTCAATTAAAAAAGCATGGTGTGTATTCTCCACATTTTAAGATATATTGCGTCGCAAAACAACGAAAAAGATGTAAAAAAACAGGCTGAGCATTCCAGCCTGTTTTTTTAGATATTTATGTTATCCCAATCTGTATCCGGAAGTCAGAGCGACAACAACGGAAGCAACGATGATCGCATTCAATACGATGCGGGAATACTTAATTTTATCAGTTTTCTTCATAGTTCTCCCTCCTTTCCAGGTGGTATGATGTATGATTAATTCTGCGGTTCAGCATGTTCAGTCGTATCGGATTTGCGCATTAAGGTTTGAACATTGGTATTCTTCCCGGAAGTCATAAAATGGACAATGTAGAGGAATATACCGATATTCATGATAATATCTCCGATACTGATTACCTGCGTTCTTGGATAGGGTGGAGATAATGGAATGATGTCACCAAGAAGGGACAGGCGGGTAGAAGCGTCCATAAGATAGTGCTTGGTAGTAGCTGTGGCATCCATTAGCATGTCCACATAAACGGGATCCAGCACGGAAGCTGCGCTCATGGAAACGGGCATTCTGCCACCGTTCACTGCCATGACAAGGAAATTCAGAAAGACACCTGCCAAGATGCTGCCAAAACCTTTCTGATCCCGGTTCATCCAGAGAAAGATCATGCCGGCAACATAGATGAACATAAAGACGTAGCCGCTTGCGGCTGCCAACCAATCAGAGTTCACTTGAAAGCGGAATATCAGCAGCTGCACAATCAGGAGTATAGGGAAGATTAAGCCGCCCTTCAGACGAATCTTACTGAATTGCTGCAGTCCATGACGGAGTCCGCCACGTATCAGTCCGACAATTAACCCGAGTATAATGCCGTCAAATACCATGATAGAATTCCTACTTTCATAGTTCATTATCTCTGTAATTAAGATAGTTCGACAGCGAATTGGAAATTCCTTCAACAAAAATCAAATTTTATGAAAAAAATGTAAGGGTCTGATAAAAAGCTTGTCCCTTCCTGTATGAATCTAATGAATTATGTACATTATAACAGATTAAAAGGATAAATCTTCCTACTTTTTTCGTGTTTCTGTTGCAGAAAAGAGCAAATTCTTGAACTTTACATACCTATGGGGGGTATAGTAAGGTTAAATGGTACAACATTATATGATAGGAGGACGACAACATGAAACAAGTGACATTGACAGTGGAAGGCATGTCCTGCAACCATTGCGTGAACTCGGTGGAAGGCGCGCTGAAGAATGCGGGAGCTTCTGGTAAAGTCGATCTTGCATCCAATACAGTGGCCGTCGAATACGACGAAACCAAGGTCACCCTTGAAGCATTGAAAGAAGCGATTGAAGAGCAAGGCTACGATATCGTGTCCTAACGTAAGATTCCCTGGAACAATCCAAAGCCGCGAGTTTTGGCTAAAATAGGAGCCGGCTGCTGAAGGCGATCGACAGCAAGCCGGTTTTTTTGCGCTTCGGTCGCTGGCCGCCTTAAGCTTGCACTGCCCAAGCCGAAGTTTCATAATAGATGGAACAATTCTTTAAGAGCCTAAGGAGTGGATACCCGATGAATGATACCATATCACTTCTGATGAACCATCGATCGATTCGTAAATATTCGGATCGGCCCGTGTCCGAGGAGCAGCTAAGGACAGTTGTGGCAGCAGGTCAGATGGCATCAACCTCAAGCAACGTCCAGGCATACAGCGTGATTGCCGTTACCAATCCGGAGAAGAAGCAGCGGTTGGCCGCTTTAGCGGGAAATCAGGCGTATATTGTGGAATGCCCGGTATTTCTGGTGTGGTGCGCGGATCTGTATCGTTTGAAAAAAAGCGCAGAGGCGCACGCGGTTGATCAAGAGACGTATGAAGATTCGACCGAGAATTTCATCGTGGCCACGGTGGATGCCGCTTTGGCTGCGCAGAATGCCGCGATTGCTGCGGAATCGCTTGGTCTTGGCATCGTATACATAGGTGGGGTCCGCAACTCCATTGCCGAATTCTCCGAGGCTTTGGAACTGCCGGAGCTGGTCTATCCGGTATTTGGCATGTGCCTGGGCTACCCGGATCAGGAGCCGGGGCTTCGCCCTCGGCTTCCGGTGGAGGCTGTTTTGCACCGCGACAGCTATCATCGCGCGGCTACAGAGGAAGTGAAGAATTACGATCGAACCTCTTCCGAATATTTGTCCCAACGTACCCATGGCAAAAACAACACGCCGTGGTCAGCGCTTATGGCTAAACGCCTGACAGAGCCGGTAAGGCTGCACATGAAGGACTTCCTGAAGGGGAAGGGGTTTATGGGGCGTTAGACATGAATAGAGAAAGCGGGTAACGGCGCTCTCGTAAAACAATAGAGAGCAGGTACGGTGACTCTCGTAAATCAATAGAGAGAGCGGGTACGGCTGCTCTGTGGGGAATACTCCAGAGGGCACGGCCCTAGGAACTAAGCCCGGCCGCGTAACCGAAGCCGACCGCGTAACCAAGCCCGGCCGCGTAACCAAGCCGGCAGCGTAACCAAGCCGGCAGCGTAACCAAGCCCGGCTGGCGTGGGATTGGTGGCGTGGGGGGCGCAGTGTTCCGAAAGTTTGCCGTAGCATCCAGCTGCAAGCCGGAACGAGTTACGGCCTGGCCGCGTAGCAAGCCCGGCTGGCGTGGGATCGGTGGCGTAGGGGACGCAGTGTTCCGAAAGTTTGCCGTAGCTTCAAGTTGCAAGCCGGAACGAGTTACGGTCCGGCAGCAGCAGGATCGGACCTCAGATCCGTTATTTTCGCTATGGGCTCGTTTTTGCCGATCTATGGGACACCTGTTCCGTTAATTAGCGTATAATCCGAAAAATAAGGGCCATATTCGGTGAATAACGGACCTCATGTCCGTCACCATTCGAGAAATGGTGCTTTTGATCAAAATAAGGTCCGCTGAGTCCGCTAAAATATGCAACTCGCTAAGCGTGCCGCCATGTACGACGCTTGAACGTAAGTCATAGAAGCGTGCCGCCATGTACGACGCTTGAACGCAAGTCATAACACAGGAAGCGTGCCGCCATGTACGACGCTTGAACGCAAGTCATAACATAGGAAGCGTGCCGCCATGTACGACGCTTGGAACGTAAGTCATAACACAGGAAGCGTGCCATGTACGACGCTTGAACGTAAGTCATAACACAGGAAGCGTGCCGCCATGTACGACGCTTGAACGTAACTCATAACACAGAAACGGGGCTGTCCCAAGGGACAGTCCTTTTTTCAGCGGTCCCCTATTATACGGAGATTGCTGATCAGGATGACATGCCGAGTCATTTGCCGATGCCCTGCTGACGGTATTGTCCGGGCGTGATCCCTTCCAACTTCTTGAACATTCGATTGAAGTAGGGAGGCTGATATCCTGCGGCTTCCGCAATCTCGTGAATGCGAAGATCGGTGGTCAGCAGCAGTTCTTTGCAGCGGTTCATGCGCACGGTTGTCAAATAGTCTATATAATTCGTGCCCGTCATCTGCTTAAACGCTTTGCTCAGCTGGGATACACTGACACCGGCTTCCATGGCCATGGTATCCAGGGACAGGTCTTGCATCCCGTTTTGCTCGATTTGCTCCAGTACGTTTTCGACCAGCGATTTCATGGAGCTGTTGAAGTTCTTGGTTAACTGATCGAGGTAGGGTTCGATGATTTCTTTCTGGAACCAGGTCACGCAGGCCTTCGGATCCCGAAGCAGGGACAGCTGTTCCTGCAGATTGGAGAAATCGTACACCTGGTATGGATTCAAGCCAGCCTGCAGCATAGACCGGTGAACGCTGGTAATTAACCGCATGAGACCGTGGTGGACATGCCACTCCGAGCCTCCTCCGGCTTGAAGCGCCGTTACGAAGCGGCTTAGGGAGCGCAGCGCATCCCCTTGAAGCCCAAGATTCAAGGTGTGAATGAAATCCTGCTCCAATTCCAGCGGAAAGTCGATCCAGTCGTTTTTCTGGGAAAGCACGGTTTCTGCCTCCAACAGCTGACTGCCCGCGTCAAAGGAGCGGTAATGCAGCGCCCGCTTGGCCTGTTCGAGAATATGGGGGACATCGGTCCAGGTTGAGCTTGGTCCTCCCAATACGATGGTTGCCGACATGCGGAGTGTATCGCGCAAAGCCCGCATGACCTGATCGCACAGCTGCCTCATTATACGCGTCTGTTCATCGGCTTTATGGGAAGCCGGAACGATCAAGATGACGCCGAAGGAGCCGTCGAAGAAATTGATGGGATGCATATATGCGCTTATGTCCTCTGCCAGCTCCTGGATCACGTTCAGAGCGGCATAGGTGAGAAGATGCTGGTCATTTTCCGTCAGCGGCGTCCGATCCTCCCCGTGGGTATGCTGCTGAAGCACGATGGCCGAGAACTGTTTATCGGTAATGTCAAGATCCATCTCCTGCAGCTTGAGCACGTATTCGGGCTCCGTCAGGTGGGCGGCTTGTCCACTCAAAAATTGATTGATATAAGCCTCCCTGATCGCGGGCAAGGATCGCTTCCACTGGCTTTGCAGCGTATCATGCGAGAACCGGTACTGCTTCCACTCGTGTTCAATATAATCCAGCTCATTGTATCGCGAGCTCGGTTTGGCCTGATCGCCCCCAATCATATTCAGCATCTTGCGAATAGGGCGATACATGCTCTTAGAGGCAAACCAGCTCACAGCCAATGAAGCCGCGAGCGCAAAAGCAAAGCAAATCAGAATGATATGGGTATACGGCTTCGTTGGAGCAATGATCTTGGATTGCGGCGTGCCTGAAACATAGGTCCAACTTTGCTGCATCTTTTCGAATTGAACGGTATTCACCAGCAATACATCCTGGTCGACCGGAACCTTCAACCGCAAATTCGCACTCCGGGCATTCTCGGGAAGCTTCAGCTGCTCCTGAATCGCGCTCATCGCCTTCGGCATGCTGCGGCTCATCCCCGACTCCCCGATGACATGACCATGGTCGTCCAGCAGGAACGAGAGATTCTCGCTATTGCGAATGACGTGCAGCTTCGACGGGTCAATATAGATGACGATCGCGCCGTAGGGTGTATGACCGTTGAAGGGAAGTCGCATGACAAGCGCGTGGGAAGATTTGTCCTTGTTAAAAGGCCGCTCCAGGTCATGGACCCAGAACATGTCCGTATCTCCTTCCATGAGCTTGTTGAAGTTTAACGCATCCTGTTCCTGATTCAGCGTCCGCAGCCCGAGATCAGGCTCCATGATTTTATTTTGCTTTTTGATATAGAGATAGACCTGATCCACCAGGGGATCGGCATTCTCCACCAGGTTCAGCGTACTGAACAGCTCGTTTGTCTCCTCGATATTCGATACAAAGTCCATATCGGACAAGGAAGGCTTGAAATGGGGTTTTACCACCATATTGAGGGCGTAGTGGACCAACTGGGTGAATTGCTCGTCTACTTGTCTCGCAGCGTCAACCAAAGCTTCCTCGTTCCGCTGCTGATATTGGTTAATCATATGCTGGTTGCCCACATAAAGGTAAACGGCCGTTATGGCCGAGATGGGGAGGCATGTTAACAACACGGCAAGCGCGATGCTTCTCCAATACATAATACCTTTGAAAACGGATTCAGGATTCTGTTGCCTCATTACTTTAACCCCCTGTTGGCATAAACAAATCAAAGGCTTGATCGAAACGAGCCGGTAAATGATTACATACTATCATAGCGAAAGAGTGGATGAGTTGAAAAGATCATATCTTCCCAATTGAGGTCGGTCAACGTTAGCGATGAACCGAATCGGACGTTCATTCGCCGTGGAAAAAAAGTGCAATGCAAGGAAACGAAAGGTTCCTCAATACCTTAGAGACCCAAGCATTTCCCTGTGTTGTGCAGCGAACGGACAGGGGATTGGAGTCGGCGGAAAAAAAGTGGAATTGCAGGGAATGTTGCAACCGTTTACATTAGGACTACATTCCGTGAACGGTATGTTGAACGAGATGACAAGGCTGAAAGTGAGGGAGTATCGATGAAAGCACAAGAAACCGTTCAGTCGGCAAAAGGAAACGGGAGCCCCCCCATAAGCGTGAAATCCAAAACGAAGTGGGGGCGGATATGGTCGGATGTTGTGCGCGACAAGTATTTGTACGTGCTGGTCTTGCCGGGACTGATCTTTTTTATCATTTTCAAATATATTCCGATTACGAATCTCGTGATTGCCTTCCAGGAGTATTCTCCATACTTTGGGGTGTTCGGAAGCCCCTGGGTTGGGTTCGAGCATTTCACCAGGTTTTTCTCCAACGATGATTTCTGGATGCTGCTGCGCAATACGCTGGCGATCAGTTTTCTAAGCTTGATTTTCTTTTTCCCGGCACCGATCATTTTATCTTTGATGCTGAATGAAGTGCGAAGCTCCTTCTATAAGCGGACCATTCAATCCCTGGTGTATATCCCCCACTTTTTATCCTGGGTATTGATCTACGGGCTAACCTACCTGATGTTTTCGCAATCGGAGGGCTTGTTTAATAAGTGGCTTATCTCCATGGATTGGGAGACGATCGATATTCTCTCCAACCCGAACTACTTCTGGGGTATGCTGACGGGACAATCCATCTGGAAGGAAGTCGGCTGGGGAACCATCATCTTTCTCGCGGCCATCGCCGGAGTGGACCCGCAATTATATGAAGCAGCCGTCATGGACGGTGCGGGCCGTATGAGACGGATGTGGCA
This sequence comes from Virgibacillus sp. LDC1, assembly GCF_025792345.1. Classification (NCBI taxonomy): domain Bacteria; kingdom Bacillati; phylum Bacillota; class Bacilli; order Caryophanales; family Bacillaceae; genus Virgibacillus; species Virgibacillus sp. LDC1. The sequence continues at coordinate 581,581 of NZ_JAOXLZ010000002.1, forward strand.
TATTACCCTGCCCGCGATGCGCAACGTGATCCTGATTCTGTTGATCCTCCGTCTGGGAACGATTCTGGATACGGGATTCGAACAGATTTATCTGATGATGAATGCACCTGTTACCAATGTAGCCGAAGTGTTCGATACCTATGTATACCGGGTAGGGATTCGGCAGGGAGAGTTCAGCTACAGTACGGCCATCGGATTATTCAAATCGATTGTCGGCGTCATTCTGGTGGTCACGGCCAACCGGTTGGCGAGGCGGTACGGTCAAGAAAGCCTGTACTAATGGATGGGCGAAGACAAGGAGGAGTAAGACATGCATGAGAAAGGATGGAAAACCAGGCTGTTCGGGCTTGTGAATAACGGACTGCTGCTGATCATCGGTTTGGCAACGATATTTCCGATTTATTATACCGTTATTTTGTCGTTTACCGATCCGGTGGAGTATTATCAACGAAGCTTGATATTATGGCCGCGGGTTTGGACGCTGGATGCTTATAAGCATTTGCTCTCCAACGGATTGTTTGTCACCTCGATTTCCGTGAGCGTGTTCCTGGCTACGGTCGGCACACTGCTCAGTCTGCTCGTTACCGGGGGCATGGCTTACGCGGTGTCCCGCAAACGCCTTCGGTTTCGCAAGGCGATCATGATTATGGTGTTAATCACCTTTCTCTTCACGCCGGGGCTGGTTCCGCTGTATCTGGTCGTCCGAAATGTGGGACTCATTGACAGCGTCTGGTCGCTGATCCTGCCCAGCTTGACCAGCGCATGGTATGTGCTGCTCATGAAGGGATTCTTCGACAGCATTCCGGACAGTCTGGAGGAAGCCGCGATGATTGACGGCTCCAATGATATCGGCGTGTTCTGGCGAATCATTCTGCCGTTGTCGCTGCCGGCGCTGGTGGCTTTCGGATTGTTCTTTGCGGTCGGCTATTGGAATACGTACTTCAACGCACTGATGTTTATTAACGACCAGAAGATGTGGCCGCTGCAAGTGCTGCTCCAAAATATGCTTGTGGATCCGACGACAATGGGATCGGGAAGCGGCGGAGGCTTTGCCTTCCAAGTGAACCGGCCCGTCCCGACGGAAACGTTGAAGATGGCGGCGGTCGTTATTGCAACCGTTCCTATCATGTTAGTGTATCCATTCCTGCAGAAGCACTTCGCCAAAGGAGCGATGGTAGGCTCTGTCAAGGAATGAATCGATATACGGTCTATCTGCCATCATGATCAGTCAGGCGAGATGTATCATTATAAGGGAGGTCTAATGATGAGAAAAATGGAAACAAAGCCGGGCAAGTCGTTTTTAAAAATGTCGGGGGTGCTGCTCTTGGCAAGTTCGCTCTTGCTAAGCGCATGCGGCAGCCGAGAAGGAAGTGCACCTGGCGATAACGAAGGCGGAACAGACAGCAGTGAACCTACAAGCATTACGATACAGACCCTGAATTATGCCACCGAATTCATAGACAATACCAATGCACTATGGAAAGAGCTTGAGAAACGCACCAACACCAAGCTGAATATTACGTGGCTGTCGCCGTCCACGGCCGAAGAGAAGATCAATGTCATGCTGGCATCCGGCGATCTTCCAGAGGTTACTTTCGTGGAAACGATGCAGAACCCGCAGCTGCAGAAAATGCTGAAGCAGGGAGTCTTCTGGGATCTGACGCCGTTTCTTAAAGACTACCCGAATTTGAACCGCGAAGAACTGAAGGAAATGTGGGAAATCACCAAGATGGATGGCAAGAACATCGTCATTCCTCGTTATTATCCGAGCTATGGCGGAGGCGTGTTCCCGATGATCCGCAAAGACTGGCTGGATGCCCTACAGCTGGAAACACCCAAAACGCTGGATGAGTTCCATAACGTGTTAAAGGCTTTTAAAGAACAGGATCCGAATGGTAACGGACAGGCCGATGAGATTCCATATGCCGCAAATCCGGGGGCCCTCGCTTATATTTATAATATATTTAATGAAACGCAAGGGTCCTGGAAGCTTCAACCCGATAATACCCTGACTCCGATTATGACATCGGATGAGTCAAGGGAGGCCATGTTGTGGATCAAAAAGGCTTATGACGAGGGCTTGTTCCCCAAAGACTTCGCAATCATGAAGTTCTCGCAGGTGATGGATACGATGCGAAGCGCCAAGGCAGGGGTAGGGGGCATGTCCATGAACCATGCCTGGGTGACCGGCGAAGCCGTGAAAGGCGTTGATCCCAAGGCGGATCTGATGCCGCTTGCTTACTTGGAGAATGCTAACGGGGTGAAGTATACGCCTTCAGGATCGCCGTACTACGGCGTGTACCTGATTCCGAAGAAAGTGCCGGAGGCGAAAGTGAAGAAAATCCTCGAGTTTTTCGATTACGGTTATAGTCAAGAAGGCAATGAAATGCTGACCTACGGAATCGAAGGTGTCCATTACAATGTGGAGAACGGGAAGAAGGTTGCAACCCCGCAGGCCGCTGTAGATAAGACGGGTGACGGCAACTTGAACAATATGATTCACCTCGTCAGCGACGATATGGCCATCAGCGCGGTAGGGATGCCGGATGAAGTATACGAGCGGAACGTAGAGATCGTCACAGAGCGAAAGACGGTCAAGGTTCCGAATCCTTCGGGAGAGCTGTATTCGGAAGCCTATAACAAATACTATCCCGAGCTTTCCAAGAAAGTGGAGGATATGCGGGTCATGGTCATCACGGGCAAAGAACCGGTTGAATCGTACGATAAACTGATCGAAACGATCAAGAGTGATCCGAAGATGAAGGAAATTACAGACGAGATGTCAAAGGCATATCAGGAGAAGTACGTTAAATAAGTATGTTAAATAAGTACGTTAAATAAGGGAATCCAAAACCACAATGCTGCAGCTTGCATTGTGGTTTTTTGGCGTGAATAACAGAAATCGCCCCTCCATGTTATATTTCTGATGTCTAATATTAAACATCCTATAATTTTACATTAAAGCATAAAATATTACATGAGGGGAGGATATAAAGTCATGGAAACGAAGGAAGGCATAAAGTTTAATATCGAGCAAGAACGGCATAAGCTTCATAAGATGAAGCAGCGGTATCGTGATTTTAATCATCCCAAAGTCCTCAGACAATCAATCGTGCTCGATGAGTTGATTAATCAATATAACCGATTTCTTAAAGAGAACAAGCCGATTGCCTAAACAACCGACTTGAGCTGAATGTAGATTCTTTTTATAGATCGTAAAGTCTCGCGGCGTTCTCATACAAAATCCTGCGGGCCTCGGATATGGACAACCCCTGAAGCTCAGCCCATGCCGCAGCCACAGAAGCCGTCATCCGTGGATGGGTCATCTGTCCGGTGAACGGACCCTCGAACGGCCAAGGACCATCGGTTTCGGTCATGACGAGATGATCCGGATATCTACATGCCATATCACGAATTTCTTCCTCATAGAGGATGTCAGGCGTAAAGGAAATATAGTATCCGTTACCCGCCATCCGCTGCAAGGTGTCGCGTGAGCCCTTGAACCAATGAAAATGGGCACGAGTGACGCCGTATTTTTCGAGCAAATCACATGCGATATCCGCATCTTCATATACAGCGTGCAGAATGACCGGTTTATGATGCTTTTTAGCAAATGCTATAAATTGCTCCAGCAGATCGGCGTAAGGACGGTTATCCCAGGGACGGCCCTCCGATTCAGCCTCCAGCCTGGCGTAATAGGGGAGACCCACCTCTCCTACGGCAACCATCTCATCGGCATGCTCTGCCATCCAATCCAGCAGTTCTTCGGTTTCGTCAGAGGAAGGGAGGGGCTGCTCCGGATGATAACCGAAAGCTGGCCGCACCATCGGTCCGTACTGCCTGGCCAGCTCCAGGTTTCGCTTGCAGGAAGCCAGATGCATGGAGACGGAGATGAGGGATTGAACCTCATGATGGCGGATATCCGCCAGAATCGCTTGTTGATCGGATAACGAATAACTATCCAGATGAATATGAGTGTCCATCAGTGGGAAATTCGCTTCACGCTGCATGAATGATTTCATCGTTACATAACCTCGCTTGTAAGCTTCCATGAAGCATTTTGCTGATCATGGATGTATGTATTCCGCTGGCCTTCATCGGTCAGCGTTTGTGCTGTTCTTCCCGCATGATGGCGGAAATTTCGGTTTTTAATGCAATGAAGGACGGATCCATCAGGATATTTTCCCGGCGTGGACGGGAAAAAGGGACTTCTACCCTTTTCAAGATGGTTCCGGGCCGTGCCGACAGGATATAGATGCTGTCCGAGAGGAGCAGCGCCTCCTCGATATGATGGGTGATCATCAGCACCGAACGGCGCGTATCCTCCCAGATATCGAGCAGCCAGCGCTGCATATCGCTGCGCGTCAGCGCATCCAATGCGCTGAACGGTTCGTCCAGGCACATGACTTCCCGTGGACTCATCAGTGCGCGCAGAAAAGCCGCCCGCTGCTGCATTCCGCCTGAAAGGGTGTGCGGATACGCTTTTTCGAAGCCGGAGAGTCCGGCCCGTTCCATCCAGCTGCGGGCATGTTCCCTGGCAGCGGCTTTCGAGGTGCCCCTCAGCTCCTCGGGAAGAAGCACGTTGTCCTCCACCGTACGCCAAGGGAAGAGTGCCGGCTGTTGAGGCATATAGGCGATGCGGCCTTTTTCCCCGGTCACGTCCTGACCATCCATGAGAACGGAGCCCGCATCCGGAGCCGTTAACCCCCCGATGATATGGAAGAGCGTGCTCTTTCCGCTGCCTGAAGGACCAATCAAGGAGACGAATTCCCCGGGCTGCACCTGGAGCGAAAGATCATCCAGCACATGCACTTCGCTGCGCCGCTCGCGGAAGGTTTTACGAAGGCTGCGAACCTCAAGGGCAGGCGCTGGCGGGACCGCTGCAGAGGATCGGCCAAGCCTGTCATGATCCGACAGGGATACTTGATGTGTCATATCGCAAAGCAGCCTCCTTTTATATATGTTGGAAAATGTCCATTCACAATGGTTTTAACCTTTTCGATTCCAGCGAATCAGCCGCTTCTCCAGCAGGGTGATCAGCAGCACCATCAGCAGGCTGAGCAGGACGATGACCAGGATGGCAACAAACACCCGGTCCGTGCGGTAGCCGGATTTTTGCAGCATCATGTAGTAGCCGATTCCCCGGTCCGAGCCGATCCATTCCCCGATCACCGCACCCATGACCGAATAGGTGGCCGCAATGCGAATCCCGGAGAAGATGGAGGGAAGGGCATGCGGCAGCTCCAGCTTGGTGAAAATTTGCCACGAGGTAGCTCCCGCCATCTGCATATAATTCATCATGGTGCGGTCAGTACGGGCGAGTCCGTCCAGGGCCGCAACAGCGACAGGGAAGAAGCAGACCAGCGTAATCACGATAACCTTGGGCAGCATGCCGAAGCCGAACCAAATCATGAGAAGCGGGGCAAGGGCGATGGTCGGCACATTCTGGCTAAGAATAAGAAGCGGATAAAGGGCGGTTTTGAGAAAAGGCACCATGTGCAGAGCCAGCGAGATGACAAGACCGATCGCCGTGCCGATCATAAATCCGATCAGGGTTAATTGCAGGGTGGCCGCTGTATGCTGGAAGAGACCGGAAGCTCCGGTAACGGCCTCATGCCCGATGGCCGTCGGCGCAGGCAAAATAAAGGGTTCAATGTCGAATACGGATACTGCGGCCTGCCAAACCATCAAAAAGAAGAGGACCGCCACAACGGGCGGCCAAACAGAACTCCACCAGCTTTTCATGGACGGTATTTCTCAGTCAGCTTATCCATGCTGATGCCGGTCGGATGATGCGCGATTTTGACTTGGGATATGATGCTGGGACTTCCCGCATTCACCAGCGCCTCGTGCATGCGCTCAACGATCTTGAGCAGCTCGGAGAGCTCTCCTTCCATGGTCGTTTCGAGTGCATGGACCTCATATTTTACGCCCGATTCCTGAATGACCTTGATCGCTTCATCCACATAAGGGATGCTGTCGGCCCCGTTTGGCGTTCTCGGTATTACTTGAATGCTTAAGAGTGTATTCGCCATATAAACTCATCCTTTCGTGCAAGCTATATTGTAATGGAAGAGAGGCAGCCTGCTGTCTCTCCTCTTAAATAGAAATAACCTTATGGCTGCTCCGGTAAAAATTCATTGGTAAATGCGCGGTCCGCGTCAAGTTCCTTCTCCAGCAGCTTGCGCTCAAACATCCAGTCGGCATACCCCGACCATACTTCGGCTTTCTGCTCGCCCCAGCGGGGTGCATCATCCTGATAACGGGGGCTCAGCCATTTCTGGCTGGCGAGAACCAGTTCGGCATCCAAGTCAGGAACAGCCTTCGTAAGCAGGGCTGCCGCATCTTCAGGATGTTGAATCGCATAGTCATATCCTTTTGAAGTCGCCCGCATGAACGCTTTGACAAGCTCGGGGTCCTCCTGGATCTGCTTCTCGTTCGTTACGATCACCGGTGTGTAATAATCAAGCTGCTCCGAGTAGTCCTTCACATAAATCATGTCAAGCGGCTCATTGCGAAGCTCGGCTTCAATCCCCGTCCAAGCATAGAAGATCCAGGCAAAATCAATGTCGCGTTTCACGGCCGTAAAATAATCGGCATCGCCCATATTGATCATATTCACCTTGCTGACATCGGCGCCATCAATCTCCATGATGGATTTCATGACGGCTTCCTCCACAGGCGAGCCCCAGCCTCCATAGGATTTTCCTTCAAAATCGCCTGCCTTCACGATGCCCTTATCCTTGGGGGCGGCAAAGCCGGATGTATTATGCTGAATGATCGCTGCAATGGAAACGAGCGGCAATCCTTGCGTTCTGGCCAGCGTTACGCCTTCCTGATAGCTGATGCCAAACGGCACGTTTCCGGATGCGACCAGCGTATCGGTTCCGCCTGCTCCCGGCTGGACGATCTGGACATTAAGCCCTTCTTCCTCATAATACCCAAGCTCCTTCGCTGCATACAGGCCGGTGTGATTCGTATTGGCGGACCAATCGAGCATCAGCTGTACGTCACGGAGTTTCCCGGGAGTCTGACTGTCTTCGCCTTCGGCACCTGTCTTCTTGTTCTGTCCGCTTGTGCCGCATCCAGACGCAACCATCAGCAGGACGCAAGCAAGAAGCAGCGGAATCCATGTTCCCTTCTTCATCGTTTTTTCTCTCCTTTGAATTCTCTTTCTATAACCTCGTTAACTCCACAAAAAAAGCGCCCTGATGATATCAGGACGCATGACGGCGTAAGTGTATACCACGGCAAATGAACAGCTGCCGCAAACATGGGCTTCCTACGCTGGCATTACCCAGATCAGGTGTAAGGGTCAGTATCATATCGGATACACTCTCAGCCGGCCAAATTCCAGCTCCCCCGGTATTTATGAAGTTTCGATCATTACATCCGCTATTATAGTCCTAACACACCAAACCTGTCTAGTTCGAAGGGGCACGAACGAGGCAGGTCTACTTTTAGAACACGTATGCAATTGGAAGAATGAATGGAGCTATGAACCTTTCACAAGATAAAGGATTTGAATAAAGCTTCTACCGTACGTAAGAGGTTAGCGCTGGAAAAACTCAATCCACTCCCCTTCGGGACCGTGAACGAAGAAATAGCGATACCCATTCGGGAGCGTCACGATTTCCTCATCCAAGTGAGGCACGTCCAGTCCCTGAACGCGAGCATATTCCTCTTCGATGTTATCCGTGCTGACGGCAAAATGATGAACGGTCCCTTCTGCGGGCAGCGTGTCGCTGTATCCCTGAATAAGCTCGACCTCCGTTTCGTCGCTGCCGTTAAATCCGAGGAATGCCAGCTGGATGACGCCATTGGTATGGGTAAGGCGATCCTTCAGCTCAAGTCCGACGACGGCGGTGTAAAAGGCGATCGTGGTTTCAAGGTCCCGGACGACAATGCCGACATGATCCAATCGTTTCTGTGACAAGGCTAAACACCCTTTCCGATTCATATGAGATATGAATGAAATATTATCACATAATTCCTATACGTCAAGTAGGTCTTGAAGGAGGCAACTTTTCGGAGCGTTACGGGTTTCATAGAGTAGAATCCGTGGTTTTTCTTTCATTTCCTCATCTTTACTTTTGGGTGGGTAAAAAGTATCATGAGAACTAGAAGTATTAATTCGAAAGACCTAACAAACAAGTGTTGAAAAAAGCTTACCTTTTGGCCGAGGAGGAATGCTTATGAGTCCAACTCCAGCAGATCATCTGTGGATTCGACTCGCCATGATATATGCATTCATTCAGATAATGATCGCTCTGTGGATGCCTGACGCTTTATCGCTTCAGCGTGTTCTAGTCATTATTCCTCCTGCAGCCGCCTCCGTTTATTTAATGTGGATTAGTCGGCGCTATGAGGTGCATCTTCGCAGGTTTTGGTTTATTGTGAGTCTCGGATTGATGGGGGATGCAGCGGCCCGAATCATTTACGCATGTCATGTTTGGTTTGGAAAAGAGAGCGCTTTCTCTCCGGCTCTAACCCATTTCTTCTGGGGGCTCGAACTCATCCTGTTCGCAAGTTCTCTCATTTATTTATTCCGGCATGTACAGGGTTCGTTTCGGGGGCTCCGGTTTATGCTGGACATCGTGATTGTTGGCATAACGGTCATGACGGTAGGATGGGAGTATTTCATCAAACCTGAGCTTGAGGGTCTGGCCCATGAGGCAGTATGGGGAAACATTTGGGTGGACATGCTGTATCCGCTGTGCGCAATGGTACTTATTTTTTTTACGCTGGTGTTGTATTTTAATACCGGACAGTTAAGGAAATGGTCGGCCATTCTGTTATGTCTTGGCGGGAGTACTTATATTGCAGGAGATGTTCTATACATCTATCTTGTTGATCTTATGGGTATCGAGGCACGTCCCTACCTGTATCCACTCTATTCATTATCGGTATTTTTTATTAGTTTCGCAGGTGGGCAGTCTGCCCCTGCTTCCCGTAAGCCATCTGTTGGCGAGCGGGAGCCGCGTTCGATCGGAAACCTGATCGTAAGGTACCTGCTTCCCTACAGCGTGCTTGGCGGGATGTTTGCCCTTATGGCGCAGCGTTTTGGGGGGTGGAATGGACTGTTTACCGGCCTATCTCTGTGCGTTATCCTGATTTTGTTCAGGCAGATTTTGATTCAGTTCGAGAACGACCGTTTGTTTGCCCGACTGCATGAAAGTCTGATGCAGAGTGAATCCCTGGCCCATCGCGATGATCTTACGGGGCTGTATAATCGCCGTTATTTTAATGCAAGGCTGTCGAGTTCGCTGAAGGAGGCGGACCGCAAAGGTTCCCGCGTAGGCTTGCTGTATATGGATATGAACCGTTTCAAACGAGTCAATGACCGATACGGCCACCGTGCCGGCGATTTGTTGATACGAAAGGTTGCAGACCGGCTTCAATCTCTCGAATCCAAGGGAGTCTTGGTTTCCCGATTAGGAGGAGACGAATTCACCGTCATGATCCATCCAGCCGGCGAAGATCAGGAGCTGATCTGGATGGCGGAGGAGATTTGGACGATGCTTAGCGAGCCGTACGAGCTGGAAGGACATGAGGTTCGAACCACGCCGAGTATCGGCATTGCGGTTTACCCGGATCATGCCAGAAATGACCAGGAGCTGATTGGCCGCGCGGATGCAGCGATGTATGCGGCAAAGGAACGGAACGCCCCTTGGCATTTTGATGTGGAGCGGACGATGCTGCTGCAGCTTTTAGATCAAAAGGTTGAGTAGAAGAATGTATGACGATAGTATCGACAATAGGTTGTTAAAAGCAATATAAGTCGATTTTTGTAGAATTTGGCGCAATCATTGCACGAATCTTGCGCATTTCTCCTAAAATAGGTCATAACTTCGATATAAAATCCATAAAATGCAAAGAAATCATATTCAAAATGCCGATAAGAAGCATAGTGAGAGCTAGCTTGCCAAGGAGGACGAACATGATTTGCGACAATTGCAGCACCTTTGAACCGATTGAGGACCAGGGGACCATTCATATGAAGCCTGCAAGTGGCGAGCTTATTCAGTTGCTGGCAGTGAACGGCTACACGGTACATGAAAACAATGAGGGTTGTGCTGTGAACTACAAGGTACGTGCGGACCTGATCTCCATGATGAAGTGTCTGCAGCCCCTTCCGCTGAAGATTCGTCAAGAGCTGTCCTTCTGTGTTACCGGTGGAGAAACTCCGCAAATCCGGCATTCGTGGACCCCTATGCAAAAGTTCGAACTGCAGATGGAGCATTACGATATGGTAAGTATCATTTTACATAAGCAGTTTACGAGCTACATGCAGCCCATCGTGGATTCATCCGAGCAGATCGTTGCCTACGAATTTCTCCTTCGTCCGGTAGAGTGGGGAGCCAGCTTCCAGCCGTATGAGCTGTTTGAGACAGCCCGTAAAACCGGATTGCATGCTTTCCTGGACCGGGCAGCACGAACCAGCGCCATTGAGACCAGTGCCGAGTGGCTTCCTATCGGCGTGAAGCGATTCGTGAACTTCCTGCCATCCTCCATATATGATGCGCAGATGTGTCTAAGCCACACGTTTAATACCATTGACAGGCTTCATCTGGATCCGAGGGATTTCGTATTTGAGGTTGTGGAAACCGAGAAGATTGATGATGTTGAGCATTTGCAATCGATTTTCGAGGTGTATCGCAGTCATGGAATCTCGGTAGCCATGGATGACGTTGGTGCAGGTTATTCCACATTGGAGCAGATGATTAAGCTTAAGCCGGATTATGTAAAGATCGACCGGAGTCTGATCGACCATTGCGATCGTAATCCCGCCCAGCAGAAGCAGCTCGAAATGATCACGAACATGGCTCATGATTTTGGGGCGATGGTGCTGGCTGAAGGCATTGAGAGACGGGAGGAGTTTCATTTTTGCCGAGATATCGGGATCGAGCTCGCACAGGGGTATTTGTTTGGGAAGCCATCTGAACGACCTCCGCGTGATCCCCATTCTCAGCTCATCTATTCATAGCATACATAATCGGTATTTCCCCGCCATCTTGATGCGGAGCTTTCACATCTGATTGCCGCAGCCTTCGGCTGAGTTCGGACAATACAGATGCTAGGCATGGTGAAGACAGGTCCTTCTGAATGAGTAATGATGCCTGAAGGAGCCCATTTTCTGTAAAAACAAGAGCCCTGGAATGTTATCCAGGGCTCTTGCTTCTATATAAGTTGGTGCATTTGAAGACGCATGCCTGTTATCTTGCGGCTTTTACCTCTCCAAATCCGTCGATGCTGTATTCCTTGCCATTCACGTTCAGGACAGCCGGCGTATCCGTTTCGTTCACGATGATGGTTTCCTTTCCTTTTACGTTGACCTTCAGGCGGGATCCGCGGAACATCACCTTGAAGGAGAAGGAAGACCAGTGACCTGGAATGAATGGATTCAAATGCAATACGCCGTCCTTCACGCGCAAGCCGCCGAACCCATGCACAACGGACATCCAGGTACCCGCCATACTGGTTGTATGACAGCCGTCCTCGGTATCGTTGTTGTAGTTGTCCAGATCCAGGCGAGCTGTACGGAGGTACATCTCGTACGCCTTCTCCTGGTACCCAAGCTCGCAGGCGAGAATGGAGTGTACGCATGGCGAAAGGGAGGACTCGTGTACCGTGAACGGTTCATAAAAGTCGAAGTTGCGTTTTTTCGTAGCCAAGTCGTACTGGTCGCCAAGGAAGAACAATCCTTGCAGCACGTCAGCCTGCTTAATGTATACCGAACGTAGAATGCGGTCCCAGGACCAGTTCTGATTCAGGGGCAGGTGGGCTGGATCCAATTCCTTCACCGGAACAAGCTCCTTGTTGAGGAACCCGTCCTGCTGCAGGAACACGCCGAGCTCATCATCTACCGGGTAGTACATTTTGCTGATGATATCCTGCCATTTGGAGGTTTCGACATCCTGCAGCGCAAGCTTCGCCGTAAGCTCGGCATAGCGGGAATTCTCGTTCTCTTTCAAGTATTCGAGCACGTCGAGCGTGTATTCCATCGTCCAGCTGGCAATACGGTTGGTGTACCAGTTGTTGTTCACGTTGTTCTCGTACTCGTTCGGACCGGTAACGCCCAGCATCATATACTGATCCTTCGCCGGTACGTAATTCACGCGCTCTTCCCAGAAACGGGAGATTTCCACGAGCACTTCCAGACCGTATTGGCCGAGGTAAGAGAAGTCGCCGGTATAATTTACATAGTTATAAATGGCATAGGCAATCGCGCCGTTACGGTGGATTTCCTCAAAGGTAATCTCCCACTCGTTATGGCATTCCTCGCCGTTCATTGTCACCATAGGATAGAGGGCGCCTTTGGTAAAGCCGAGCTTCTTGGCGTTTTCCTTCGCCTTTTCCAGATGCTTATAACGATAAATCAGCAAGTTGCGCGAGATGCTGGCATCCGCGGTGCTCAGGTAGAACGGAAGGCAATAAGCCTCGGTATCCCAGTAGGTGCTGCCGCCGTATTTCTCCCCGGTGAAGCCCTTCGGCCCGATATTCAGACGGTCGTCTTCGCCGCTGTAGGTTTGGTTCAGCTGGAAGATGTTAAAGCGGATCGCTTGCTGGGCCGCTACATCGCCTTCAATGACGATATCGCTTTCCTTCCATTTATCACCCCATGCATCGGCCTGCTCCTTCAGGAGCTGCTCGAATCCGGTCCGCACCGCCGGCTCCAGCACAGTACGTGCAGCATCCACCAATTCGCCGAATCCATAATTGCGGGAAGTAACGTTAGCGACATATTTATAGATGGTGATGGCTTCGCCTTCAGATACCGGCACGCTTACGCGGTTCCCCGCATATTTCTCTTTCTCCACCAGTTCGGCTTGAAGTTCCAGCTTCTCGCCGTTCTTTAAAATGGTATAAGACATGACAGATGTTACGTGGAAATCGAGTTTTTTGGTCTTCACGGTCAACGCAGCAGAACCTTGCGCCGCTTCCTTGAATACCTCTAGCCAGAATTTCTCGTCATAGTTGGAGTCCTTGTTCTTCACATCGCCATCGAGATATGGTGTTATCGTAAGCTCTCCAGCGAAATTGAGCGGAGTTACGGCATATCGAATGGCGCCGATCTCGTGGCGTACAATGCTGACAAAACGAACAGCTTCAACCTTGAGCTCTTTGCCGTCTTCCATGACAGCAGTGAAGCTGCGGGAGAGGAAGCCTTCCTTCATATTCAACTCACGCACAAAATCCTTCACCGTGCATTGGGCCAGATCAAGCGGCGCGCCGTCGATTTCAATGCCGATGCCAATCCAATTGGTGCTGTTCAGCACTTTGGCAAAATATTCAGGATAACCGTTCTTCCACCAGCCTACACGGGTTTTATCCGGATAATACACACCGGCCATATAACTGCCTTGCAGGGAGGAGCCGCTGTAGGATTCCTCGAAGTTGGCGCGCTGGCCCATAAATCCGTTCCCGATACTGAAGATACTCTCCGAGATCTCATGCGTGTGAGGATCAAAGCCCTCCTCAATAATTGACCATTCATCAAGCTTTAAATATTGTTTCACAATCATCGGCTCCTTTGTTTTTAGGAAAAATGGTTGCAGATCTATATGGGATGAAACTACTGGATGCCGTAAGCATGTGTACGCATTCGCTTACAACTCCTGTAGACGATCCACTGTGAATCCTTCCAGGGAGGGAAGAACGATGTTGGCCCGCCCCAAGGTTTCAGGCGAACCGATGCCGACGCTTCGCATGCCCGCGCGCGTGGCAGCTTCGATACCGGCTTCGGCATCCTCGAATACGACGCAGGCATCAGGCCGGATGCCAAGTTCATGAGCGCCCATCGTAAATACCTCTGGATCCGGTTTTGCTTGGGCAGTCTTCGTTCCATCGATAATGGCGTCGAAGTAAGGCGTGAGGCCGGTATTGTTCAGGATCAGCATCGCGTTTTTGCTGGCAGAGCCCAGCGCAACCTTGATGCCGCGGTCCTTTAGCGCTTGGATAAATTCGAGGGCTCCAGGCAAAATCTCGGATTCATCCATGTTGGAAATATACTCGACATACCAGGCGTTCTTCTTCTCGGCCAGTGCCAGCTTCGCGCTTTCATCCAGCGTCACTCCGCCAACCTCGAGCAGTATATCGAGGGAGGCCATGCGGCTTACTCCCTTCAGGCGTTCATTGTCCTGCTCCGTGAATTCAAAGCCGAGTTCCCCGGCAAGACGCTTCCAGGCAATGTAGTGGTACTTGGCGGTATCCACCAGAACGCCGTCAAGATCAAATAAACAAGCGGATATGGATGACATGAACATCCTCCTTAACGAATTAGTGCAAACGTTTGAACCAAGCAGCAAAAATAAAGGAAGCACCACGATGCTTCTTTATTTTGAAAATACTTCGTGCATCTTCAGCGACTCGATCCGGACCTTAAGGCTTCGGCAGCGAAAACATTGAGGATTCGCGAATCATCAACCGGTGCGGAATGATATAGCGATGCGGCAGTATCGTATTGTCATCGTTACGAATGGTCTGGATTAGGGCTTGAGAAGCGGTATAACCCAGGTTATAAATCCCGATGTCCACACTGCTCAGCGGCGGGGTCGATAGTTCGGTCAATGAGATGTTGTTGAAACTGATAATAGACACATCTTCGGGCACCTTATACCCTAGCTCATGCAGTCCCCGCAGCACGCCGAAAGAGACAATATCGTCAACAATGACAAGCGCCGTCGGACGTTCAGGCAGGTTCATGAAAAAGGACATGGCGCGATAGCCGCTCTCCTGGAGGAACTCGCCCTCGACAATCCATTCTTTTCTCATCTCCAGACCCGCATCGGCAAGCGCTTTGCCATAGCCTTTCATCCGGTCCTGAGATACGATCAGGTTTGGCGGGCCGCTGACAAAGCCGATTCGTTGATGTCCAAGAGAGATCAGATGCTTGGTTGCATCATAGGCAGCCTGCACATTATCCGTATCGACGGATAACAGATCCGGGTATTTCTCGCTCCGGCCGACAAGCACGAACGGATAGTTGTTGGACTTGAGAAAATCGACCACCTTATCGTCCTGCCTGGAGTACAGCAAAATGGCGCCATCGACGCGGCGACCGTTAAGCAGCCGGGATACGGCTTCGACTTCTTCCTTCTCATTGCCGCCCGAACTGAGAACGACGTCGTATCCGGAGCGGTTCGCTTGGGTGACGATACCGCGGATCAGTTCCATGAAGAATAAGTTGAGGAACAATTCTTCCGCAGGTTTCGGCAGAATGACGCATATGCTTTCCGTCGTTTTGGAAACAAGGCTCTTGGCCATAATATTGGGATGGTAGCCCATTTCCTCCATGATCTCTTTCACCTTACGCGAGGTTTCGCGACTGATTCTAGGATGATTGGATAGCACCCGTGAGACGGTGGAGGGGGATACGCCCGCTCGTTTTGCAACATCTTTAATCGTTACAGACATAATAGGACCTCCAGTGGAACCGTTTGCGTTTTTTTGAAAATAAGAAAGCGACTACTGGAGTTCTCTCTTAATTCAGAAGAGTAACTTCCGCTAATCGCGGACCGTTCTTCTTTATTTAATTGTGGGTCTGTCAGGCCCTGAGTATACATGATACCTATTGATTTAAAGCCATATTGATCCGGTATGTTAAACGGTTTCACACTGCTATATTAACGTTAATCGATAGGCTTGTAAATACGTATCCAAGTCAGTCCAGCGCAATTATTTCACAAATGCATCAAAAAGGAAGCAAGGGTTAGAAAACGGGAGAAAGGGCGTTATTATGGCCAGAAAAGCCCGAAAAACAACTCAAAACGGCATTGTGCAAACGATTTAACAAAGAAAAGAAGTGGGTTATGATATGGATGGATAAAAACGAGTCCTCACCTACGCAAGAAGATGAATTTTAAGTTGAACCACGGAATGTAACCGTTTTACTGGAAAACAATAGTGGAATCGAATACAAACGTTTGCGCTAATCTAAATTGCTGTAGAGATCCATTTGAATAGATAAGTGCAGTAACTGGATGAACTTCAGCTGCTGCAACGAACAGGAGGTAAACAACGTGATACGTAATCAATGGGGAAAACGCAGGGGGCTGCCTCTTTGGCTCGCCGCCATTGCGCTTACGGGAAGTCTGCTGGCAGGCTGCAGCGACACAGCGGCTCCACCGCAAGAGGAAGCTAAGCCGCCAGCGGCACCGGAAACGAAACAGCCGGATCCGAAAGCGCCCGCAACAATGGAAACAGCGGAGGTGGACGAGCAGCCCTCCGATGTCTATTATGAAATTTTTGTACGCTCATTCTATGATTCCGATGGGGATGGGATCGGTGATTTACAAGGCGTCATTGAGAAGCTGGATTATCTGAATGACGGAAATCCGGACACTACTGGCGATCTTGGCGTGACGGGGATTTGGCTGATGCCGATCAATCCTTCGCCAAGCTATCATGGCTATGATGTGACCGACTATCGTTCCATCCATCCGGAGTACGGAACAATGGATGACTTCAAGACGCTGCTTGCTGAAGCGGATAAGCGCGGAATCAAAATTATTATGGATTTGGTAGTCAATCACACAAGCACGGAGCATGCCTGGTTTAAGCAGGCTGCGAAAGACAAGGCTTCGGCGACCCGCGATTGGTACATCTGGGCTGAGGATCAAGGGAAGACCCCTTCGGGGGCCAGCGCGGCAGGCAGTGGTTCGCCTTGGCACGAGATGAACGGAGCCCATTACATGGGCACGTTTTGGGGCGGAATGCCGGACCTGAACTTCGATCATCCCCAGGTCCGCGAGGAGATGAAGGAGATCGGGAGGTTCTGGCTGGAGCTCGGTGTTGATGGGTTCCGGATCGATGCAGCCAAACATATTTATGAGGATCTGATGTCCGATAAAGGCGAGGCGACAACGGCCAAGAATACAGCATGGTGGCAGGAATTCCGCGCCAGCATGAGTGAGGTGAATCCGGACGCGTATATTGTCGGTGAAATTTGGGATAATTCCGCTGCGGTCATTGCGCCGTATCTGGATAACGCGTTTGATTCCGGGTTCAACTTCGGACTGGGCGAGAGCATCATCGGTGCTGTGATGAACGAGAAGGATAACAATCTGGCCTTTACTTTGGAGCGGACTTATGGTTTGTTCAGCCAGGTATCGGGCGGCAGGTTTACGGATGCCGCATTCTTGACAAATCATGACATGAACCGTGTCATGTCGCAGCTGAAGGACAATGAGAACCACGCCAAGATGGCCGCGGGCATTCTACTGACCATGCCGGGCAATCCGTTTATCTATTACGGAGAAGAGATCGGGATGAAGGGGGCGAAGCCGGACGAACAAATCCGCGAGCCGATGATCTGGTCCAATACGGGCAGCGATAAGGGACAGACGGCCTGGGAGCCGCTTAAGCATAACCGGGGCGATCAGGTACAGGGCGTGGAGCAGCAGACGGGAGACCCGGACTCTTTGTTATCCCGTTACCGCACGTTGATCCGTTGGCGGCATGATATGCCTGCGCTGAACAGCGGTACGATTGAATCCTTTGCTTCCGGCAATGGGCAGGTGATGGCTTATATCCGCCGTACAAACGATAGCGGTGCCCTAGTGGTTCATAACCTATCGGGTACGGAGCAGACGGTGGACCTGGCATCGAAGAACGGATCTGCGGTATTCCAGTCATTGGCGAGAACAACCGACGACAGCGCGGCATTGGATGGTAACAGCTTAACGCTGCCGCCCTATACGACCGTCATATTGGAGTAGGCCCTTTCCTGACTAATACAGCGAAACATGGCAAGACCCCGAGCCCCTAAGGGGTGCTCGGGGTCTTTTTGACCGTTAGGGTCTTCCGTATGAGAGCCTGGAAGGCCTAGATGTCTAGCCTTGAAACTGCCGTAAATATCTGGCCGTTAGGGAATGCGGGTGTTTCAGCAGATCGGCCGGTTTGCCGGAGAACAGGACATTTCCGCCGTCTTGCCCCGCGCCGGGTCCCATGTCGATAATCCAATCGGCCTGGCTGATGATGTCCAGATTATGCTCGATCACAATGACCGTGCTGTTCTGAGCGACAAGTCGGTTGATGATGGACATTAGCCGCTCGCAATCGGACAGATGGAGACCGGTTGAGGGTTCGTCCAGCACGTAAATCTCACCTGTATTATCGAGCTCCGCTGCCAGTTTCACCCGCTGCCGTTCCCCTCCCGACAGCGTGCTTAAGGGCTGACCGAGCGTCAAATAACCCAGTCCAACATGCTGAATACGCTGAAGCGCGGATACGATGCCCTTTTCCGCAAAATAATCCAGCGCTTCGTCGGTGGTCATGGCGAGCACGTCACTGATGGTTTTACCGCGAAGTTGATAGCCCAGAACGTCATCATGAAAGCGGCGGCCCCGGCAGGCTTCGCAAACCGTAACCAGGCTGTCCATAAAAGCCAGATCCATCGTAATCGTGCCGGAGCCGTTACACACCGGACAAGCCCCCTTGGCATTAAAGCTGAACAGGGATGGACATACCTGATTCTCGTCGGCGAACAGCTTGCGGATGGCATCAAAAATGCCCGTAAACGTCGCGATATTGGAGCGGTTGGACGCCTGAATCATATCCTGGTTCATAATGTTGGCTTCTGGATAAATGTTTGGCAGCACCTGGTTAATGAGCGTGCTTTTACCTGAGCCGGCAACGCCTGTTACCACCGTGAGCACTCCGGCCGGAATGCTCACGGACACCTGCTTCAGATTGTGAAGGGAGGCGTCTTTTATGTGCAGCCATCCGGCCGGCTCCCGGACCGCGGACTTTAACCGGGCGCGTTGACTGAGATATTTTCCTGTCAGGGTGTTGGCGTGCCGCAACCCTTCCGGGTCTCCCTCATATACAATCGTACCGCCAGCGGTGCCGGCTCGCGGCCCCATATCGACAATATGATCCGCAATCCCGATGACGTCGGGATCATGCTCCACGATGATGACCGTGTTTCCCTTATCCCGAAGCTGTCGCAGCAGGCGGTTCATGTTGTGCACATCGTGCGGATGCAGGCCGATGCTGGGCTCGTCAAAAATATACGTCAAATCCGTCAAGCTGCTCCCCAACTGGCGCACCATTTTGATGCGCTGGGACTCGCCGCCGGACAGGGTCGAGGTTTCCCGGTCCATTGTCAGGTAGCCGATCCCGACCAGAAGCAGCTGCTCCAGCCGAGTTATACAGGTTTCCACGATGGTTGCTGCCGCCGAATCCCGGATTGTCTGCAAAAAGGCGATCAGCTCATTGACCTGCATCCGTGCACAGTCGGCGATGGAGGTTCCGTTGATTTTGCAGGAGAGCACCTCCTGATTCAGTCTTCCGCCGTGACATAACGGGCAGGCGGTCTCGGCCACCACTTGATCGATGGCTTCCCTATAAGTCCTCGCATCCCGTGAATCCTTGCTCAGGAATGTCCGCTCGAATCGCGGGATAATGCCTTCATAATACGAGGTGGGCGGCCATTCCTCCGTCGGGTTCGGTGGTTTAAAGCCGGTTTTGTACAGCAGCGTGTCCCATTCTTCCTCGCTGTAATCCTTCAGTTTCTTATCATTGTCAAACAGGCCTGTGGCAACATAACGCTTCCAGCGGAACTCCCCCGGGCGGAATGTCGGGAACCGGATGGGGCCTTCGTTCAGCGATTTCTCCTTGTCGATCAAGTTCTCGATCCGAAAGCTGTTCACTTTGCCCAGCCCCTCGCAATGAGGGCACATGCCTTGCGGGTTGTTAAAGGAAAAGACGTCCGAATATCCGACAAAAGGCCGGCCTATTCGGGAGAATAACAAGCGCAGCAAGGAATGGATATCGGTGATGGTTCCCACGGTGGAACGGGCATTGCCGCCGATTCTTTTCTGATTGACGACGATGGCCACCGACAGGTTTTCAACCGAATCCACCTCCGGCTGTCCGTAATGGGGGAGGCGATGGCGGATAAAGCTGGAATACGTCTCATTCAGCTGACGCTGGGATTCTGCGGCAATCGTATCGAAGACCATGGCGGATTTGCCGGAACCGGACACACCGGTGAACACCGTGATTTGTTTTTTGGGGATCGAGAGGCTCACGTTACGCAGGTTTTTGTTGCGGGCACCGTTTACCTTGATGGCCTGTTCCATAGGGTTGCACATCATGAGGGCTCCTTTCTTGGATCGTTTTGACCTTGACACAGCAATAGCATATCTTATAAACATGACAATTATTGTCTAGTTATTGTGTACAAGGAGGGTATTATGTCAAAAGCGAAGCAGCTTATGGATGTCATGATGTATGTCAATGCCAAAAGGAGCTTTACCGCTCAGGAAGTGGCCGATGAGTTCGGCGTTTCCGTTCGCACGGCGCACCGGTATTTAACCGAGATCAGCGATATGGGCGTTCCTTTATATACCGAGCAAGGGCGGCACGGGGGATACCGTACGTTGAAGAGTCGCGTTCTTCCGCCGATCCTGTTCGATGAAGATGAAGTGTTTGCTATTTTTTTTGCCTTCCAAGCCTTGAAGCGTTATACCTCGTTACCGTTTGAGCTGAATATCGGCTCTGCCTCACGCAAGCTGCTGGCCGGATTTCCGGAGGATACCAAAATGATGATCAGCCGTCTGGAATCGGTGCTGACATTCTGGAGTCCAAGCAGAACGGCAGGCTCCCCCTATCTAAAAGACGTCATTGAAGCCGCTCTTCATCAGCGGGCTGTACGGATCAGCTATCGTTCCAAATCGGGTACGAGCGACCGGGAAGTGCTGCCGATCGGCGTTTATGCCCAGGATGGTTTATGGTATATGCCCGCCGTGGAGCACGAGAAAGAGGGGGTGCGCCTGTTCCGCATGGACCGGATGGAATCCTTAGCCCTAACCGATAACATCTGTGTGGCGGACATTAGCATGCAAGAATGGCTTGAGGACTATCCCATTCGGGAGCCTGTTCGATTATACGCCGAGCTGACTAGGGAAGGGGCAAGACAGTGCGAGAGCATTCCGTGGCTGGAGGACGAGGTGGCCATGCAAGATGAGCACCGGGGCGTTGTGGATACCGTCGTCGATCGCAATGATGTTGAATATGTCGCTCAAGTCTTCCTGCGTCTGGGTATGGAGGCGAAAGTCATTGAACCTCCGGAGATCGTTGATATGCTAAGGGAGAAGGCAAGGCAGCTGAGCCTGCATTACGGAGTATTGGATACATAGGGTGCCCGGATCACGCAAGGGCCGTAAGATAAAGTGGCGTGGAGTGCACGGAGTTAGATTCAGAGAAAGGCGATGGAGGATCAAGGCAGGTTAGCGAATCAGATGCCTGCACGCTTGGTATCCCATGATACAATGACAAATGATGGAACCATGTATAGCTAAATAGATACGGTTTTTTTTGTCTTAAAGGATCTAGGGAGCCCCTTCTCAGGGGAGATGAATATTAGCACGAGAAAGGAAGATGGATTATGAGCGCATGCATTCTATATATCGAGGACGACCGCGAGATCGGCGGATGGGTCAGTGAGTTTCTTAGGGACAAGGGGTATGAGGTGCGGTGGCTGCTGAGCGGAGAGAAGGCAGTGGAGGAAGCGGCTCCGTGTGCGGTCGTTGTTCTGGACGTCATGCTCCCGGGGCTTGACGGCTTCACAGTCGGGCAGCGTCTCAAAAAGGCCTATCCCGGACTGCCTATCCTGATGCTGTCGGCCCGAACCTCCATTGACGATAAGCTGCAGGGGCTCGAGTTTGCCGATGATTACTTGACAAAGCCTTTCCATCCGGACGAGCTGGCTGCCCGTCTGGAGGTGCTTCTGCGCCGATCTGTCGTGAAGTCCGCGGAGCCCATGAGAGTAAAGCACTTATCCGTATATGAAACCGAAAATCGGATCGTGAACGATGATACCGGCGAGGAGACGCTGCTCACAGGCAAGCAGCATCAAATCTTTATGTACTTGCTCCAGCACCAGGGGCGTGTCATGACCAAGGAGCAAATCTACGAATCGGTTTGGGGAGAGTCTTATATCGAAGGAGACAAGACGCTCATGGTCCACATCCGGTACCTTCGGGAGAAGCTCGAGCGGGATCCTGCCACCCCGGAGATTATTGAGACCGTTCGCGGGCTTGGTTACCGGGTGAGAGCATGAGATGGAAAAGGAAGCAGGGAAGGTTCCGCAATTCGCTGACCAACCGGTATTTGCTGTTAATTTCGATGGCCATGATATTCATGCCGATCATGTTTCCGTTAGCGTCGATTTTCTACTGGTTCGTGAACGATACGTTCTCGGATCGGCCGCCGACCCCTGTGGGGAAGTATACCAGCGGTGCCGCGTTAGAGAAAATGTGGCATGAGGAAGCAGCCGGATTAAGCGGAGCTTCGCCGGAAGCCATTGAACAGAAGCTGAATTCAATACGGCAGGAGTATCCGGAAATCTCCATGTTCTGGGTGGATGGAGGCAATGAGACCAGGCTGCAGCTGCCGGTGCAGCCTAACGTTCCGGAGGTATGGAGCGCGCTCTACACCGTGCAATTTATGAAAAGCTCCCTGGATGGCGATCCGTTCACCTCCGTGGCTTTTATTGGAGGAGAGGGATCGGGAGAAGGATTCATGGTCATGCAGCTGCCGAGAAAATACCTCCATGTCCAGCAGCCTATTGCGAGCGAAACGGCCCTGTACGGCCTGTTTATGGCCTTGATGTCGGGACTGTTCATTCTGGTCTCCTGGCTGTTCTTCGTGCGCATCCGCAAGCGGCTGCTGCGACTTCGCTTTGCTATGACGTCACCTCATACGGTGACGGGCATACCGCAGCCGGTTACGTTAACCAAGCATGACGAGATTGGACAGCTGGAAGAGGGCTATAACGATATGGTCATCCAATTAGTGGAGGGGCAGCGCCGCCAGCGCGAGGAAGAAGAGCTGCGCAAATCCCTGATCGCCAATTTGTCCCATGATCTCAGAACCCCGCTGACGGTGATTCGAAGCCATATTTTCTCCATGGAGCGGGAGCCGCTGAGCGAGAAGGGGAAAGAATCGTTGTCCCTCATCGAATCGAAAATCTCGGATTTAAGCGGCCTGATCGACAACTTGTTGTCCTACAACTTGCTCACCAGCGGCAGGGTGCAGCTGAGCATGGAGCCGACCGACGTTCTGCGAATCGTCAAGGAAAGCGCGGCGGCCTGGTATCCCGTATGGGAGAAGGCGGGGATCGAGCCCGATATCCAGGTGCGTGACGAGCCGCTGAGCTGGACCGTGGACGTGCTGTGGTTCCGAAGGCTTCTTGATAATCTGTTCCAAAATGTCGTCCGCCACGCCCAATCCGGGCAGTACATCGGAATTCATACCGAGGAGAGAGAGGGGCATGAGGGCATGCTTGTCATTTCGGATCGCGGACCGGGAATCGAAAGCGACACCGGCAACAAAGGCACAGGCATCGGCCTGGCCATCGTGGAGCACCTGACAAGGGAAATGGGACTTGGATGCCATGTGGAAAGTTCGGACGAGGGGACGAGGATCCGCATCTGGAAGCGGTGAGTAAACAAAGGGTGTACATGCGGGCGAAGAGCGAGGTCATTTCTAGCGGGAGTCATATGCAATTCAGGTGACTTTTCTCTGTTATGAGCACTTAGGCTGAGAAGTGAAGGATTCAAACCGCTTGAGGCTGTCATAGAAAGTGATTACGAACCACTGGATATACGAGAAGGAATCGGAATTTGCCGGTTCCTTTTTTGGTTGCGGAATTACACAAGCGTTCGTGTTCCTGGGTATTCTTGGAATGGCTGTCGACCATATATGATTTAAAAGTGACGGGGGAGGCATTTATGGTTTTGGGTACGTCCGATTTTTACTATGAACATTCCACGTGTACACCAGCGAAGGGGACGGAATCGTTGCTGGAGAAGCGAAGCGTTCGCCAATAAATCCGGGAAACCCCCGCTGGGCAAATTCCAGTTTCCTGGATTTAACAGCGATCGGAAGAACGATCCGGCACCGGAGCGGCCTTAGCTGCACCAAGTGACTCTTAGCTCTTTTCACGAAATAACCGTTTGGATAGGCTGCCAGTTTTTTTAAAGTAAATTTAAACTTGGGGTCGACCGGCATTTAACCTTGGACATGTAGGATATATACCTGAGGTGATGAACGTGACGGAACTCGTCATTCAAACGAAAGGCTTATATAAAATATACAAAAAACGCGCAGCAGTCGTGGATTTGAACCTGGAGATCGCCCGCGGCGATATTTATGGCTTCCTGGGACCGAACGGTGCCGGAAAAACCACCACCATCCGCATGCTGCTTGGACTCATTCAACCAACGCGTGGCGCGATTCATTTGTTCGGCAAGGATTTGAAGAGTGAAAAAATGGACATTTTGCGCCGGACCGGATCGCTCGTGGAGTACCCATCGTATTACGGCCACTTGACGGCCGTAGAGAATCTGGAAGCGATTCGCCGGATTACCGGCGGCCCGAAGTCCCGCATCGCGGAAGTGCTGGAGATCGTCTCCTTGACGAAGGAGGCCAAGCGCCCGGTCAAGGGATACTCGCTTGGGATGAAGCAGCGTCTTGGCATCGCAGCCGCCCTGCTGAACCATCCGGAGCTGCTCATTCTGGATGAGCCGACCAACGGCCTGGATCCGTCCGGGATACATGAAATCCGGGAGCTGATCAAGAATATGCCGCGCCAATACGGCATTACCGTGCTGGTATCCAGTCACCTGCTGGGCGAGGTCGAGCAGATGGCGGACAAAGTCGGCATTATCCGTGAAGGAAGGATGGTGTTCCAGGATACGATCGACAATCTGGTATCCACGGCTTCCAGCGGTTTCCGCTTATCGGTATCCGAGCCGGAGGCAGCGCTCGGATTGGCGCTGGACCTGGGCTGTGAAGGAGTTCTTCGTAATCAGATGCTGGAACTGGAGAGCATGCAGGATGCCAAGATCGCGCAACTCGTGAAGCGCTTGGTGGAGAACCAGCATGCGGTATACCGGGTGGAAGAGCAGCGGAGGTCGCTCGAGGATATCTTCATGCAGATCGTAGGGGAGGGAAGCCGGGTATGATGTTCCGTGCGCTTTCTGCCGATTGGCTGAAAATCCGGGGCAAAGGCATCTGGTTTCTCGCTGCGCTCGGTCCCGTTGGACTGGCAGCAATGCAAGGGCTGAACTTCGGACTTCGCTATGATTACCTGATGAAATCCTACGCGGCAGATCCCTGGGGCGGGCTGCTGGAGAACGTGCTGTTTTTCGTGCCGATTGCCCTTTTTCTCGGGATTACGCTGGTCTGTTCGCTGATGGCCAACGTGGAGCATCAGCTGAGCTCATGGAAACAGCTTCTGGCATTGCCTATTTCCAGAACGGCAGTATTTAGTGCCAAGTTCCTGCAGGCCTTCCTGATTCTCTGCGTATCCTGTCTCCTTCTGTCGATCAGTACCGCCGTGCTTGGCATCCTACTGGGGATGGGCGCAGATCAAATGCCGTATCTGGATCTGCTGCGCATCGGTTTTGTGCAATTATTTGCTGCGCTTCCCATGCTGGCCTTTCAGCTGTGGATGTCATTGACGCTCAAGAACCAGGGAATCGCGGTTGGAATCGGGATTACCGCCTCCGTTGTATCGATGTTTGCCATGCAATTCCCTGATTGGATGCCGTTAAAGTGGCCGCTGCTGGCTTATATGGGGCCAGGAGAAGCCAAGGTCATCGGAGCGGGCTTGCTGCTGGGTACAGTGATAACGTGCGCGGGCCTGATTCATTTTAACCGAAAGGATGTGGATTAAGATGACATCCTATATAAGAGCGGTGTCTGCCGAGTGGCTTAAGCTGTCCAAATCCAAATTGTGGCCGCAGATTTTCCTGTGCGCGATTCTGGTCATGATGCTGGGCATATTGAATGGGAAGCCTGAGGAGCTTGCGCCATGGGAGCATCTGATCAGCATTATGATCATTTTGCATGCCATGCTGCTGCTCCCGATTCTAACAGGTATTTTTAGTGCGATGGTGTGCCGGTATGAGCATTCGGGCGGGGGATGGAAGCAGCTGCTCGTCCTGCCGGTTTCTCGCGGAGCCGTCTATTTTGCGAAGTTCTCGGTGGTAGCCATGCTGCTTGCCGTGGTGCAGTTACTGTTCATGGGGGCCGTTCTGGGAGCCGGTTTGATCCACAAGGTGGATGCTCCGATTCCGTGGGAAATGCTGCTGAGCTGCGTGCTTGGTGGCTGGATTGCCTGCTTGCCGCTGGCCGCCCTGCAGCTTGGAGTCTCCACGGCATGGAGCAGCTTTGCCGCTCCGCTGGCATTGAACGTTGTGTTTACCATACCGAACATGCTGGTGGCCAACTCGCAGACGTATGCTCCATACTATCCGTGGACACAGCCGTTTCTGGCGATGATGCCCGTGGGTCAAGCCGATTTTGGCGCCTTCAACCTGCCGTTTCAGAATCTCATGACCGTGGTGGTGGGCGGGTTTCTACTATTCTTTCTCGCGGGCTTCGTCTATTTTCAGCGGAAAGAAGTGTAACCTTCAGAACTGAATTTCCGGCTTGCTTGGTTTCATGAAAAGGAGCTGCTCCTGGCCTTTACGGCCTGTTGGAGCAGCTCTTTTTTTATATTCCTATGTGTAACGAACCCTTGGCTTCGCTATTGAGGCAAATCCACCCACACATAAGGGGTGTCAGCCGCCTTCAATCCATACTCGATAATCGTGATGACGGCGACCGTTTCTGCCGGGTTGACGGCAGGCTCGCCCGTTTCGAAGAAATTCACCAGATTCTCGATGAACAAGGCAAAGAAATTCGAATTCGCGGTGACCTGCTTGAAGCCCCCGTCGCCATTCTTTATCCCCAAGGTAAAAGGACAGTTATCCCCAAGATGATTCACGGTGGCTTGCCGTCCGTTCCCGAAATCGATGAGCAGGGCAGGGGAGTCAGGCGTTCCGATATACATCACCCGCTTCGCGCTGGCCCCCATCAGGCTGACGATCGGCTCGATCTGATGGATCGAATAATTGGCGAAGGCACCCGGTCCCCAGCTGCTGATCGTTTGAATATCGCTTCGGTCCAGCTCCGTGTATTCGCTGGCAAAACGGAGGGCGGACGTCGAATACATCGGCGTTCCGTGCTTTGCCGCCAGGTCGAACAGGCGGATGGCCGTTTCGCGGTCAGGCGCGAACGTTTTATCGATATAAGTCGGCTTGCCCGATTGCAGCGGCAGCTGGGACAGCTCCTCATGGAATTCCGGGTTATCCGGCGACAGCACGATCAGGTAATCGCTGCGCTCCACCACCTCTTCAATCGTGGGCAGCAGCTCAATGCCAAACTCCTGACTCCAGGCAGCGTTCGTGAGCCCGTTCTCTTTGTCTCTTTTGCCGTAGGCGTACACGACCTTCATGGCATGTTCCGATGCCTGCTCAATCCACCCGGGATATTTATTCGCGTGGAATTGGTCCAGATGCAGGTCGATGAATCCGATTTTTTTCATGATAAAAGGGCCTCCCTGGCGTTCGAACTATAGGTTATAGGCTGTTCTGGGCAACGGGCTGCAGCGAAACCTCCGCGCCTTGGTCGGACGAGTCGTAAATCGCCTGGATGATCTGGGAGGAGAGGATGACCGTATCGATATGCGAAGGCTGCTTCTCCCCGGTTTGAATGCAGCGGATGAACCCGTCGATCTCATTCTGGAACATGCTGCCGAGATTGAATTTCGGCGTGGTTTCGATCAATGCGCCGTCCTCCGTAGTGTAGAAGGTGAAGTCCGCTCCGTATTTCAGCCGGATGCCGCCTTTGTCGCCGAGGAAGTCGATGAACATCTCTTCGGCGCCGATATTTTGCGCCCATGCGCCGTTCAGGGAAATGGTCGGGCCTTCCGTGCGGACGAGAGCCGTGACAAAATCGTCGACGTCATACGTGCCGTCATATTTCGGCGGACCTGCCCACATCTTGAGGAAGGTGTAATTCTCCATGTCTTTACCCAGCTTGCAGTAGGCCTGGCCGGAGACGGTCTTCGGCTTCGGATCGCCCGTACAGTACATCACGACATCGAGGAAGTGAACGCCCCAATCGATCAGCGCGCCGCCGCCGGCAATGGCTTTGGTCGTGAAGGCGCCGCCGAGACCCGGGATCGAACGGTGGGAACGGAAGCTGGCATATACGTGATACAGCTCGCCAAGATCGCCGTTTTGGATCATTTTTCTGATTCTGTTTACGCTTTCATTGTAACGGTTGACCACCCCGATATTGAGCGTTTTGCCCGTTTCGTGCTGAACCTTCTGCATTTCCAGCGCTTCCGCGTAGGTACGGGCTGCCGGTTTTTCGCATAATACATGCTTTCCTGCCCGCAAGCAATCGATGGCGATAGAAGCATGAACGTCATTCGGCGTACAGATCGATACGGCGTCGACCTCAGGGTCGTTCAGGATCTGGTTGTAATCTTCGATGGCTTGGCCGCATTCGTATTTGGCAACGGCGGCATCGGCCCGATCCTTCACGATATCGCAGAAATATTTGATCTCAGCGTCTTCGTTGGCCATGTAGGCCGGAATATGGGCGCTGTTCGCAATCGTGCCGCAGCCAATCACGGCAATTGTAATTTTGTTCATCGGTTCTCCTCCAAAATCGTGGATTGATGATGCAGTGATGACATGAGCCTGTCGCTTGGTTCTTCGTTATTGCTTGCCCCGAGTATAGCATGTGAGCGATCGCTTCGATTTCACTATCGTGTTTATTTATTGGATTATCGTACCGAGGCGCTAGTCCACGGTTTTAAAAGCGTTCTTTTTATAGTAAGCGGGGGTCGTTCCCGTGTATTTCTTGAAAATACGACAGAAGTAGGGAAGCTCGTTAAACCCGACCTTGAAGCACACGTCGGTTACCGTCAGCTCGGGCTCCGTCAGCAGCCGCATGGCCATCCGTATGCGGTAGTTGGCCAAGTACTGGCTGAAGGTCCAGCCGGTCACTTCTTTGAACCGTCGGCAAAAATTCGTTCGGGACATCATCGTCATCGCGCAGAGATCCTCCAGCCACAGAGGCTGGTCGTAATGGTCGTGAATATATTGAACGGATTCCAAAATGGGCTCCCGGTACGGGGCGCTGCCCGCGGTTACCGATATATGCTTGCCTTGCTCGGCATGCTCGCGGTTCACAATCGCCAGCAGCTTCAGCAGATTGGCCTTCAGCAGAATATCGTAGAATGGCCCCCGGCTTCCGTATTCGGCCAGCATTTCGGCCAAGAGCTCCTTTACGGCGAGGTCGCTGCCTCCGGTCAAGGTGATTTTGAGCGGGACGCGGTCTTCGGTCGTAATAAAAGGCTTGATGAAGGAAAGGTCGAACAGCTGCGGCTCGGCCGGCATTCCCTCCAATCGTTCGTTAATGAAGGCCGGCATGAATTCGCACCCCAGCACCTCCATTTCTTTCCCGGGTATCATCTCCACGCGATGGACGCTATAAGGAGGGAGGACGAATATATTGCCCTGGATCATTCGGTATTTTTGACCATAGAGCGTATGGATGAATTCGCCTTTGCTGACATACCAGATTTGAAGATAGTCGTGCATATGATCGGATAAACTCCCGAACTTTTCGGTAATGCGGTACATTTTGCAGGGCAGGCCGTTCGCCATCTCCAGCTCCGACGTAAAGTAGGCGATTCCTCTTCGGGTGCACTCGGCGATATCCGGTTCCAGCCAGTGAATAGCCATCGTTCATTTCCTCCTCACGCTCGTGTCGATCCTGTTATTAACAGCATAACTGATTAAGGACATGAAGGAAGAGAAAAAGTTGAAAAAGTTAATCGAATTCTGCGTTCAAGGAGAGAAGCGATATCTTAAGGAGATTTAATTGGAGGGAGTCAGTATATGCAGCAAAGAGCCGAGGCGTCCTGAAACACAGGAGTAACCTCGGCTCTTTTTCGTTACGGGCAAAACTCCTTCAGCATCTGCTCCTTCACTTCTTCAATGGGGAAGTGCTGGGGATAGGTGGATATCATCAGCATGATGCCCTGCAGGGTAGAAGAAAAGTACAAGGAGCGTTTGTGCGGCTCGGGAACTCCGAGGTCTTCGAATATACGGCATTGAATCTCAAACTGTCGTGCAGCCTCTTCCACAAGACGCTTGCTGTAGGGAAACAGCTCTTGATCCGCTTCGGGCTGGGTTTGAAGATGCAAGTAAAAACGGAATACTTCGGGCTGCCGATAGACGTTGTCGATGGCTTGCTCCAGAATAAATTTCAGCTGATCTGCGGGTGCTTGGAGTGAAGCGGCATTTTCTATGACTTCGGCCACGCCTGCGATTCGCTCCTCGACCATTGCGGCCAGCAGACCTTCCTTGCCTGAAAAGTAGTTATAGAGCAGCCCTTTGGATATTCCGGCTTGCTTGGCTACATCGCTAATGGAAGTGGCGTGGTAGCCCTGATGGATAAACAAATCCATGGCGGCTTCTAAAATTTTGTCTTTCGCCATCTGGCGTATGCGTTCATTTTCGCTAGGTGTGCGCGGCATGAAATCTTCATTCCTTCACGAATGGGGTGTGATATCGCGGGATAACTCCTCCGGATGCGTTAATGTGACCATGTGATCCGCTCCCGCGATGGCGGTAAAGCGAGCGTTCGGAACTCTCCGAAATTGTTCCCCTACCTGCTGGTTATCGGGCAGTTCATGATCTCCTATGATAAAGAGCGTGTTGGCCGAGATATCCTGTAATCGCTCCCTTTTTGAACACGCATTTTCAGGATAATGGATTATGAACTCCGTGGCAATCCGGCCGCCCATAGAATGTCCAATAACCGCAGCTTGCGAAATATTCAGATGATCAAGAAGAGACAACAGATCTTCAACAAAGTTTGGCGGCTGAACGGCAGATGGGGAGCGTCCGGCTCCGCGGCCATCAAAGGCAATCACGTAAAAGTTCTCAGATAAGGAAGGAACAAGAAAGCTCCAATCCCGCATATCGGCTCCACCGCTGTGAACAAGGACAACAGGCTTACCACTACCGTGCACTTCATAGTGCAGATCCAATAGAATACCCTCCAATCGATCATCGATTTCCAATGATTGCAGCCCTTGATCCGCTTTATTTTATTATTGAATGAATGGTTGGTCAATATGAAACGGGAACGGTTGTTGAAATGCTATCGGCATTGGAATCTTACTGTAAAAATCGCTGTGAATTAATTCACTAATGTTATTTGTGAATTATGTTACAATAGAAAAAAATAAACTTGGCGGATGAGGAGGAACGGACGATGGCTCGTTATTTTAACGGTAAAGAAGTGGAACTGCTGGCTCCTGCCGGAACATTCGAGATATTCAAAACCGTCATTGACGCAAAGTGCGATGCCGTATATTTCGGGGGACCATCCTTGAACATGCGCATGATGCGCAAGGGCTATAACTTAAGTTATGAGGAAGTCAGAGAAGCCGTCCAATTGGCCCATGAGCGCGGTAAACGTGCCTACATTACAGTGAACAACCTGATGAATGAAGAGGACCTGGAGGAAGCGAAGCGTTATTTCGCCTTTTTGAACGAGATTGGCCCGGATGCCATTATCGCGCAGGATCTGGCCGTGTTTCCTCTGATTCAAGAGATGAACTATACGAATATACCGGTTCACTCCTCGGTCATGATGAACGTGCATAATCTGGAGATGATTGAAGCCGTCAAAGCATTGGGCGTTTCCCGTGTCGTGGCTTCGCGGGAGATGGACTTGAAGACAGCGGAGGTGCTCCAGGCTAGGAGCGGAATGGAGTTCGAGTACTTCGTGCACGGCGATATGTGCACCGTTCACGGCGCTAACTGCCTGTACAGCTCCATGCTGTTCGGCAACAGCTCCAACCGGGGGCGATGCATGAAACCTTGCCGCTGGGATTATCGGGTGAAAAAAGACGGCTACCTCTATCCTACCGAGTACCCGCTTGCGGCGAAAGATATGTATATGTACGAGCATATTCCGGAGCTGATCAAGTCCGGCATTACCAGCTTCAAAATTGAAGGACGCATGAGAGACATCGAATTTTTGCTGATGGTCGTTAACTCTTACGGGGATGCCATCGATCGTTACATTGCGGATCCACTGGGCTATAACCGCGAGGACGGGGCGGATTCGCTGCATAAAAACCGGAAGCGCGATTTCACGACAGCTTATGCCTTTGGCAAGCCGGGACTGGAGTTTATCAATCGCCGTTATGAAGGAACAGGCAAGTTTTACAGTACGGGGAAGGTGTTCAGCACGCCTACCGCGGAACGCGAGATGAAGGAGGAACGGGTGCTCCAGGTGAAGGAATCGCTTCTTCTTGCGAAGCGAGAGCAGCCGGGCACGTCGATTCCGCAAATTACGGTGCATGTCAACACGGTGGAGCAGGCCCGTGCGGCAATAGAAGAAGGGGCGGATGTCATCTACCTGACCGGCGACGTGTTCCAGCCGGATCGTCCGTTTGGACGTGAAGATATCGAAGCCTTGACGGCAGATAAAGGAAACGCGGAGATCATCCTTGGCATGCCCCGCATGATGAATGAGCTTCAGATGGAGCAGTATCATCAGTTCCTCAGCGCCGGCAAGGAGTATAACCATTATGGCCTGGACGGCCTGCTTGCGACCAACATCGGTGCCATGCACAAGTTCCAATCCATAGGGCTGCCGCTGATTGCCGATTTCAGCCTGAACATATACAACCATATGGCGGCCTCGTTTTATAAGGACCATTTTGGCATATCCCGAATCAATCCGTCCCTTGAGCTTCAGCTCCATGATTTGACGAAGTTGCTGCGTCATCCGGAGATTCCCGTCGAGATCATCGTTCACGGCTCGCCCATTGTGATGTATCTGGAGCATGATTTATATGCCAATGCGGCAGAGTTCGAGCCCATAGCGGAAGAGGACAACCGGTACGTGGATAACCGTCATCTCGTGCTGCTTACGGATAAAGGGGAGAACCCCGTTTACCGGGATGCCGCAGGGCGTAACCACTTGGCGCTGGCGAAGGAGCTGTGCTGCATGCCGTTCTTGAAGGAGCTGCACGAAGCGGGCGTGAATCATTTCCGTATTGAAGGAAAAACGTATACAACGGAGCAGCTTCGCGGCCTGGTGCGGACATATCGTCAAGCTGCGCTGAACCTGGATGCATGCGGCAGGCTGTATCAAGGGATGGCACCCATTTACGCCGGGTTCACGCTCGGTTCGCTCCAATTTGGCCATTCCCTGGAACTGGAGCTGACTGAAGTATAAGATCCGTTTTGAGACGGAGTATCAAGATGAACCCGATGTGAGGTGCCATTTTCCTTGGTCTATATTCACAGAACAGAACATGGGAGAAACGAAAACAATTCAAAAGAGGTGAATATCCATGACGCATGCAGAACTGACGTATATCGGTCCGGAAGCCATCGTGGCAAAGCGTCGGGAGTACGGTTACCCTTGCACAGCCAATTTCTATAAAGAACCGCCCCAGATCGTCAGCGGCAAGATGCATAAGCTTTACGGCCATGATGGCAAAGGGTATGTCGACTTCTTCACGGGGGTGTCGGTTGTCGCCTGCGGTCACTGCAATGAAGCTATTACGGCAAGAACGATCGAACAGCTGCAGACGCTGCAGCATACGTCAACCATTTACCTTACCCAGCCGATGGCAGATCTGGCGGAGCGGTTGGCAAACGGCGTTTTGCCTGGCAGCCTAAAGCGAACGTTCTTTGTGAACAGCGGCTCCGAAGCGAATGAAGGCGCGCTGCTTGTCGCCCGTCTGCACACAAAACGCCGCAATTTTCTGGCGCTGGAATACGGCCTTCATGGCCGCACCTTCCTGACGATGAACGTGACCGGCATCCCGATGTGGCGTACTGATGATTTCCTGGACCAGGAGGTGACTACGTTTATTCCGCGTCCCTATGATCCTGCCATGGATCAAGATGCTGCCGCTCGCCGCTCCCTGGATGCCTTGGCGAGTGTGCTCGCGGCGAAGGGAGACACCTTCGCCGCAATGATCGTGGAGCCGATCCAAGGCAATGGGGGGATGATCGTGCCGCCGGATTGGTATTTCCGTGAGCTGAAGGCGATGCTGGAGCGGTACGGCATCCTTCTGATTGCCGATGAAATCCAGACAGGCTGCGGCCGCACGGGACGCATGTTCGCGATCGAGCATTACGGCATTGTACCGGACATTCTGACCATGGCGAAGGCACTAGGCAATGGCGTGCCCATCGGTGCTTTCTCCACGACGGATGATATTGCCGCCAGTCTAAACCGACCATCCGCCTCCACTTTCGGCGGCAACCCGGTGTCATCCGCCACGGCGCTTGCCGTATTGGATTACATCGAGCAGGAAGGCTTGGTCGAACGTTCTCTGCGTGTCGGCGGGCAGCTTATCGAAGGATTGAGGGAGCTGCAGGGCCGATACGGGCTTATCGCCGATGTCCGAGGCAAGGGTTTTATGGCCGGGGCCGAAATCCGTGGAGCGACCGATGAGGAAAGTGCTGCATGGACGGATATCATTCTGGAGCGCATGAAGGAAGAAGGATTCATGATCGGCAAAAATGGCATCGGCCGAAACGTGCTGGCTTTCCAGCCGGCCATGATGATCCCGGAAGAAGAGATTGAAGCGATGCTCCGCGCCTTGGATAAGGTGCTGGCAGGGTTATCCCAAACGTAAACGAATGAGGTTGGATCCATATGCAGATGATGTATAAAGTCGTTCATAAGACCAAAATGTTCGGAGAACTGGTGATGTTCTCCCACACGCTGTTCTCGCTGCCCTTTGCGATCATTTCCATGATCTGGGCCGCCGGCGGCGTACCGTCATGGCATGTCATGCTGTGGTCGTTGATTGCGCTGGTTGCCGCGCGCAATGGGGCCAATGCCTTCAACCGCATCGCCGATTTGAAGTTCGATGCTGCGAACCCGCGAACCGCAAATCGCCATATGCCGAGAAAGCTCCTGCTGCCTCGCGAAGTATACGTATTTGTGGTCGTTAACTTTGCCATCTTCATTCTCGCGGCAGGGATGCTGAATCCACTCTGCTTGGGACTTTCGCCGGCAGCGATCGTGCTGATCTGCACGTACTCGTACACGAAGCGCTTCACCTGGCTGTGCCATCTGTACCTGGGCTTCACGATTGCTTCGGCTCCGATCGGGGCATGGTTTGCCGTCACGGGGCAATTTGCCTTCATTCCCTTTATCATCGGTACCGTCGTGATGCTCTGGATTGCTGGCTTTGATATCATCTACGCCACGCAGGATATCGAATTCGATCGCAGCACCGGCTTATGGAGCATTCCCCGCGTGTTTGGATTAGAAGGCGGGCTGCTCATTTCCAGAATGCTGCACGGGATTATGGTCATGCTGCTGCTTTCCCTTTACTTTATCCAAGGCTTGGGCTGGCTCTACTTGACGGGAATAGCCATCTCGGTGATGCTGCTTGCCGTGGAGCATCGCATCATCAAGCCTTCCAGCCGCAGGCGGATGCACCTCGCCTCCTACAACCTGAATCAGGTGATTAGTTTGACGATTCTGCTGTTTACTTTGGCGGATCAGTTTTTGCTCGGATAAAAAAACTCCCTTCGACTGCCGGTCCGCATACACGGGCCATATGGCATTCAAAGGGAGTTTGATGTTTATTGCCCGGCTTTCAAGATCGCAAAGCCGTAAGCAGGCAGCTTCACGGTCAGCTGGCCGTGCTTCGCGCTAAGGCTTTCGCCGTTCCACAAGTTCGTCCACTGGCTGTCCAGCACAGGGAGGGTCATCGTGTTGCCCGCCTTGTCATTGTTGACGGCAATGAGGATCGTTTCATTGTCGTCCTCGCGCAGGTAAGCGATTTTGCCGCCGTTCTTCTCGGCCTTCAAAAATTTGAAGGTTCCCGTGCGAAGAGCGGAATGCTCTTTGCGGAGCTTAATGAGCGTTTGGTAGAAATGGAACAGGTCCTTGTCATGCTTGGACTCATCCCATTCCATGCATTTGCGGCAGCCCGGATCGTGCCCGCCGTCCATGCCGATTTCGTCGCCGTAATAGATGCAAGGCGTGCCGAAGTACGTGAACTGGAACATCGCCGCAAGTTTCATCAGGCGTTTGTCGCCGTTCGCCTGCGTTAACAATCTTGCGGTGTCATGGCTGTCCAGCAGATTAAACATGACTTCGCTGGCTTGTCTTGGGTAACCGGCAAGCTGCTTGCCGAGCATGAAGGAGAATTTCTCGGCATCGGCGGTACGGTTGATGAAGAAATCCAGTACGGCATTCGTGAACGGGTAGTTCATGACGGCGTCAAACTGGTCGCCTTCCAGCCAGATGGAGGATTCATGCCACACTTCGCCAAGGATATAGGCATCCGGGTTGGCTTTTTTCACGACTTGGCGGAATTCGCGCCAGAAGCTGTGCCCCACCTCGTTGGCTACATCCAGACGCCAGCCGTCAATGCCCGTTTCCTTGATCCAGTACTCGGCGGCCTTGAGCAGATAAGCCCGGACTTCCGGATTCTCCGTGTTCAGCTTCGGCATCAGCGGCTCGAATGCAAAGGTATCGTAAGTCGGAATGCCATCCACCACTTCCAGCGGCAGGGAGCGAACGTAGAACCAATCCTTATATTTGGAGTTCATGCCGTTCTTCTGCACGTCAACAAACGGCGCAAACGTTCTGCCGGAATGATTGAAGACCGCATCCAGCAGGACGCGGATTCCGCGCGCGTGGCACAGATCGACCAGTTTCTTCAGCGTGTCCTTGTCGCCGAACTGCGGATCGATTTCCATATAGTCTTCGGTATCGTATTTATGGTTTGTCGTTGCCGTGAACAGCGGCGTGAAATAGATCGCGTTAACGCCCAGCTCGCTTAGATGATCGAGATGGTCAATAACCCCCTGAAGGTCACCGCCGAAGAAGTTCTTCGGCGTCGGTTCGGCACTGCCCCAAGGCAAGGCGCCTTCCGGGTCATTGCTTGTGTCCCCATTCGCGAAGCGTTCCGGGAAGATTTGATAGAAAATTGCGTCTTTGACCCATGCCGGTGGGTGGAACACGTCATCCGGATTGATGAACGGGTATTCGAACAGGCGGTCCGGATTGGCCGGCGGCTCCGTCAGGAAATCATATTCGGTCATCCAGCGTTTCTCGTCGCCCTGTTGGAGCAGGAAGCCGTATTTCAAGCGGCGGTACGGAGGGGTTGCCTCGCACTCCCAATAATCGAACATTTCATCCGAGGACAGCTTGGTCATCGGAATATATTCCATCGTTTGATCCCACAGGTACTTGTCCCCTGCAAGGGCGTACACTTCGGTAAGGTCGTCTTTTTTAGTGCGGATTCTAAGGTGAATGGTCGTGCCGTTATAAGCATAGGACCAGTTTTTGCGCGGACGGTGATAGATGGCTTCCAAGAACATCGATAATTCCTCCTTAAGTAGGTAAATTAAAAAAAGGCACAGCCAGGACTATGAATAGCCGAGGTTGTACCTTTGTAAGATAACATTGCCTTTAGATTATGAGATTTGAATCTGGTTGCTTATGAATTCATTTGCTGATTAAAAATATACCACGCGCTCTGAGCGTATTCAAGCCCCAAGTCGAAGTCGCTGATCCTATGCTGCAGCGAGACAGACAGGATGCGGATTTTCAAGCG
Organism: Virgibacillus sp. LDC1; assembly: GCF_025792345.1. Lineage (NCBI taxonomy): Bacteria > Bacillati > Bacillota > Bacilli > Caryophanales > Bacillaceae > Virgibacillus > Virgibacillus sp. LDC1. The sequence goes on from NZ_JAOXLZ010000002.1 coordinate 619,064, forward strand.
GGATACCGCCGGGCGGTACAGATCGCAAGGAAAGAGCGGGCATTTGTTGTATAATACAGGGACAAGGACAAGCCTGACAGTGCAGATACGTATTATAGGAGGACAGTCATATGCAATACGACGATCAGATGAAAAACCGGATCAAGCGGATTGAAGGACAGCTTCGCGGCATCTTGAAGATGATGGAGGAGAACAAGGACTGCAGGGAGGTTATCACGCAATTATCCGCTTCGCGTACGGCGATCGACCGAACCATTGGCGTTGTCGTCAGCTCCAACCTGGTGGATTGTGTACGGAAGGCCGAAGCGAATGGTGAGGATACGGAGAAGCTTGTGCAGGATGCCGTTAATTTGCTCGTAAAGAGCAGATAAAGGTTGGGATAGCAGGCAGGGTGATGTCCTGGATGAACCGATCCCCTCAGGTATTCAACCCATGGCGGCAGCACTGAATTTTGAGCGAACCCTCGGAATTGAAAATGCACCTAAAAGTTAAGGATGCTGGTCGTTAACGGGTCTGGCGTTCGGGCTAGGAAATTTGTAAACGGACAAAATGGGTAAAGATAAAGATGACGGTTTTACTAAAAGGAGGGTACTCAGATGTCTGTGAACGAACAAATTATACTAGCCAAAAGGCCGCAAGGCATGCCGGATGAGTCGGATTTTACATTTGAGGAGCAGCCTTTGCCCGTTCCGCAAGCTGGAGAAGTCTTGGTACGGACCGTATACTTGTCGGTGGATCCGTATATGCGGGGCAGAATGAGCGATGCCAAGAGTTATGCGAAACCTTACGAGGTAGGAGAGGTTATCGCTGGAGGCGCAGTAGGGCAGGTGATGGAATCGACGGATCCGACCTATCGGGAAGGCGATTTTGTTGCAGGAACATGGGGCTGGCAGCGCTTTGCCGCCGTGCGGACCGGCACGCTGCGTAAGGTTAACCCGGATCTGGCGCCTGTATCGACCGCCCTGGGCGTACTGGGAATGACCGGTTTGACTGCCTATTTCGGACTGCTGGATATCGGTCAGCCGAAGGAAGGCGAGACGGTGGTGATATCGGGTGCCGCAGGTGCTGTTGGCATGATTGTCGGACAGATTGCCAAGATCAAAGGGACTCGCGTGATCGGTATTGCTGGTTCTGACGAGAAAACCAAGTACCTGACGGAAAAGCTGGGGTTTGATGCAGCGATCAATTACCAGACCGAAGATCTGGCCTCGGCTTTAGCGGAAGCTTGCCCGAATGGGGTGGACGTCTATTTCGATAATGTCGGCGGTGAGGTTTCCGATGCGGTGCTGCGTCTTATCAACAAAAATGCACGGATCCCGATTTGCGGCCAGATCGCACTCTATAACCTGGAAAAACCCGATACGGGTCCGAGAATTCAGAGCCTGCTGCTGACCAATACGGCACTGATGAAGGGCTTCCTGGTCGGCGACTACGCCAATCGGTACAATGAGGCATTGCATGAACTGGCCGAATGGCTGAGGGATGGTAACATTCAGTACGCCGAACATATCGTCGACGGTTTCGAGAAGACCATTGAGGCATTTCTGGGGCTCTTCTCCGGGGAGAATCTCGGGAAACAGCTGGTGAAGGTAAGTGAAGAGCAAAGTTAGTCTTTGGATATATAATAAAAGAGTGTCGAATTCACGCGCTTCGTGAAACTCCTCCTAAGGGAGTTTCGCGACCGGACGGGTACAGCCGTCCGGTTTGCGTGAACATCGGCACTCTTTTTTTGCGCTTATTAAGTTTCATGACTAGTTAACGACGGAACATGTCCGCTATATAGCCGCTCCTGGTGTCGTAAATTGCTGATACTGGCGATACATCGAGATGCGCCAGTGGACAATCATGCCGTAAGCCAGCATGAAGAACAACGCCGCGGTCTGCGGGATGGAAATATGCTGCTCAATGTAACCGTGGAGCAGGAGCCGGACAGTCAGCAGGCCGAGCAGAATGTAAACAAAGCTTTTCGATTTCTGCATGAAGATCTGGCCATCGACCTTCTCGAATTTGGTGCTGCGAATCAGTGGATAGGAGAAGATGAACCAGCCTACCAGAAAGGCAATTCCCGCCCACCATATCGGGATGCGTACCTGCGGCTCAACGAACATCAGAAACCCGGTGCTCATCGCTAGCGGAGGGATGATGATCTTCTTGACGGTGACGGGGCGGTGACTCGCTTTCATTCGAATGAAAATAACGGTCAGTGCCATAACCAGCATCGCAATCGTAGAGCCTATTTGAAGAATTGGGGAATCGAAATTAACCACAATTCAGAACCTCTTTCCATAAATAAAGTGACATGAAATGTGCTGCCTTTTGATTATAGCACATTCTGATGCCAGGCAAAATCAGGCAGGTGCGGGAGGTATGGCGCTTTTTAACGCCGTCTGTCTTGAAGCTGGAGCCCAGCGACGAAACTGCGGATCATGAAATCCAGACTTTCATCTACATTCAAATCCATGGCGAATTGGCCTGCACGTTCCAGGGATGAGAAGCCGTGGCATAGGCTGCGAAAGGTCCGTACGGCATGTAATGCATCCGCCTCGCTGAACTGGTACGGAGCTAAAATTTGAAGCAGAAGCTCGACAATCTGATTGCCTACTTGCTGCGCCTCCTCCTGTTCCGGACGGAGAGGCTGCAATGCGGCTTCGTACAATCCGGGGTGAGATCGGGCAAAGTCGACATAGGTAAGGCATACATAACGCAGGGCATCCTCGCCTGACCGGCCGGCGACAGCCTTCAGCAGCCGATCATGCAATGTCTGGAGGCCATACAGCATCAGGGCAGCATGCAGACCGGGCAGGCCGTCTACATGGTTATACAGGGAAGGCGACCGAACGCCAAGCTTACCTGCAAGTGCGGCCAAAGTCACGGTATGAAGTCCATCCTGATCCGCTAGTTCGGCAGCGGTTTGAAGCAGTTGAAGCCGGTCGATTCCGGGTCTCGGACTCATTTTGCATTCCTCCTGATCGTAGATTCCGCATGGGCAACGGCCTGCTGCATGGCACCCACCGGATTCTCTAGCATCCGTCCATGGCCGACAGCCAGAACGGAGGGCTTCCGTGCGGTTAGTGTTTTGGCGCTTTCCAAGGCGAGCTCCTTGCTCCAGGTCGCCATGGCAGGGAAGGGAAACCAGGGCTTGAGCACACCGGATACGGCTAAACCGCCCCGTGTTTGCCAAGCATCGCCGGCAATCAGAATACCGCTGCGCTCATCGAGAAATGCCATATGCCCCGGCGTGTGCCCGGGAGTGGCGATGGCCTTGAGCGAACCAATGGAATCCCCGTCACCCAGAAGCACATCCGGAACGGTGGTTATGTTCTTGGGAATATCTCCGCGAATCGGAGTCTGCAGTTCTCCAGGCTGGAGCTCGGCATTTCCCTTAAGCAGCAGCGCATCTCGCCGCGAGATGTAGACCGAAGCATTCGGAAGCTCTTTCTTTAACCCGTCGAGCGCTCCGACATGGTCGCCGTGGGCATGGGTCAGCACGATTCGGGTGATGGGTTTGCCTATAGCGGCTGCCGCTTGAAGGATTCCCTGCTGGGAAAATGACATGCCTGTATCAATCAGCGTAACCCCGTCGCTTTCTTCTACAAGATAGACATTTACCGGGAAAAGACGAGGAAGAAAAGAAATTTGAGTTACGTGCTCAATCGTCGTTTTTAACATAATAACATTCCCCTCTCACTTAAAACTAATGATGTTAGTATAATAACTAATAATATTAGTTTTATCAAGCCCGAATTTTAACATTTTCATGAAATGGATCTTCTAACCACTAAAATTTTTATATATTTACCAAATTTTGAGTGCAATTTTCATCATTTTACGTTACCATAAAGATAGATATACGGAAAAAAATGTAGATTATTGAGATGAAGGGTGAGGGGCGGACGACATGGATATTTTCAAACGCATCGTACTTCTGATGGTGATGTATACCTTCTCCGCAGTACTGTTGTATGTAGCCAGTCAGCACACGCCATATCTGCTTCCTGTCATCTGGATTTCTGCGCTTATGCTGCTGTTATGCGGCATCGGCTATCTGGGATACCATTACTTCTTTAAAGGACGCAGAAAACGAAGTTAATCGAGAAATACGTTACAAGTCTGCCTAACCGGGCGGGCTTTTTTTGTGCGAAAAATAAAAAAACCGTTTGAATCGCTTCGCAGTCTTATATACAGTGATGTAAATAAGCGAGGCAGGTCGGATAAGGGGAAGGGTAATCGGATAATGGATAATAAAGAGCTTGCGGCGGCTGCCTGCAGAGGGGACGAGGAAGCGTTCTATGCACTCGTTACGGAGCACCGGAGGCGCCTATACGGAATTGCATATAGTTATTTGCATAACGAGAGTGACGCACTGGAGGTATTGCAGGAGACGGTATGTCGGGCGTGGATGAAGTGCCGGAAGCTGAAGCATCCGGAGGCCTTTGTTCCTTGGCTTATACGGATCCTGATTAACTGCTGCGTGGATGAGCAGAAACGGAAAAAACGTATGGTTCCGGTTGAAGAAATTCGCAGCCAGGAGACGGCTGCCGAGATGGTCAGTGACAGCAAGCTGGATCTGGAGCGTGCGCTCAGCCGGATGAAACCCAAATACCGCCATGTGCTGATTTTGAAATACTATCAGGACATGACGATCAGCGATATCGCCAATATTCTCGAGGTTCCGGAAGGGACGGTCAAAACCCGTTTGCATCAAGGATTAAAGCTGCTTCGGCAAAAAATCGAGCCAGGAGGTGCCATATTCCATGTTTGAGAAGGAAGAGCGAATGCTGAACGAGAGGAATAAAGATACGGAGATCAGCGCAGCGGTTGTATCCGATGAAGCATTGGATGCGGCGGTTCGAAGCGGGATGCGAAGAGGTCGGCGCACGCAGCGGAGCCGGGCACGAATAGCCACCGTCTCTGCCGTGGTTGTAACCGTAGCGGCTGCGCTGCTGTTTGTAGTATGGGGCGGGAGCGAAGAGCTGGTGAATCCCAAAAAGCAAATGGCGGCTCAAGGACCGTATCCGCCATTGACCGGGTTTGATTTCGGAGAAGATATTACGCTGAATACAGCCAACAAATACGGCATGATTCAACCGGTGAATCAATCGGTAACCAAGGGGGATTATACGGTAACGGTGAACGGGATACTTGTAGGCTCCCAGCAGATGGAGGTGTTCTATACGGTCCAAAACCATGCGGAGAATCCCGCAGACTTAAAGAGAGTGGAGATGAAGCGCCGGGGATCCAGCGAACCGCTGCCTTACAGTATTGGGTCGTCGGGTGGAACCGAGATTAAGCCCGGCGCCGGCAAGCTGTTCCATTCCCGATCGTACATTCATATGGGCGAGAATCATCCTATACCTGAAGAGCTGACGTTATCTTTTAAGATTGCCCCCTATTCAACTAATACGGCTTATGAATCCTCTACAGAGAACGAGCAGGTGCTCGATCTTAACATATCCGTTGATATGGAGACAGTCCGGAAGTATATTAGCACGATTCCGCTCAACAAAATGCTGCAGATTGAGAGCCAGAGGTTCTATTTGCAAGAAGCCGTGTTGTCTCCTGCCGGAATCGTCTTGAAAGCAAACATCCCTTCCAGCAATACGATGAAGGTATCCGGTTTATGGGATGTGTATTTGGAAGCCGTGGTTAACGGAGAAAAGGTCAGATTGAACAGTGATTCCGCGTTTTTGCCCGGTGCAGGCGGTGGAGAGATGACCTACTTCTTCGACAGCAATATTTTGGAGAAGCCGGAATCCATCACGCTGAAAGCGAGTGGTTTCCAGGCCGTAGATCCCTCCAAGATGAAACTCGTGGTGGATACGGATAAAAAGGAGATCATCTATTCACCGGACGGCGACCTCCGGTTCGGAGAGTACTCGGGGCATACGCTGACATTTGAATACGAAGAGCAGGCTGACCGGCATATGGGCAGCGTATCGATTGAGCCGGAATTCGTGGACGGGGAGGGGAAAAAGCATAAAATTAATGAGGATGCGGGCGGGCTCAGTTCCTCGTCCCGTTCTTCATCGGATACCGAGGAAAGCCTCATCACGCAGTATATCCACCTTAAACCCGGGGATTACCCGCAGCCGCTTACGTTTACGTTGAGCAGCTACCCTGGTGTCATGGAGCAGGCATTCGAGGTGCCGATTCAATAAAGTTAGAGATGCTGAAGGCTCATCAGGATAACCACAACGCCGATTGCGATGGTTATTTTGCCGGCGCAAAAAAGGAGCCGCCCCCGACCATGATGGCCGGAGGCGGCTCCTTTTTTTCATTTATGATATCTTGAATCATGGGCTTGATTACGCTATCCCTTATGTTCGGTAGGGGAGCTGCCTTCGGGTCCCTTGGCATCCAGGAGCTCAATTAGAGCTTTGGGCACCCCGTTGAGCATCAGCCACTCACGAAGCGTTTCGATGGCGCGGATATGTCCATTCCCCTCATCCCGCCAGGTCAGCAGCTCGACGACCTTAATGACGAGGAGCATGAGCTCCATTTTGTCATGCTCGGTTTGGTCCGCACGGATTTTTTGGAATACGGCTTCTTTCTCCCAATCCAGCAGGATCTCTTCACCAATGGTTGGTCTCATGAGTGAATAGCTGTAATCGCACTGCGGGCAGAGTACGGTGGTGAACTGTTCTGATTTGAACGTAACCCCGATATCCGCTTGACACTGACGGCAGTGAAATTGGACTTCAATTGCTGAGTTCGTTTCCATATCTATGGTGCCTCCTTCGAAGAGAAAGGTATCTACTAATACCCAATAGTCGGTAACTATGACCCATCATCCGATGAAAGAGGTGCAAGAAACCTGAAAAAAGAACCGCCTGTTAAGGGCGATTCTTTAAGGCTGGAGCATATGAGTCAATGTTAACGTCTACCGCGTGCTTTTAACATGGGTTAGCACATTATAGAGGAAAGCCAGAATGCCCAGCGTTACCAGAACGCCTCCAACGGCAATGACCGGCTCTACCGATTCCATGCCGCTTACCAGCAGTGCGAGACCAATCATCATGACAGGCAGTCCGATATTGTGCAACCAGAAATGCACTTTGCCTGCGGTGGATTCCCCGGCTGCGGGGAACTGAACATAAATAACACCTGCTAGAGCCAGGGATGCCCAGCCCAGAAGGTTGACGTGTGCATGAACTGAGGTGTAATCGTAGCTGTGGGATATCGACATGTACATGCCGAGTAAGATCCCGAGCACGAAGTAAACAGCGGCGATCTTAATTAGTTTGACACCCATAAAACCCCTCCTTATGGATTACTACTATGATATATGTCTGCTATGGTGAAGTAGACCAAGAGGGAAGAAGATTTCATAATGAACCATGCAAAAAAAGAAACCGTGAAATCCCTGGCCAGGGATTCACGGTTCATCGTTATAGACACTCATTGTGCCAATGACCTATTCAAGCTCCAGCACATCATAGATCAGCCATTTGCCTTCGGCTTTCTTGAGCCAATACAGGGAGGTCGAATGGATGATTTCACCGTCTGCATCATCGCTTTCCTCAGCATAGACGACGGCGTCTTCCCCTTGGAAAAAGACCGTCCGGAGCTCCTCTGACTTGAGGTTGAAATTCACCTCATCGAAGATGCCTTCCGCAATGCTGGTTTGGAACATTTCGTGGAAGTCCGATTCCGGATGAATAACCGACATGAGCAGCGGGCCATTCTCCTCGTTGAAGCCCTTGGACTGGGTGTCAAGGGTTGCCACTATGGCTTGTTGTTCCGCTTCCGGCACTTCCGGTCGAGCTTCGAGCAGTTCATCTCCGACCAGATATTCCGTCTCGTAATGGCCCAGATCATAGATTTTCCATGCTCCCGAAGCATCCTTCTTCAGGAGATTCTCGTAATGTAGTGTAACATCCCAAGCAAAAGGTCCACCGGTGCGGTCGAGGGTCACGCTGGTGTAGGCATGGATCGACGTTCCCGCTACCGTTAGTTCCCATATGTCAGCGGATACCTGCTGATCGTTCTTGAATTGGTTCTGATAATGTTCTTGGATTTCCGCAAAAAAAGGAGATTTCGGATGGAAGGCACTCATGACAGCATCCAGTTTCTTGGCACTTCCAGCTTCTTCAATCGTATGGTAAAGCTTCTTCACCTCGTCGGTGGCTTTATCGACTGCACCCTCGCGGTCGATCTTGATGGTACGTGCCTTGGAATCCCACTTCACGGGCAGTCCGGTGGCTTCAGCTACGAAACGAAGGGGAACCAGTGTGTTGCCGCCCTCGGTGAATGGGGCAATCTGAAGCGCGGTTTTTGCGCCATTGACATAAGCGGTCTTCTGTCCGATGGTCATCTGCAGCTTCTGATCGAGGTATGTACCCGTCACCTGTTTACTTCCGCTGTTCCAATTGACTTTATAATCCAATGCCTGGAACAGAGGGCGGAATTGCACGAAGGTAACCCCATTTTTCATAATAGGCGCTGCCTGAAATTTGATTTCCTGGTTATCGAGGTAGACTCGGATATTCCCTTGATTCTTTGCCGGGGCGGCTTGCGCCGCACTTGCAAACAGGAGCAGGAAAGCAAACGTGATTAGGCTGATTTTTTTCTTCAATTGGCTGTCAACTCCTTCAACGAATGATAGAATAGAGAGGTAATTGTGGTAATCGTACATGATAAAACCAATGCTAGCAATAGATTTCTTAGTGAGTAATAATTGGTAGGGCAACACGGGGACGGCTTGCCGGATCGAATTGAAAAAAAGCGGTAAGCACGAAGCCCTGATGGGTAATACATAATAAGAATCAGGCCGGGTCACCGGAGCATTCATTAGACAAAGGAGTGGATCACATGACAGCAGGGCAGGAACTGATATTTTACATAGGAACCTATGGTTCGGAGGAAGATAATCGAATTCATTGGGGGACGATGGATCGGGGTACGGGCGAGCTGCGTCTCTTAGGCGGTACGGCTGGTATAGAAAACCCTACCTATTTGGATTTCGATGATTCGATCTCCGTATTGTATGCAGCCAGCGAGAAGGGCGAAAGCGATGTGTCGGCGTATTCGGCCAATCTGGTAACCGGTGAATTAACGCTGTTGAATGTTCAGTCTACCGGCTCGTCCGGTGCATGTCATGTATCCCGTACATCGGACGGGAAGTATCTGCTTACGACAGGGTACAGCGATGGACATATATCGGTGCTGGCATTAGAACAAGATGGCCGGGTTGGAGAACTGACCTCCAAGATTAAGCACAGCGGACGCGGTCTTCGCGATGACCGTCAATCGGAAGCGCATCCGCATTCGATATTTGAAGACCCTGTCAACAAGTATATCGTGGTCAGTGACCTGGGCATGGATGATGTCAACCTGTATCGGCTGGAGGAAGGCAAGCTGGTGACCCACCGCGAGATCAGTCTGCCGCCAGGCTCGGGCCCGAGGCATGTGGCCTTTCATCCATCAGGCAAGTGGGTGTATGGCACGAACGAGCTGAACAGCACGGTAACGGCTTACGCAAACGATGGAACATTTGGGGATTTGAAAATATTGCAGCATATATCGACGCTGCCGGAGGACGTCGTGATGGATAACAACACATCCTCCCATCTGCTGGTATCTCCTTGCGGTCGTTATCTGTACGCTTCCAACCGGGGACATGACAGCATCGTTCAATATGTGATCGATCAGGAGACCGGTTCGCTCCGCGCAGTCAACTGGGTGTCTTCCGGCGGTAAAACGCCGCGCCATTTCAATATCATGCCGGACGGCTTCCTGCTGACGGCGAATCAGGACAATGGTTTGATCGCAAGTTATCGGATCGATCCGGACACGGGCAACCTGGTCTCTACGGGTTATACACTAGAAGTCACGCGCCCGGTATGCATCTGTCCCGTAGAGAAGGCAAAGGCTAATCAACGTTAAACGTATATAAAGCAGAAGCAGCTCGAAGACCCTGAAATGGGACTCGAGCTGCTTCTTTTTGTTAAGGGTCCCCCGCCCGTAGCAATGGACAAGGAACACGGTGTTCAACCTCCGCTATAGCGAGGAAGCGGGTTAGCAAGGTTATAGGAATTCATTGGTTTAAAGATTCATTCGATGAATAATTAATGCGCAAAGATATGATTGCCAATCTGCAGCACTTGCGGTCTGGACCAGATCCATTGGCTGGTCGCTGTTTTGGGATTGAAATAATAAAGAGATTCATAAGTCGGATCCCAGCCGCGAACGGCATCCAATGCGGCAACATAGGCCGCCCGGTTCGGGGTCTGCCAGTATTGTCCATCATCTACGGCAGTAAAGGCCCCTTTTTGAAAAACGACGCCCCGAATATCATTCGGAAATTCGCTGGATTGAATGCGGTTCATGACAACAGCACCGACGGCAACTTGTCCTTTGTAAGGCTCACCGCGGGCTTCGCTGTAAATGACTCTGGCCATGACGTCCATTTCGGATTGATTTAACGTATATTTTTTCAGCTGTCTCCAGGTTTGCGCGCCGGTAACTCCATCGGCTGGCACACCGTATTCTTTTTGGAAACGGATAACGGCTGTTTTTGTGTTTGCGCCATATTTGCCATCCATCGGCTGCGTGTAGAAGTCCAGCGTTTTCAGGCGGTATTGAAGCTCCCAGACATCCCCGTTTTCACTGCCCGGCTTTAACAGCGGAGCTGCCTCCGTTGTATGGGCGAATGCAGGCATGAACAGAAGAATACTCAGGAAAAGTGCAGAAATTATTTTCCATGCGGGCTTTCTTATGATGATCATCTCCTTTGGAGTTGAATTATAAGGATGGAAGCGGGTTCATACAACCCACAGTAAATGGTAAACCGCGCTGTGACTGCGTTCGCCGTATCAAAAATGGTTCTATGGACCGAGTGGTCCCAAACTTGTAATTATTTGAAAAAAAGGTTTGACAGGAGGAGATGGGCTTATTACAATAGCAACATAACATACTAAACAGGTAGGAATTATAATATTTTGTTCTCACCGTATCGACGGAGGAACGCTCAAGGATCAAGAGCAGGCACGGCAGCAAACCGGCTTGACTCTGTTCTGATGAGCTTTCCTCCGTCTTTTTTTGCCATACGGCCTGTTTAGTAGAGAATCTAGGGGGAGTGATCCATATGAAAAAGGTGTTGAAGCAAGGGGTTCTCATCGGATTAACCGTGATGCTGACGGCGGCGCTTACGGCTTGCGGGACAGAGAAAACAGAGACAGTCGCAACCGCCAATGGAGAAGCGCCTGCTTCGGGCTCAAGCAAGCCGAGCGTGGAACTTCTCAATGTTTCTTACGATCCGACCCGGGAGTTATATGACCAGTACAACAAAGCATTCGCGGCACATTGGGAAAAGGAAGAAGGCCAGAAGGTAACGTTTAAGCAATCGCACGGGGGTTCAGGCAAGCAAAGCCGTTCGGTTATCGACGGTTTGGAGGCAGATGTGGTGACACTGGCCCTCGGATACGATATCGATGCGATCCGCCAGGCGGGATTGATCCATGAAGGTTGGGAGAGCAAGTTTGAGCATAACAGTGCGCCTTACACCTCAACGATCGTTTTCCTCGTTCGTAAAGGCAACCCGAAAGGCATCAAGGATTGGCCGGACCTGATCAAGGAGGGCGTGGAGGTTATCACGCCGAATCCTCAGACCTCCGGCGGTGCACGGTGGAACTACTTGGCGGCATGGGGCTACGCGCTTAAAGTTAACAATAATGATGAAGCGAAGGCACAGGAGTTCGTGAAAGAGCTGTTCACTCACGTACCGGTGCTGGACAGCGGTGCACGCGGCGCAACAACCACTTTTGTTGAACGTGGAATCGGGGACGTGCTGCTGGCTTGGGAGAATGAAGCTTATCTCTCGATTAACGAGCTGGGTCCTGACAAATTTGAAATCGTGAACCCGTCCGTCAGCATTTTGGCGGAACCGCCGGTTGCCGTCGTGGATAAGAACGTTGACAAGCGGGGGACCCGCGAGGTAGCGGAAGCCTATCTGTTATATCTATACAGTGAAGAGGGGCAGACGATTGCGGCGGAGAATTACTACCGTCCGACGCTTGCCAGCGTGGCTGACAAGTACAAGGAGAAGTTCCCGGCTATCGAATTGTTTACGCTCAAGGATGTGTTTGGAACATGGGAAGAGACGCAAACGAAGCATTTCAACGACGGCGGCATTTTTAATCAGATTTACGTGCCAGGCAGCTGATCGGCAGAACCGCCGAAGGCAGGAAAGGATGAGAGGATATGGCAGTACTCCCCGTACAGAAGCAACGCAGAAATCATCGCAGCGTGCTCCCGGGATTTGGAATCGGCATGGGACTGACCGTCCTTTATATGAGTTTGGTTGTGATCGTGCCGCTGTCGGCGCTGCTTCTCAATCAAACCGGACTTACCTGGGAGAAGTTCTGGTCGGTTGCAACCGATCCGAGGGTGCTGGCCTCCTACCGGGTTAGTCTGACAACAGCGGCGCTGGCCGCATTCGCGGATACGATACTGGGGCTGCTGCTGGCTTGGGTGCTGGTGCGGTATGATTTCCCCGGCAAAAAGTTGTGGGATGCCCTGATCGATCTGCCCTTCGCGCTGCCAACGGCCGTGGCGGGGGTGGCTTTAACCGCGATCTATTCCGCTAATGGCTGGATCGGGTCGCTGCTGGAGCCGCTGGGGATTAAGGCGGCATTCTCTCCCTTAGGCATCACGCTGGCCCTCATGTTCATCGGCATACCGTTCGTCGTGCGGACCGTACAGCCGGTGCTGGAGGACGCGGAGCGGGATACGGAAGAGGCGGCTGCCACGCTAGGGGCAGGCCGATGGCGAACGTTTTGCACCATCATTCTGCCGACCCTGATTCCGCCGCTGTTGACCGGATTTGCGCTCGCTTTTGCCAGGGGGATCGGAGAATACGGCTCCGTCGTCTTCATATCGGGGAATATGCCGATGAAGACGGAGATTGCGCCGCTGCTGATCATGACGAAGCTGGAGCAGTTTGATTATGCCGGCGCGACGGCGGTTGCCCTGATCCTGCTGCTCATCTCTTTCGGACTGCTGCTCGGCATCAATATTTTGCAACATTGGACGCGGAAAACCGCGCGTTAAGGAGGGGATACCATGGCTGGAACTGTACCCGCTGCCGTCCCTGCAGCGAAACGAAACACGCCGTCCTCTCCGGCTGCAGCGGAGAAGCCGTGGGTGAAATGGACATTCATTAGTTTGGCTGGGCTTGTGCTGCTGTGGCTTATAGTGCTGCCTCTGGTTACGGTGATGTCCGAAGCGCTTAAGAAGGGATGGGACGTCTATCTAGCAGCCTTATCCGATCCTGATGCTCTATCTGCGCTTCAGCTGACTTTACTGGTGGCGGCCATTGCGGTACCGCTGAATTCGATATTCGGCGTCATCGCGGCATGGACCATAACGAAGTTCCGCTTCAAAGGCAAAAATCTGCTGATTACGCTGCTGGATTTACCGTTCGCGGTATCGCCGGTCATCGGAGGTTTAATCTTCGTGCTGATCTTCGGTCGGCAGGGATGGTTTGGCCCTTGGCTTGAAAGCCATGATATCAAGATTATTTTTGCCGTGCCCGGCATTGTTCTGGCTACGTTATTTGTCACGTTTCCCTTTGTGGCCAAGGAATTGATTCCACTGATGGAAGACCAAGGGACGAAGGAAGAGGAGGCGGCAGTAACACTGGGCGCCAAGGGCTGGCAAATCTTCTGGAGGGTCACCCTGCCCAATATCAAGTGGGGGCTATTGTACGGCATCATTCTGTGCAACGCCAGAGCCATGGGCGAGTTTGGGGCGGTGTCCGTCGTATCCGGCCATGTCCGCGGCGAGACCAATACGCTGCCCCTTCATGTCGAAATTTTGTACAATGAATATCAGTTTTCCGCTTCGTTCGCGGTGGCCTCGTTATTGCTGTTATTAGCCGTCGTAACACTGCTTCTGAAACATTGGTTTACGCGAAAAAATGCCCATTGACAGTCGTTTCCAACCCATGCTAATGTTAATTCATACTATAAAGGTTGGAAAAGAATGAATAATGATCGTTTACCATTAGAATGTCACTTCGGCTTATGATGATGGAGTGAATATATTTGGGCTTTGCCCGGTGAGGAGGCGTATCCATGGCTAAACCATTAAAAGTGGATGAAATGTGGCTCGAACGCATAGCAAGCCTGCTGAACGACATGGAATTCGGTTCGCTGCAAATCGTAGTGCATGAGGGTCAGATCGTTCAGATGGAACGAACGGAGCGCAAGCGTTTCGAGAATACGGCCTCCGGAGCGGTCAAGACGTCAGGACCGCCCCGGGCATCCGGCCAACAGCGAAGAACGAATGCAAGATGATTCCATATGGTTATCGAGTACCGAGATAAGACTTCCGTCGATGCCTTGAAGTGCACCTTATCCAGTAGACTTCGGAAAAACACCCTGGAGTGTGAACCGATGTAGACTGAGGGTGTGCGCTTCAGCATTCATGCGGGAGTTCTTTTCTTTTTTTGTATAAACACAGGGATACGGCATTTAAGAGCGTAATATCGGATAATGACGACCTCCCGCACAAGGATTGCGATGATAAAAAAACAGCCCGGCCGTTCAAGTCGGCACGGGCTGTATCTCGTAATATTCATGTCGCTGCTATCTTATCTGGACCGCAGAGGGCTGTTGCCGATCTCCGGCTCGCCTGTGCCTGTTGTTTCGCTTAGAGGATCGTGGTCTCCCGTAGGATGAAGGAATTGTTCCATTAGCTCCGGGTGACCGGCATAGGGCCGCTCACGCCGCTGGCGGGTGGCCGTCACCCGGAAACCCGCCAGATACAACAAGCATTGGGTAGCCAAAACGTAAGGCGAGGCTTCGTCCCAGATCAGATTAAACAGGGCCGAAGCCACAATCAGCAGATGCAGCACGGTATAGATAACGCCATGCGTTCTTCTTCTGGAATCCATCAACAGTCGGTAGAAAGAGATCGTGGCAATCATGTTGGAGAGCCATAGACACCATACTTCAGGGCTTGTCCAGGTAGAGGATTGCCTTAGTTCTTGGACAAGAAGCGTCGTCCATAGGATCGCGGCACCCAGTGAAAGGGCAGGTACGGCAGGTTTCAAGAGCAGCCACAATCCCATACCCCAACCGGGTTTCTCGAGCCGCCCGACCAGTTCGTCGCGCTCCTTCATAAGTCTGTGGATCTCGCGGTCCAGCAGCTTGTGGAGCGTTGTGAGTCTGGATTCATCGCGATCGCTTAGAAAGGTATCAATCTGTTCGTGGAGCTCCCGAGTCAACAGATCAGCGGATTTGCATTCCTGCAGAAGCCGGATCAGCAGATCTTCGGGGACGGCCGTTCGGGTCGGTCGATTGATAAGGGTTCCCAGAGGCCCAGCCAGTCTGGTGTAAATCGTCAAGGACTGACGAATGCGAGCAAGTGAATCCTTGCGTGCACCCAATAGCCGGGATGCACTGTATATGTACAGGCCCGAAAATACCGCGGTGGCAAGAAGCACGGCCACGAGCGTGTCCAGTGAGCCAAAGATATCAACCATCCATTCCGTAAGGGACAAGCGGATCCCTCCTTCAATATTCTACCTTTCACTATTGCACAACAAGGGAGGGATTTCAAGGGAATGAATGACAAGGGAGAGAGAATTGATCAAGTTTCAATCTTTCATTTGCATAACGGAAACATTTTTGTGTTTGGATAACATTTTGAAGGGAAGTACATATCCTATACAAACAAGATCATGCATTCCAGATGAAAGGGGAGAAGCCGCATGACGGAAGTACAGATAAGCAAGGCGCCATTCCGGCGGGTAAAAATTACACTCGGATATGTACTGCTCCTCGTCTTAACGGCTTGATCATATACACATGATGGACGACGGACAACCAAGGTGCTCTTGGTCGTGAATGTACCGAGTATACAGGAAACATGAGCGTAAAAAGAAACTATTCCCCCGGTAAACATAAAATCGTGAAGGGAGGCAGGGATTAAGGTTGGCACCTTTCTATAGGAAAGCAGATACAAAAAAACCAAGGCTGCCCCAGGCAGCCTTGGTTGGTAAGGAAACGAGGTTCAAAAGTTGACTCAACGCTTAGAGTCATATAATGCCTTCCAGTATCTGTAGTCATGAATGGCAAACCCGGAGAACGAAGGGTGCTTCTCTGCTTTAGTACATACCTTGGACAGTTGTTCTTCCATATAGGACGTGCCTTCCTCAAAAAAGGTAATGTAAGCTCCCTCATTGCTCGATTTGGTCTCTACGGCAATCAGAGCTTCCTTGCCAAGTTCATCGGCTTCCTTAAGCTCGGCAGCAGCAATGTTATAAATGTTATCTGCTTGATCGCGATAGGCCATAATGACGACCTGGTCGAACTGCTGGATCATCCACCGGCTGATTGACATCGACTGGTCCGGCAGCTGGTAGCCGTGCAGCCAGAATGTCATGTCGGAACCGATGGGCAGATTCAGTGTGTGCGCTTCATGGACCAGATAGCGGACGCTCGCCTGCCATTGCTTGACCAAGGAGGCCTGGTTTGTTTTCCACTCGCTCAGCACATGCGGCTCGATATCGACATGAATGCCGGTGAAGCGCTCATTCGGTGCAGCGGAAGCCTGATATTCAGCGGTCCATTGAATGAAAGTCTCCAATCGGTGACGCTCCGTTTCCAGCGCCCAGTTAGGCGCGCCGCCAAGGATATGAACCTCAATCCCCTGTTTGCCTGCTTGGCGGATAAAGCTGCGGTAATATTCGGGCCGAACATCGCGGTTCATCTGCAGATAGAGTACATTGACGCCTTGATTGGCGGCAAAATCAAGAATGTCGTCAGCCGAATCTTGAATCTGCGGCGTATCCCAGAACCAGGTTGCTTTCTGGCGGGATTCGGCTGTAGCCGCATCAGGCTGAAGGGAGAGGCTGCTTAGCAGCAGCAGACTGCCTGCGAGACAAAGGGCCAGCCAGCGGACGTATTTTTTTTTCATTGTATGGATAATCTCCTTTACATTACGATTACGTCATAGAAAAACGACAAATTCCAGCAAACACACAACCTTAGTAATGCGAATTAAGTCATTATGCAAGATATATATTCGTAAAAATGCATCTATGTATTCTATCGGTGAAAATAATTTGGTGATACATAGGTCTAAAGATCTATTATTTTGAGGAAAAATGAACGAGTGGAGTTTGAAGAGGTCTGCATGGGGATAAGTAAATAGGAGGTGCGACAGCCCGAACGGCTATAGACGGCACCAGGTGTTTATAATACTACTTAAGATTCAAGAAGAGCCATTCATCACCAGGGGTGATGTAGTATAATTTTTAAGCGAAGGAGCGATGAACATGAAGGTAGCATTAATTGGAGCAAGCGGAACGATCGGGAGACGAATGACGGAGGAAGCGCTGCGCCGGGGCCACGAAGTCACGGCGGTATTGCGAAATCCGGATCGATTGGATTCAGAGCATGAGCGTTTAAACAAAGTCAAAGCGGATGTCATGGATCCTTCATCATTAGAAGAGGCGATTCAAGGGCATGATGCCGTCATAAGCGCTTTCGGTCCAAAGTTCGGCCGGGAAGAGGAACTCGTTGCAGCCGCACGGACGATTGTGGAGGGAACGAGACGCGGCGGCGTAACCCGTCTGTTGATCGTTGGCGGCGCTGGCAGCTTGATCGCCGACAGCGGCGTACCGCTTATGGATACCCCGGAATTTCCGGAGGAGATCAGGCCGCTTGCCCGTGCGCATGCGGATGCTTACGATCTGTACAAGGAAAGCGATCTGGATTGGACGTATGTCAGTCCGGCGGCCATCATCGAGCCAGGGAAACGTACCGGACAGTTCCGGATCGGCATGGATCGACTGGTGACCGACGAGAGCGGAAGCAGCCGAATTTCGGTTGAGGATTTCGCGGTAGCTGTGATTGATGAGCTGGATGATCCGCAGTTTATTCAGTCCCGTTTTACCGTTGCTTATTAATCGACAGGCATCCTGAGTCGCCAGAGTGTTTGCGTAGGATATATCGAAGCAAAGGGGAGAGCTTGGATGTATGTTGTGACGTCTGAACAGATGAGGGCACTCGACAACCATACGATTCATCAAATCGGCATCCCGGCGATTGCGCTGATGGAAAATGCGGGTAAAGCGATTGCCGAGGAAGTCCTGAAGTTATGCCTTGAGCGTGATAGAACGAGCCGTTCCCTTTGCGCAGCAGCTGCTGGTACAGCAGGAAAGGCTCCGTCCTTCATGCCGGAGGACGAGCGAGGGGAACAGCGGCTATCCTTACCGGAGGATTCGGCCGCGGCGGAGGCTCCTACCTTCGGGAATGACCGTGCTCTGGAGATGAGCCGCCCGTCGCCTGTCATCGACGGAGAGGTTCGGCTGCCCACCACGCTGGCGGCGCGTGAGCACTGGCTCATTCTGGTGGGCAAGGGCAATAACGGCGGCGACGGGGTGGTCGCCGCCCGGCATTTGCGTGACGCCGGTATACGCGTCACGCTGCTCTATGCCGCTGAGCCGTCGGCGTTAGCCGGCGAGGCGGCGGTGCAGCGGGATGCCGCGGCAGCGCTCGGCATCCCGGCTCTGGTCCACGGCTGTGATGCCGTGGACTACGGCGCGTACACCGGCATCGTGGACGCGCTGCTCGGCACGGGCGCGACGGGCGCGCCCCGCGGCGCTTACGCCGCGCTGATCCAGGCCGCCAATGGCAGCGGCCTGCCGATTGTGTCCGCGGATATTCCGAGCGGACTGGACGCCGATACCGGCGCGCGGCATGAGCCGTGCATCTTGGCCGCGGTGACGGTATGCCTCGCCTTCCTGAAGCGAGGCCTGGTGCAGTACCCCGGCGCCGAGGCGGCTGGCCGGGTCGTGGTCCGCTCCATCGGCATCCCGGCATCGCTGTGCCGGGAGCAGGGCGTCCGCACGCATCTGCTCACCCCGCATGTCCTTCGGACCGAGCTGGGTGCGGACGTATCGCGCCACCGCTCGCCGGACGGACATAAGGGCACCTACGGTCACGTGCTGACCGTAGGGGGCAGCCGCACGATGAGCGGCGCAGGCCTGCTCGCTTCCCGGGCAGCGCTTCGCGCCGGCTGCGGCTTGGTGACCTGGGCGCTCCCTGCGAGCCTGGTGCTGCCGCTGAGCGGAGCCGCACCCGAGGTGATGCTCGCCCCCGCCACAGGCGAAGAGAGCGGCGGCTACTGGGATGAGGCCTCTGCGGAGCAGGTGCTGGAACTCGCCAAAACCCGCGATGTGCTGGCCGTAGGTCCGGGACTAGGCCGTTTTGAAGGAGATGCCAGATGGCTCCGCCGGTTGTGGGAAGAATGGGAAGGACCGCTGGTGGTGGATGCCGATGCGCTGAATATGCTGTCCGCCGCCGGTGATTTCGGCACCTGGAAGCCGCGCGGTGCGGCAACGGTCCTGACCCCGCATCCGGGGGAGATGTCCCGGCTGTTGGGTATTCCGACCGCCGAGCTGCAGCGGGACCGGATCGGTGCCGCTGCAGGATTCGCGACCGAGCACGGAGTTACCCTCGTGCTCAAGGGGGCGCATACCGTCGTGGCTTCGCCGGACGGACAAGCCTACATCAACACCACCGGTACCTCCGGCATGGCGTCCGGAGGCACCGGGGACGTGCTGACCGGCATCATTGCCAGCCTGCTGGCGCAAGGATATGCCGGTCCGTCTGCAGCCGCGCTTGGCGTGTGGCTGCACGGCCGTGCCGGCGAGCGGGCCGCGCGGCACCGGGGACATCCCGCCTCGGTCATCGCCGGGGATGTCATCGAAGCGCTTTGAAGCAAAGAGCAAGGGCCCTCATCGGAGGGCCCTTTTTTCATGGAAGGAAGCTATAGGCTCTTGCATCAGATCACCCAGCACAACAGGGGAACGGCCAAGGCAAAGAACGGGGTGGCCAGAGAATTGCTGGAGAACGTATGCTTCCCCCACAAGAAGATCAGCAGTGTTAAGGCTCCCGCTGCTGCGCGAAGCCAGAGCTGCTCCGGATTCCCGCCTGTAAATAAGGCAAAGAACAGAAAACCGACCGCTCCGTACACGGCGGCTTGTTTACCCTTATGCAGGGAAGGCAAAAACGAGAGAATGGCATCTGCCGCAAGAGACGCGGTCAGCGCGTAACCGTATACCCAATGCTCTTGCGGCAGATAGAGGCCTAACCATTCCGAAGCTCGATCAGCGCCGGGAGGCCACACCCAATCGAGCAGGCTCAGCAGCAGCACAACGACGCCGGCGCTGGCCAGCTTGTTTAATGCATAAAATCCCATGTCCATCCGGCCGGACCGTTTGGGAAATCCCGTGTTCATGGTACACATCCTCTGCTTGTTATTCGTAGCTTTTAAGAACGCTTGTGGCACCGCTCTTAACTGGTTACCATCTGTCCCCCGTTGACGTGAATAGCCTGACCCGTGACAAAAGAGGAACAGATGGACGACGCCAAGTAAACATAGGCGGGTGCCAGCTCATAGGGTTGTGCGGCCCGTTTCATGGGTGAATCGGTTCCGAATACGGCTACCTCTTCGGCAGGGAAGCTGGATGGGATGAGCGGCGTCCAGACTGAGCCGGGAGCGACGGAGTTGACGCGGATGCCTTGATCGACGAGCGAAAGGGCCAGGGATCGGGTAAGGGAAACGATGGCGCCTTTGGTTGAAGAATAGTCGATGAGCTCCTTAAATCCCTCATAGGCGGTAATGGAGGCCGTGTTAATGATCGACGCCCCGGATTTCATGTGGGGCAGCGCAGCCTGGATCATGAAGAAGAAGGGAAGATATTCGTTTGATAGGTGTGATGCAGCTGTTCCTCCGTGATGTCCAAGATGCTGCGCTGTACATATTGGACGGCATGGTTGTTCACGAGAACATCCAGCTTGCCGAAGCGGGCGATCGTCTCGTTCACCACGGCTTCGCAGTTCTTTTTGTATCGCAGGTCGATCTTCATTAAGAGGCAGCGTCTGCCGAGCGACTCAATCCGTTGCTTCGTCACTTCCGCATCCGAAGTCTCATATAAGTATGGGATGACCAGATCGGCACCTTCCTTGGCAAAAGCAATGGCCGCCGCTTTGCCGATGCCGCTGTCCCCTCCGGTGACAATGGCGATTTTGCCATCCAGTTTACCGCTGCCCCGGTAGGCGGGGTCCTCGCTGATCGGACGCGGCGACATCAGGCTTTCAAGACCGGGCTGGCAGTTTTGATGCTGGGGAGGGAAAGCGATGGGCTGTTCCTTGCATTCGGTTTTGGAGCCTACGTATGGAATGGGCTGCTGGGGATTCATTTCATTCCTCCTTTGGTGTACAGGGTGTTTTCGTTAAACGCCGATGCTTTATCTCTATGCATTCGCCCAGTCGGGGGTGCCGTTTATGAGCAGAATAGGAGAAAGGTCGTGCGCAAAAACGCGGGTTACAGATTTTTTTACGATGTCTCTCGGGCTATTGGAGCGAAGTGTAATGGTTCGCGAATCGCCAAGGTTCAATTGCCGGAGTTGCTGCATTGACAAAAGCGCGGACACATTGATACGATGATACTAATTCTGACAAGTTTGCTCTGATTTATATTGGTTGACGTTCGAGAGGACCTTACATAGCGATCTTATGAATGGATGAGATGGCGACACTATAAGATAAGCCGAGGTGATTGATTATGGCGAAAGCTGTTATTATTAACGGGAGTCCTACAGCCGGATCCCGATTGAATGCGGTTATGGAATATGCGGAGCAGGCATTGACTGCTGCGAATTTCGAGGTTAGCCGGATCGACGTGGCCGGGCTGCCGCCTGAGGATTTGATTCATACCAAGTTTGAGAGTGAGCATATTGTCAAAGCGAACGGACTTGTGGCCGAGGCCGATGCCGTGATTGTGGCGAGTCCGGTTTATAAAGCTTCGTTTACCGGTGTTCTGAAGACCTTTTTAGACCTGATTCCGCAAAAAGGCTTGGCCGGCAAAATCGTGCTTCCGATGTTTATCGGCGGCAGTCTCGCACATCTGCTGGCGATTGATTATTCGCTCAAGCCCGTGCTTTCTTCGATCGGGGCTCGTCATATTCTTGGCGGCGTGTACGCGGTGGATGCTCAGGTGGCACGTACCGAGGATGGCGGATTTGATGTAGCGGAAGTGCTTCAGGAACGCTTGACCTCCGCGATGGAGGAATTAATTGAAGAAACCCGTTACCGGACAGAACGCGCATAAGGATGGCATGAGTGGACGGCAGGGATATGAAAGCGATAGAGATCATATGGAGGGATACCATTTGCAAAAGCTAGTGTTTTTTGTCGGCGTGGCCGGTACAGGCAAGACAACCGTAGCCAAGAAGCTTGCAGTCCGTATACCGGCTGCATTTCTCGACCGTGATACGGTGGGGGGACGCTTTGTTGAGAAGTTCCTGGAAAGTAACGGACTGGATCCGAATGACCGCGACTCTTCCTTTTATAAAGAGAACCTGCGCGATCTGGAATATGATACGACCAAGGATATTTGCATCGAGAACCTGGGTGCGGGACAAAATGTTTTTATGATTTCTCCGTTTACCGCAGAGCTCAAGAATCGCGAATGGATTGAAGAAGTCATTGCATCTGCAGGGCTAACGAAGAGCGACGTTGACGTGAAGGTCATCGTGGTTGCGCTCAAAGACATGGATTTGCAGAAGGAGCGCATCATTGACAGACAGACCGAGCGGGATCAGTGGAAGCTGGATCATTGGGACGACTTCAAGAAGCGCGTCGATTTCGTGCCGGAAGTGAACTGGGACATTCCGCAGACGTCCATTAAGGTATTCGATAACAGCGGCGATTTGACGGAAGAGAAGGTTGAGGAGCTCTATCAGTTTATCGTAAGCGAATAGCATAGCAGAATAACAGCATTCGATATCGTATAAAAAAGTGCGTCATACCAGGTGCCGGCGAGCCCTGGGATGGCGCATTTTTATTGAGTATCGACGAGGCATCAACAGCTCAAGGCAATGCCCTCCTGTTATGGCGTAAAAAAGGATGTTCGTATTCACCCTTCAGGGAAATGTCCATGCTTATGCTCAGAAAAATCGAGCGATGGTCTTGAATTGGAACCATTGCTTGAATGATATATAGTAGAGTAAGTAATTATAGGCTTCACAATCAAGGAGGGAAAGCGCTTGGATAACGCTGCTATGCTTGCCTATCTACGAAGCGTTGTGTTAATGAGGGATCGTATCCCTTCATTTCAGGAATACCCCTTTAATTTGCCGGCCGTAGCAGCTATGGACGGCCTTCATTTTCACCCGAAGGTCACATATATCGTGGGCGAGAACGGCATGGGCAAATCCACGCTGCTGGAGGCGATCGCTGTAGCGCTGGGTTTCAATCCGGAGGGGGGCACCATCAATTTCTCTTTTTCCACGGCGGAGACTCATTCTGTGCTGTATCAATATATTCGTACGGTTCGAGGAGTCCGGAAGCCGCGGGACGGTTTCTTTTTCAGGGCGGAAAGCTATTATAATGTGGCCTCCGAGGTCGATTCACTGGCGCTTTGGCACTCCTATGGCGGAAAGTCGCTGCATCATCAATCCCATGGTGAATCCTTCTTTGCGACGTTTCTGCACCGCTTCGACGGCAACGGACTGTATATTATGGACGAGCCGGAAGCGGCCTTGTCCCCGTTTCGCCAAATGGCGCTGCTTAGACGCATCCATGACCTGGTCCAGGAAGACTCGCAGTTTATTATTTCCACGCATTCGCCAATTGTTATGGCCTATCCTGATTCCGTCATCTACAAGCTGACTTCCGAAGGAGTGGAAAAGTCGAGCTTGGAGGAAACGGATCATTATATGATTACGAAGGAATTCGTGAATCGCCGGGAAGCGATGCTGCATGAATTGTTTGCAGACGATGAGGAATAAACGGGAAAGATAAGGGCACGTAAGATCGCATAGATCTTGCGAGTCCTTTTTTATATAGGAGCCTGTTATCAAACCGAGCGTTTCGAGTCAGGGGAATGATTGGGAGATTTTCATCCGTGGATGTTTCTGATTTTAAGAATATGAATGTTCGAAATTCTGAAATAAACTTTGAATAACTTAAGTAATTAGTCTGCTATCCCTTAATAAATGGGATAAAATAGAATAATAATCATGAAAATGATGTTTACAAGTTAGAATCATTGAACTAAAATAAAAAGCGAGGTGAAAAACTCTGGAGAACGGAAGAGAAGCAAGCGTCGAGAGACTCATGGAGATGTATCGTGAGTTATCGGATAAAATGACGAGCCATCGGGTCGTATCTTTTTTGAGTTACTTGAGAAAGAACGATTTAACGATGAATCAGTATAAGATCTTAAGTTTGATCGAGCAGCAGGGTCCTCTGCTTCCCAATCGGTTGGCTGAGCATATGGAGCTTAAAGCTGCAACGATCACGTATTTGGTGGACGCTCTGGGACAGCGGAGGCTGGTGGTTCGAACGCCAAATCCCAGCGATGGACGCAGCCACTATGTCAATCTTACGGCAGAAGGCCGGCAGCTTGTGCTCGATGCGCGCAGCGAGGGGGATTATGCCGTCATGGAATCCTTCAAGCAGTTGGATGAGGACGAGGCGGATAACCTATATATTTTACTGCGATTGCTTGGCAAAAAATTATTTCCATAACCTAAGACCATGCTCTTTCGAATCCCGCCTCCAGCTCTGTTAACCAGATCCGGGCGGGATTACTTTGTTTAGGAGGCTTCATGTGAATACACAAGATAAATCTTCATTTTGGCTTATTATGAGCGCTATCTTTTTCGGTAATTTTCTGGCGGTGCTCAGCATCACCACCATTAACGTGGCCTTTCCGGTGGTAATGGAGCAGTTCGATGCCACGCTGAGCACCACCCAATGGCTGATGGCCGGGTATCTGCTGGCAACGGGGATTGTGGCTCCTATCGTAGGTTACATGGGGGACCAGCTCAGTTATAAGAGGCTGTTTGTCCTCGCATTAATGGGTTTTACGCTCTCGTCGCTATTATGCGTCGTTGCTTGGAATATCGAGACCTTGATTGCGTTCCGGATTACGCAAGGCGTGTTCGGGGGGATGATTATCCCGATTACGATGACCATCATCTACCAGGTATTCCCCCGGGAGCGGCAAGCCTATGCCATGGGTCTATGGAGCCTGGCCTCCATGCTGGCACCGGTAATCGGACCGACACTTGGCGGCTGGCTGGTGCAATATTTTGGATGGAAATCGATTTTCATTCTAAATATTCCGATCGGCCTGATCTCGATGGTCATCGTTAGCAAATTCATTCCATTTTACCGACTGACCGGGAAGAAGACATTCGATTTCCTCGGATTCTTGACGGTGGTGGCCGGCAGTACTCTTTTGCTGCTCTCCTTCAGCCATGGTAACGACTGGGGCTGGGGATCCTGGAAGACGCTGTCCCTGCTCCTCTCCGGCATCTTACTGCTGCTGTTCTTCATTAATTGGGAACTGCGGATTTCATCCCCGTTATTGCAGCTTAAAGTGTTTAAATTCCCCCGATTTCGGTACAGCTTAATCCTGAACTGCATCGTGACGATATCCCTGTATACGGGAACCTTGCTGGTGCCGCTCTATTTGCAGACCGTGCTGAAGCTGTCTCCGATGGATACCGGATTGATCATGCTGCCGGGCGCGATTGTCATGGCAGCTGCGTCGCCGATTATCGGGAAATTTTATGATCGGATCGGTCCGTTCCGGCTGGTGATCACGGGAGTTCTCATCATTGTGGCAGCCACGCTCGCTTTCAGCGGAATCGGCACCAACACGTCGGTTATGTACATTTCCTTGCTGCAGCTGGTTCGCTGCCTTGGCATAGCATTATGCAATATGCCGTTAACGAACGCAGCGATGAGCGCGGTGTCCAGCGAATATTCAGGTCACGCATCGTCCATCACGAACTGGGCCCGCCAAGGGCTCGCTTCGTTATCCATCGGCATATTCAGCGCGCTGGTGGTATCCAGAACGTCCTATTACATGGGCGCGGGGGCTTCGACCCAGCGTGCCGCGACAACGATGGGCATTGATGACGTGTTTATGATCGGAACGATGGTGGCGGTTATTGCCATACCTCTTACATTTTTGTTACGGGTCAAAAAGAAAAAATCGGCTCACCCTGTCGCGCTCTAATCCGGCGTTCGTCGGCCATGTGGAGAAGAGGATCCTTCGAGCTGTTGAAGCTTAGCGCAAGACAGGGTAACCCGAAAGGGATCAAGCGATTGGACGGGGGTGGTTGAACTCATCATTGGCGTTATGCGAAAACCCCAAGCATGGTCAAAAAGGACGTAAACTGATGAGAGAGCGGCTGAAGGGCTGCTCACTTTTTTTGCTTTACGCCCGTCAATGGCTGGGACTAATTATGACAACGCTGTTCTTTTATTCCATTCGCGGTCTGTGGTAGGGTGAAGTATACGAATGCAGGTGGTAGGAGGAGCTTATGGAATTTATACGGAAGCTGTGGATTTTCGGTTATCATCAGGCCTTGTCCTGCATATTTCCGGTTATGATCTTCGGCGCGCTGGGACTGACCAAGGTGGTTGAGATTCCGGGTTTGCCGCGGTATGACCTCATCCTTCTCATATGCGTCTTGGCCCAAATCGGGATGCTGGTGAGCAAGCTGGAGACATGGGATGAGCTGAAGGTCATCTGCGTCTTTCACGTCATCGGTTTGATGCTGGAGCTGTATAAAGTGCATATGGGCTCGTGGTCTTACCCGGAGGAGGGCTGGAGCAAAATTGGCGGGGTCCCGCTGTACAGCGGCTTCATGTACGCCAGTGTAGCCAGTTATATATGCCAGGCTTGGCGTCGAATGAATTTGCGCATTACCGGCTGGCCGCAGCCTGTGCTGACCGTGCTGATCAGCGCAGCGATCTATGCCAATTTCTTTACCCATCACTACGTGTGGGATGCACGCTGGCTTCTCACGGCACTGTTATTCGTGGTTTTCGGCAGAACCATGGTGTATTTTGACGTGGACGGAAAAACCTTGCGGATGCCGCTGGTGCTGTCGTTTCTGCTGATTGGCTTTTTCATCTGGATTGCTGAGAATATTTCCACGTTTCTCGGAGCCTGGACTTATCCGGGTCAGGAGCGGACATGGAGTCTGGTGCATATCGGCAAAATCAGCTCGTGGTTTCTGCTGGTGGTGATCAGTGTCATCATTGTCGCCCAGCTGAAGCATCTGAAGCAGGGCAGAGGACCGGCCAAAAACAATCCGAAGGGAACGGTCATGTGAATCCAGTTGGATTTGATCATTCATGCCAAATCATGTATCCTATGGTTCATTAGATTATGTAAAGCTAACGTTGCGACTCGAGCTGTAAGGCGAGCGATTTTTGCATGAACATAGATGTTTAGCATAGATGAACGGCGCGAAGCAGAAGGGGGTATTCACATGAAAAAAAGATCATTGGCGTCTTTGGCAAAAGGCATGGGATACTCCACCGCTGTTTTCTTTGATCCGTCCGATTATGGGAGAAGTGTGTCCAAAATCGGATATTCAGCGATCAAGGATCCTTCCATTCGGTGACCGAATGAGGATGCAGTGGAATTGAACACCACAGGTCGCTTGCTTGTGGTTGCATAGATCGGCATGTACACCACAGGTGCGCTGTGGTGTTTTTTTGCGTTTCTAAATGATTCGAACAAAGGAGAGGTATACCATGTTCATGCAAGGGAAACAGATTTATGTCAGGTCGGTAGAGGAATCGGATGTAGAGGCACTGCTGAAGCTTGAGGTGGATAACCGGGATTTTTTCCAACGGTTCACGGGCCTAAGAGGAGACGAATTCTACACCAGTGAAGGACAACTCGAACGGATTCGAAAGGCCCGGGAATCCAGCAAGACGGATCAGGGGTATCTCTATGTGATTGGACTGCGGGACACCGGAGTGTTGATCGGCGAGATTATGCTGACCGAAGTGGTGCGGGGGAATCTGCAGAGCTGCTGGATCGGTTATTTTCTGGACCAAGACCATAACGGAAAGGGCTATATGACCGAGGCGGTTCAATTGGTAGTGAAGTTTGCCTTTCAGGAATTGAAGTTTCACCGGATTGAGGCCGGCGTGATGCCGCACAACCTGGGCTCGATCCAAGTGCTTTTGAAAGCCGGATTCCATAAGGAGGGCATTGCCAGGAAAAACGTAAAGATTAACGGAAAGTGGGAGGACCATCAGACGCTGGCTATTTTGAATGAAGCCGATGAGGAGCAGCGGTCTCCAATTCAGCGGTATAATCCGCGTGTTATCGCCCCGCCGATCGGGCCTTATACCCATGTAACACAGGTTTCGAGAGGGGCCGGGCTGGTGGTCTTCTCCGGTCAGGTGGGAACCGATAGGGAGGGGAACTTACCGGAAGATATGAAGCAGCAGGTGGAGAATACCTTGGCGAACATTGAGAGGTTATTGGCTGCGGAAGCGATGTCGGCGGATCATATCGTCAAAATCAACATTTGGGCGGCTCAGGAGGTCGACTGGGATCACTTCCACCAGGTATGGGAGAAATTCCACGGGGGAAAGGCGCCGGCCATGACGATGGCCTACGTGCCGGCACTGGCGATGCCGTCCATTCAGGTAGAGATCGAGGTATGGGCAGCCAAGGGGTAGCACTTATAAACCGTAAGTAAGAGAAATGGACTGTGGCCGATCATATGTAGTAATAAAAAAACCTCCGTGGATTCCTGTTAAGGGATCACGGAGGTTTGTGTTTATGGAGAGGAGCTTATAGATCGTCAAAACCGTTGTCGTCGCCAACTTTGCCGTAGTTACGGGATTTAGCTTCGAAGAAGTCGGTCTTCGTTGCGTTGAGGGCTTCATCGGAGAAAGGCTTGATCCACGGCATGCAGTTAACGTCCACGCCTTCGTAGGCTTTTTCCAGACCCATCATGGTGATGCGACGGTTTGCGATGTACTTGATGTAATCGCCCAATTCGTTCAGATCGATGCCGCGCACATTGCTGAGCGTGTAGTGGGCCCAGTTGGTTTCGAGCTCGACGGCACGGTCGATGGTGCGGTACAGGTAGTCGATGTTCTCTTTGGAGTTCAGCTCAGGGAAATCCTTGAGCAGCTGCTTGAACACTTCGGCGAAGAAGTAGCAGTGCTGGTTCTCATCACGCTGAATATAGGAGATCATCTGGCTGGTTGCCATCATCTTCTGGTCACGAGCCAAGTTGTAGAAGAAGGCAAACGTGCTGTAGAAGAAGATGCCTTCCAGGATCAGGTCCGCTACCATCGCTTCGAAGAAGGATTGCGGCGACGGATTGTCTCGGAAGTTCTGGTAAATGTTCGAGATGAACTGATTGCGCTCCAGAAGTACCGGATCATGCTTCCAGTATTCAAAGATTTCCTTCTGCTCTTGCTCCGACACGATGGAGGAAAGCACATAGGAATAGGATTGGTTGTGAACCACCTCTTGCTGACCGATGATGGCTGAGATGGCTTCGAGCGACGAATCGGTGAAATAACGCTTCACGTCGCTTACAAACATCGTCTGCATGGAATCCAGAACAGCGAGCAGGGAGATGTTGATCTTGAAGGTGCGCTGCTCTTCAGGGTCCAGGCGGGGGAACTGCTGGGCATCCTTGGACATCGGAATCTCGTCTGCGATCCAGTGGTTCAGCAGCAGGACCTTATACAGCTTATACATATGAGGCATCCGAATGTCGTTCCAGTTCAAGATCCCGGAGCATTCACCTTCAATGACGCGAGTGGAGCGGTTGGGTGCTTCGGTGTTAAATATCTTTTGCATTTGCATGCCGATTTTCTCTCCTTGTATATCATGATAGGGCGGCGAATAGGCAAAGCTGAGGGACAATTCCCAGCATATTCACGGGACGGGTATCCATCTCCAGCCGCTTGTTGTCCGCCCTTTGCCTGAATGTATTTTTAAGGTTGCAAAGGACTCCCAAATGCGGACGTAAACTCTTCCGATTGGATACCCTTACCCTTGTAGTCTTCTATTTAGAAAGCTTATCCACTCCTGCTATGCGGGGAACACCCGCATGCAGCCGTTTGATGCTTGTTTGCACCGCATGAGAAGCGATTCCCGAAGGGAGAGCGATCCACGCAGGCAGTAACTCAACAAAACGCACGAAGTAGCTCAGTAGTCCCGCACCGCATGAGAAGCGATTCCCAAGGGGAGAGCGATCCCAGCAGACAGCAGCTCAACCAAACGCATGAAGTAACACATGGTCCCTGCACCGCATGAGAAGCGATTCCCAAGGGGAGAGCGATCCCAGCAGACAGCAGCTCAACCAAACGCACGAAGTAACACATGGTCCCTGCACCGCATGAGAAGCGATTCCCAAGGGGAGAGCGATCCCAGCAGGCAGAAGCTCAACCAAACGCACGAAGTAACACATGGTCCCTGCACCGCATGAGAAGCGATTCCCAAGGGGAGAGCGATCCCAGCAGACAGCAGCTCAATTAAACGCACGAAGTAACACATGGTCCCTGCACCGCATGAGAAGCGATTCCCAAGGGGAGAGCGATCCCAGCAGACAGCAGCTCAATTAAACGCACGAAGTAACTCATTAGCCTCCGCACTACATTCCAGCGTTCCCGAAGGGAGAAAGCGCTCCTAGCCACCAGAGTAACGTAGAAGCGCCTCATTCACACCCTGCACACCTTGCGGGTGTCCAGAGGGCAGAGCCCTTGGGGCCCTCCCTTGGAAGGGAGGGTTTGGGTGGGTTCGAAATTAAAGGTTAGCTAGCACAGCTTTCGCACTCTTCAATCGTCAGCGCACGGCTGCGTACATAGTACGTGGACTTGATGCCGGCTTTCCAGGCATGCAGGTGCAGCTCCAGGAATTCCGAAGCCCGGATATCAGGGCGGACATACAGGTTAAAGCTTTGCGCCTGGTCAACGTGACGCTGACGGGCGGCAGCCATTTTGATGGACCAATGCTGGTCGATCAAGAAAGCCGTTTTATAGTACCAGATCGTTTTTTCGGACAGATCCGGAGCCGGGTTAGCCACTTTATAGGTGGTTTTTTCTTCATAAGACAGAAGTTCGTACAATGGATCGATGCTCGCCGTGGAACCCGCGATGATCGAAGTGGAGCCGTTCGGCGCGATGGCAAACAGCCATGCGTTACGGACACCGTTCGCTTGTACTTCTTGCTGCAATTCGCGCCATTGTTCGGTGGTTACGAATTTGCCTTCATGCTCGCCGTCGGTGTAACCGCGGAACGTGAAGTACTCGCCGCTCTCCCAGTCGGAGCCTTTGAACTTCGGATAGTGGCCTTTTTCCTTGGCCAGCTCCATGCTGGATTTAACGAGCAGGTAGTTGATGTGCTCATACAGGTTGTCATTATAGGCAACGGCTTCGTCGGATTCCCAGCGGATGCCTTCCAGCGCCAGCAAGTGGTGCAGACCAAAGGTACCGAGACCGACCGCACGATATTGGCTGTTGGTGTATTGAGCTTGCAGAACTTCAATATTGTTAATGTCGATGACGTTATCCAGCATGCGAACCTGGATCGGAACGAGACGCTCCAGCACACCGGCAGGTACAGCACGAGCCAAGTGGATGGAGTTCAGGTTGCAGACAACGAAATCGCCAGGGATTTTGGAAATCACGATCCGGGTTTGGCCGTCTTTCGTAACCAGCTCCTCTTGCTCAACGACCGTCGGAGATTGGTTCTGCATGATCTCGGTGCACAGGTTGGAAGAGTAGATCATGCCATGCGCAGAGTTCGGGTTCGCACGGTTGACCGTGTCGCGGTAGAACATGTACGGCGTGCCCGTCTCAAGCTGGGATTTCATGATGCGCTTCATAATGTCGATGGCTTGTACCGTAATGCGCGGCAGCAGCGGGTTCGCCACGGCTTCAGCATACTTTTGACGGAATTCGCCTTCGCCTTGACCTTGATCATAGAAGTCTTCCAAGCCCAGCGGACGGCCGTTCTCGTCTTTCCAGCCCATGATTTTCTTCACTTCATGCGGACAGAACAGGCTCCACTCTTCACGTGCTTCTACAGCCTCCATGAACAGGTCAGGCAGACATACACCGTGGAACACGTCATGTGCTCTCATGCGCTCGTCACCGTTGTTCAACTTCAGATCGAGGAAGGACAGGATGTCTTTGTGGAACACATCCAGGTAAACGGCGATGGCGCCTTTACGAGTTCCCAATTGGTCAACGCTAACAGCGGTGTTGTTCAACTGGCGAATCCAAGGGATAACGCCGGAGCTGGTGTTCTTGTGACCGCGGATGTCAGAGCCGCGTGCACGGACTTTACCGAGGTACACCCCGATGCCGCCGCCCATTTTGCTGAGACGGGCGATATCCGTGTTGGAATCGAAGATTCCTTCCAGGGAGTCGTCCACGGTATCGATGAAGCAGCTGGAAAGCTGACCGGCTACTTTTTTGCCTGCATTAGACATGGTCGGCGTAGCAGCCGTCATGTACAGGTTGCTCATGGCCCAGTAGGCTTCTTTGACAAGGTCAAGACGCTTGTCGGCAGGCTCGTTGTGCATGAGGAACATCGCGATGACCATATAGCGTTCTTGCGGAAGTTCCATGACGCGACCGTCAAAGTCGTTTGCCAGGTAACGCTCAGCCAGCGTCAACAGACCGATGTAATCAAACAGCAGATCGCGGCTTGGATCGATGCATTCGCCGAGTTCTTCGATTTGTTCTTTGGTGTAGCTGGTCAGAAGATCCTCGCGATAGATGCCTTTCTGTACAAGCTCCGTAATGAGCGGGTAGAAGGCACCGTACGGTTCCTCCGGATAGGCTTTGTATCGGCGGTTGGTGGCCGCTTTTTTATATAAAGAGGTCAGAAACGAACGCGCAGCTGCAAACTTCCAATTCGGTTCTTCCTTGGTTACAAGCTCAAGGGCGGACATCGTGAAGGCGCTGCTGATTTCTTCGCCGGTAACTTGCTCACCGCGCAATTTGGCATTGACGCCGCGAAGCAGACGCTCCTTATCGAGCATGTCCAATCCTTTCAGAGTCCGGTCGGCATAGACGGAGAGACGAATTTCATCAAAGGCGAGCTGACGGTTGTTCGGTTTAACTACGAGCTGGGGCATGAATAAATTCCTCGCTTTCTTCGGGGGAAATATGAAAAAGGACATCAAAAAAACATTTTCTAAAACCCGCGGGCAGGCTTGAAAATGTCCGTGCGCTGTGATTCGAAAATGACGTTTGCCATAAGCCCGTGAACGGGCAAGATGTTATGTACAGACGCAAGTTTAACGAACACTTACCTAAAACCCCGTAGGTTGGTGTCTATCTGTATATAGGCAGGTCTCCTGACTTGGGCTTCTTCCCTCGACATTCCCTTCCCCGGGACCTTGCTCCGGTTCCTCGGTGGCATATGTCGTATGGGGATGGCTGATGGTTCATAAACAGCCTAAGAGCCCTTACAGTGGCGGGACCGTGATGGATTTACACCATGCTTCCCTATTAAGCCGGACTGCCTTATAGGTTGATCCGGCACCTACATACACTATATTTGGTTGTTGTTAATCTAATTTAACCCAATATATTGTGTTTGTAAACCATATTCTTAAAATTGAACGCAAAAAGAATTATAGCAAACGAGCGGTCATTGTGCCAGTTAAGAAACTGCCAAAAGGCCATAACATTTCCTGAATTGTGACCAAATGCGACCTTTTCTGCGCTGATACCACGTATATTATCGTTTTGACAAAATAAGATGTATTCGTATGGACGAGACGAGGAAGGAACACCATATCTTGTGTGAAGCTAAAGACGGACGGACTTTGATATGAAGGGCTAGAATTGATATGATAACTGTATCCGGAAGTTTAAAGCATTCCATAACAGATGAGATGGGAACGAGGGAGGTTTTAAAAGATGGCTATAGCGGAGGTAACGGTGATTCCGATCGGAACCGCAACAACGAGTTTGAGCTCTTATGTTGCCGAGATGCAGCGTATATTGAAACAGCAGGATGGAATATCCAATGAGCTGACTTCGATGAGTACCATCATCGAGGGAGAGCTCAACATGATCTGGCGGGCGATTGAGGCTTTGCATGAAGCGCCTTTTCTGTCCGGTGCCCAGCGCGTATCGACTTCCGTGAAGATCGACGACCGCAGGGACCAAGTTTCCTCGAGCAAACAGAAGATCCAGTCCGTGCAGGAGAAGTTAGGCGGGTAATGCCGCCATTTTCGGAGGATATTTCCGTAAGAATAGGACTTGCATTTTGTTGCTGAAGTATTATAATAATTTTTGTTGTTTCGTGAGGAATAACATCGAACCACATTTGCTGGTGTAGCTCAGGGGTAGAGCAACGCACTCGTAATGCGTAGGTCGGGGGTTCAATTCCCTTCACCAGCATCTTTATAAACATAAGTACAGCGCGGCTTCCCGTTTTTTCGGGGCCGCGCTGTTTTTGTGATCATTGCTAAAGATAGTTTTAAATTCGCCTCCAAGAATGAATTTCCCGTAGCTTTTATATATTGATCAACCTTAGCAGTAGCAACTCAAAAATCTCTGGCAGAAAAACTCAGAATAAAAGCGAGCAGGAGCACTGCAAGCGCCGGGAATCATCCCGACGCTTGCGCATGCGTCTAGCTAGGGTAAGAAATCTTTTTTCTCCAGTGCATGGTCGACGATACGAATTTCGCTGATCCATCCGTTAAATACGCCGTCCAGCTTATTGGCATACTGGCTCGCGCCGATAATCCACGGTTTGCCGATCGTGGCAATGCCCCGCGGCTTCGTGTCGGGATTGCGCAATACTTCCACGCCGTCGATATACATCTTCGTTGATTGCCCGTCGTTGACCAGCGCGATATGGTGCCAGCTGTCGTCCATTTCCCAGGACCAACTCGTTTGCTCGCTTCCATAATTGAGCGGGAAGGACGCCCATTGAATTTCACGCAAGCTTGAGACAGCCAACGTTGCTAGCGGAGCCTCGGCGTCGCCTTCTTTCTTGCCAACGTCCTGTCCGGTGCCGTACCGGCCCAGAATGCCCATCCAGGAATGCTTGTCGGCTTCAAAATCAGGCCCGATCTTCACGACCGCTTCAATCGTATATCCGTTCGGGAATGTCAATGCATTGATAGGTGCTTGATCGGACGTTTGCAAATACGAGCCTTTCTCTTCCGATTTGTTGTTGAAGAAGCGAATGCCCGAATTGCTTTGCGGATTTTGCGCATTTCCTTTGTACCAGACCAAATCGCCTGGCTTGGCGTCGCCTTCGTCGATACGGTACAAATCGTTGCCTTTTCCGGAAAGATCTTTGACCGCTGCTCCCTTGCCTGCCACAGCTTGCCCTTCAGCGGCCGAACGGTTGTCCATTTGCCAGTAAGCGACTGTACCTTCTACTTTCGGTACTTCTTTATTGACAGAAATGATGGGCTGAAATCCGGAGAACCGTTCTTCAAAATCCATCGCGACTGTAAAATCGTTAAAATCGTCTACTAATCTCTCCTCATCGAACGGGGTTCTTTGTTTCTCCGGCATTCCCATAACCCATGGGGAGAAGGAGGATGTATGAATGCGGTTTTTCTCCATATCGAATTCAAATGTTCGTAACATTCCGTTGCCGCCATGGAAGGCGCTCTGATAATCAACGACCATCATAACGACGTCGTGACCTTTGTTATTTTTCTTGATCGTGTGAGCATAACCATGATGATGACCGTTTACGGTGAGGAAGATTTGATCGTTCTTCGCGATCAGCTTGTCCCATAGAAATTGCCCGTGATCTGTCATGACGGCTGATTTTTTGTCGTTGGAAATGTTCAGCAGTTGGTGGGTGAACACCATGACCGGGTACGTTGGATGTTTGTCGATTGCTTTTTGAGCCCACTTCAACGTCTCTTCGGACGCTCTCCAATCCAGGAAGAGTGCCATGTACTTTTTCCCGGCCCCATCAAAAATATAGTAGGAATTAAATCCGTTCTCAGAATGGCCGGTAAAACCCGGAATGTTCTTCATCCGGTCTGTCGAAAAATAGTTCAAAAACGGTTCCTTGGCCAAATCCCGCTCGTTGTCGTATTGCTGCGAGTTGAGCACGTCATGGTTTCCTGCCAAAAAACCGTACGAAAGCTTGGCTTTATCAAGTACTTTCATCGCTTCGTCGGCGTTGCGCCATTCGTAATCTTCATCAGCACGATCGACCAAATCTCCTAAATGTGCGGTGAAAACAATATTTTGTTTTTGCGCGTTCTTTGCAATCCAATTCGTTTGCGACAGCCAAAGCTCGTTTTTGTAGCGCGCATACTTTTGCGTATCCGGCAGTATGGCCATC
Source organism: Virgibacillus sp. LDC1 (assembly GCF_025792345.1). Taxonomy (NCBI): domain Bacteria; kingdom Bacillati; phylum Bacillota; class Bacilli; order Caryophanales; family Bacillaceae; genus Virgibacillus; species Virgibacillus sp. LDC1. The sequence goes on from NZ_JAOXLZ010000002.1 coordinate 655,217, forward strand.
TTGAAGCTATTGTCGATATCTGGGGAAGCGGCCGGACTTGCGGACGCTTCGAAACCGGACAGCAGTGCCGCAATCATCGTGACCGGCAACAGCAGCGCGAGTATTTTCTTGAATTTCTTCTTCATTTTGTCATATCCCTTCATCGATGTAATGGGTTGCGATAGGGACATTGTACTGAATGTGTGTTACCAGGATGTTAGGAGAGAAACCACTTTGTGTAAAGTGTGAATCATGGTCTGTGCTGATTGAATTTTCATTGGCAGTCAGCCATCTGTCGCTTCCAGTGCGGACCCATCGGCAGTATATCGATCTCGGGAAACGGCGAGGACCTGGACAAAACCGCCATATAAAAGATGCTCAAAGAACTATAACTAGAATTCCAGCCACGAATAAAATGGATCCCAGAATCAGCAGAGGAAGTCCACTGGATTTGATATATTGAACGTAGTCCGAACCTGGTTCAGACTCGTACTTTATTCTCCAGATTCTATATAAGGAACCCCATGTGGGTTTGCGTATTCGCAATAAACCACGTATAAGAAACACGACAGCAAACACGATAAGTACAAAACCAGACATATAATCCGCCCCTCACCAAAGGCTCAATGAAAATAAAATGGTATTCATCCCGATTCATTCGGATTGCCATTTCTTCGGAATATCTGAATATGAATAGACCAAGCCAGGTATGAATGGCACCGACGAACATGGTAAACCGTAGAATCAATCCCTTACACGACAATACGCAAATTTCAATTTCGGGGTTCCATTAAATGTAAAACAAGAGGCTTGTGCCTATGCTCAAAAGGTGACTTGAAACTGTATCTAGGCCCTTCAATATAGGCTCAAGCAAACACCGAATGCACCAGAGTGGAGTATCTTATATATTATACTCGTCCTTGCAGTAGGACTTACAGTTGCTTGCCTAATATAAGCGTGGAAGCATTAGTGGAAGGAATTGCTGCAGTTGCCTTCGCTGCAATGGATCACCGGGCTATTCAACAACCTACAAAGGCGGTGAATGATCGTGAAAAAGGTTTGGATTGACGCAGGGCATGGCGGGAAGGATTCCGGAGCAACCGGAAACGGCCTACAGGAGAAGGAAATCGTGTTAGCCGTATCTCTTGCTGTGAAGAAACGATTGGAAGCTGAATATGGCGATGTCCAAGTACTACTCTCCCGGTCTTCAGATGTGTTCCTTGAATTAGCCGAGCGGACTCGTAAGGCAAACGCCGCTGGTGCCGATATCCTAGTTAGCATCCATTGTAACGCGGGTGGCGGTGCCGGGGGCTTTGAGTCATATCGATATACCTCGGCAAACTCTGGTTCGGTAAAATTGCAGAATGTTATTCATACGGAGGTCATGAGTGCCATTAAACCCTTTGGAGTCATCGATCGGGGGGAGAAGGCCGCTAACTTGCATATGGTCCGTGAATCTAAGATGCCTGCTGTCTTAACCGAAAACTTGTTTATCGATGTGGCGGCTGATGCAGCCAAGCTTAAACGGCAGGATGTTATGGATTCTATTGTGCTCGGACATGTGAATGGCATTGCTAAGTATTTGGGGCTTCAGAAGAAAGAGGGGGCTGTTACGGTGGAGGATAAAGTAAATGTCATCGTAAACGGGAAGCAGATCGCGGATGGCAAGCTTGAGAATGGCGTGACCTATGTGCCGCTTCGGGCCATCGGTGAGGCATTAGGTGCCAAGGTGGTCTGGGATAACAAGACCAAGACGGCAACAGTTACAACCGAATAAAATACACCTGATAATTTTGAAATAGGAAGGAACAGTACTCCTCCATGCACATGCAAACCACCATTTGGTGGGGGGGAGTATATTTTGTGCCCCATCGAACAATTTATGTCCCTTTAATCATAATTTAAGCTCCCATTAATATTCGGAGTTTATGATAAAAGCACCCCTTAAAAAATATATCAGAAGCCCCTCTAACATTCGGTTAGAGGGGCTTCTTTGGTTATCTTCCCTCGCCTGTGCAAAGGCGGATGTTGGATTGAATATTTAGAGTCCCAGCCATTTCGTGATATAAGCGGATACGGCTAGCTCCTGAAAATCCTGCCAGCTGCGAAATGGGGTATGTTCAACGATAAATGGGTTAATCGTGTGTCCTTGTATGAATTCGTCAAACTCTTCATCTGTGCTTCCCTCATAACCTGCAGCTTTCAGCAAGTGACCGATCGAAGAAAACTTGGTATGTCTTTGAATAAATGATTCCGAGAACAGTTCTTCCACGGGCACTTCTTGTTTCATGTCCGAGAGCCTTGCGGCATTTTCGCGAATTTCTGATAGCTTCTCTTCATCCAGTCCGTCTAATCCACTGATCCCAGTATTCATTATGCCCACCTCCAAAAAGTTGCACGTCACTCTATTATACATATACGAGTATGCTGAATTATCGGATTCGCTTTTTTTTGAAGCAGGTATTGACTTGCTAGATTTATATAGGAAGAAAAGATGGAAATTCCCTAAAAAATGCTTTAAATCTTGCATAAGACAAAATGTCGAAATGTTAAGAAAATAATAGAAAAATCATATATGGTATGGTAATGTGGTATATATTACCTACACGGAGGTCAGTAAATGAGAACAAAGTTTGGTTTTATTTTGATGATTTGTGCATTTTTAGTTATTTCGGCATGCGGAAATAATCCTAGTAGCAGCGACTCGGCCAAGCAGAACGAAAGTGCAAATGCAGCTGGGGAGACTGTTAAGGATGAGCCGAGCAAAGAAGCAACAACAGAGCCAGCCAAAGAGGAGCCAAAAGAGGAACCAAAAGAGGAACCAAAAGAGGAACCAAAAGAGGAACCAAAAGAGGTTTCTAACAAACCTGGAGAAAAATTCACCTTAGGTGATTGGGAAGTTGTGCTAGATTCGTTTGAGTTTGATCAAAAAGTAAGCGCAGATATGTTTTCGTCAAGTGCTGATGAAGGCAACAAGTTCCTTATTCTAAATTACACGGTCACCAATAATGGTAAAGAGGCAAAGGATTTCACATCCATAATTGGTGGCGTAAGTATGAAAGCCATATTCAAAGAGGAATATGAGTATAACTATACGGTAACCATGATCGATGGGGATCTGGGAACAGGCAGCATCAAGCCTTTGGCTAAGAAATCCGGATTTGTTGTCATAGAAGTACCCGATAGCGTAGCTGATTCTAAAGAAAGCTTGGTAATCAAGCTTGAAGATCAGGACAAGGCACAAATCACATTACGATAACAACGAGAGAATGACCAACGCTATATTCTAGCACAATAAACGAACGCCAGCTCTGCATAGATGCAGAAGTTAGGCGTTCGTTTGCTTTTTTTACTTGCATATTATAATTATTCTTTACCTAGGAATGACTGTGGATTTCATGTAGACTGGTAATGATTTACTGCCGCCACGCCTTGCTAAATGGGGAATGGAGGTCCGTATATACTTGCTTGCATATGGGGGTGGGCACTGTGCCCAAACAAGAAAAGGTTTCAATGTCATGGCTGCTGCGGTATTTGAAACCGGTTAAAGGGCGGCTGATACTGCTACTCGTGATGCTGCTGACGTCGACAGGCTTGCAGCTTCTGAATCCGCAGATTGTCAAACGGTTTATTGACACGGCAGCCGAAGGCGGCGTTATAGCCACGCTGATTCAGCTGGCGGGTTTGTTTCTGGTCGTGGCTGTCTTTAACCAGCTGATTACCGTAGCTGTCAGCTATATGGGGAACGATATTTCATGGCGCGCGACCAACCGGCTTCGCGGCGATCTTTTGAAGCATTGCTTGCGGCTGGATATGCGATTTCATAATGTGAAAACGCCAGGCGAGATGATTGAACGGGTTGACGGCGACGTGACGAATATTTCGAATTTTTTCGCGATGTTCATCGTGCAGGTCATCGGAAGTTTTGTGCTGCTTGCCGGCATACTAGGATTTATGTTCACGGTGAATCTGCCGATTGCGATCGTCATGACGGTGTTTACACTGCTGTCCATTTTGTTCATGGTGTTCATCCGGAATATGGGCGTCAATTCTTCGAAGAATGAACGTGAAGCCAGCGCTTCGCTGTTCGGATTAATTGAGGAACGCATCGCCGGCATTGAGGATGTACAGGCGAACGGCAATGTGCCGTATGTGATGAATCGGTTTCATCGCATGATGCGCAGCGTGTTCCTGAAAGGAAGAAAAGCCTGGATGCTTCGCGTCGTCCCTTGGAATACCACGGTGATTCTGTTTGCCCTTGCGGTTACGGCTGTCCTGTTACTAGGAGTTCGCTATTATTTGATCGGTGAAATTACGCTGGGGACTCTCTTCCTAATCTATCAATATACGCAGATGCTGAATGACCCGATCGAAATGCTTGGTGACCAGGTGCAGGAGTTCCAAAAGGCAAAATCCGGCATGCTGCGTTCCAGAGAGCTGCTGTCCAATAAGAGCGAGATTGTAGACGGAGAACAAGAAGAGCTTCCGGAGGGAGCGCTCGGTTTGGAATTTGAGGGCGTCAACTTCAGTTATAACGAGGATAAACCGGTGCTAAAAGACATCAACTTTGAAGTCAAACCAGGCGAACGCCTGGGCATTATCGGACGTACCGGCAGCGGAAAGTCGAGTCTCAGCCGTATTCTGCTTCGATTGTATAACATCGACAGCGGTGTGATTCGCGTTGGGGGGACGGATATTACGAAGCTGAAGCTGCCTGCGCTTTACCGCCGGGTGGGGATGGTCACGCAGGATGTGCAGCTGTTTGATGGCTCGCTGCGTGACAACCTGACGCTGTTCGATCATGGCGTGTCGGATGCGTTCATTCTGGAAACGACGGAGCGCTTGGGGCTTCGGCAATGGATCGATGCGCAGCCGGAAGGTCTGGATACGCATTTGACCACAGGCGGAGCATCGCTATCCGCGGGGGAAGCGCAGCTATTCGCTTTAACCCGGGTATTTTTGACGCAGCCGAGCCTGGTAATTCTGGATGAACCGTCTTCACGCCTAGACGCCGCAACGGAAGCGATGCTGCAGTTAGCCGTGGATCAGCTGATGAGCCGCTGTACAGGCATCATCATCGCGCACCGGCTGGCTACGCTGGAGCAGGTGGATAAAATTATGGTGCTGGGTGACGGGCGAATGTTGGAATTCGGCGCACGGGAAGCACTTGCACAAGATCCGGCATCTCATTATGCCAGGCTGCTGAGCACGGGCAGAGAGGAGGAACTGGCATGACCATCACGGGTTTTATAGGGCGCCTCTTTCGATTCAGGCCTTCATTATTTTTAATCAACGGTCTGTTGTGGTGCATATTTCATTCCTTGCCGCTATTGATCGGGCTTGGGATGCAGTGGTTTTTTGACCGGGCCACAGCAAGCTCCACGGATTATGTGTGGCTGGCTGTACCCTTGATTTTTATTGCCGTTGTAAGGGTTGCGCGGGTAGGGACATTCTTTGCGGCCTTCTATCAATGGGTAACGTATATTTACCACATTCAGGCGATTCTGCGCACGAACATGCTGGCCGGGATCATGCGCTGGCCGGGGCGGAATTTGCCGGCTTCTCCAGGGGAGGCGATGAGCCGCTTCCGCGATGACGTGGATGAAGTTGTGGAATACGTGGAATCCTGGGTGGATTTCTGGGGACGCCTCGTCTTTGCGCTTGTGTCCGTTGCCATTATGGCGAGCATTAACTGGAAGATCATGCTGGTGGCCGTGCTGCCGCTCGTGGTGGTCACGTTTCTGAACAATTTGTCCGGCAACCGCGCGCGTCGTTACGGGCTAAAGAACCGGGAAGCTACGGGGCGCATTACCAGCTTTATCGCGGAAACCTTCGGTGCGGTTCAAGCCTTGAAGCTCGGGCAGGCCGAGGATCATGTTCATGAGCGCTTCATGAAGCTGAACGAAGACCGTCGGCAGGCGGCGCTGAAGGATAATCTGTTCAAACAATGGATGCGATCCTTGAATCAGCATGTGCTCAGCATCTGTACGGGACTGATTCTGTTGATGTGCGCTGCTGAAATGCAGGCCGGGCATTTTACCGTCGGCGATTTCGCTTTGTTTACGTCTTATCTGGCCAATATCGGCTTCAGCATTTCCTTATTCGGTTATATGGTATTCCAGCACAAGCGGCTGAAGGTTTCCTTTGACCGGATGCGCTCGCTGTTTCGCCCTGGCGAGGAAGACCGGATTATTGAGGCACGGGAAACGTATCTGAACGAAGAGCCGCCGGAACTGCCCGTCATGCACAGAGAACCGGGGGAGAAGCTGAAGGAGCTGGAGGTCAAGCATTTATCGTACCATTATCCGAATTCGGATAATGGCATATCGGATATTAACTTCCGCTTGGAACGCGGCAAGTTTCTGGTGGTGACCGGACGAATCGGGGCGGGGAAATCAACGCTTGTCCGGACGTTGCTGGGACTGCTGCCGAAACAGGGAGGGACGATCCGCTGGAACGGGGAAGAGGTGGATCCGGCAACCTTCCTTATGCCTCCAAGGGCGGCATATACCCCGCAGGTTCCGCGACTGTTTAGTGATCCATTGAGAGAGAACATCGTGCAAGGGAAGAAAGAGCGGACCGAGGAAGCACTGGACCGGGCTGTTCGTCTGGCCGTCATGGAGAAGGATATCGAGCATCTGGATCAGGGACTGGAGACGTTTGTCGGTCCGAGGGGCGTCATGCTGTCGGGCGGACAAATCCAGCGGGCGGCTACGGCACGCATGCTGATCACGGGCGCGGATTTATTCATTTTTGATGATCTGTCCAGCGCGCTGGACGTGGAGACGGAGCAGCTGGTATGGGATGGGTTGTTCAAGGAGCGGGACGTCACTTGCATCGCGGTATCGCATCGCAGGGCAGCCCTTTCGAAGGCCGATCATATCATCGTCATGAAGGATGGCCGGATCGAAGCGGAGGGCAGCTTGTCTGAGCTGCTCGCCACGAGCGAAGAGATGCAGCTGTTATGGCAGGGCGAGCAGTCTGCTGTCGAGGCTCAGGCCGTCGTAGAGGACGGAGCTGAGGTTAGCAAGGTATAACATCAAGTTTGGTTTGGAATTGGGGATGTTAGAACAGGTTTCGAGCAAGGCAGCTTCCGTTGGTGTGGAGGCTGTCTTTTTTTTGTATAATATACATGGAAAATAATGGGTCAATCATTCTGATGTACCAGGGGGAGTTCTATGTGAAGAATCGCAAGTTCTTGGTAACCTACGGTTATAACCTGGACCATAGCAATATCGATCACCTGGTGTCAGATCGCCTGTCCCGCCATAAGGGCTGGATTCAGAAGGATTACTTCGATCCGGTGCTGCACCAAGGGGCTGCGTTTATTCTAAACTACCAGATCATCGACACGAATGTTGCCAGAGTCTCGCAGCGGTATTACTTGGATGATTTCCACGTCACGGAAGCCCAACTGCAAGGCTTTCTTTACTCGCTAAACAAGCTGAAGGGCACGCATGTGTTGTGCAATCCCACGAAGCAGGGACATCACTGGACCGTGATCGACGATATCGAGTACAGCTGTTATGCCTATCAGACATTGGATGGAAGGGATCTCCGTTTTTTAGAATACGATAACGATGTCAGGGCGGATGCGAACATGAAGAAGGGGATACCCCGCATTCCCGAGCATCAGCATTACCTAACCTTTCCCTCAGACTGCAGTCAAGAAGAGAAGGATCGGCGGTTGACCGATTGGTTCAAAGGGATAATAGAAGCGGGGAAGCAGCAGCCTTAAGAGCCACCGCCATTCATATTGGATACTCACTGCGTATTTCCTCCACCCGGGAATACGCAGATTTGTGCTGCGTCTGCTCATCGTCAAACCTATCGCAAATTCCATTTCGCAGATTCTATTATTTTGCTTGCGAGAATAAGGATATAAATACAAGCCGATCGATAGGCTCGAGGAATAGGATGTAGAAGATGAATGGAAAGGTGGGTTTACCATGGAATGGAGCGTCATTTTTCAATTGATTGACCCGCGGCTCTTCATGGTCGTTGCTGCCTGTTGGGTAATCGGATATGTGCTGAAGCAAACGCCCAAGGTTCCGAATTGGAGCATTGTATATCTGGTTATGGTCGTATCGATTCTGCTCACAACCGGCTTGATCGGGTGGAGTGTGGAAAATATCATTCAAGGCATACTCGCAGGGGCGTTCGCGGTATTCGGGCATCAGGCCGTTAAACAAACGGCAGAGGCGATTGCGACTAGAAAGAAGTAAGAATGACTGAAGGGCCCAGGATCATTTTTGTTTAAACCGAACTTTACCTGGCACACTTACGCTTGAGCCTGTTACTCTTAGATTCATGAGATAATTTAAGGGAGCGTGAAGATTTGCAGAGGAAAACGTTGACGGTTGAGGCACTGCCTGGGTTTGAGCCGGAGATCGGCCGCTGGATATGGGGGCTTGAGGACGTACGCCGAACGATATTGAAACGGCTGGAAGGGGTCCGCCATGAACATTTGAATCATAGGGCAGACGGCCGACAGTCCATCGGCTCGCTGTTGTACCATATTGCTCTCATTGAAGCGGACTGGCTGTACGTCGAGGTGCTTGAATCCGATTGGGACCCGAAAATAAAGGCTTGTTTTCCCTGGGATCACCGTACCGAGGATAACCATCTTTCTGAAGTGCCGGATCAGTCACTGGATGAACATCTTCACCGCATGCAGAGGGTACGTCATGAATTGCTTGCCCATTTCAAAGGCATGGACCTCTCGGACTGGAGGAGAGTCAGACAACTGGAACCGTACGATGTGACGCCGGAATGGGTCATCTATCATCTGATTGAGCATGAGTCCCATCATCGGGGACAGATATTTCAGCTGTTAAGAGAATTGGAGCAAGTTTAAGGATCGATGGTCCACTCAGAAGAGACTTGGGCCTCTGCAGCTAAAGCCGGAGCCCTTTGAGGCCACTGCTATAAGCGTTATAATTGCCCGGGGCAGGGAGCATTCCTTGCTCTTTTTTGTATATCCTGCAACGATTCAGCTTGTCAAAACGTAATAAGCAGATAAAGAGTACGGTATCGGAGGAGATAGGAATGAATAATGAATTCTACGTGGGATGGGGAACGCTGGCGTTAATTAATGCCGGATTGGCTCAAGGAAAAAACAGAACGGGATTAAACTGGTTTCTGTTATCTCTGTTGCTAGGTCCGCTCGCAACCCTGTTTCTTGTCCTGTCAGCTAAAAGGTAATTTGAGCAATAAAAGAGCCGCCTCCCAGCAAGGGAAGCGGCCTTTATCGGATTACATCCGTTGAAACATAGCGGTGTCACGGCTGTAGTGTGTCAGGTAACCTGTCTCTTCGTTGCGGATGCGGACGACATCCGGTGTGTAGCATTCAATGTAACCTCGCTCGATCTCCACGTATACGCTTGCGGGATCCTCTTCCCATACGGAAACCACCGTTTCCGATAATGCGGCCGCGAAAAAATGGATATCTTGCGATAGGTACCGGCTATTGCGGTCTGTATTCATTTATTTCATATCCCCTTGATGGTTAGAATCGGATAAAATGCGGTCTACTAACTCGTTCATTCCCTTCCAGGAATCCTTCAGAATAAATTCATGCTGAATATGCGCGTTCCACGGACGCGGAATCAGAATGGTTTGTTTTCCGGCTTTTCTGGCGGCAATCGCATTATGGGGACCATCGTCAATCAGAAGATCAAATTCCACTAAATCCTTGCGCTTGGCCACGAAAAAATTCTCGAACGGAATAAAAGGCATATGCCGCTGCAGCCATCTCCACTTCTCGGGCACCGAGGAGGGACGGGCTGCGGTAACAACAATGACGTCATAATCATGCGTCATTCTGTGGACTTCGTCAATCGTATATTCATCAAATAGTTCAAGTTCTTCATATAAGCCCGGCTTTCCGAAGAAAAACTCTTCCGAGCATTCAGGATGCCAGATTTGATGCAGGTTATAATCGGTAATCTGATCCAGCGTCAGCTGAGGATCTTTGTACTGCAGATTGTGATAGTGAATGGCCTTGGGTATGAGATGGCAGATGGTATCATCCATATCGATGGCGACTATTTTTTTGCTCATATCGTCATTACTCTCCTGTAATCATGAATTCTAAGAAACGATGATGTTCCGTAATTGTAAGGGACAGGATGCTTATTGGCAAACTGAAATCAAAAATGGGAGGATGTAACATTTTCTTTCCCCTGACTCATTATAAACTAAGTATAGCATTAATAGGGCTAACAACCTTCCTGATATTTCCCACTTACGGGAATATCCTAAAAGACAGATGCCTTCATCCATTATGACAGTACATGTCATGATTGCCCTTTTATAATAAGAACACTACAGGGCATAAGGGAGGAAAGGCCATGGTTCAAGAATATATCAACATCCGTGGAGCCAGGGAGAATAATCTGAAGAATGTTTCGCTGCAAATTCCAAAACGAAAAATCACGGTCTTTACCGGCGTATCCGGCTCGGGTAAATCGTCCATCGTGTTCGATACCATCAGTTCCGAAGCCCAGCGATTACTGAATGAGACGTTTACCGCATTTGTTCGTAACCGACTTCCACGGCATAGCCAACCGGACGTCGATTCGATCGAGAACTTGTCGACGGCTATCGTCATCGACCAGAAGCGTCTGGGGGGCCATTCGCGGTCCACGCTAGGCACGATCACCGATCTGTACGCCATACTCCGTCTGTTGTTTTCCAGGGTGGGACAGCCATTTGTGGGATACTCCAACGTCTTTTCTTTTAACGATCCTCAAGGCATGTGTCCGGAATGTCAGGGAATCGGCAGGAAGGTCGAGCTGGATCTAAATAAACTGCTGGATACGAGCAAATCATTGAATGAGGGAGCGGTCCGATTTCCTATTTTCTCCGTAGATAGCTGGTATATGAAAAATTACACCATGTCCGGGTTCTTTGATAATGACAAGAAGCTGGCCGACTATTCGGAAGCCGAATGGGATCTCTTTCTTTACGGCAAGGAGGGAAAAGTGACGTTCCCGTCCAAGGGGGGGCCGGTACAGTCCGACTTCGAGGGCCTCGCGCTGAAGTTCAACCGGCTGTATATTCAGAGAGACAGCAGTGAATTGTCCGAACGCACTTTAAATCACGTCAAAAATTTTATTACGCATGGCACATGCCCGTTATGCGAGGGAACACGGCTCAGTCAAGCGGCATTAAGCTGCAGGATCAACGGATATAATATCGCCGAGTGCGCGGCTATGGAGATTGGGGAGTTAAGAGAGGTCATCCTGAATATCAAGCAGCCGGTGGCTGCCAGTATGGTGGCCAGCTTGGCGGAGCGGCTGCAGCACTTGATGGATATGGGGCTGGATTACTTAACGCTGAATCGGGAGACGACCACGCTCTCCGGGGGTGAATCGCAGCGGGTGAAGATGGTGAGGCATTTGGGCAGCAGTCTGACGGACATGATGTATGTTTTTGATGAGCCTAGCGTTGGTTTGCATCCACGGGATGTTCACCGCCTGAACGACATGCTCAGGAAGCTTCGGGACAAGGGCAACACGGTGCTGGTCGTAGAGCATGACCGGGACGTGATTGAAATTGCCGACCATGTGGTGGATGTGGGGCCGAATGCCGGTACCCGGGGAGGAAAAATTGTCTTCGAGGGCACGGTTGAGCAGCTGTGCAGCCAAACATCTACGTTAACCGGGCAGTATATGAAGCGCTGCATGCCGATGAAAGAACAGTTCCGCGTACCCACAGGGCTAATGCGCATTGCCAATGCCAATCATCATAACCTGAACAATGTGACGGTGGATATCCCGGAAGGCGTATTGACTGTGGTCACGGGCGTAGCGGGGTCAGGGAAGAGCTCGCTCATTCACCATGCCTTCCTGTCCCAGCATCCCGAGGCTGTTGTCATCGACCAGTCCGCCGTCAGCACCTCGATCCGTTCCAATCCTGCTACCTACACGGGGATTATGGATGACATCCGGAGCATGTTTGCCAAAGCTAATGATCAGAGTCCATCCCTGTTCAGCTTCAATTCCAAAGGGGCTTGTCCCGACTGCCACGGTCTCGGGTTCATCTATACGGACCTGGCGTTTATGGAAGGCGTTAAGTCTCTGTGCGACACCTGCGACGGCAGGCGCTTTAAGGATGATGTGCTGCAGTATAAGCTCCATGGAAAAATGATTACCGATGTGCTGGATATGACCGTGCTGCAGGCGCTTGATTTTTTCGAGAAAAAAGAAATCAGGCGGCGGCTGGAAGCCCTGCACGATGTGGGCTTGCACTATCTAACGCTCGGACAGCCGCTAAGCACCCTGTCCGGAGGCGAAAGCCAGCGCATCAAGCTGGCCAGCGAGCTGCACAAGCAGGGGAAGATTTATGCCATGGACGAGCCGACGACCGGGCTGCATATGTCAGATGTCGGGCATTTACTGAACATGATGAATCGGCTCGTCGATAACGGCAGCTCGGTGATTGTCATCGAGCACAATCTGGACGTGATTCGTCAGGCGGATTGGATCATTGACCTCGGACCCGAGGGCGGCAGCAGGGGAGGCCGGGTCATGTTCGAAGGAACACCTGCTGAACTGATCATGGCAGAACACTCCTTGACCGGGAAGTATGTACGGGGGTAATGGGGGAATTACGGGAGTGAGCGGCCGATCCTTACCGGAGCGCGACCAAACCCATGCAGTATGCTGCATGGGAGCTGGGACGAATTCGTTTTCGTAGTTTCATGGTAGACTTGCAATGGCCGTGCCGCATCCCCGCGGTACGGCCATTCTATGGTTGTTAGGCTTATAAGATCGCTTTAACGGCAATACTGTATGCTGCGACAGACGAAGTTGGTTAATGAAGTACGTGTAATGACTCGGTCTGCATTCTTAATAAGCAGCATTCTTATTGTAAACGGGGGATACGACAATGCAGAAAGTATGGTGGAAAGAAGCCGTTGCTTACGAGATCTATCCGCGCAGTTTTATGGATTCGAATGAAGACGGCATCGGGGATCTGCAAGGGGTTATATCCCGTCTGGATTATTTGAAGGATCTTGGGATTGATGTTATATGGGTATGTCCCGTCTATCGATCATCCAATAACGATAACGGTTACGATATCAGCGATTATCAGGATATTATGACGGAGTTCGGTTCCATGGCCGACTTCGATCAGCTGCTGGCCGAAATCCATAACCGCGGCATGCGGCTTATTATGGACCTGGTGCTCAATCATACCTCGGATGAACATCCGTGGTTTATGGAATCCCGTTCCTCCCGAACCAATCCGAAGCGGGATTACTACATCTGGCGGGATGCGAGGGATGGGGCTGAGCCGAACAATTGGGAATCCGTCTTCACCGGCTCCGCTTGGGAATATGACGAGTTAACGGATCAATATTATCTCCACCTCTATTCCAAGAAGCAGCCTGACTTAAATATGGAGAATCCGGCGGTCAGAGATGATCTGGTCAGGATGATCCGTTGGTGGCTGGATAAAGGAATCGACGGTTTTCGCGTGGATGCGATTACCCATATAAAGAAGCTGCCGGGTTTGCCGGATATGCCGAATCCGAATCACCTTCGATATGTTGACTCGAATCCAGGACATCGGAATATAGCGGGAATCCATGATTTTCTTCAACAATTCAAACGTGAAGCGTTCGCTCATTATGACATTATGACGGTTGGCGAAGCGAGCGGCATTCCGATCAGCGAAGCAGACCGATGGATCGGGGAAGAGAACGGGGCCTTGAACATGATTTTTCAATTTGAGCACGTCAATCTTGATTTCGGACTCGAGGGACGCTGGGATTATGCGATCTGGGACTTGGCCGAATTGAAGCAGATTATGCATAAATGGCAGACGGGTCTTGAAGGCGTGGGCTGGAATGCCCTTTACATGGAGAATCACGATCAGCCGCGCTCCGTATCCCGTTTTGGCGATCCGGTCCACTATCATAAGGAATCGTCCAAGATGCTGGCTACTTTTTTTATGCTGATGCAGGGGACGCCGTTTATTTACCAGGGGCAGGAAATCGGAATGACGAATGTCGAGTTCGCGGAGCTGAGTGATTATCGGGATGTGGAGATCTACAATTATTACCGCGAGCGGCTTCTGGATGGGAAAGACGTGTCGGAGACGATGCGCAGAATCGCGTACCGGGCTAGGGACAATGCAAGAACGCCGATGCAGTGGGATGACACGCTCTATGGCGGCTTCTCAACGGTTGTGCCGTGGATCCGCTGCAATCCGAATTACCATGAAATCAACGTAGAGCAGCAGCTAACCGATCCCGATTCCATTCTGAATTACTATAAAGCCTTGATCCGACTGCGCAAATCCAGTGAGGCTCTGATCTACGGAAAATATGAAGCCGTGCTTCAGGAGCATCCGGAAATTTTCGCTTATTCCAGGTCATTAGAGAATGAGACGTACTTGGTCGTACTCAACTTCTATGGCGGAACGCCGGATTTTCAATTCCCGGCAGAATGGCGTGAGCATCATCCTGAAGTTATACTCTCGAATTACGAACGCTCGGACCGAAGTTTCGGCGAATTCGCTCTACACCCTTATGAAGCGATAGTTTATCGTGTAAACTAAGTTGGTAAGCGATTTCTTGAGATGAGAGGTGCGGTTCGGATGTGCACTACTATGAGCATGGACGTATTGGCAGGTATGAGGTGAAGGAACCGTTGATTCTGGTGCATGAGCTTGCCGGCGTTGTCGTAAGGACGGGGGAGAAGGTAAGAAATGTCTCCGCCCGTGACCGCGTGGCCGTGGAACCGGGTGTTACGTGCGGGCGCTGCTCTTATTGTAAAAGCGGACGTTACAACCTGTGTCCGGATGTTGTATTTATGGCGACCCCGCCGGTTGACGGAGCTTGGGCCGAATACGTCGCGGTGCGAAGCGACTTCCTGTTCCGGCTGCCGGATGAAATGTCCTTTGAGGAAGGCGCTTTGGTTGACGCCGAGCTGGATATATACGGCGTGTTCCGCTACGCGAACACGTACCCGGCGGCTATTCAGATGCTGCAAAACAAGGGCAGCCGCATACGCGATATCATCACCCACCAGTTTTCCTTGGATCAGATCGAGGAAGCCATAGAGCTTGCCCGCACGCAAAGGGACACCAGTGTAAAAGTCATGATCTATCCTCATCAAAACGCATAACATTCTTCGCTGCCGGGAGAGTCGCTTCCGAAAGCTTGCGGTACAATCGCACCAAAACAACGTCATGGATCTTCATAAAAAAGCACCGCTCCAACACTTGTCGGAGCGGTGCTTTCTTTGTGTTACGGGTTAGTCCGGGCGCTCATTGCTCATCCAGCTGTCGATGCGAAGATCATCGCCGTAGGTCTCGCGCGACGAAATTTCGCTGAGCTTCTGCTCGGCAGCCTCGCGGGTATCGAACCCGCCGATGACCGCGATGAAGTCGCCGCTGGCCGTCTTAATGAAAGTCACGTCGTCTTCCATATAAATCTCTTCCAGAATGGCAAGGGATTCCCCTTGCGGCATGGCTTCACTGCGGATATAGAAGACCTCGCGCGGGGTTGCCGACTCACCGGTCGAGGTGAGCTTCAGCTCAATATAGCCGGGATCTCTATATTCGGATACGGTATGCTTCACGCCGTCCTTCAGTTCAACGACAAAACGCATGGCCGAGTCGTCCAGAATCACATTTTCATAGACATCCTTTACCAGCGGGAGAGCCAGCATGTCTTTCTTGAGGGTTTCATAATCAAAGTTTCGTACGCCGTTAAACGTGAAGATCAGACGGTTTGGCGCATCCCGATGATCCACGGTGTAGGCCGGAACGCTGGAAACGGAATGGCCTTCCTGATCAAATTGAATCTTAAATACGTCCTCGGAAGCTTCCGTGCCTACGGTAACGCCGTCGGTCCGTTCGCCTCCGCCCCCGAACTGCAGAACCTGAACGATGCTGCCCACCACGGGGACTTTGGATAAGGCGTTTGCCACCGTCGGGATATTGACCACGAATAACAGGGCAACGGCCGCCACAACAATGGAGGAGTATCTCATCAAGCGCATGGATCGTTTACGGGCAGCCGCCTTTTTCATTGCTGCGTCCATAACGCCGGTTAGCTGGGCAGGGATCTCAATGTGTTCATAGCGTTCTTTTCCTGTCATAGACGATCGACCTCTCCCTCGATTAAATATGATTTTAATTTTCCGATAATACGATAGAACCTGGTCTTGACCGTGTTTTCGGACAATGCCAGCATATCCGCCATTTCTCTAAAGCGCAGGTCCTCAAAAAACTTCAAAATAATGTAGGTTTTCTCTTCTGGCATCAGTCTGTCCAAAGCATCATATAAATCCATTTTCTCTTCCAGCGGTACGGCATGCTCTGCGGCCGCATAGTCTTGCGTTTGGTCTTCCATATAAGTTACCCGCTTCTTGCGACCGAGATGGTCGATAGCCGCGTTAATGACAATCCGGGTCATCCAGGACTCAAAATACTGCGGCGTGTTCATCCGCTCGTAAGCAAGATATCCCTTATAGGTTGCCTCGGAAACGATATCCAGTGCCTCCTGCTCATTCTTGACATAGCAATAGGCTACCCGGTATAACTTGTTTTTGCATTTCTCCATATTTTCGCTGAACTGTGTTTGCTTCGAGTCTTTCGCTCTCAGTTCACTCACCCCTAACTACTAGCGCTAGTATTTTATGTCATGGCACGAATTCGTTTTGATCTATTCCTGGTTTAATGGGTTGGATCATGCTCAAGTACTTGAGTGCGCTTGACTGATCATTAGACCGTGGAGCGGGCCAAATAGTTTTAGCCAGGGATAAAAAAGTAACAAATTGGTGAGATATACCATCTGAATCACTTGAAAATAATCCATAATCTTAACAGAAGTCCTTAACGGTGTTACTATATTAACCATATAAAATGTACGGAGGCCAGAACATGTAGGTTTTTCTACCCTAACCAATACAACTAAATACAGAATTGGGGTAGAAAGATGAAGAGGAATTCTTTTCGGTATCTCTGGATAGGTCAGGCGCTCGCCAATAGCGGCGATTTGTTTTACATTGTCGGCTTGATGGCAATAATCCATGGGATGACGGGCTCCGCCATGTTGATGGCCATGATACCATTTGTCACGACGATGGCACGGTTTATAAGCGGGAGCTTTGCGCCCGTGTTGATGGATAAATACAGCCTCAAATCGCTGCTTGCTTCGTCGCAAATCGGGAAAACAGCCGTGTTGTTCCTGTTGTTAGTGACCTACTATGTGCTGGGAGAGCAGGAGGTGACGGTCTATGCGATTCTCGGATTCGTATTCCTCATCTCTTTGCTCGATGGTTGGGCCGCGCCCGCAAGCCATGCCATGCTGCCTCGGCTGGTGGATGCCGCGGAGTTAACGAAAGCCAACAGCTTCGTAGCTCTCGTCGATCAGTTAATCCAGCTGGGAGGATGGGCCGTTGGGGGACTGCTGGTTGTAGCTATGGGTGGCAGCAACGTGATATGGCTAACCTTTTCCCTGGCCCTGGCAGCTGCTGTCTTCATGAAGATGATTGAGGATCGGCATGAAGCTGCCCGGGAACAGAAAGGGAAAGCGGACATTTCAAATTGGAACTCCATTCAAGAAGGGTGGACACTCATTTGGAGACAGCCCTCACTCCGGGCGATACATATCATGTATGTACTGGAGACCATTGCGGGCGTGATCTGGATTGCAGCGATCATCTACGTCTACGTAGCTGATGCGCTGAATAAGGAAGAGGCTTGGTGGGGGTATATCAACGCAAGCTTTTTCCTGGGACTTATGCTGGGCGGACTGTTTGGAATGAGGGGCGCGGGGCTGATCGACCGCAACATCCGTAAATTCGTCATCTGCTCTTCCTTCGGCATCAGTCTTATGACGTTTGGTTTTGGATTGACCTCGGTACCTTGGCTGGCCCTTGTTTTCTCCGCGGGTTTCGGTATTTTTGAACAGCTCAAGTCGGTTTCTCTACAGACCACCTTGCAGCGTAGCGTATCGATTCATCTATTGCCGAAAGTGTACGCGGCTCAGAGCGCGCTGGTTTCGCTGGTATTTGGACTGTCCACACTGCTGTTCGGGTACATTACCGATGAATTCGGCGTCCGGGCCACGTATTTCATCGCAGCCATAGTGTTGTTTATCTCAGGATGTTACGCATTACGGATACGAACGAGATTGCCGGCGTTAGGGGAGGGGCCCGAACAACAAGTACGGATCGGCATCGAATAAAATAATGAATGAACAAAAGGCGAGCTTAACGCTCGTCTTTTTTACATGCATAATTGATCCGGACGCAAGTAACTGCAAGCATCGCAAGACGGTTCATGTCGACTTAAAAATCCAGTTGACAATCCATCTACTATGTATTACGATATACCCGTAGTAGGTCACACTTATTACCACGACCACGGAAAAGTGAGGTTGCGAAAATATTTTCAGGAGAAATGATTGACACTCCCTGCTACTCGGTGATACAATGTACACGTAGTAAGTAATACTTAATAGCATTTTTTTAAATGCTGTTAAGTGAAAATTTCCCTTAGTACTAAGTTATACTGAATATGAGTTATACTAATTAGGGGAGGGACGAAATAGAGGAGGTACTGAATATGGAAAATTTAACTGAAATGCTGAAGGGTTCGCTGGAAGGCTGCGTGCTGGAAATCATCAGCCGCCGTGAAACCTATGGCTACGAGATTACCCGCCGCCTGAACGAGCTGGGGTTTACCGAAGTCGTGGAAGGAACGGTCTACACCATACTCGTGCGGCTAGAAAAGAAAAAACTGGTGAACATTGAAAAGAAACCGTCAGATATGGGACCGCCGCGCAAGTTTTACTCACTTAATGAGGCTGGCCGCCAGGAACTTGAATTGTTTTGGGAAAAGTGGGATTTTTTATCGTCGAAAATTAACGTCTTGAAGTCAAACTAGCTTCATAAGATATTCCGTCCGATATTTTGGGGTGTCTTGTTCAGCTTTAAATAAAAGGAGGAAACATAATATGTTGGAAATGTTCAAAAAAATGATTGGTGATAAAAAAGAGTACAAGATGATGATGGCACGGGTCGAAGCCCTGCCAGAGGACTACCAGTTTGTATTTAAGAAAATTCAAAACTACATGTGGAATTTCTCAGCGGGCAACGGAATGGATATGCTGCACATGCAGTATGAATTAATTGATTTGTTCGAAGCCGGTGCGGCGGAAGGCAGACAAGTGCTGGAAATCACCGGGGACGACGTGGCGTCCTTTGCCGACGAACTTGTGGCAAACGCTAAAACCTATGTAGCCAAGTATCGGGAAGATTTGAATCAGAGTATCATGAACCGATTGGGGAAAAAATAAATTCTATAGATCATACCGACTGATTAGCTGGTTACAAATGTGAATTGCCGCCTTCGCTATTCAGTTCATTTTTAGCCCGGTAGTAAGTTATACAGATTATCAGTCAGACTAAATAGTGAAGTGTAGGCACTCTAGCTTCCAAGGCACTTATTATAAGGAGGAAAAAATATGAGGAATGAAGCGATTTCTGTAAAAGGGTTAAAAAAATCCTTTAAAGACAAGGAAGTTTTAAAGGGGGTGGATTTTGAGGTGCGGCGTGGCGAAATTTTCGCGCTGCTGGGCTCAAATGGAGCGGGCAAGACGACGACAGTCAACATCCTCTCGACGCTGATGAAGCCCGATGGCGGCGAAGCAGGTATTTGCGGCTTTGACGTCCAGCGTCAACCGGATCATGTTCGCCAGAGCATCAGCCTGACAGGGCAGTTCGCAGCTTTAGACGGTATGCTCACCGGGCGGGAAAACCTGATGATGATTGCCAAGATGCGGGGAGTTTCCAATCCAGCACAAGTCGCCGATAATCTGCTTGCAAGATTCAGCCTGACCGATGCGGGGGGCCGCCGGGCAGACAAATATTCGGGCGGGATGAAGCGCCGGCTTGACATTGCCATGAGTCTGATCGGGACACCGGCAGTCATTTTTCTCGACGAACCGACGACGGGGCTTGACCCTGAAGCGCGGATTGAAGTCTGGAATACCGTCAAGGAGCTCGCCGGCGGCGGCACGACCATCTTGCTGACGACCCAGTACCTGGAGGAAGCAGAACAACTGGCGGACCGTATCGCCATCCTGCACGGCGGAAAAATCATCACGACCGGTACCCTTACCGAACTCAAAGAGATGTTCCCGCCAGCGAAAGTGGAGTATATCGAGAAGCAGCCGACATTGGAGGAAATTTTCCTCGCGATCATCGGCAAAAAGGAGGAGATGTAAATGAAAAGCAAAACAGGGGTATTACTGGGGCGTTTAATGCGCAACATCATGCGCAGTCCGGATACGATTATCACGGTGGCGATTACACCGATTATGATGATGCTGCTGTTTGTCTACGTATTTGGCGGCGCCATAGAGACAGGCACGAACAACTACGTCAATTATTTATTGCCGGGAATCTTGCTAATGGCTATCGCATCCGGCGTCGCTTACACTTCCTTGCGGCTGTTTACGGATGTAAAGAGTGGGCTGATGGCGCGTTTCATTACGATGCCCATCAAGCGCTCGTCGGTATTGTGGGCTCACGTGTTGACCTCGCTTTTTTCCAATGCGCTTACTGTCGTGGTCGTTATTCTTGTCGCGCTCTTGATGGGCTTCCGTTCCAGCGCTAATATCCTGGATTGGCTCGCGGTCGCTGGGATACTCGGGCTGTTTACGCTGGCGCTGACCTGGCTGGCGGTCATTCCCGGATTGACAGCAAAGTCTATGGAAGGGGCGACAGCCTACTCGTATCCGCTGATTTTCCTGCCGTTTATCAGTTCAGCCTTTGTTCCCACCGAAACCATGCCAAAAATTGTTCGTGCGTTCGCTGAGAACCAGCCTGTGACTTCAATCGTGAATGCGGTTCGAGCCCTCTTGTATGAAGGGTCTGTCGGCAACGCAATCTGGATCGCGCTTGCCTGGTGCGTCGGCATCATGGTCATCGCTTACTTCTTCGCCAGTAAAACATTTAAACGCCAGTTAGGATAAGTACACCAGGATGGGCTTAACCATATCAATATCAGTCAGCCGCTGCGATGAATGTATTGGCTATCATATGGAAGGCTGCAATGCCGGGGCAACCATCAGCGGAGTCATGGAGACCCATCAAATGTGGACTGTATCATGATTAGGAAAGAAGATATTGACGTGAAAGAGGCCCTCCCGTGTCACGCAGGGGAGAGCCTCTTTTTGGATTGCTATGTTGTTACCGGTGTTACCGTGAAGGACCGATTGCAATCCAGGACATGAAACCATAGGCGAGATTGCAGTTAGGCTGGCGGCTTACTTCAAGGACGGCGGCATCCTCGCGCTGGGATTTCAGGGAGATCTGGAAGCCCGGATTGTTGCTCATCCCTACAATGATATAGTTTATTCCGCCAAAAGGCTCCTCAAATTGGACGGTAACCTCAGTCAGCACCTCAGCACCAAATACAAATGGAGTCATTCCGAATTGCTGCAGCTTCGGCTGGCCGGCTGCGCTCCGTATAGGAGTAAAGCCCAAATGTTCCGCCGTTACCGCGCCCTGTGCCAATTGTTGTCCGGTAACCGCTCCTTCGGCCAGGTGGGCGCTGGTGACTGTGCCATCGGCAAGCTTGCTGCCATCGATGGAGCCTTCGGCTAACGTGAAGTTATCGAAGGCATCCGGTCCGAGGTGCTTGCTGCCGATGGCTCCGTCGGCAATCTGTGCGCCCGTTAGGGAGCCGTTTGCAACGTGAGCGCCGGTGATGGAAGCCTCAGCAATCTTGCTGGCTGTAACTGATCCGTCGGCTAACGTGAAGTTATTGAAGGCATCCGGTCCGAGATGCTTGCTGCTGATGGCTCCGTCGGCAATTTGCGCGCCTGTAAGCGAACCATCCGCAACGTGAGCGCCAGTGATGGAAGCCTCAGCAATCTTGCTGCTGTCTATGGAGCCGTCGGCTAACGTGAAGTTATTGAAGGCATCCGGTCCGAGGTGTCTACTGCCGATGGCTTCGTCGGCAATCTGGTTACCAGTGAGGGAGCCTTCAGCAACGTGAGCGCCGGTGATGGAAGCCTTAGCAATCTTGCTGCTGTCTATGGAGCCTTCGGCTAACGTGAAGTTATCGAAGGCATCCGGTCCGAGGTGCTTGCTGCTGATGGCTCCGTCGGCAATCTGTGCGCCTGTAAGCGAACCATCCGCAACGTGAGCGCCGGTGATGGAAGCCTCAGCAATCTTGCTGGCTGTAACTGATCCGGCGGCTAACGTGAAGTTATTGAAGGCATCCGGTCCGAGATGCTTGCTACTGATGGCTCCGTCGGCAATCTGTGCGCCTGTAAGCGAACCATCCGCAACGTGAGCGCCGGTGATGGAAGCCTCAGCAATCTTGCTGCTGTCTATGGAGCCTTCGGCTAACGTAAAGTTATTGAAGGCGTCCGGTCCGAGATGCTTGCTGCCGATTGCGCCGTCGGCAATCTGCGCGCCTGTAAGCGAACCATCCGCAACGTGAGCGCCAGTGATGGAAGCCTCAGCAATCTTGCTGGCTGTAACTGATCCGTCGGCTAACGTGAAGTTATTGAAGGCATCCGGTCCGAGATGCTTGCTGCCGATGGCTCCGTCGGCAATTTGCGCGCCTGTAAGCGAACCATCCGCAACGTGAGCGCCAGTGATGGAAGCCTCAGCAATCTTGCTGCTGTCTATGGAGCCGTCGGCTAACGTGAAGTTATTGAAGGCATCCGGTCCGAGGTGTCTACTGCCGATGGCTTCGTCGGCAATCTGGTTACCAGTGAGGGAGCCTTCAGCAACGTGAGCGCCGGTGATGGAAGCCTCAGCAATCTTGCTGCCTGTAACCGATCCCTCGGCTAACGTGAAGTTATCGAAGGCATCCGGTCCGAGATGCCGGCTGCCGATTGCGCCGTCGGCAATCTGCGCACCAGTAAGTGACCCCTCAGCAACGTGCGATCCTGTAACGGTGGCCTCAGCAATCTTGCTGCCTGTAACTGATCCGTCGGCTAACGTGAAGTTATTGAAGGCATCCGGCCCGAGATGCTTGCTGCCGATTGCGCCGTCGGCAATCTGCGCACCAGTAAGTGAACCCTCAGCTACATGCGCGCCGGTGATGGAAGCCTCAGCAATCTTGCTGCCTGTAACCGATCCTTCGGCTAACGTGAAGTTATTGAAGGCATCCGGTCCAAGATGTTTGCTGCCAATAGTGCCGTCGGCAATCTGCGCACCAGTAAGTGAACCCTCAGCTACATGTGCACCGGTGATAGAAGCTTCGGCAATCTTGCTGCCTGTAACCGATCCCTCGGCTAACGTGAAGTTATCGAAGGCGTCCGGTCCGAGGTGTCTACTGCCGATGGCTTCGTCGGCAATCTGCGCACCAGTAAGTGAACCCTCAGCTACATGCGCACCGGTGATGGAAGCCTCAGCAATCTTGCTGCCTGTAACCGACCCCTCGGCTAACGTGAAGTTATCGAAGGCGTCCGGTCCGAGGTGTCTACTGCCGATGGCTTCGTCGGCAATCTGCGCACCAGTAAGTGAACCCTCAGCTACATGCGCACCGGTGATAGAAGCTTCGGCAATCTTGCTGCCTGTAACCGATCCCTCGGCTAACGTGAAGTTATCGAAGGCGTCCGGTCCGAGGTGCTTGCTACCAATAGTGCCGTCGGCAATCTGCGTACCAGTAAGTGAACCCTCAGCTACATGCGCGCCGGTGATAGAAGCTTCGGCAATCTTGCTGCCTGTAACCGATCCCTCGGCTAACGTGAAGTTATCGAAGGCGTCCGGTCCGAGGTGCTTGCTACCAATAGTGCCGTCGGCAATCTGCGTA